>NZ_VZRB01000029.1 GCF_008806595.1 Streptomyces luteolifulvus | reverse complement strand
CGTCCGACGTGAACGCCCGCAGCAGCCGGAACGCCCGGTCCAGGATCGGCTCCCCGACAGGCGGCCGGCCGGAGGGACGCCCGGAATATTGCGTGCCACTCATCGAAATGCCCCCTGCATGCCGGCCCAACCATGTCGAAGAGTCCTATATACGCATTTCAGTTCCAGAGAGATCGAGGTGGACCTCATGGGTCTCCACAAACGGCTTGGACCGTCCCCGTACCTGCCGAACCGCGGCGCCTGCTGCCACGGGCACTGCCGAGCCTTCTGCGTCACACCCCGACTGCTTCAGCAGTCCTCTTTCGCGGCATCCCACCGAATCCGCCCACACGGACCGGCCACACGGCCCACCCGTCTCCACGGCCCTGCCGTCACGGTGGCACCGCTAGCACGCCGGCTGCGACGGCGGAGGGCTGCCGTCGCCGTGCGGATCACAGGCCTGGCCGGTCACCTGCGCCGGGCACACGGGGACGACGTCTACTGGCCACTGGACCACAACCCGCGCGCCCCGTCTCAGGCGAGGCGGCTGATCCGTGACCAGCTGACCCGATGGGGACTGGACGAGCAGGCCGACATCGCCGAGCTCTTGGCCACCGAGTTGGTCACCAACGCCCTCATGCACGCGCGGGGTCCGATACGTCTGAGCCTGTCCCGGTCCCTCCTGAAAGGGGCACTGCGCTGCGGTATCAGCGACGCGAGCCCCCTCCCGCCCCGGCCGCGCCACACCCAGTACGACGAGGAACACGGGCGGGGACTGCACCTTGTTGACGAGCTCGCCACCCGGTGGGGCTCACGGCACCTCGCGGACGGCAAGACCGTCTGGTTTGAACTGCGCACGACCAGTGCCGTACCCCGCCTCCCCGGACTCAGCCTGTGGCCGTCCAAACGCCGCAGGATCCCATCACCCGATGTCCCGTCCCCCCGCACCACATCGCCCGGCGCTACAGCGGGCGGGTTTGGCGACACCGAAGACCGGATGGTCACCCGGGCAACGGGGGCGACCGGGGCAACGCATGTGCTGGCGGCGGGTTGAAGTGACCCGCTTCAGGCGGGTTGAAAGTGACTCAGATGTCCTTCTACTGCGTGTGTTCAGTCGTTGCCGGCGCGCACACCATGGGCGACGCCCGTGTGGCCGCGCGGGGCCTGCGCGGCCTTCGTGGAGCGGGAACGCTCGTCATCACGAGGTGAGCACGCGCGAGTCTCGCTTTGAAAATGACCTCCTGAACGTACCTCACGGTCAGTTGACATGTGATCACTGGATCCGTGATGCTCATGAGCGCACCATGACGCATGACGGCCATGGCGGATGGAGCCCACGATCTGGGGCTCCGCGGTCCGCGTTCGGCCTTCGCGTCTGTCTTGACTTCGCTGCAACCCCGACACAGCACACTGTGTACCGGCTGACGGCGATCAACTCATCCTTCGCTGCATCCCGCGCAGCTGCAACGCCGCGCACTGCGCCGCGTCCCGCCCTCACTGCCCGGAGGTTCCGTGCCCCCGCATGTCCCCCCGATTTCCCCGATTCCCCCTGGTCGCCCAGCAGCATCCGACCCTGCGCACGATGTCGTGCAGCTGCGACACATCGGCAGCTTGCGCGAGGCCACCCAGCGCGCCCAGCGTGCCTTCCTCGTCGTCAACGCGGTTCCCTTCGTCGGCGGCATCGCGCTGTCCTCCTTCACCGACGTCCCCGCACTGCGCGTGCGCGGGGAGCTCACTCTGGGCATGATCTGGGGCATCCTGCAATGCGGACTCTTCGTCGTCACGGCCTGGTTGTACGAGAATCGAAGTGCGCGGTCGTGTGATCCTCTCGAACGGTCCCTGACGTCCGGTGAGTTCCATGCCGAGACGCCGGGGGCTGCTCGCGCCACCGGTCCGGGGTGGTGAAGCCGTGACCCTGTACGTCCTGAGCGCGGGGGTGCTCGACCCGGTGGGCTCAGCCGCGAGGACCCCCGTCATCGTCGCCTTTCTGATCTTCATCGGAGTGTCACTCCTGTGGCTCTTCACGCTCGCCGCAGGAGAGGAGGAGAGCCCGGAAGGGCTCTACCTTGCCGACCGGTCCCTCTCCCCGACCTTCAACGGTGTCGCCATGGCGGGAGAGCAGATCTCGGTTCTCACCCTGCTGCAAACCGCCGGGGGCGTGGCTCTGATCGGCTACGACGGATTCACTTTCGCCCTCGACGTCCTGATCGCCCTCGGTGTACTGCTGCTCCTTGCGCAGAGGATACGCAACAGCGGTCGTTACACACTCGGTGATCTCTTCTCCTTGCGGGCGTCAGGTCGAGGGCCCCGAATCGCCGCCGCTGTCGTGACGTTGGCCATCACGATTCCCGTCCTCATGGTGCAACTGGTTGCCGCCGGCATCAGCGCGGCCCTCCTGATCGGCATGCCGACCGATGAGGCCGTGGTGGCGTGCACCCTGCTCATGGGCTGCCTGGTCGCTTGCTTCGCCGCGTTGGCGGGTCTGAGAGGTACGAGCTTCATCCATGTCGCCAAGGTGCCGATCACCTTGGCGACGCTGACGCTGGTCACACTGCTGGCCCTCAGGAAATTCGAGTGGGATCCCGGTTCTCTGCTCTCGGCCGCGGTGGACAGGAGCGTGGCACCGGACCGCTATCTGAAGCCGGGGCTCTGGCTGGACACAGCGGGGCTCGGTCCGCTCAACGCGTTCGGCAACCACATCGTCGCCATCCTCGGTTTGGCCATGATGCCGCACCTGATCCTGCGGATCGCCGGGTCCCGGAGCGGTCGTACCGCGCGGCGGTCCACGCGTACGGCCGTGTGGCTCTCCGGCATCTTCGTCCTGCTGCTGATCACGACGGGCTTCTCGGCGGCCGCTGTGGTCGGCGCCGCGGACCTCGGCGCGGTCGATGCCTCGGGGCAGTCCGCCCCGATCCAGCTGGCGTCGGAGGTACTCGGTCACGGCTCGACGGGGCGCGTCGTGCTCATCACCGTCATGGCGTGTGTCGTCTTCCTCGCGGTGCTCACGACCGTGACCAGTGTGACGTTCGCTGCCGCCGTCTCCCTCGCTCACGACGTGTTCGCGCGAGACGGGCGCAGCCGCTCCGACACCCAGGAGGTGCGGGCCCTGCGCCTGGCCGCCGTCGTCGTGTGCGGCGTCGCCGTTTCGCTGGCCGCCGCCCTCTACAACTACCAGGCCCAGTTCCTGATCGCCTTCTCGATGGCCGTCGCGGCGTCGTGCATCTTCCCCGCGTTGATCTACTCGTTCTTCTGGCGCGGATTCAATCGCCGAGGGCTGTTGTGGTCGGTCTCCGGGGGACTGCTGCTCTGTGCCGTCTTCACGGTTTTCTCCCCCACCGTGTCGGGATCCCCCATCGCTCTGTGGCCGGAAGCACGTTTCGACTGGTATCCGTTCCAGTCGCCCGGCCTGGGCGCCGTTCCCGCGGCGTTCTTCCTTGGGTGGCTCGGCAGCGTCACCTCGCCGGGAGATTCCGAGACCGCTTTCCGGCGCATCGAATACAGACTTCTGACCGGTACGGAAGTCCGACGGCAGGCCTCTGATGCGCGTCGGTAGGTGCCGCTCCGCAACGGCGGTGACGGTCGGCGGCGAGCACACAAGCGTGACGCCCACGGCTTCGGGAGGTCGATCGCTCGTGGAGCGGATTCCCGTACTGCTTGTCCGTCAGCAGGCCGAGCCACTGCTCGGCCTGGTTGGGCCACGAGCTGCTGGTGGGCGTGAAGAGCGTGTGTGGAAGCGTGGGTGCGCGGCCGGCCATCGCTGGATGGCCGGCGGCCAGGGCGTGCTTCATGGCGGGCCGGGTTTCGGGCGGCCTGGGAAATTCATCACCGCTGTCGCGGCGCGAGTCGCGGTGCAGGGCGTCGTGCTGGGATGTCCGGGTCGACTGCGGCAGGCGGACAGGCCATCCGGGGAGGGCCCGTCTCCCGCGTGTGCGAGCGCGGTCAGGACGGCGGCGCACCGCGCACACGCATCGTTGTGTGCGGGTACGGGCCCAGGTGCGCAGTACGCCGCCGGCTTCGGGAACGGCAGTGGCGGCGGCGCCCGCCAGACTGGTCAGTGGATCACCTTGCCCAGACTGACCTTGTTGCGGGCCACCGGCTCCATCAGCCCGTAGCCGCCGGTTGCAACGCCGGGCATCGCCGCCCGCCAGAACCGTCGGCCAGGTTCCTGGACCGGGGAGAGACGTGTAGCGAGCTGGAGAACAGGCCGGACACCAAGTCGGAGTACGAGGTGTTGTCGGTGCCGACTCTCCGCCTTCAGCGCGGAATATTTCGAAAATGTATTGACATCGCGAAAGTGTATTTGGTGTGATGACATTCATCACAGTGTGGACCGCGTCGGACGCGTACTGGCGTGCGACTTGCCAGGGAGGACGTCATGACCCGAGCCAGCCACCTGGTCGCCTCGGACGTGGACCTGTTCAGCCACGCCCTTCTTGAGGATCCCCACCCGGTCCTGCGGGAGCTTCGCGACCTCGGCGGCGCCGTGTACATGCGGCGGCACGACTTTTATGTCTTGACGCGCTATGAGGACGTGCGAGCAGCCGTTCGGGACTGGCGAACCTTTACCTCGGCGCGCGGCACCGGGTTGGTTCCCGAGCTCAACGCGGGTCAGATCGGCGGGGTTCTCGCCTCGGATCCACCCGAGCACGATTCGCTCCGTGCGGTGCTGTCGGAACAGGTCTCACCCCGAGCCATCCACAAGCTTCGCGGTGACATCGGCCGGCAGGCAGCCGAGCTCGTAGACGCCGTCGTTCCGCTCGGCACGTTCGATGCGATCACCCAGCTGGCCCAGCGGCTCCCGGTCCAGGTGGTCGCCGACCTGATCGGACTTCCTGAGGAGGGTCGAGAGAACCTGATTCCCGGAGCCGATGCAGCCTTCGCCGCTTTCGGCCCGCTCACCCCGGAACTCCAGGAACGCTTGCCGTACCTGGTCGCGTTCCTGGAATGGATCGAGCAGGTGGGGACTCGCGACCAGCTCGCTCCGGGCAGCTGGGGAGCCGCTGTGCTGGACGCGGTCGATGAGGGGCGACTTCCGGCAGACAAGGCGTTCCCGCTCATGCGCGCGTTCCTGGTCGCCGGAATGGACACCACGGTGAACGGCATCGGATCGATGCTGAGGATCTTCGCCGAGCGTCCGGACGTCTGGGAGGAGGTCCGGAGCAACCCGAAACTCGCTGGAGCGGCCTTCGAGGAGACTCTTCGTCTCGAGTCACCGGTCCAAGGATTCTTTCGTGAGACAACGCGTGACGTCGAGATCGACGGAACGACGGTGCCTGCTGGCAGCCGGGTGTGCCTCCACTTCGGATCCGCCAACCGTGACGAGCGTCATTTCGTTGATCCCAACCGGTTTGACCTGCACCGAGGCGCACTCGACCACCTGGCCTTCGGCAATGGAGTGCACGGGTGTGCTGGCCAAGGGCTCGCGCGGCTGGAGGCGCGGGCGATCGTTTCGGCGCTCGCAGAGCGCGTCACGACCTTCGAGCTCGCGGGGTCCCCAGTCCGCCACTACAACCCCGTGATCCGCGGCCTGCAGGAACTACCCATTGCGGTCACGACGCGTGCGAGGACGAAAGGTGTCCGTTCATGAGGGTCAGCGCAGACATGGCGAGGTGTGAAGGGCACGGTCTCTGCGAGGAGGTCGCGCCCAGTGTGTACGAACTCGATGACGACGCGGTCGTCACGGTCGCCCACGAGAAGGTGCCGCCGGAGCTCGAACGGCTCGCCGAAGCCGGGGCACAGGTGTGTCCCGTTGCGGCGCTGAAGGTGATCCGGTGAAGCTCAACCGCATCGTCGTCGTTGGCGGCTCGATCGCAGCACTGACTGCGGCCGAGACCTTGCGCATCGAGGGGTTCGACGGATCGATCACGGTTCTCAGCGACGAGAAGGTCCCGCCCTACACGCGCGTGCCGTTGTCGAAAAGCGCGCTCGCGGGGCGCGAGTTGGAGGACGACTTGACACTTCCCGCGATGTCGGACGACGTGGATCTGCGTCTTCACACGCGGGCCGAAGGGCTCGACGTGCACCGGCGACTCGTCCACACCAAGGAAGGCTCTGTCCCTTTCGACGGCCTCGTCATCGCCACGGGCGCCCGTGCCCGCACCGTGGGTCATCGGCGCGGAGGCGAGAGGGTTCTGCGGGACATCGAGCATTCCAGGTCCCTCCGCGCAGATCTCGCCACTGCGTCGTCGGTACTCGTCGTCGGAGGCGGATTCCTCGGGATGGAGATTGCGTCGACGTGCCGTGAGCTCGGTAAGGACGTGACTGTCGTCGATCGGGAACCACCACTCGAACGCTTGCTTGGACCACTCGTGGGCGCAAGGATTCGCGATGCCGCCCGCATGGCAGGAGTGCGGATTCGTGTCGCCGCGGGCGACGTCGAGCTCGTCGGCGGGAAGACGCCAAGCGGTGCGAGAATCGCGAACGACGAGGTCCTCGAAGCGGACATGGTCGTTTCGGCCGTGGGCGACCTTCCGAATATCGAGTGGCTGCTCGGCAGCGGACTCCGTCTCAACGGGGGAGTTCACGTCGACGCGTGGTGCCGCGCCCGCCCAAATATCGTCGCGGCAGGCGACGTAGCCGTCCAGGCCGGCCCAGACGGGTCGAGCAGACGAACACCTAGTTGGACCAACGCCATTGAACAGGCCCGCGCGGCGGCACAAGCGCTGCTTCGAGCTGAGAACGCAGCGCCGTACCGGCCGTCGCACTACTACTGGACCGAACAGTTCGGTCTCGATGTGAAGATGGTTGGGCCTCCCGGCTCCGACGGCACGCCGACGATCAGCGAGGGTTCGCTCGATTGCCCGCCGGCACTTCTCGAATGGCATACGTCAGGCACTGCCTATCGCGTGGTTGCCCTGAACCACGGGATTCGCCCGGCCAAACTGAAGCGCCTGGTCCCTGCACATCACTCTCGTTCCGTACTCCGATGAGGAGCTCGGAGTAGTCATGACGCGCGCATGCATCGCTGAAGTCCTGCGCACGCCCGTGGGTAAACGCGGCGACAGTCTCTCCCAGCGCCGCCCCAACGACCCGGGCCCGGACCAGCGGACAGCGACCGGAAAGGTGCTGCCGACGCCACGAGTGCCCTTCCCAGCAACAGTCCCCAGCCACGTGCCGGACTCCCCGCGCCCTCGACGAGCCCGTCAACGCGGCCGAGTGCGGACCGCCCGCGGCGACCATCAAATGCGAACCCAGGTTCGCTGGCGTCGCGCACCCGACCCAGGAGAACACGTCCATGACTGACCACGAAGTCCTTCGTCCCACCACCGTCGACGAGCTCGTCGCCCTCGTCGGCCGCGAGCTCGGTCCCACGGCCTGGCACCCGCTCACCCAGCAGCAGATCGACACCTTCGCCGACGTCACGGGCGACCACCAGTGGATCCACGTCGACCTCGAGCGCGCCGCCGCAGGCCCCTTCGGCACGACCATCGGCCACGGACTGTTCACGCTCGCGCTCGGTCCCGCTTTCATGGAGGAGCTGATGGCGTTCGACGGCTTCGCGCACAGCCTGAACTACGGCTACAACAAGGTGCGCTTCCCCCACCCTCGCCCGGTGGGCAGCAAGGTCCGGATGCGGGCGACCATCACGGACGTGACCCCCATCGGAGACGGCTCCGCGCAGATCACGGCCGCCCAGTACTTCGAGGTGGAAGGCATCGAAAAGCCGGTCTGCGTCGCCGAGTCGATCGGACGGTTCACTGAGCACGAGGAGGACGCGGCATGAGCGTACACACGACGCAGGTTCGCCTGGCCCGACGGCCGCAGGGACTCCCCGACGAGCACACCTGGGAGGTCACCGAGACCGTGCTCCCTTCGCCGAAGCAGGGTCAGTTCGTCGTCGCGGTAGACCACATCTCGCTGGACCCCGCTATGCGCAGATGGCTCAACGACGTCCGCTCCTACGTGCCGCCGGTGGGCATCGGCGAGGTGATGCGCGCCCCCGCCACCGGGACGGTGACGGAGTCACGACACCCTGACTACGCGGTCGGTGACGCCGTCAGCGGCTGGTTCGGCGTCACGGAGCACGCCCTGAGCGACGGCGAGGGCGTCACCCACATCGACACCGGGCTGGCCGGGCCGCCGACGTGGCTCGGCGCGCTGGGACTGCCCGGGATGACCGCGTGGTTCGGCCTGTTCGACGTCGGCCGACTCCAGGACGGCGAGACCGTGGTGGTCTCCGGAGCCGCGGGAGCGGTCGGCAGCGTGCTGGGTCAGCTGGCCAAGGCCCACGGCTGCCGGGTAGTCGGCATCGCCGGCGGCCCGGAGAAGTGCGCATGGCTCAGGAAGATCGGCTTCGACGAGGCGATCGACTACAAGGCCGACAACCCGCTCGAGCGGCTGCGGGAGACGGTGCCCGAGGGCATCGACGTCTTCTTCGACAACATCGGCGGGGACATTCTCGACGCCGGCCTGGCCAACCTACGACGCGGCGCACGCGTCGTGATCTGCGGGGCTATCTCCGCCTACAACGCCGAGAAGCTGCCCGAAGGCCCGCGGCGCTACATGTCTCTGGTGGTGTCCCGCGCCTCAATGACGGGCTTCCTGGTCCTCGACTACGAGGACCGCTATCCGGAGGCGATCGAAGGGATCAACGAGATGATCCGCACCGGCCGGCTGTTCGCGCGCGAGACCATTGTCTCCGGCGGCGTGCGCGCCTTCCCCGAGGCGCTGCTCGGCCTCTTCCACGGGATCAACACCGGCAAGCTCGTGCTCGAGGTCTGACCGCGCTGGCGCCTCAGAAGAAGGCCGGCGCCACCGGCTTCCTAGCGGTTCCACCACGGTCACCACCGCGCCGCGACCACGTCGTGCAGGACGGCGCCGAGTCCGGCGAAGGACTCTGACGCGCCGTGCCGTTCGAGGGGAACTCGTCGTCTACCCGTACAGAAAGCGAGAATCATGAACACCTCCACCCTCTTCTCCCTCGATGGCCGCACGGCGTTGATCACCGGCGGCTCCCGCGGCATCGGCCGGATGATCGCCGAGGGCTACGTCCGTAGCGGCGTGCGGGTCTACATCTCCGCTCGCAAGGCCGATGCGTGCGATGCCACAGCCAAGGAGCTCTCTGAACTCGGTCACTGCGTCTCGCTGCCGGCGGACGTCTCGACCACCCTCGGCATCCAGGAGCTGGTGACTGCCTACCGCGAGCACGAGCCTGCGCTGGACATCCTCGTCAACAACGCCGGTGCGGCCTGGGGCGCGCGTTTCGACGAGTTCCCCGAGTCCGGCTGGGACAAGGCGATGGACCTCAACGTCAAGACGCCGTTCTTCCTCACGCAGGCGCTCCAGCCGGAGCTGGTGGCCGCCACCGGTGATCATCTGGCCAAGGTCATCAACATCGCCTCGATCGACGGGATCTCGATCGGTCCGATGGAGACCTACAGCTACCACGCCAGCAAGGCCGGACTGATCCAGCTGACCCGCAGGATGGCGCTGCGGCTGATCGAGTACGGGATCGTTGTCTCCGCGATTGCTCCGGGCGCCTTCGCCTCGAACATGAACAGGGACGCGCGCGACCACCCGGACGAGATCATGGACCAGATCCCGGCGGGGCGCATCGGCGCCGACGAGGACATGGCCGCAGCCGCGATCTACCTGGCGTCCCACGCGGGCGACTACGTGGTGGGCTCCACGCTGGTCGTGGACGGTGGTGCGACGCACGCCCGATGACCCCCGCACCGGGTCAGGGGTGTGTCAAATTAACGGCCATAGGCAGAGGAGATCGAAAGAGATCCAGTGGGGACCGCTACTGAGCGTAGCTGTTGTCGACGGGACAGCGGATGTGCTGATCCGCTGTCATTGAGTAATCCGATCTCCGGACGGCGATACCCCAAAGATCCTGCTGGCCAAATGTCGTGTCCTGGGGGGTCCCACGAGCCCATGAGCGCGGACCGCGAGCGCACCTATCCTGCGTGGATGCTCGACGTCCACCGGCTGATCCTGCTGCGCGAGCAACAGGAGACTCGATTCTCCACATGCCTCACGAGGGTCTGACAAGGAGATCGCGGCTGAGGCGCCGCGCGAGTAATCTCTGGACATGGGCGTGCACGAGTCCGCGAACGAGCGGCTCGCCCTCCTGACGACCACCGTGCCTGGGATCGCCGAGAGCGAGATATTCCGTCTGGGCCTGTACCACGCGGCGGCTGAGCTACAGACGGTGGCAGCCGCTGTCCACATGCGCGGCCCGACCCCCGCGTTGCGCCTTGTGTCGTCGCTCGGCCTGCCGTCGGCCCTGGCCGCCTCCTGGGAAATCGTCATGGAGAACGGGCCGACCGCTCCGGCAGAGGCCGTGCGCGAAGGCCACTGCGCCTGGGTGCCGGTGAAATCCGGCGACGCCGGGCCCCCGACAAGGCCCTGGCCCGGTACCGGCCTCGCCTCCGTGCCGTTCTTCAGCGGTGATCGCGCCGTCGGCGCGATCACGCTGCTCCGGGCCGCGACGCGGGGGGAGCCGAGCACGCAAGAGTGGGATTTCCTGCGAGCCGTGGCTGCCTGGATCGAGCAGCGGCTGCGGCAGGCACCGCCGCGCGCTCAGCCGACCCAGGAGGACCTGGCCGGCGGCCGGCTCCGGCAGGCGCTGAAAGGCGTCCCGATCGGCACCTGGACCTGGGACCTGCGCACCGGCCATCTGGATTGGGCCGACGCCGCGGTCGCACTCTTCGGCGCACTCCCGGCCGACTACGAGCCCCGCATGGAGAACTGGGTGAGGCTCGCCCACCCCGACGACATACCGTCCACGATGGCGGCTGCCGAAAGAGCGATCCGCGAGCGCACCGTGTACGAGGCTGAGTACCGGGTCCGGCGGCCGGATGGAAGCTACGGCTGGAATCAGGCCCGCGGCTCCGTGGCGTGCGACGAGAACGGCCAGCCCATCCGCATGGCGGGCGTGGTCTGGGACAGCAGCGAGTCCCGCAGCGCCCGGGACGCGCTCGCCCGCGCACTTCGCATGATGAGCGACGGCTTCATTCTGCTGGATGACGAAGGGCAGATCCTCTTCGCCAACCTGGAGGCCGAGCGCACGCTCGGTGCCACCGAGCAGGAACTCTTCGAGCGCGTTCTGTGGGAGCTTCCTGCCCTGCGCGGGGTTCCCGACCTGGAGAGCCGGTGCCGGGAGGCCTCCGCCAGGGCGGCGGCCGTGGGCTTCGACGTGTGGATGACGCCCGACCGCTGCCACCACTTGCGGCTCATCCCGGGGCCCTCCGGACTCACCGTCTACCTCACGGACGTCACCGACAGTCGGCGGCGAGAGGCAGAGCGCGACGCCGCCCGGCGCGCCGCCGCGCACCGCTCGACCCGGATCGCCGAGTTGACTGCGGCACTCGCGAAAGCGAGGACGTCGGGTGACGTCGTGGACGCGGTTGCCCGGCGGGTACTCCCGGCGCTCGGCGCAAGTGGGCTGGCCGTGGTCGCGGTGGAGGGCGATCGGGCGCACGTCGTCGGAGCCGTGGGCTACAAAAAGGCACTCCTCGACGCACTCGATGGCGTCCCGATCGCTTCGGACGACCCGATCGGGGAAGCGGTCCTCACCGGCGCGCCCCTGTTCATACCGTCAGCTCAGGAGTACGTCACGCGCTACCCGCGCAACGCCGACCGTCCACGCCTGGCCGGCAAACAGGCGTGGGCGTTCCTGCCGCTGACCGTCTCCGGGCGTACGTTCGCCGTCTGCACCGTCTCTTTCGATCAGCCGCGCCACCTCGCCGACGACGAGCGGAGCCTACTGACCGCGATCAGCGCCCTGGTTGCGCACGCCTTGGAGCGTGCCCGGCTCTACGACGCCGAGCACACCCGCGCCCAGGAACTGCAACGAGGCCTGCTCCCCAAGCGCCTGCCCGAGCTGTCGGAGTGCACAGCGGCCGCGCGTTTCCTGCCCGCCACGCAGGGCATGGACGTGGGCGGCGACTGGTACGACGTGATCCCGCTGTCCGCGGGCCGCGTGGCACTCGTGGTCGGGGACGTGATGGGACACGGCCTGCCCCAAGCGGCCACCATGGGCCGACTGCGTACCGCCGTCGACACCCTGGCTCACCTGGAGCTTCCGCCCGACGAGATCATGAGCCACCTCAACCAGGTCGTCGGCAGCCTCGGCGAGGACTCGTTCGCCACCTGCCTCTACGCGCTCCACGACCCCACCACCGGCATCTGCACCTTCACGCTGGCCGGCCACCCGCCGCCGGCCGTGGTCGAGCCCGACGGTCACGTGTACTTCCCCGACCTGTCTCCCGACCCACCGCTCGGCGCGGGGGAGCCGCCGTTCCAGACCAGCGAGTTGCAACTGCCCGGCGGCAGCCTGCTTGTTCTGTACACCGACGGCCTGCTGGAGTCCCGGGGGAGCGAGATCGACCAGGGCATGGCCGATCTCGCGGGCTTGCTCGGGACAGCCGATCGCAAGGACCTGGAACGGCTCTGCGACCTCGTCACCAGTACGGCACTTGAGTGCGGGCCTTCCAGAGCCATCGACGACGCGGCCCTCCTCATCGCCCGTCTCGACACGATGCCCGCCGACCGGATGGCCACCTGGCAGCTCCCCGGCCAGCCGCAGGCGGCGGGGGAAGCCCGGCAGCACGTCCGGGAGCAGCTGTCCCTGTGGGAGCTGGACGACCTGGTGCTCGCGACTGAACTCATCGTGAGTGAACTCGTCGGGAACGTGATCCGGCACGCGAGGGGGCCGGCGCAGCTGCGGCTGCTGCGCAGCGCCGACCTGATCTGCGAGGTCTCCGACGGAAGCCTGACGACACCCCGCATCCGCCGTGCCGCCGAGACGGACGAGGGCGGACGCGGCCTGCAGTTGGTCGCCGCGCTCTCCCAGCGGTGGGGCACGCGTTACACGACGATGGGGAAATGCATCTGGGCCGAGCTGACCCCGTCGAAAGGCGGCAACGACCCGCCGCGGGATCTGCTGGCCGATGCCGAACTCTGAGCTCCCCGCCGCCGGGGTTTGTTGAGACGAAGGCTGTGGTGGTGCTGCTTCCGGCCCAGTGGAGCTGGAGGCTCCTGGTTCTGGCCGCACACGGTCGGTGATCCATCCGAGGACCGTGCGAACGACTTCCTTGCGACGCCGGCCCCGCATGGGGTGATCCCGGGAAAAGCACACCCACAACAATTGAACTTGAGCTCAACTAGAACTAGCGTGCTCCTGACCTGACCGAGCGCAACCCCGAACGCCGGGTATTGCGAGGATCATCGGGAGATTCCATGAAGAGGAAGAGATCCGCGCTGGCCTTGACCGCAGCGCTGATGACGACGCTGGTCACGGCCTGTGGCGGTGGAGCGGAGACGGGCGCGAAGGCGTCCGCGGGCGACAGCTACTCCATCGGAGTGGTCCGGTTCGCCTCGAGCGACCCGGGTAGCGAGGGGATCGTCCAGAGCTACCTGGCCGCCGCCAAGGAACGGGGGTGGGAGACGAGCAGCGTGGATCCGCAGGGAGCCGCGGGCCAGGCGGTGGGTGCCATCAGCAACTTCGTGCAGAAGCAAGTGGATCTCATCGTCGTCGCGGTCTTCCCCAGCGACGCCCTGGCGGCCGGGATCAAGGCGGCCAAGTCGGCCGGCATCCCCGTGGTCTCCATCGGCGGCGGGACCACCGACGGAGTGCCGGTCAGCCTCGATTTCGGGAGGAGTAACGCCAAGCCGCTCACCGAGCAGATGGTGAAGGACACGGGCGGCAAGGGCGACCTGCTCGTCCTCGGATTCACCCCGGGCCTTCCGTGCGTGGGACGGGAGGAGGAACTCAAGGCCCAACTGAAAGAGACGGACATCAAGGTCACGCGCAAGGAGGTTCCGATCCCCGGCCAGGTGGAGGCCGGCACTGAGTTCGCGCAGGCCTGGCTCGCGTCGCATCCGAAGGGAAGCAGACCGCTGGCCATCTGGGGCTGCTTCGACGATCCGGCGATCGGTGCGGTCTCGGCTCTGCGGCAGACGGGACGCGACGACGTCCTCGTCTACGGGATCAACGGCACCCCGGCGGCCGTCAAGGCCGTGAAGGGGGGCGACATGCGAGCGACGGCATACGTCGACCCCGCCACCGAGGGAAAGCGGCTGGCCGACGTGACACCTGATGTCATTGCCGCCGGGACCGATGCCAAGGAGCGGACGCTGCTGCCCGATGTACACGCCGTCACCCCGGCCAACGTCGACGACTTCCTCAAGAAGTTCCCCGGCGTCCTGCGTTGACATCGACGTATCCGAGAGGAGGGACACCTCACATGACTGTCATAGTCGAAGACTCGATCAAGGAAGCTTCGGCATCCTCCAGCAGCACGGCCCGCGTCGTGTGGCGGCTGATCGGGCAGTACGGGACGATCGCGATGCTGGGGCTGCTGATCGTTACCATGACGGCACTCGAGCCGTCGGTGTTCGCGACGTCGGACAACCTCGTCAACGTCCTGAACCAGAGCGCGATCCCCGCCATGATCGCTCTTGGCTTGACCTTCCCACTCGTGACCGGGGATTTCGATCTCAGTATTGGCAACACGGCGAGCCTGAGCGGTGTGGTTGCGTGCACGCTCATGCGGGACGTCGACATGTCCATCTGGATGGCGATCTCCGCAGCCATCATGGTCGGCCTCGTGATCGGACTGGTCAACGGCGTCGTCGTCACGGTCCTCAACGTCAACTCTCTCGTGGCGACGCTGGGCGTGGGAACCATGGCCATCGGGGTGAACTACAAGATCGCGGGTGGCCAGCCCGTCGGACTGAGTGACTCCGAGTCGTTCCTGGAGATCAGCCTCGGAACGCTGCTCGGCATCCCGTACCCGGTCTACATCATGATCGGGTTCACCGCGGTCCTCTGGCTTCTGCTCAACCGGACCGTGCTGGGGCAGTCGATGCAAGCGGTCGGCGGCAACCCCGTCGCGGCCCGCCTGTCCGGCGTCCGGGTGGAGCGGGTCCGGCTCGTCAGCTTCGTCATCTGCGGTGCCTTCGCGGCCCTGACCGGTGTCCTCCTGGCGAGCAGGACGGGGAGCGCGGCCGTGTCCGGCGGCGACGGTTACCTCCTCAGCGCCTTCGCGGCGGCGTTCTTCGGGTCCGCGGTCCTGCGTGACGGCCAGTTCCACATCATCGGCACCCTTGTCGGTGTCATCACCGTGGCTATCGGCTTCAACGCGATCGCGCTCACCGGCATGGCCACCTACTGGCAGTACCTGTTCCAGGGGCTGTTGCTGGTACTCGGTGTCGGCGTCGGCTCCCTGGCACGACGGCGTACGGCAGCAACATGACGCCCGCAAGAGAAGGAAGTCCCCTCATGAGCGGCACGTGTTCGAGTGAGGGCGCTGTCACGGCGTCCCGGCTGGAAATGACCGACATCTCGAAGCGGTTCGGGGGCTTGCGGGCCGTCGACCGCGTCACCATCTCGTTGCGAGGCGGCGAGGTACTGGCGCTGTGCGGAGCCAACGGCGCCGGCAAGTCGACATTGGTGCGCATCCTCGCCGGTGTGGAGCACGCGGACAGCGGTCAGATCGCCCTCGACGGGGTGCCGGTCGTCATCGACAGACCCGAGACCGCCGCACACCACGGGCTCTCCTTCGTCCATCAGGAACTGAACCTCGTCCCGAAGTTCACCGGCCTGCAGAACATGGCGATGGGCGCGGACCGGCAGTCGCGCCTGGGCCTCGTCGCCACCAAGCGCCTGCGCCGCCTCGCCAGCGAGGTACAGGAACGATTGGGCTACCGCATCCCCCTCGATGTGCCCGTCGACCGTCTGTCGGTCTCCGACCGCTGGATGGTCTCACTGGGGCGATGCCTGATGCGATCGGCGAAGTTCGTCGTGCTGGACGAGCCGACGGCGTCGTTCACGGACGACGAGGCCGAGAAGCTCTACAAGGTGATCAAGGAGCTCACCGACTCCGGCGTGGGGGTGCTCTACATCTCGCACAGACTGGAGGAGGTGCTGGAGATCTCCGACCGTGTGACGGTCCTGCGCAACGGCTCGGTCGCGGGCTCGTACGAAACGGCGGAACTCACGGTCTCATCACTGACGAAGGCGATCGTCGGCCACGAGGTCGAGGCTCTCGCACACCGCCGGGGCGATGCCTCGACCGGCGCGCCGATCCGTCTGTCCGTACGCGACCTGCGCCGCCCGCCGAACGTCGTAGGTGCATCCTTCGATCTGCGGCGGGGGGAGATCGTCGGGGTCGCCGGGCTCGTCGGCTCGGGGCGAACGGAACTGGCTCGCCTGCTCATCGGGGCAGACCAGGCAGCGGGCGGAGAGATCATCCTGGACGGCAAGCCATACGCGCCTCGCGGACCCCACGACGCGATCCGCGCGGGGGTGGTCCTCGTTCCCGAAGAACGCCGCAGCCAGGCCCTGCTGCTGAGCGAGTCCATCGAGCGGAACCTTGCCGTCGCCTCCCATGGATCGGCCCGTCACCTCATGTGCCGTTTCCGTCCACGGCGCTCCCACCGGGCGGCCGTCGACATCGTCGACGAGCTCGGCATCAAGACGGACGGCGTCACCCGACCCGTCCTCAGTCTCAGCGGCGGCAACCAGCAGAAGGTCGTGGTGGGCAACTACCTGCGGACACGACCGTCGGTCCTCGTTCTCGACGAACCGACGGTCGGTGTCGATGTCGGATCACGAGAGGAGATCTACGGCATCATCACCGGTCTCGCCGGTGCGGGGGCCTCCATCCTGGTCATTTCGAGTGACTTCGACGAGCTTGCGGTGTGTGATCGCGTGCTCGTCATGCGCCACGGGGCGATCGTGGCCGAGGTGCCGTCGCACCGCGCCACCAAGGGGCACCTGACCAGGCTGTGCTTCGAGGCAGAGCAGCCGGCGGCCTGACCTGGCTGGTCACCGCCGCCGGGCGGGGTACGGAAGGCGTCCGAACGGACACCCACAGCTCGTCATGCCACCCACAAGGCCGAAGTCACCGCCTGTCGCCGAGTTGGCCGGCCATCGCGACGAGTACAGGACCGTCGGGCGGGCGGCCGCCGGCCTCGCCATGGTCTTCAGGCTCGTCAGTCGGACTCGCCGGAGTTCATGAGGTCGCAGCCGCAGGAATGCCCAGCGCGTTGGCCCAGAGACGAGTGAGCGTGAAGACCAGGTTCTCGAAGTCGTAGTCCTCTCCGAGGACATAGGCGGCGTACGCGGTACGGGAGACCATGTGCGAGAGGGCGGCCGTGGCGAGAACGGGGTCGAGGTCGGCATCGACCAGGCCCCGTTCTTGCAGGTCCCGGACGCTCTGGAAATTGCGCCGAGCGAACGCCCGTGTGCGTTGCTGCCTCACTTCACGGAAGTTCTCGTCGATGGCCGCGACCTGCTCCAGCAGACCCATCAGAGCAGCGTTTTGCTGGTAGGCACGCAGATAGGCCCGATTGCTCGCCTCGATGACGGCGATCGGATCGTCCTCGTCGATCATCTCCCGCACGTGAGGGTGCAGCATTTCCTCCTGCACCTCTTCGAGTACCGCGGCGAAGATCTCCTCCTTGCTGGAGAAGTACGTGTAGAAGGAGCCCTCGGACATGCCCGCCTCCTCGGTGATGTCACGCAGGCGCGCATCGAGGTAGCCGTCGCGTTCGAACACCGTACGCGCCGCTTTGACGAGCAGTGCCCGACTCCGCGCGCCGCGCGCGGTACGCGGCGGCTCGCGGCCCTCCCTGTCGGCGGGTTGCGCAGGGGAGGGGGCGCTTCGCGCGGATGAACGGGAAGGTGTGCGAGCCATGACGCACAGTCTAACTTGAACTTGAGGCCATAGTTATCAATGTGGAATTCCGCGGGGTTGTGGCCCGACCCTGCCCTGCGGCGACAGGGCCTCCGGGTACACCTGCCGGAGCAGACCGACAGCCAGCGCTCGCCAGCATGTCGGCGGTCTCTGAACCACGGTTCACGGAACGGCGACACAGCACAAGGGCTCGCATGGCGGGCGGACGTTGCCCTCCGCGACCAGCGCACCAACGTCTCACGCTCGTCATCCGTCAGAACCACTTCGACCGTCGGCCGGCCCATGCGCGCCATGAGCCCAGCATCGGCTTTTCTAAGACTCAGGACACGGGCCATCCGATCTGCCGGACAGGGGTGGCTCAATGGGTTCGCAGAAGAAGAGGCCGGTGGTGTTGACCGCGGCTGATCGTGAAGAGTTGGTTCGGGTGACCACGACAGGGGTTCATCCAGCCTCGGTGATCAGGCGCGCCCGGGTGCTGCTGGCGCTGGATACCTCTGCGGTGAGATCGGCTCGCAGGACGTCGTCGCTGCCCGGCTCGGGGTCTCGGGTGAGACGTTGCGGCTGGTCGCCAAGCGTTTCGCCGAGACCGGTGGCGATGTGCAGGCAACGATTGCGCGCAAGAGGCGCGATCTGCCGCCGGTGCCCTCGCCGGTGACCGGTTGCGCACCGCTCTCACCGAGCACCGGATCCGGCTGTGGCAGGACGCCGCCCGTATCGAGGAGACGGACCCGCTGCGCGGCGCGGGCCCGGACCGCTTCGGCGAGCTGAGCCCCGCCGTGGCCCAGCGGCAGGGCCCCGAGGCCACGCCGCATTCGGCGCCGCTGCAGCAGGCGGCCGGTCAGGGGCTGCCGGGGGTGGCCCTGCTGGGCGCGGCCTTCTGCTGGATGCTCCACGCTCTGTGGCGCTCCCCGCGCCCGACTCCCGTGGTCCTTCACGGCGGCCGCGACCCTCACCGCCCTGGCCGTCAAGTCCTGTCTGGGCAACGCCCTCAGCTTCTCCCAGGTCACCGCGGGGGCGGGCCTCCTCGCCGGGTTGGCGACCGCCCGCCGCCTGGACGCCGGCCCGGGAGGGCCGCCATGAGATCCGGACCGGTCCGGCTTCAGGCGGCCGTACGCCATTTCCGATAGTCGCGTCGGCGCCGGGCGCGGACGAGCATTTCAACGAGTAGGGCGACAGCAGGAGAGTAGGGGGTCTTCGACGACTTGCCTGCGGCGAGGCGGGCAAGTCGCCGTGTCGTGACGGCTTGGACAGCTCCGGCTGCCAGCGTCTTGCTGCGCAGACGGCTGCGACCCGGGTGGGTCTGCGCATCACTCCCGGCAAGCCACTGCTCCGGCAGGGTGGGATCGATGGCCAGCGCAGTGGCTACACCGGCCATGGCGAATCCGGAGTCGATCACATGTTGGGCGACGGCACGTCGGCGGATTCCTCCGGTCAGCATCAGTGGCAGCGGCGAGGTGGCGACAAGCTCCTTGGCGAGTTCGAGGAAGTACGCCTCGCGTGCAAGGGTGCGACCGTCCGCCGTGAAGCCCGGGCCTGCGGTGGCCACGCTTTCGATACTGCCACCGGACAGCTCCACCAGGTCAGCTCCCTCGTCGGCGAGCATCTTGATCACATCTCGCGCGTCACCACTGTCGAATCCACCGCGCTGGAAGTCCGCCGAGTTCAGTTTCACGCCCACGGCGAAGTCCGTGCCGACCCGTTCCCGTACCGCCCTCACGACGTCGAGCAGCAGGCGGGCACGGTTGCGCAGGCTGCCGCCCCAGCGGTCATCGCGCTGGTTCACCAGGGGGGAGAGGAACTGGGAGAGAAGGTAGCCGTGAGCGGCGTGGATCTCGACTCCGTCGAAGCCGGCCTCCTGGGCTCGCCGCGCGGTCACGGCGAAGCGTTCCACCGTCTCGGCGATCTCCTGAGCGCTCATCGGCTGGGGCCTCGGATACAAGCTGGAGACGCGACCGACGTCGATGGACACCGCGGACGGAGCCCAGGTGGTGTCGGCCAAGTCTTTGGGGACGACGCGCCCGGGGTGGTTGATCTGCATCCAGATCCGTCCACCCGCCGACTTGCCGGCCGCCGCCCAGCGCTGGAAGGGCTCCAGTGGAGTGTCCTGTTCCAGGACTACGTCAGCGGGCTGGGCGACCGCTCTGCCGTCGATCATCACATGCCCGGTGATCAGGAGCCCCGCCCCTCCGGCGGCCCAACGCCGATAGAGTGTGTGGAGTTTGTCACCGGGCAGCTGCCCCGGCGCGGCGAGCAACTCTTCCATCGCGGCCTTCGTGATCCTGTTATGCAATGGAGCGCCATGGCTCAGGTGCAGCGGCTCATCCAGCGCGGTCATTCTTCTCCCTTTTCGTCGGCCTTGGCAGGTGCAGGCCACCTCGACCTCGCCGCGCTGTCGCATACCCCAGTGCATCGAGTCGATAGTTCGAGCCTCGAATGAAAGTAACAACTTCAAGTCTCGAAGTAAAAACGGTTAGGATGACGTCATGACGGAGAGCATCCTTGAGGCGGCAGTGGTGGCGAACCACGAGCTCTTCCTGCGGACGAACGACCGGCTCACAGCCACCCTGGCCGAACAGGGCCTGACGCAAGCCACCGCTCATGCACTCTGGGTGATCGATCCGGCCGAGGCGCCGCCCACCATGAAGGAGCTGGCCGACCGACTGCACTGCAACGCGCCCAACCTCAGCTTCGTCATGAACCAGCTCACCAGCCGCGGTCTCGTCGAACGCTCCGCCGACCCCGCCGACCGCCGTTCCCGCCTCGTGGCGCTTACGGATGACGGCCGACGAGTGCGGTCTGTGGTGATCGAGGCGGCCCTGGCCCTGAGCCCCTTCGCCCGACTGGATACGGACGACCTGCTTCACCTGGTGAGTCTTTTGGGGAAGGCCCTTGAACTGGCGGCTGCCCCAGCGTGAGTCAGGTGGCTCGAAGAACGCCGCGGCCCTCGTCGGCGACTTCGGCCGGCCCCCGTGGTGCGCCCCCGTCGGGGAAGTAGCCGAGCTCGGGTGACATGCGGGGGGTGGGAGTGAAGGCGCGGCCGGGAAGGACCCGGAGGACAATCCGGCCCGCTTACATCACGGCGGCCCGGTCGGCGATGCGTTCGGCCGCGGCGAGGTCGTGGGCGATCGTCAGCAGGCCCTGCCCGGTTCCGCCGTCGCGATCGCGGCTGTCGACGTGACGGCGCGGTTCGTCGGCCGTGCGGTCCGCGAGGCCGCGGTCGAGTCCGGTGGTCGGTTCGTCGGCGGGCCGACGGAGCCGGTCAGGTCCTGTCCGGCGGATCATGGCCGACGGACGCTGCAAGCGCGTCGTTTCAGGGGTGAGGGCGCCGTGAAGGGTGCAGGCCCGTTCTCGGTTCTGCCGGTTGTGTGCCTGGTTCAGCTCTGCGGACTCAGTCCCGCCACGGCCAGCCGGAACAGCCGGTCCGCCTGGGCGGCGGGGTCGGGGTAGTGCTCCGTGGCCAGGACGATGCCGACGATCAGCGTGATCAGGTCGGCGACAGTGACGCCTGTCGCCAGCGCGCCGTCCTGCACGGCGCGGCGCAGCAGAGGACCTGCCGCCTCTTCCAGTGCCGCCGAGCAGCCGTTCTCGTGCACCGGGCCGTCGTAGGCGAGTGCGGCCGCCAGTCCCCGGGCGGAGACGGAGTACGCGACGACGTCATCAAGCCACTCCAGGAGCGCGTTCCGGCTGTCGCCCTTGCCGGTCAGGCCATGGGCGCGGACACACAGGGCCTCGATCCGTTCCCGGGAGACTGCCTCCAACAGTGCACGGCGCGTGGGGAAGTGTCGGCGCACGGTTGCTGAGCCGACCCCCGCGGTGCGGGCGATCTGTTCCAGGGAGGCGTCGGCACCATGGGCAGCGACCTCCTTCTCGGCCACGGCGAGGATGCGCGTGTAGTTGCGTCGGGCGTCCGCACGCTGGCGCTCGGGCATGGCGTCACCTCCAGGATTGATAAGTGGCGGGCCCCGCCGTATCGTACCGGAGTATAAACGGCGGGCCTCGCCGTTTAATCGGCGAGTAACCCGAGGAAGCGTCATGTCCACGAATTCCGCACCCGCCTGGTCACCGGCGCGACCGGCAGGCAGGGTGGGGCCACCGCCCGCGCATTGCTTGCGGCGGGCGTTCCCGTCCGCACCCTGGTGCGCGATCCGGCCACCGACCGGGCCAAGGCCATCGAGGCATTCGGCGCCGAACTGGTCACCGGCGACCTACATGACCGCGAGTCCTTGATCCGGGCCGCCGAGGGCGCCCGTGCCGTCTTCTCCGTGCAGATGCCCGGCATCACTGCAGAAGGCTTCGATTTCGAAGGGGAGGTGGCCCAGGGCGTCAACCTCATCGAGGGCGCGAAAGCCGCCGGAGTGCCGCAGTTCGTGCACACATCCGTCACCGGCGCCGGCCAGCACACCGAAACTCCCGGCTGGGCCGAAGGCCGCTGGGCTTCGATGGAACCCACACTGGGCGCCAAGAGCGCGATCCAGGACCGGGTCCGCGCGGCCGGCTTCCCCCACTGGACGCTCCTCAAGCCGGGCTTCTTCATGGAGAACTTCCTCCCGTCCATGGCGTTCCTGTTCCCGCGCGGCATCGAGGGCGGCCTGGTGAGCGTTCTCAACCCCGAGACCCGGCTGTCCCTGGTCGCGGTGGACGACATCGGCAGGGCGGCCGCCGCAGCCATCACCGCACCGGAGCGATTCGACGGGGTCGAACTGGAGCTGGCGAGCGACTACCTGTCGATGACGGAGATCGCCGAGGTCCTTTCTCGTGCTCTGGGCACGCGACTGTCCGCGCCGGACATGACCGAGGAGGAGGCCCTCTCGGCCGGAATGCCGGCGATGGGCGCTGGCCAGGAGTGGCTGAACGTGGTTGGCCAGCCGGGCCGCCCGCAATACGCGAGGGACCTCGGCATCCCACTCACCAGCTTCGAGGAATGGACGCAGGAGCACATGCGACCCACCGCCTGACGCGGCCCCGGGGTCTCGCCAGGAGGGCCAGGTCCTCTCCGGCCACGACGCCACCCACTCACTACGAATACAGCCCTGATTCCCACGCAAGCCGTCCACAGAGGTGACAATTCCTCGGCGTCCCTCGCGTCCTGGGACCCGTCACCGCTGCTGAGCCTGATCGACACGACCGTACCGAGGCCGGCGGCCCTCATGGTCCGCGCCGGCTTGCTGGTCGGAGCCAGACTGCTGGATGCCGCGGATGCCCTCACCAAGGCGTGGGGCCTGGACGGCGCCGAGGTGTGGGGGATGAGCCCTTTCGGGGGCAGTACCAGCACTCCGGTGTGGGACAGGATCGACCCACGCGTCTTCCTCCGGGATGGCAGCCAACTCTCCCGCGTACAGGCAGCGTTCAGAGCCGTCTATCACCTCCCGCGGGTCAGCTCCGTCGCCGTGGGCACCGATGAGCCCGCCCATCTCGGCGAACTCGTCGGAGCCCTGGTCGGCAAAGTTGAAGAGCGGATCGTCCAGGAGTACCGGAGTCTCCTTCGAGACCGCTCGCGCGATCAGCCCGCCTGAAGCTCCTTGATGATCTGCTCGGCCATGCGCCGGGCGGGCTCCAGCCGAGGGTCCTCCGGGTGCGCGTACGGCCCGAGGATCTTTCGAGCAGGCGAACAACGTCATCAATTTGCCGTCCCGGCTCTCGAAGTCGGATTGGCGCTCGAGCCGTACGCGATCGGCCAGGGCCAGGACAGCAAGCGAACTTGCCCAAAGGGAGGACGAATTCCAGCCCCAGCGGTGCGCTACCCCAGTCCTCCCAGTCGAAAAGGCTGAATGTCGGCGCGGTCATGTTCGCCCAGTTCAGGTCCGCGTGGGCCGACACCCACCGCTCCACAGTCGTACCGAAGTCGCCGCTGAAGACAACGCGGATGGACTCGGTGACGAGGGTCAGGGTGACGGTGTCCGGTGTGGCGACCCGCCCAGTGTCCTGTGCCGCCAGACTGTCCAACGAGGCGTTCAACGCCTCCCACCAGTCATCCGGCAGCTCCGGGGACTCATTCAAGATGGCGCTTCCGACGGGAGCCCCCGGCAGGAGCTCGGTTTCGTCGGCCCGCCACATCGTCGGCTCGTAGGTATCCCGCCAGACCACACATCCGTGCCATTCGGGCTGGGCAATGCCTTCCAGACGCGCGGCACTTTCAGTGCCGTCCCATCCCTGATCGGGGATCTTGTCGAGCAGGCGCCGTTCGATCCGCACCCAGGTGTCGCGGACTGTTCTGGCCCCAACGGATCGGCGTTTGCGCATCACCGTGTCCGGGAGCAAGCGCACTTGCAGAGACCGTTCGACGCGATCCAGAACCTCGTCAACCGGCTGTACCCGTAGATCAACAGCCTGATCCGTGGAGACCGAGAGCGTCATGGACGCGACCGCAGCAGTGGCGCGGCGGGAGGTGCCCGTCGCCGAGGCACGGGTGGCAGCCGTAGTGGTGGAGACGGCCCGCGCCTACAGTCAGCAGGGCCGCCTCGCCGACGGCTGCAAGGCCCTCCATATCGCCGAGACCTGCGCCGCCCAGGATGTCCGCCGGCCTGCCCTCCGCGACCTGGTCGCCGACATGGCTGCCCGCGACCGCCGTCGTACGCTGCCGGAACTGCACCACTTCAGCCGCCAACTGGGAGTCCCTGCGTGACCGAGCCGAATGCCCTGGAGAAGAAGCCCTTCCTGTACGTCGTCGTCTGCGCGTGCGGCATCGCCGGTGACGTCGGCAAGTTGATCACCGCCGCGCAGGAACGGAACTGGGACGTTGGCGTGATCGCCACTCCGCAGGGCTTGGGCTTCCTCAACACCGAGGAGATCGAAGCGCAGACCGGCTATCCGATCCGCTCCGCCTGGCGCACGCCGGGGGAGGCCCGCCCGCTGCCACCCGCGGACGCCATCGCCGTCGCGCCGGCCACCTTCAGCACGGTCAACAGTGGGCCGCCGGTACCTCCGACACCCTCGCCCTCGGCATCCTCTGCGAGGCCTACGGGATGGGGATCCCTACCGCCGTCCTGCCGTACCGCAACGCTGCCCAGGCCGCTCACCCCGCTTACCGGCAAAGCCTCGAGCGGCTGCGGGAAGTGGATGTCCTGATCGGCTCGTATGAGCCCCACCGCCCGAAGGCTGGCGGTGGCGCGGACCGCTTCCTGTGGGACGGGGCGCTGGATCTGTTGGAGCCCAGCCTGAAGCACCGCCGACGTCCTAGACCCGCCGGTCACAACGTGCCTATGGAGAGTCCTCATCCGCCGCCTGCTGCAGGGCGCTGGTGGTGATCTCGTGGGTCGGACGCGCTGCGCCGGGTGCTCAGTTTCCACGTCGTCCACCATCGCGACGCCGGGGACCACCAGGCCCGTATGCAGATGGTGTTCCGCGTTCTGGACTACGACGGGACGCCCACGATCTGCGAACCCGACCGGTGCGCGGATTTGCGGTGGTGGCCCTACGGTGCGCTGCCTGCCGCTGGTGGACTAGACGGCCGTCGCGCTGACCGGGATCGCGGCCGGGCAAACCTACACGGAGATGGGGTGGCCGGCATGACGCGCAGCAAACCGCTGCCGGAGCCGCTCCGGTGCCTGAACCTGCCACGAGTCAGGGGGCCACAAGGTAGCAGGTGGAGCGTGTCCTGAGACTGCCACGCAAGAGCGGCCAGGGCGCGCTGCAGACTGGCTTCGCATACGGGAACAGGTGTGCCGTCGACCACGTCCGATCCGTGGACCTGGGCCGACGCGGATCGTCACGAATGAGGAGCTGACCGTTGTGCGTGCCGCGGTCGCGCCGGACTAGTCGCGGGGACATCGGCAGCCTTCGCCGCCTTCGCGATGAACTGCGGGTCGGTGGAGAGCTTGAAGGCGTCCTGCAGATGGGGCTTGATGCCGAACCTCTTCCAGATCCGCCCGATGGTGGATTTCGACAGCCCGGTGCGGTTCGCAAAGGGGCCGGTTGCCGTGCTTCGTGGTGATGCCGGGCACTCGCCCAGGTCGGCCCACCCGTCCTTCTGCTCGGCGAATGCCTGTCCCCATCGGTTCAACGGCTCGTCCGGCACCACCAGATCATGACCGAGCTTCTGTCCCTGGTATGTCTCGAATGCGCCGTCGCCGGTCGTCTGGTGAATCAGCAGCCGTGCGGGGGCTGGGTTGGCGCTGGCGCTGTGCTGGTTGCCCGCCACCGCGCGCAGACCGTCGATGTAGTAACCCTGGCTCATCCGGATCGAACCCCGGCTCTTGCCCTTGAGGTCACGGCCCAGCGGCCCCCAACGCACTTCGTGCTGGCTCATCGAGTCGACTGGGTCGTCGCCCTCGTCGCGTGCGGTATACGTGACGGCCATGTCCACGCGGCCGTCGTTGTCGAAATCTCCGAACGCCGCCCGGAATCCCTCCTCGGGGGACGCACGGGCCTTCGTGCGCCCTGCCGCCGTGGTGACGATCGACGACACCGAGTGCCGGACCTGCTTGTTGCCGGGTCCCTCGAACGTGACGACCGTGCGCCCGTCACGGTCCTTGCTGTCGTGCACCTCGTCCACCACGCCGTCGCCGTCCACGTCCGCATACAGCGTCCGCCCGTCCGACGAGGCACAGATCGGCTGCTTCTTGCCCGGGTTACGCACGTGGGAGTCGGCGCTCGACTCAGGGCCCGTCGGCCACGCGTACCAGCCCACCCCCACGGCCCCGATCACGGCGATTGAACAGCCCACCAGCCGTCTGCGACGCCGGGCTGCCTCGGCGCCGGGCGCGTCTGCGATGGCGCTCCTGCGCTCGGTTGTGTCGTCACCACGCATTCGAGAACCCCAGGTGTCAGCCGAGTGCTCGCAACGCCTTGGCGTCGCGGTAGTACCCGGGTACGTGTGGGACGGATGAAGTCCCCTGAGACTGCTACTCCGACAGGTGAAGCACCACGTGGCCGTGTCGGTATTCCACGGTCAGCCGGGCTCACCAGCACCCCGTCGGCGCCCGAGACGGAGGACGGTTGCAGGCCAGGCGCCCGGCCGGTCGCGCGGCGGGCTGACCGCCTCGGATGCCCTCGACGACCTTCACTCCCAGGACGGAGGGAGGCGAGGGCCGGCGTGCAGCGTAGGCCTGCACGAAGGTGTGTGCTCCGTCGATCATGATGTGACAGATCCGGCCTGGGTCAGCGTCGGCGCTGACCGGTTCTCGACGTACGCCCTGTCGTTCCTGCCTCCCGACCCGGACCCGGAACCGGACCCGCACGGAACCCGACTCGGAACCGGATTCGGACCTCGCCGTGGTGCGGGACCAGCCCCCGAGGCGACCACTGCGCGTCCGCCGCCGGTCCGGCAGGGCAAACGGCATCAGAAGTGCCCCGCGGCACCGTTGCCGGCAAGCCGCAACAGCAGCACTTCGAACTCCACGTTGTGCGTGAACTCCGGCTCCCCGCCGTCCTGCCGGACGAGCCGGGTGAGCGTACCCCCGTGCCACCAGTAGACGTCCGGGCTGACCTGGCCGACCGCGTCCTCGAAGTGGTCGGCGGTGAAGGCGGTCATGCAGCGGAGTGTCGGAAGCAGGTCGGTGCCGTGGACGGTGTCGACGGGACAGAGGGCCAGTTGGTGGCGGTTCGGCATAGCCACCAGGGCGCCGTCCGGACCGAGGCCCCGCCCGGTGAGGTCGTGGGCGAGTTCGTCCGCCGTCAGGACACGGCTGGAGGTGAAGAAGGAGTCGCCCGTCATCACGTGGAAGCGCAGGCCCTCCGGGCCGTGCAGGGCTGTGTGGCTGTCCACCGGAAGCGCGCGGAGGTTGTCCAGCGCATGCGTCCGAAGATCGACGACGCCGCCCAGGGGTGCCAGCGCGTCATCGGTCAGCGTCAGCACACTGTCGTCCAGATCCAGGGCGAGGACCTCGCACAGGCCGGGTGCGACGACACGGGCGTGGGTGTACCAGCGGGTGTCGGGCTCAATGCTGTCCCTTGTGACCACCCAGGGACGCAGCCGGGCGAGGAGCTGCTCGGCGGAGAGGAACTCCGCTGGGGGCGGTCCGTCCACCGCCTGCGGCACATTACCGACGTGGTCGTGGATCGCACGGGACCACGTTCTGCGTCCGCGCGCCTCGCTGTTGCGGATCCCCGCCGCACGGTCCAGGCCGGTGTGGTGTTCCGTGCGGACGCTCACCCCGCCCGCGTGGATCGTGCCGGTGTCGAGGGGGGTGTCGTGCCGGGCATGCCCCGGCGGACGGTGGAAGATCCACATACGGCAGCCTTTCCGGTCGGATCCGGTCGGATCGACGGTTGTGATCGGTCCCTGCTGCCAGGACGCAACGTGCGGAGCGGCGAGAGGGTTCAGTTTCCGTCACGCGGCACCAGGAGCCCCCGACGCCCCGCATACGACTGAACCGTCCCCGGGCGCGTGCCGTCGTGACCCCCTGAGCCGCAGTCGCCGGTCAGGGAGGCCCGAATTGCTCTTCTCGTCCCGCACACCCACCCGTTCCCCAGCCGCAGCGCCGCACCTGAGCCGTGTCCAGGAGATCGACGTCCTGCGAGGATTCGCGCTGCTGGGCATCCTGCTGGTCAATGTGCAGATGATGGCCGGGCCGCGGGTGGGGACGAGCGGAGAGCTGGTCGTGTCGCGGGTCGACCAGGTGGCCGCGTGGCTGGTCACGGCTCTGGTCTCGGCCAAGTTCTACATGCTGTTCTCGTTCGTGTTCGGATACAGCTTCACCCTGCAACGGGCCGCGGCCGAGCACGCCGGCGTCCCCTTCGCGCCCCGACATCTGCGTCGGCTGGGCTGCCTGTTCTTGTTGGGCCTCGCCCACGGCGTGCTGCTGTTCTCCGGCGACGTCCTGATGGTGTACGCGGTGCTGAGCCTCGTACTGTTCGCCGTCCGGGACGCCGCGTCGCCCACCCTGCTCCGGACCGCGGCCTGGCTCGTCGCCGGTACCGCGGCCTGCCTGCTGGCCTGGGGCTGGCTGACGGTCGCCTTCGCTCAGCCGCTGCGTCAGCAGGACGTCACGGCCGTGGTGCACGAGTGGGTGACGGCCTACCGGGGCGAGCCCGGTGCGGTCGTCGAGGCCCGTCTGCGGTCGCTGCGCGACTCGTTGGGCTGGAACATCCTCTACGGCGCCGACATGCTGGCCGCGTTCCTCGCCGGACTGGCCGCGGGCTGCCGCAGGGTGCTCGCCGAGACGGACCGGTACCGTGCGTGGATGACGCAGATCCTCGTCTGCGGCCTGCCGGTCGGGCTGGCCGGCAGCGTCTTCATGGCGGTGTGCCGTAACGGCCCGCTCGACGTGCTCTGGTACGACGTCGGATCGGCCGTCGGCGTCCTCACCGCCCCGGCCCTGACCGCCGCGTACGTCTGTGGCCTGCTGCTCCTGTTGCGCACCGGCCCCGGCCGGCGGCTGGGGCACGTCCTGGCTCCGGCCGGGCGGATGGCCCTGACCAACTACCTCACCCAGTCACTGGTGGCGGCGTTCGTCTTCACCGGCTACGGCCTGGCCTGGTACGGCCGCCACGGCACGGCGGCGGTCCTGACCGGGGCCGTCGTCCTGTACGCGGCGCAACTCATGGTCAGCAGCCGCCTGCTGCGCCGCGTACGATACGGCCCGGCCGAGTGGCTGCTGCGTACGGCGACGCTGGCGAGGCGGCCCTGAAGCCGCGCGGCGCCTCTACCCGCCGTACGGCTTCCGCAGGGTGACCGCTTCCCGCTGCCATCTGCTCGCCGAGCTCTCGGCCGCCTGGGGCGGGCCGCCGGACCAGGAGCGGGCGGCCCGTTCGGTGATGGCGGCCGTCTCCGCCTTGGCCGCCGCCGAGATCGTGCCGGCGTCCGGCTCCTTGTACCAGGGCCGCAGCCGTATCAGAGCGGGGCGCACACCGGTGGCCAGCAGCAGGGCCGTTCCCTTGGGCAGGGCGCGGATGCGGTCCGCGGGCAGGACCGGGTCCAGGCGGTAGGAGTACGACCGCGACGTCCCCTCCTTGCTCTTGGAGATCGACGGGGTGCGCACGTCGTGGTTGCCGACGAGCTTGGAGATCTTCTCCACGAAGTCGGCGTCGTCCAGGCCAGCGCCGAGCAGTTTGACCGTGGCCGCGCTCCACATCGCGTCCATGCCCGCCTCGCCCCACACGCGGCTGCCCTGGCGGTAACTCTGCAGCAGCGTGACGACGTTGATGCCGCGTGAGCCGAAGTGACTGTACAGATCGGGCAGGTCGGAGATGCGGCAGACGTTGGCTGCCTCGTCGAGGACGGCGGTCATCGGCGGGTCGAGCCGGCCGCCCATACGCTCGGCCGCGACCACCCCCGCGCGCATCGTCGCGTCCGCGAGGCCCGCGATCACGCCCGCCGCCGAACCGCCGCCGTCCTTGGACAGCAGGTAGAGGGTGTCCCGGCCGAGCACGTGATCGTGCGGCTTGAACTGCGCAAGATGCGGGTCGGGCGTCACCCAGGCCACGATCTCCGGGTCGAGCAGGCAGGCCACGCACTGCCGGGCGGTCTCGTAGATGCCGTCGCGGGTCTCCACCGCGCCGCGCACCGTGCCCTGCAACTGCTCAGCCATGGCGATCATGTTGACGTCCCGCAGCAGGTCGACCGGCGTGCGGTCGGCGGGGTCGGCGAGCCAGGCCAGCAGGTCGAGCACGGATGCCTTGCCCCGGGCGGCGGCGAGGAACAGCGCGGTGAGGGTGTTCTGGGCCGCGGAAATCCAGAAGTCCTTCTTCGACTGGTCGTCGTTGACGGAGGCCACGAAGTGCCCGGCCAGGCGGCGGGCGCCCTCGATGGTGTGGCAGTCGGCGAGGATGTCCCACCACATCTCACGCGGGGCGTGGGCGATACCCTGGGGGTCGAACGTCCACACCCGGCCGGCCTTCTCGCGTTCGGCGCGGGTCACGGCGTACACGTCGGACTTGTTGGAGGTCAGCAGCACCGCGCCCTGTGCGCGCAGCACGCGGGGGACGGCGATGCCGGTGGACTTGCCGGCCCGCGGGGCCATCAGGTCGAGCTCCACATCCTCGAAGGAGGAGCGCAGTTCGGGGCCGTTGGGTGAGAGGTCGCCGAGGAGGTTGCCCGTCTCGTCGGGGTGGAGCTCCTTCCGGCCCTTGAGCGAGGGGCGCAGGTCGCGGGCGCGGGCCGCGATGCCGGCCGGGGCGAGGGCGGCCAGCTCACGGAGTCCGGCCAGTCCCTTGGGCCGCGAGATGTAGCTCATCACCTTGCGCACGGCCACGACGCAGAGTGCGATGACGGCGCCGAAGAGCAGGACGATCCCGGCCACCACACCGACCGGTGACGCGCCCGGCCACAGCCTGCCCGGGCCCTCGGTCAGCAGGGTGCCGAACGACGCCAGGCTGAACTCCGGCGGGTGCCAGCCGGAGCCGGTCACCGCGGCGCCCAGTGTCCCGCCCAGCCATACGCCCCCGAAGAGCACGAGGAACCCGCCGAATACCAGCACGACGGCCCACGGCATGAGTTCGCTGCCGTACATGCGGCCCCTGGCCGCGTTGTCGCTCATGGGGTGCGCTTCCTGGCGTCGGCCGCGCTCGCGTTCATGTGGTTCACCTTCTGTCGTCCGCTACCGGTCACTTGGAGAAGCCGACTTGGCGGGAGCCTTCGGCGGGCTTGTTGGCCGCCCACCGCTTGTTCGTGTCGTGCAGATGCCGTTCGGTGTCGGTGATGGCGACCTGGATCGGGATGCCGGGCCGGCCACCGACCTTGATCAGGAAGCGGCCGCGGCCGGGCGGTTCCTCGCGGTCCCCCTGCGCGGCCCAGCCCGGCGGCGAGGACCAGGAGGAGACCAGTTCGATCTCCCGGCGGGACAGGCCCACGATGTGCCCCAGCTCCTCCATCTCCTGGCGGGGCAGCCCCGCGACCACCACCATGCCGGCGCGCTCGACGAAACCGCGCGCCTTGACCCGGTCGGCGTCGGTGCCCAGCGCCTCGGCGTCCTTCAAGGTGTGTGTGATCTTGGCGTCGCCGAGGCCGAGGGTGCGGTTGAGACGGGTCAGTGCGTCGATGCGGTCCACGATGCCGGAGGCCGCGCGCAGCGGCCGCCACAGCTCGTCGAGCACGGTGAAGAACCAGCGCCGGGGCGTGAGTCCGGCGTCCGCCAGCGCGTGCGAGGCGGCCACCGTGCCCAGGCCGTCGGACCAGGCCGCCAGCATTGCCGCCGCGGTCAGCTGGGTGTCCGCCTCCCCGATCCGGGAGATGTCCATGCACACTGCGGGCGAGCCGAGGTCGATGCGGGTGGAGGTCTCGGAGGCGAACGTGTCGCCCAACGGCCCGTCCAGGATGCCGAGCAGCGAGCGGTGCAGCGGATCCACCGCGTCGCGGTAGCGGGTCTCCTCCCCGCGGTCCAGGGTCACCGCCCGCACCCGGTCGGGTCCTTCGGCGATGACCCGCACCAGGTCGGGCAGCAGCGGCGCGCGGCCCGGCGGTGTGCGTTCGCGCAGATGGTGCAGGGCCGCGGACAGCACGGACTGCTCGTGGTCGTCCATGGCGCGGTCGCGCACGATGGTGACGAGTGCGGCGACCATGTTGAGGACGCGGCCGTGGGTCTCTGCGGACAGCACCCGTCCCGCCTCGCCGCCGATCTTCCGGGCGGCCGCTCCCATGGCGCCGGGATCCAGGACGTTGACACCGCCCACGCCGCGTCCGATGGAGATGACCTGGCCGCCCAGGGCGCGCACGGTGTCGGCGTAGTCGGGCTTCAGGTCGCCCAGCACCAGCGGCACCACGCCGGTGGCGGCCAGACCGATGAGCATGCGGTTGACCAGGGTGGACTTGCCCAGGCCCGGCATGCCGAGCATGAACAGCGACGGGTTGGAGATGTAGTGGGCGCGGGTGAACCACGACATCGGGTCGCCGCACACGGTGGCTCCGGTGTACAGGTGCTGTCCCAGCGGGACGCCGGTCATGGGCGCGCCGGAGCCCGCCGCGAACGGCCACAGCCCGCATGCCTGCACGGTGGTGGCCCGCCACATCGACGGCGGGTCCAGATTGGCGACCTGTCCGCCGCCGGGGCCGGACCAGCCGCGGGCGGGAGCGAGCGGCTCCCTGGACGGTCGGTCGGGACCGCTCTTGCTCTTCTTCTTGTCCTTCGGGGGCCTGTAGTCCGGGTCCTCGTCCTTGTACCTGATCGGGGCGAGGTCATCCCGGTACTCGCCCTGGCCCTTACCGCGTTTGCCCTTGGTCCTCACAGTGCTTCCTTCAACTCGCGCGGCATCAGCGTGTGCTCCCACGGCAGGATCCCGACCGGCAGCGTGCAGCTGAACGCCGCCGCCTGCATCCGGTCGGCCGGGCGCATCAACAGCCGTGCCCCGGCCAGCAGATTGCGCACCGTCACGTTCGCGTCCTCCAGTTCGGCGTCGGAGTCCACCGTCACCGTGACCATCAGCGAGAACTCCACGAGGCCGGCCCCGGTGGCCTCCTCCACCGCCGTCTGCTCGGCGGCGCGCACCTCGTTGGCGGCTCGCGCCTGCACCATGCCGCGCCTGGAGGTGGCCATGAACTGCGCCGCCCGCCGGTCGGCCTCGACGATGCGCGCCGAGGTCGCCGGGTCGATGGGCCGGTACAGCAGCGCCACCCGCTTGCGGCGGGTGCCGGGCGCGTCCTCCAGCAGGCCGCGCAGCACCTGGGCGCGCACCGTGCCGCGCGGTGCCAGGGTGAGCATCCAGGTCCGCGAAACCCCCGAGTCGTGCTGGTACGCGTTGACCTTCTCGACGGCCGCCGCGGGACCGGCGTCGTCCCAGTCCAGGCCGGTGCCGCCGTGGACGGCACGCGCTTCGAGGACATCCCCTGCCACGGCCGGGTCGTACGCCACCCGGACGACTTCGGCGATGTTCTCGGCCGACAAGGGGGCGGCCGGCCCGCCGCCCGCCCTCACCACTCCGTCCAGCAGGCCGGGAATGCGGATGGCCAGGTCGGCGATGATGTCCTCGCTCTTGCGCTTCTGCCCGGGCGGCATCCCGTAGGTCAGCGTGAGGTAGGTGTGCATCTCCGACGACGCGGTCGGGTACCGCTGCACCACCTCCTCCATCACGGCCCGTGCCGCCGCCGGAGCGCCCGGGTCGATGCGCGGCAGCACCTCGTTGGCAAGCCGGGTTCCGGTGTCCGGGGCGGTCTCCACGATCACGGAGGCCCCGCGCAGGTTCGGCTCGCTGGACAGCCGGGCCAGCCAATGGCCCCACGCCGCCACCCAGTTGTCTATCTGGTCGGGGTCCACCAGGGACCCGCCGTCGGGTTCGCAGCCGAGCACGATGGTGTACAGGTTCCGGCTGGGGTGGTGCAGCACGCCGAACGGCTGGTCGTAGGCGTCCCTGCCCTCCGTTACCTTGACCCGGCTGAGCAGTCCCGGCGGGCGGAACTTGCCGCCCGGCCGCTGCGACAGCGGGCCGGAGACATAGGTGGTCACCCCCTTGGCCTTGCGCCGGAACCAGCCGATGCGCAGGGCGGTGAGCTGGTAGACGTTGCGCCCGTCCTGTGTGCGCACGGCCAGCGGCAGCAGGAACACGCACTGGATGACGATCACGACCAGCGTGAACTGCAGTGAGATCAGCGACACCAACAGGTCGAGGACGAGCCCGCCGAACAGCCCGATGGTGCCGACGAGCCCGAACGGCCCGAGGCCAGGCCGCCTCGGCCTGCGCCAGTTCCCGTACGTCGGGTCTGCGGCGGCGGTTTCGGTGGACATGGCTGTACGTGTTTCCCTTCCGTTGGATGGAACGCGGGGACGGCCGGGGAGGGCCGGGCCGCGCCCCTCGATGAGTCCAGGGGTGCGGCCTCAGCCGCGGACCGGTGGCCGGGCCGGGAGCGGAGGGAAGGTCCGCCGTACCCGATCCGGTGACGGTCAGCGGCCGCCGCCGCCGCTGCCGCCGCTGCCCTGTTCCCCGTCGGCGCCCTCGACCCCGCTCTGGGCGACGTTCGCGGCACCCTTGGCGATCTTCCCCACCACGGCCATCGCGGCGAGGGCGGAGCCCGCTGCGGCGCCCGCCCCTCCGGCCTTGCCCGCCGGCCCGGCTCCGCCGCTTGCGCCCCGGCCGCCCGAGCCGCCGGCCGCGCCGCCACCGCCGCTCGCCCCCGAGGGGCCGCGGGATCCGGAGGCACCGTCGGCGCCAGCGCCGCCCTTGCGGCCGCCCGAGTCCGCCAGAGCCACCGCTCCGGAGGCGAGGGCGCCGGCGAGGCCCATGGTCGCGGACCCGACCGAGTCGCCGCCGAGAGCGGCCGTCGCCGGGACGACAAGTCGCATGAGCGCCGGCAGGGCGACGGCCGACAACAGCAGGGTGGCCATTCCCGCGAGCTGCGTGTCGGCGTTGCTGTAGCCCTCCGACTCGTCGACCATGACGGCCCCCGAGTACATGATGAGAGCGACCGTCGGCTTGTACAGCAGCCAGGCGATCATCCAGCCGATGTGCTTGCGCCACCACGTACCGCCCCAGTCCGTTATGGAGGCGGCGGCTGCCATGGGCAGCGTGCCCATCAGCATGATCATCACGCCGAGCCGGACCCACATCAGGATCGCGTGGACGATGCCGGCAAGGATCAGCAGGCACCCGATGACCAGCAGCAGCATGTCCGGAATGACTTCACCGCCGGGGCAATTGACCCCATCCATCAGGGCGGCGAGGGTGTTGTCGAACAGGTGGTCGTGGTACCTCTCCGTGAGGCCGACGAACGAGTCGATCAAAGCGGTCGCGGCCGCGGAGACCACGACGACGCGCAGGATGCCCTTCAGCGCGGTCGTACCCGCTTCGCCGCGCCGCTCCAGAGCCATCTTGACGGCGGCGACGAGGAGCGAGCCGCACGCGAGGTATACGACGATCCACTGTGTCTCGCCGCCGATCTTGTTTGATGCGCCCTTGTTGATGGAATCGATGTCTCCCACGGCCTTGAAGATCCCGATGGCGCCGTTGATTACGATCTTGGCGACCATTTCGATCATCTCGCCGATGGGATCGTCGAACATCCCGAGGAGATCGAGTCCGCCGTCGCACCCTTCGCCTTGTTCAGCCAAGAACATGTCACCCTCCCCACATGACGAAGCCGTCGGGATCCGCTGTCCGTTTCACGGACGAGTAGAGGGACCCGTCGTGCCGGAGCGCCACCTTCCAGTCGCCCTCCCGCCAGCGCACGGACACCGACGTCGACAGGTAGCCGCCCGTGGGATTGGTGACGAGCAGCCGTACGGTCGCGGAGTCGCCCGAGTACGACGCCAGGGAGAAGCCCACGAACCTCCCGATGGCGCTCTCCTCCGGGTTCGTCTCGTCGGCCCTGGCCTTGATGGTGACGAACGCGTCGCGCGGCTCGCCGGGCACGACCTGCTGCTCCGCGACCATGCGCCAGGCGGCGCCGCTCAACTCGACGGGAATGATGTGTGCCGCCAGCACCGCCCCCGTGGGCGTGTGGGCGAAGCACCACCACATCGTGGCCTCGGTGCGCAGCGGGCCGGCTGACGGCGAGGTGGGCACCATGATGGCGACGAGCTTCTGCCACCGCACTTCCGTCGGCGCGGCGGTGGGTCGCGCGGTGTCCCGGTCGTCGGTACGGCAGTTCTCCGGGCGGCCGCCCGGACCCTGCCGGACCTGCTGCGGGTCGCCGGGAGACAGCGGACCGCCGAGCCCGGCGAGCGTCTCCCGGCTGTCGGCCGCGCTGTCCGTACCCTTGGCGCTGTCGGAACCCATGGTGTCGTTCACGAAGGCCATCAGCGACATGACCACGATGAATCCCAGGAACAGGGCCGCATTGATCCAGCCTTGCTCTTTGTAGAAAGGCCCGTCCACCGGGTCCCTTTTTCGTTTTGTGCCGAACACGTCAATGGACCTCTCCTGCGGTCGGGTCCTAAGCGAAGAGGAATTGGACGGTGGGCCCCGCGGTGGCCACGAGAACGCAGCCGCCCGCCACCATGCCGAGGCGGCTGAGGTGCTCGGATCCCTCTCCGCGCTTCATGGACACGGCCATCATGATTCCCGTGATGAGGACGCCCGCCACACCTGCGGCGGTGCCGGCCCAGGCTGCAATACCCAGAACGAGGTTGACCTTGTCGGCGAGATCACCAGGGGCCTTCTTGGTCGGCTGGGGGACTTCACCGTTGGCCAGATAATTCCCGCCGGCCAGGTAGAGGGAGTGCAGGGTGTCCTTCATGAGATTCTCCAGGTGTTGCAACGAGTAAGGGTTTGTGCGGCTGGTCGAGAACCGGCTACAGCAGGAAATTGACGATCGGTGCGGCGGTGGTGCCGATGACGCAGGCGCCGATGACGAAGAAGCCGCCCCTGAAATAGGTCGACCCTTCGCCCATTTCGCCGCGGCGCAGCTGTAGGGCCATCTGGGTGCCCACGACGAGCAGGCCCCCCACGGAGGCGGCCGATACGATCCAGGAGAGGTAGCCGAGCAGTTCGCCGGCCTGGGGCTGCGGGTTGAAGTCTCCCTTGGGGCCGAAGTCGTCGGGGTTGATGCCCGCCTTGGTGATCCAGTCGGCGGACAGCTTCACCTCGGCCTCCCCGCGTGCCCGGCCGGGGCCGCGATGCTTCGGGCCAGCGCGCGCACCGCCCTTGGCAGTTGGTCGACCTCCTGGTCGAGGCGCCAGGCCGGGACCCACGGAATGCGGTGAACCTCGGCCGCCGAACGCAGCACGCGCACGCGTCGGCCCAGCGGGCGCGGCAGCCGTCCCGGCGCGTCGGCGACGAGCACGACGGCCAGGAGCTGCACTCCCGCGGGGTGCTCCCCCTTGCGCAGTGCGTTCAGTGCCTGGGACGCCGCTCTCATGCCCGCGTTGTGGGTGCGTGCCACCAGCAGCACCCGGCCGGGTTCACCCCTGGCCGGGTCGGGCCACCGACGGCCGATGTCCGCGCCGCCCAGGACCCGGGCGAGCGTGCTTGCCCCGGAGCCTCCGTGCGCGGTGACCCAGGCGACCTGGTGGCCCCGGGACGCCGACGGCGCTCGTCCGGCCGACGCGGGGGGCCTGGGCAGCGCAGTCCGGGCCGCGGGGCGCGATGGTCCGGTCGGTGCCGTACGCGCCGGCGCGGCCTGTGCCGGCGCGGCCTGTTGTGCGGTCGGTCCGCGGACCCACATCTGCGAGCCGGCGGACGTCGCCGAAGGGACGCTCATGCGCGTCCACCCCTTCCCTCGTTTCCCCTCGTTCGCGTAGTGCGACGGATCCCGGATTGAACTGATGGACCGCCGTGTCCGTTGCGGCATGCGGTGCTCGCGGGTGATCCGTCGGGCAGCCACTACGGGAAATCGGGTGACCTGGTTCAAGGCCGCCAGGGACCCAGGTCGTGCAGGCGAACGCAAGGGGTGTGACGGGTCGTGAGCGCAGCTGCCGGTGAGGATGAGCAGGCCCAGAAGGACAAGACCAGGAACACCGTGCTCTTCGCCGGCCTCGCCAGCGCGCCGATCCTGGGGTGCCTCGCCTTCGTCCTCCTCATCGTCCTCGCCATCGGGACGTTGGTCACGCTCGCCCTTGGGTTTGTGTTCTGGCCGCTCATGCTTCTCTGCAAGATCAACCTGTTGCCCTGCGGCGACGACAGCGACGGAGGGGGGCTGGACAACGACCAGGTCATTGCCGCATACAACAGCGACGGGAAGGGCCAGCTGAACTCCGCCACCATCGCATCCCAGTACGTCACGCTCGTCGAGGAAGCCGGGAACGAGTGCACGCAGATCGGCGCCATCGTCATCGCCGCGCAGATCCAGCTGGAGTCGGGGTGGAACGAGAAGCTGGTCGGCCCCGACGGGGCAGAGGGCATCTCCCAGGTGCCCCCGGACAAGTTCAAGGAGTTCGGCGAGGACGCGGACGACAATGACAAGACCTCTGGCCTGGACGCCGCGGACTCGATCAAGGCGCAGTCCAAGTACATGTGCTCACTGGCCAAGGAGATCGACACACTTATCGCCAACAACGAGGTCAAGGGGGATCCCCTGAACTTGACCCTGGCGGCGTACGACAGCGGCCTGGACGCGGTCAAGCAGGCGAAGGGCGTACCGGACAACGACCGGGCGCAGAGCTACATCATCGGAGTCAGGTCGGGCTTCGCCCTGTACTCCAACTCCGTCGACATGCCGTACGAGTCGCCGTACCCCTCCCTCAGCCCGCGGCCCACGCCCTCGTCGTGACCAGCACAGCAAGGAGACAGTACATGGTGGGCAATCGCACCCGACAGGACCAGGACGCACACGTCGGCACGGCAGCGCAGCCACCGTCCTCCTCGGCGGCGGTGGAGGTGCTGATACGCCCTGACGGCAGTGTGCTGGTCCAAGACGCACCCTTCCCCGTACCGGACGGCGAACCGGTCCACGTCGCCGTGCTCGATGCGATGCACCGTCAGGCCCAGGCGCTGGGCGAGCCCGTGGAGGCGGCGATCCTCGACCGACAGGAGGGCTACGCCACCCGAGTCGAGGTCGACCCCGACGGTTCGAGCCGGATCCTCCGCCACGAGCAGCACGACGAGATGCCCGAGGCGGAGCCCCGTCCCGCCGCCGGACCGCCACCGGCAGGGCCACCGCCTGCCGCCCGGCCGACGTCCGCGGCCGGGCCGTCACACGCCGGCGAGCCGCTGTCCGTGGCCGGAGCGCCGTCCGCCACCGGAGCCGAACGTTCTTCGCCCATCGGTCCCGCTCCGGCCGAGCCCCCGCACCCCGACGGGACACGACCCGTCGCCGTGGACACGCATGTTCCGGAGGCGGTCCCCGCCGATCTCGCCGAACTCGTCGGACTGGTGCGCCAGTCCCTGGACGCCGGCGCGCTGGAACGGGCGGCGGCACTCGCCTTCCGGCTGCGGGAGCACACCGCGCGCGCCTTCGGCCCCGAACACCCCCACACGCTCGAGGCCCACGCCCTGGAGGCATTCGTCGCCCACCGGAGCGACAACCACCGCCTCGCCACGGCCACCTGCCTCGGACTCGCCCGGATCCGCCACCGGCAGGGAGACCCCCGAGCCCGTGAGGAGCTGATGCGCGCGGTCGCGGCGTGGCTGCTGATCGACGACGTGCCGTCCGCCGTCGACCACGGCCGGGCACTGCTCGCCGCACTGCTCGCCGTGTGGCCCGTGCGCGCGGAAAAGGGCGGGCCGACAGTGACGGACGCCGCAGTCCCGCACCTCGTCAATCGCCGTATGCACGCCCTGACCGCCGCGTCGGCCACCCACGTCACCGGAGCTGCCTGAGAGAGACAGCGCAGCTCAACCGGGCAGTGGCGGCGCGTCGCCACGACTTGTGCGGCCCCGCCGCCACCCTGTGCGGCCGGGCTTCCGGTGTCATCCGCCGCTCGCGCCGTCAATCGCTCGTCAACACGACGTGGAACTCCCCTCGCAAGACTCCCCGCGAATCGAGGCCGCTGACCAAGGCCTCGAAACCTGACCTCCGTCACGAGGTCACAGGACGAGGGAGTGCGACCTTGAGCTGGACCGTGATGGGTTCCACGGGAGCGGTCACCGCTCGGGAACGAGCGATGCGCACGTTGTACGACGAGCAAGCCGGGGATCTGTACAAGTACGTGCTGCGGCTACTGGGGGGGGACCAGCACAGAGCGGAGGACGTGGTGCAGGAGACGCTGCTGCGCTGCTGGCGCACTCAGGACCTGGAAAGCGGCGAGCCCCAGCGGCCGTGGCTGTTCCGGGTGGCCCGCAATCTCGTCGTCGACGACTACCGGCTGCGCATGGCCCGTCCCCAGGAGGTCGACGGCACCGCCTGGCTGGACGAACTGCTGGCGAAGCGCGACGACGTCGACCGGCTGCTTTCCTCGATGATCCTCGGGGACGCGTTCAAGGCGCTGTCGCCCAAGCACCGCGAGGTGCTGTACGAGACCTACTACACGGGCAGGTCGACGCGCGAGGCGGCCCTTGTGCTCGGCATCCCGCCGGGCACCGTCAAGTCGCGCCTGTACCACGCCGTACGGGCCCTGCGCATGGCCCTGGGCGTCGTCGCGACTCCCGACGAGGAGGTCGGCGCGAAGCCCGCGTGGTGGTACACCGCGGCGTGAGGCGTTGCGGACTCATCTCGCCGCCCTGATGTCCTGCGCGGGGCGCTCCCAGGACGGCATCGGGCGCCGTCCCCGCGCCTTGGCGGACTCGTTCGCCGTGGGAAGAGCTCGGGGCAGTGGTTTCGCGGGGTGCGCGCGCGGCAGCGGCTCGCCGCCTGCCACGCTGGCCGCCGCCAGCCATGCCTGGTGTTCCAGTACGGCGGTGAGCGCGCTGCCGTCCTCCCCCGGGAGCTGGTTGCGCATACGGACCACGGCGATCCCTGTGGACAGTGCCGTGTCCAGGTCCGTGATCTGCAGCCAGACCGTCTCGGCGCGGGCCGCCGCGGCCTCGGCCCGCTCGCTGTCCCCCCGGTAGTGCCAGCGCTCCGCGACGTCGCGGAACAGCCGTACGCCGCCGCCGGTGTCCCCGGCCAGGACGGCGACGCGGGCCCGGACCTCGCGGATGCCCAGGGCGTCGGGGTGGGAGACACCGAGAGTGTCGGCGGCCTGCTCGTCGAGCCGTGCGGCGAGATCCGCGGCCCGGTCGATGCGGCCCGCCTGAAGGTGTTCCGTGACCAGGGCCAGCGACTCGGCGTACGTGTCGGGCCCCGTGCACGGGTCCGGTTCGGCCTCATGTGCTCTCGCCGGGTCGGTGGCCTCCCTCGCCGGGTGAGCCGGAGGCCTGCCGTCGCCTCTCTTCGGCGCCCTCGCACGCTGTCCGCCGGCCGGGAGCTCACCCACCGCGCCGTCGGGCGATATGGCCAGGTGCCATACGGTGCCGTCCGGTTCGGTGGCCCTGGCCCGCACCGGACGGCCGAGCCTGGTGGCCGCCGCGGCCACCGTGCCGATGGCAGCGGCACGGCTGGGGTGCCTGGTGACGGGGACGAGCGGGCCGGAGGCGACGACCCGGCCGTCGTCGTGCACGGCGAGGGCGTAGACCGGCCAGGCGGGCACTTCGGTGGACTTGTGCGTCGTAGGCATGAACTTCTCCGGGCTGTCGGGCGGTGCGGTCCTGGTTGTTGGGCGGTGCGGTCCGGCCGCCGGGCCGCCGGGCCGTGGGGTCCGGCTGTCGGGCCGTCGGGTCCGTTGTCGGGCAGTGAGGTCGAGGTGTCGGGCGGTGCAGTCCTGGGCCGTCGGACGGGAAGACCGGGCTATCGGACGGTGACGTCGGCGACCCGCCACGCCTGATCGGCTGCCGCGCGCGTGAGTTGCACATACGCGACGACGGTGGTGGACTCGCCCGTCCACCGGTCGCGGCCGTGCGGGGAGGCGTTGACCGCCCACTGCCGCCAGGCCTCCGTGCCGGTGTCGGGCGGTATCGCGGCGTCCTCGGCCTTCTCCAGCGTGACGATGGTGGAGGCGTGGTGTCCGGCCCATTCCCGCCACTGGGCGCCGGGGACGGAGCGGGGCCGGTGTGTACGCAGCCGCTTCGCGTACGCCGGGGTCAGCCAGCCCGCGTCCGCTGCGCGCACACCGGCGTCGTGGGGGCCGCTGTCGATGGCGGTGTCGAACGTCCACATCACCGTGAGCGCGCCCCGGCCGACCGCGTCGGCGTTCTCCTGGTCGACGTCGCCGGGCCGGGTGGTGCCTCCCCGGGGGGTGCCCTTGGAGCCCGTCGGCAGAGGCGGGGGCTCGCCGGGGCCGGACGGGGTCGGATACGGGCCGTTGCCGGTCGCGGCGGGAGCCGACGGCGTAGGAGCAGCGCGCTGTCCGCCGCCGCTGCCGGAACCGCAGCCGCCCACGGCGAGGACGAGCGCGAGCATCGCCGTGGCCACCGCGGTGGTGTCCCGTGTGCCTCGGGTACGGGAGAGAGTCATCCGAAGCGCCTCACCTTCTGGGGCCTGCCGGCGTAATAGGGCTCGCCGAGGTTGCTGATCTTGACCACGTCGCCGGTCTTCGGGGCGTGGATGAACTGCCCGTGGCCGATGTAGATGCCGATGTGGTCGTAACTGCCGTGCAGGTTGAACCCGATCACGTCACCGGGCCGCATCTCGTCGCGGGACACCGCCTTGCCCGCGGTGACCTGGAGCTGGGAGACCCGCGGCGGGAGGATCTCGCCGCCGCTGGCCTGGTAGACCGCGTACTGGACGAGGCTGGAGCAGTCGAACCCGACCGTGTTCGCACCCTGCGCGAACCCGCGCCCGGGGCCCTCCGGCCCGCCGCCGCCCCACGAGTACGGGGTGCCGAGCCATTTCCTGGCGGCCGCCACCACCCGTTCACCGAACGCGCCGCCGGTCTCGGCCGGTTCGCCGTCGGTGTAGTTCGCCATCGACGCGATGATCGCGGCGACGTAGGCCTGGGTCTCCGGGTACGGAGGAACGCCGCCGAACCGCTCGACCGCGCCGGGCCCCGCGTTGTAGGCGGCGAGCATCAGCCGCGTGGGATCGCCGCCGACGTTCATCCTCTTGACCTTGTCCGCGAGCCAGCAGTCGTAGCGGGCCTGGGTCATGATGGCGTCGCCCGGGGTGAACGGGTCGGCCACGCCGTCCGGTCGGGCACTGCCGTCCTTGCCGGCCGCGTCCACGCCCCACGTCGCCCAGGTGCCGGGGACGAACTGGCTCAGGCCCCGAGCGTCGGCCGGGCTCACCGCGGAGGGGTTCCAGCCCGACTCCGCCTCGATCTGGGCGGCCAGCAGCGGGGCGCTGACCTCGGCGCACTGCCGGGCGGCGCGCCCGATCCATGGCACGAACTCGGCCGGGACGCGCCCGGAGTCGAACGTGGTGGCGAACCCTACGGGGGCGGCGTCCTGTTCCTGCTCCGCGGCCCCCAGCACCGACAGGCCGACCATGGAGCCGAGCAGCCCGAGGACGGCGCAGCCCGTCACCAGCATCGCCGATCTCGCCTGTGTGGCCTGGCCGCTCATGTCCAACCCCCCAAGAAAGCCTGCGTTTTGGAAGCCCGTACGCCCAGAAAGGGCGTACCGCGCCATATATGCCTTGTTTCTGAAAAATCATTACTTGCACACTGTCGACAACCTGTGTATAAGTTTGGGCTGTTGTGTCAGCAGTTGAAGGAGATGCCGTGGCGGGGGATGTGCCGAATGTCAATCCCTGGTTGCCGCAGCCGCGCCCTTCGGGGGGCCTCAACGGGAAACCCCGGCGATCGGTTCAGGAGGCGTCGGCGGAGCTCACGGGCCCGGCGGCACCCCAGGGTGCCGGAGTGCCGCGGCCCGAGCGCGCGCTGCCCGTCGCCCGACCGCGGACGGATGCCGGACACGCCTGGTGGTGGGTGGGGGTACACGGCGGCGCAGGGGTCAGCACCCTGGAGCGGGCTGTGCCCGGCGGCCGGGATGCGGGCCGTGCCTGGCCGGTGTCCGGGGGCTCCCGGTCGGTCGTGCTCGTCGCCCGCTCCAGCGCGAACGGCATCAGGGCCGCGCAGAACGCGGCGCAGCAGTGGGCCTCCGGCATGGTCACCGGCATCGATCTGCTAGGCCTGGTCGTCGTCGCCGATGCCCCCGGCCGACGCCCCAAGGTCCTGCAGAACCTGGTGCGGCTGGTCTCCGGCGCGGTGCCCCGGCTGTGGGAGATCCCATGGGTGGAGCCCTGGCGGCTCGGCGAGTCGCCCATGGCCCACCTGCCCAAGGAGTGCGCGCCGCTGGCCCGCGACCTGACCCGGCTCACCCGGCCCGTATAGGCCGTCCCCGTCACCCCGTCCCCGTTACAGGGAGGAACCCGTTGTCCAGCCTGCTGGCGGCCGCTCTGGACGCCTCACCCCACATGACCTCTGTCGTCGATGTCGCCGCGGCGTCCGCCGGACCCTCGGGCGTGCCGGACGTCGGCGGGGGAGAGGCGCCGCCCGGCGCGGACGGGCTGCTGACGGTGCTGAAGTGGGTGGCATGGAGCGTCACCGCCCTGTGCGTCGCGGGCATCTTCGGCGTCGCCGCCAGGATGGCGATCGACCACTCCCGGGGCGGTGGCCGCGAGCACGCCAGAGGTCTCGGCTTCGTCCTGGGGGCGTGCCTGCTCGTCGGCTCCGCGTCCGGGATCGTCGGGGCGCTCGTCTGAGCGGTCATGGCGATGTCGGCTCCGGTTCGGCAGCGCCCCAAAGGGGCGCGGGGAACTGCGCGACCAGCCACGACGGTGCCGCAGACGATCGGCGGCATGTCACGGCACGTCCAGCGGCGCGCTGAGCGCCGAGATCCGCAGGACGTCTCATCAGGCGTCTCGTCTCCTGACAACCCACGAGGATGGGAAGGAACATGGCAGAGCCCGGCATCCGCGCGGCGCCCGACGAGCCGCGCAGTCCGTGGCTGCGTACCGGCTTCGTCCTCGCCGCCGCGTTCATCGGCTTCGTCGCCGTCATCGGAGCGGCGATCGCCGTCGGTTCGGACACCTCGGGCAACGACGGCTCCACCACGGCTCAGGCACTCGGCACCCGCACCGCCGACCCGCCGCGGTCCACGCCCGCCGCCGACGGCGCCGAGTGCCCCGAACTCGCCGACGAACGGCAGGACGTGCCCACCTCCGCGCCCGCGGGCGTGACCTGGACCCTGTACGAAGCCGTCGCCCTCCCCTCCTCGAAGGCGGCCGGCCCGGCCGTGGCCGATGAGGACGTGGCGCGCTGCTACGCGCACACCCCCGGCGGCGCCCTGCTGGCCACCAGCCAGATCAGCGTGCGCTACCTGGCCGCCGGCGACTGGCTGAAGGTGACCCGCACCCAGACCGTCGGCGAGGGCCGCGACACCTACATCGCCGACCGGACCGAGGCGGAACGGACGGCACCCCCGGACGAGGAGGGCGGCACCGTGCACGGGCAGATCGCCGGGTTCAGATTCGTCACGTACAACGACACGACGGCGGTGATCCAGACCGTGTGGCGGTTCCCGGACGGCCGTATGCAGGCCGCCACCACCACCGTGCTGTGGCAGGACGGCGACTGGAAGCTGGAGTACCCGGCCGACCCGGCCGCCCCCACCCCGGTCGACTCCCTCGCCGGATACGCCGAGTGGGGAGGCGTGTGATGGCGGGCTGCGACTTCGGCTGGGTGTCCCCGACGATCGGCGGCTACTGCGTGGGGGACGGGGCGGGCACGGCCCCGAAGGACCTCGGTGGCAGTGCGTTCGACGACATCGCCGAGGGCGCCGCACAGGCGGCGAGCACCACCGTCAAGGCACTCGGCGGCGCCTGGATGAACCTGGGCGCGCCCGACCTGAGCGACACCGGCGGCCCGGTGGCGTTCCTGCGCGGATCCACACTCTGGTTCACGTCCTTCGCCGCCGTGCTCTGCCTGCTCGTCGCGGCCGGACACATCGCCTGGCAGCGCCGCGGCGAGCCCGCCCGGCAGGCACTCCAGGGCCTGCTCAATCTGGTGGTGGTCTCCTCGGCCGGGGTGGCCACGGTCAATCTCCTGGCCGTGGCGGGCGACAGGTTCAGCGTCTGGATCATCGACAGGTCCACCGGCTGCGAGCAGATCAGCGCCACCGGCGATCCGGTGGCGAGCTGTGTCGCCGAGTTCGACAAACGCACCTCGGCCATGCTGGCGCTGGGCGGCACGGACTCGTCGTTCCTCGTCCTGATCATGGCCATGCTGGTGATCGCCGGGAGCCTGGCGCAGATCGCGCTGATGATCGTACGGATGGCCATGCTGGTGATCCTCACCGGCACGCTGCCCCTGGCGGCGGCGGCCAGCGGCACCGCCGGCGGCCGGGTCTGGTTCCGCCGGTCCGTGGGCTGGCTGCTCGCCTTCGTGCTGTACAAACCGGCTGCGGCCGTCGTGTACGCGGCGGCGTTCGCGATGAGCGGCCGGAGTCGGGGCAACGAGGTCGTCTCCATGGTCTCCGGAGTCGTACTGATCGTGCTGGCCTGCTTCACCCTGCCCGCGCTGATGCGGTTCGCCGCTCCCGTCGTCCAGGCGGCGGCATCCGGGACGAGCCGCGCGGCCAGGGCCTCCGCCGGGGCCGGCGGCCCGGTGACGGCCACCGGGGCGCTGCCCGTACCGCACCTGCGGAGCCTGGCCGCCGGCCGGTCGGTGTCCGGCGCCGCGCTGAGCCCGGACGGGGCGGGAACCACCGGCGCACGCACCACCCGCGGCCCAGGCCCGGCGCAGGGCGCCGACCGGCCCCGCGGCGCACCGGACGCCGAGCGCATCGCAGGCGGCCACGCCCGGCCGGCGCACTCGGAGGACGTCGGGCAGACAAACCCGTACGACCAGGAGGAAGCGGCGGCCCCCATGCCGGTGCCGGTCCGTCACCCCGCCGACGACCAGCAGGAGAAGCCCCGTGACAGTCACTGAAGCACCCCAGCCCCGTACGTACGGCAACTTCCGCAAGCCCCGCACCTCAGGCCTGCGAGGTCTGTCCCTCGGGGCGACCCTGCTGCTGTTCGCCGGGCTCATCGCCGTGGTCCTGGCCACGCTGATATCGATATGGGCGGCGCTGGGCCTGGCGGTCGCGCTGGCGGTGCTCACGGCCCCGCTCGCCGTACGGGACCGGCACGGCCGCACGCTGATGCAGCGCGCCGCGGTCCGCTTGGCCTGGTGGCGCACCACATCCTCTGGCGGACACCTGTACCGCTCGGGCCCGATGGGCCGAGCCGGCCACGGCACCTGCAAACTGCCCGGTCTGGCCGCCGAGTCCGCGCTGACGGAGGCGCAGGACGGCTACGGACGCCCGTTCGCCGTGATCACGATCCCGGCGACCGGTCACCACACCGTCGTCATCTCCTGCGACGCCGACGGAGCCGCCCTCGTCGACGAGCAGCAGGTCGACACCTGGGTGGCCCACTGGGGCCAGTGGCTTTCCACCCTGGGCGCCGAGCCGGGCCTCGTCGCCGTGAGCGTCACCGTGGAGACCGCCCCCGACTCCGGAGTCCGGCTGCAGCAGGAGCTCGCCGCGAACTGGGTCGCCGGAGCCCCGGACCTGGCCAGATCGATGCTCCGGGAGGTACTGGCCGCCTATCCCGCCGGTTCGGCGCAGATCGCCACGAGGATCGCGTTGACGTACTCCGGCGCGGCCCGCCCCGGCTCACCCCGTCGCGGTGCCGAGGACATGGCGGTGCACATCGGCACCCGCCTGCCCGGCCTGACCGCCGGGCTGGCCATGACCGGCGCCGGCACGGCCGTACCGATGACCGCGACCGAGCTCGCCGAGGCGGTACGCGTCGCCTACGACCCGACCGTGGCGTCCCTGGTGGAGGAAGCACGGGCCACCGGCGGCACCGGACTGACCTGGGACGAGGCCGGGCCCATGGCGGCCCAGGAGGCCTGGGACCACTACCGCCACGACGGCGCGTTCAGCGTGACCTGGGCCATGACGGAGGCCCCGCAGGGCGAGGTCTTCTCCAACGTCCTGACCGGCCTGGTCCAGCCCAACCGCGACATCGCCCGCAAGCGCGTCACCCTCCTCTACCGCCCGCACACCCGCGCCGAGGGCGCCCGCGTCGTGCAACAGGACTACAAGAACGCCCTGTTCACCGCCCAGCAGTCAGAGATCGGCCAGGCCCGCGATGACGCCGAGGTCACCGCCGCGCGCCGGACCACCGAGGAACAGGCCCAGGGCCACGGGGTCATCCGCTTCGGTCTGCTGATCACGGCGACCGTCAACTCCGCCGAGGAACTGACGACGGCGGCCGCGGCCGTGGACAACCTGGCGCCGGCCGCGCGTATCGCCGTACGGCCCGTCTACGGCTCCCAGGCGGCGGCGTTCGCGGCGGCGCTGCCGCTGGGCCTGGTACTGCCGCTGCACACGGCGCTGCCGCAGACGGTACGGGACGCGATGTAGGGCGACGGAGACAGACGCAGGGCAACGGAGACGTAGGAGGACCGACTCGATGGCAGGCACGACAAAGGAACCCCGCGAGCCGCGCCCGACGTCCCGGGGCTGGCCGGGCCCCGGCGGCGGCATGGTCGGCTACGTCGACCCCGCACCCGAATGGCGCGGCACCACGGTCCAGGTCTGCGGCCTGTGGCCGTTCGGTGCCGGAGCCGGAACCCCCATGGTCGGGGTGCCGCTGGGCCGTGACCTGGACTCCGGGGCCACGGTGTGCTGTGACCCCGTGTCGTGGTTCATGCGCACGGGCCTGCTCGCCAACCCGTCCATGTTCGTGCTGGGCCGCCCGGGCCTCGGCAAGTCGACGATCGTACGGCGCATGGCCCTCGGCCTCTCCGGTTACGGCGTCCACCCCCTGATCTTCGGCGACCTCAAGCCCGACTACGCGGACCTGATCCGGGCGATCGGCGGCCAGGTCATCAGCCTGGGCCGGGGCCGCGGCAACCTCAACGTCCTCGACCCCGGCGAGTCCCTCCAGGCCGCGGCCCGGCTCACCGGCGACGCGCGCCGCCGCCTCCTCGCCGACATCCACGGCCGCCGCCTCCACATGGTCTCGGCCCTGGTGACCATCCTGCGCTCGGCGCCGCCGACGGACCGCGAGGAGACGATCCTCTCGGCGGCGCTGAACGTCCTGGACGACCGCCACGCCGCCGGCTCGGGGCGGGGCGTACCGGTGCTCGGCGACCTGGTACAGGTCATCAAGGACGCTCCGGAGGCGGTGCGTTCGGTCGCCCTGGACCGTGGCGACATCACTCGCTACCGGGACATCACGGAGAACCTGGAGGCGTCACTCACCGCCCTGCTGGGCGACGGGCGCCTGGGCGGCACCTTCGCCCGCCCGACGACAGAGGCGATGAAGCTGGACCGCCCGGTCTGCTTCGACGTCAGCGGCATCGACGACAGCGAGGTCCTGCTCCAAGCGGCGGCCCTGCTGTCCTGCTGGTCCTACGGTTTCGGCGCGGTCTCCGCGGCGCACGCCCTGGCGGACGCCGGTCTGGAGCCGCAGCGCAACTACTTCCTCGTCATGGACGAGCTGTGGCGCGTCCTCCAGGCCGGCCGGGGCCTCGTCGACCGCGTCAACGCCCTCACCCGCCTCGACCGGCAGCGCGGCGTCGGCCTGGCCATGGTCACGCACAGCATCGACGACCTCCTCGCCCTGCCCACCGAGGAGGACCGCACCAAGGCGAAGGGTTTCGTCGAACGCGCCGGCATGGTGATCTGTGCAGGCCTGCCCCCGGCCGAGATGCCGCAGCTGGCCCAGGTCGTGGAGCTTACGGAGGCGGAGAAACGCCTGCTGGTCGACTGGTCCACCCCGCCCGCCTGGGACGCCGCGGGCGGCCGCCGCTCCGACCCGCCCGGCCTGGGCAACTTCCTGATCAAGGTCGGCAGCCGCCCCGGAATCCCGCTGCACGTGGACCTGACGGCGGCGGAGCTGGAGGTCAACGACACCAACAAGAGGTGGCACAAGTAGGCGTATGCCAGGTCGAGTTGTCCGCGGAAGCGCATTGAACCACCTGGCCGCCCATCCCGTTGAGGTGGCGAGGCCGCACCACTTGCTCTCCTCCGGGCGGCCTCCTGGCCGGGACCGGCACCGACGGCCGCTTCCCGGCGGGTCCGCGGACAGTGGCGTGGATCACAGCGCAGTCCAAGTCGAACCGCTGCTGAGCCTGATTCAGGCTCGACGATCAAGAAGGAAGCCATGCGCAAACTGAAGTCGGCCGCCGTTGCCGCCTTGATGATAGTCGCCGCTACGGGAGCTGCGATCAGCACTCCTCTAGGGGGTACGGAGACCGCGGCCAGCACCTCTGCACAGCGGGAAATGGGTCGGTACACCGCGCTCGGGGATTCGTACGCATCCGGGGTCGGCGCGGGCCGGAACGACCCCTCCAGCGGCGACTGCCTGCGGAGCGAGAACAACTATCCGAACCAGTGGGCGTTCCGTCACCCCGACTGGGTTCTGAGAGACGTCACCTGCAGCGGTGCGACCATCGCTGACGTGCGGGAGAAGCAATTGTACGCCGTGAACGAGGAGACCAACCTCGTCACGGTCACGGTGGGCGGCAACGACGCCCAGTTCGCCTCGGTGGCGGAGGCGTGCCTTACCAAGGACGACAGCTACTGCAAAACGGCGACGCAGTGGATGTCGCACTACGCCAAGAACCAGATGGTGGAGGAACTCTCCGCCCTGTACACCGACATCAAGGCCCGCGCGCCACGGGCCCTGGTCCTCGTGTTCGGCTACCCGCGGGTGATCGCCGAGAACGGTTCGTGCGCTGCCCCGATCGACCTCAGCGCCGACAAGCGGGCCGACATGAACGCGCTCGCCGACGCGCTGGCCGAGGGCACCCTGGCCGCTACCACCAAGGCCGGTGTCTACTTCGTCGACATGCGCGAGCATTTCAACGGGCACGAGGCATGCAGCGACGACCCGTGGATCCACGGCGTCGACCCGATCGATCGGACCGTGACCTTCCACCCCAACCTGGACGGCCACGCCAAGGGCTACGGCGAGAAGTTCAGCGCCACCTGGGGCTGACGGCCCTGGCGGCCCGGGGGGAACCTTCCCGGGCCGCCACGCCACGCAATCTTGGATCTCCATGCTACGGATTTGGTGTGCACGATGAACGAAAGCGCGCTTGAGACCGCGCCAGGACCGTCGGCTCTTCCTGACATACCGGCGAAAGGAAGTGACTTCGCGAGGTTGTCTGCGAGGATCGCCGCCGCGGGACTTCTGCGACGACGCCCGCTCTACTACACGCTGCGCTTCGGGGCAGTGGGCCTGTCGGGCGTCGTGTGCGGCGTAGCGTTCTTCGCCCTGGGGGACACCTGGCTGCAGATTCTCCTGGCCGTCGCCCTGTCCGTCGTCTTCGGCCAGCTCGCGCTGGCAACCCACGACCTGGCCCACCGGCAGGTCTTCACACGGCGGCGCGCCAGTGAGACCGGCGGCCTGATCACGGCCAACCTCCTGCTCGGTATGAGCTACGGCTGGTGGATGAACAAGCACACACGCCACCACGCCAACCCCAACCACGAGGAAAAGGACCCGGACGTCCTCCCCGACGTCCTGGTGTTCTCGAAGGACCAGGCACGGGCCGCCACGGGGCTGCCCCGGTTCATCGGCGCGCACCAGGCACCTCTCTTCTACCCGCTGCTGACACTGGAGGGCCTGGCCCTCAGCTTCGCCAGTTTCCGCGCGCTGCGCGAGCCCAGCATGAAACGCCCCGTGCTGGAAGGCACCTTGCTGGTCATCCACTTCGCCGCCTATTTCGGCGTGCTGTTCACGGCGCTCCCACCCATCAAGGCGATCGCCTTCATCGCCGTCCATCAGGCGCTCTTCGGCATCTACCTGGGCTCCGTCTTCGCCCCCAATCACAAGGGGATGCCGATGATCGGCCCCGAGGACAGGCTCGACTTCCTGCGCCGCCAGGTGCTCACCTCGCGCAATGTACGGGGCGGTGCGTTCATCGACGTGTTGATGGGCGGACTCAACTACCAGATCGAGCACCACCTTTTCCCGAGCATGCCGACTCCGGCCCTCAAACGTGCTCAGGTCATCACCGAGGCGTACTGCGCCGAACTGGGAATTCCCTATCACCAGACAGGGCTGATCGCCTCACACCGTGAGGCCCTGCGCCACCTGAGGAACGCGGGCGAACCGTTGCGCCGAAGGAACGCCGGCCAACCGCCTTCCGACAACCGCTGAACCCCGCGTCCGGGGGAGTCCCGTCCGAAACGACGCGATGAACCACTCCGGCACCATTCCCGTTGTGGGGCACAGGAGGCCGCCGTCCCCCCGGCGGCCTCCCTCCGGGGCCGGGCCTGACGACACTCTCCCGCTGTCGCCGGGCCCGGTCCTCCGGCGGCGGAGTTTCCACTGCCACGCACCCTGATGTGTTGCTACCCCCTGATGTGCCCTGTCCCTGTCTCTGTTCACGTCCCTGTCCAAACCGACGTCGCGATCCGGAGCAGCAGTTGTGGGAATAGCGAAGAGAATCGGGCGGGCGCTGCTGAGGACTGGACGGGGGATCGCACGGACGCTGTCGAGGACGGCACCTGTGTGGGGTCTGGGGCTGTTCGGATTGGGCGTGGGACTCACACTGGGAGCGACGCTGGGGCTGGCGCTGCCGCTAGGGCTGGCCGGGATGGTGACCTGGGCTGCCATCGGACGGGAAATGTCGAGGCGGCGGGCTTCGTTCGGGAATTCGGCAGGAACGACGTCATGGGGGCAGGAGCAGTCGTCGCCGACACCTGCCACACCGTGGACGGGCAACTGGAGCAGGGGCCCAGGCACCGCACCATCACATGCCGGCTATTCGCCGCCGCCGTACAGCTGGGGTCAGGCTCCGCCCCAGTGGCAGCAACGGCAGCAGCGGCAGCCGCCTGTGCCGGCGCACTCGCCAGAGGTGGCCGGTATGAGGCCACCTGGGTTTCCTGAGGCCACGTCGCCCGCACAGAGGCCCGTACAGAGCGATCCCACCACGACAGCCGCCCCCCGGCGCCATTCCGCGCCTCCTGCCTCCCGTCAGGCCCGCGGACGGTGACCTGGACATCATGGCGTTCGGCGTGCCACTCACCTTCCCCACGGCGAGCGGCGAACAGGGCTGCGTCGTTCTCGCGGTTGGCCCCGGAGCCGCGGGTAGGGTCAGCGGCGCGTCGCAGCGACCCCGCCCGTGTACGTTTCCCTCGTCAGGTCCTGCGGCCCGATGCCCAGGTCGGCGAGCACAGCGCGGATGTCGTCCAGGGCGGCACTGAGGTCGACTTCGTCGACGAGGGTCTCGACTTCCAGGAAGATGCCGTCGAGTTCGGGAACGCGCACAAGGGTGGCGAGCATCGTCCGGCCACGGGCCGTGAAGACGTAGTTGCGGCAGCGCTTCTCGAACGCGATGAACGGCACATGCCCGAGCCCGCGCAGGATGGCGTGTGCTGCCTCCGCGTCCTCGACGCGGGTCTCATGCTCTGGCTTGGACCCAGACGCCTCATCGACTGCTGCGCCCTTGTACGTGAGGACGGTGCGGGTTCCGTCCACGCCGTGAACGGTACGCACCCGCAGCTCTTCGCCAGCCTTCTCAAGCGATCCGTCGGACCGGTCGTAATACGTGTCCCGATACACCTCGACACGGGCCGTGGCCAGCTGGTCGAGCTGCCGCATCACCGCCTCGGGCGAATGCACGCGGGCCTTCAACTCCGCTTCGATCACCAGCGGTTTCCCCTCTCAACTCACACCGTGCGCTGCGCGCCGTCGATGACTGCCTCGAACATCCTGCGGAAGCCCCGGAACAGGGGTCCGTGCGGCGTCTCCGTCACCTTGTACGTCGCCGACTCGTGGCCCTCCCAGCCCGCGTCGAAGGCGCCGACGAACATGGTGGAGCCCGTGCGGACAACCCGCCAAGTGGGGAGCATGCGGTACCGCCACACACCGATGTCGCACGAGTCGGCCAGCTCCCGCAGGCGCGCCTCGGCGAGGTGCACGCCACTGGCGAGGGACTCGGCGGACTCCCCGATCTCGGCCGCGCGCTTCGCCAGGGCATCACTGTCGGAGTCGAGCAGGGCCACCCGCACCCGTAAGCCCTTCCCACCCTGGTCGCGCGGCAGGCAGGCGCGCAGGAGGCTGTCGTTCAGCCCGATCAGGCCGAGGCCGCGCACGGCCAGGACATCCAACTCCCGCGCCTCACGGGCCTGCTGCTGGATCTCCTCCGCCGCGGAGTTCTGCGCCGCATAGACGCGGACGACTTCGGGGAATGCGGCGAGATCGAAGGCGGCCCCACCGGAGCGCTTCTCGCGGCTCGCGGCGAGGGCCGAGCAAGTGGCGGGCGTCGTCGGGCATGTGAAGTATGCGCGGACGCCTGTCCCGTCGGTGTAACCGGAAGCACCCGGCGGGCGGGTCCCACGGCCCCGCCCGCTCGTCTCCCCCGTGACGGCGGTCGGGGCTCTCTCGTGCTGGCGTGCGTACGGGACACTGCCAGATCTTCCGGCGCCCGCTCCGGCACGCGGGCTTTGAACCGTGCAGGGCTTGCGCACGTTTGTGCCAGCGCTGTCCCGCGCGGCAGTCGACGCGCGGTTGTCCTCTGTTCCCCTGTCCCTAGGAAGACGTATGCAGCATGCTCTGAAACGCACCGTCATGACAGTTCTGTTGGCCGGTGCCCTGGTCGGCGCCGCCGCGGTCGCGCTGTTCGGCTTCGGCCAGGACTTGTCCGCGACCCCCGTCAGCGAGTCCAGAACCGGCAAGATGACCTGGTACGACAACGTGGGAACGGGTTCGTGCGGCACCGACATCAACGCCGCCAGCGAGGAACTCGTCGCGGTTTCCCACGAGTTGTGGACCGCCGGCAACCCGAACGAAGACGACCTCTGCAAAGGGGCGCTCGTCGAGGTCACTTACAACGGCAACACGATCACCGTGCCGGTCAAGGACAAGTGCATGGGGTGCGCGGCGGAGCACATCGACCTGAGTAAGGCCGCCTTCCAGAAACTGTCCAACCTGGACGTGGGCGTCGTCAGCGGCATCACCTGGAAGTTCGTCGACACCGGCGCCGGCGGGAACGGCGATGGCGGGAACAGCGACGGCGCCGGCGGGAACGGCGCCGGCGGGAACGGCGATGGCGGGAACAGCGACGGCGGTGGCGGGGACACGGAGGCGCCGACGGCGCCCGCGAACCTGCGCTCGACCGGCCAGACGCCGACCAGTGTGTCGCTGACCTGGGACGCCGCCGGCGACAACGTCGGCGTGACCGGCTACGACGTTCACGTGGGCGCCACCAAGCTCTCCCTGGGCACGGAGACCTCAGTCACGGTCGACGGCCTGTCCGCGAACACCACCCACAGCTTCACCGTCGTGGCACGTGACGCGGCCGGGAACGTGTCCGGTGCCTCCGACAGCATCTCGGTCACCATCGCCGGCACCGAGGGCACCGACGGAGGCGACGGGGACGGGGACGGGGGCGACGGAGACGACGGAAGTACGGAGAGCGGCACCTGCCCGTCCGAGTGGAGCTCCACCTCGTCGTACGTCCCCGGTGACGAGGTCTCCTTCGCGGGCCACAAGTACACCGCGACCTTCTACGCCACCGGTCCCGTACCGAACGACCCGACCTCCTGGGCGGTATGGCGCGACGACGGCGTCTGCGGTTGATCCGGCCGCCCGCGAGGGAACGGGTCTCTCCGGTGGGGCCCGGTGAACGGTTTGCACCGTGAGGCGCTGTGGTCCGGGCGGCGGCCGATCCCGGCCGCCGCCCGGACCACCCATCCCTCGCAGGCTCCACCTCCAGGATGCACCCGGGCTCTGCCCTGGTCAGTGCGGGATGCGAGGTTCTCAGGCGGCTCAACTGACCTACCGCACAGTCTCATTGACGGCCCGGACGACCAGGATCGACGAGACGAACACGACTTCAGCCGAGGTGTCGGGGATGCGGCACAGAGAGAATTGCCGATCTACGAGATTCAGGGGTGTCGACGAATCACACCGCAGGCCAGGTGATCCGTGGCGCGTATGACGAGCCGTGCCGAGGCAGCGGGTCGAAGACGCGGACGGGCCAGCACATGGCGGGGGCAGTCGGACCATTGGGGCCGGACAGGCAGCACCTGGCGTTCCGGTCAGTGATCGCGAATGCGGGACGGGCGGTGCCGGCGGGAAGGGGGATATCCGTCGGCACTGCCCGGGTTCACGGGGTCGGTTCGCAGTGATCAGCAAGCGCGGTAGTGGTAGGAGCCGCCCGGCGCGCTCACGTCGAGATCGCGCTGGACGATCGAGAGCTTGCTGCCCCAGCCTTTGCAGGCGCGGTTGAAACCACCGTTCGTGTACTCGATCGCGTAGACACGGTTGGCGTACACCGTCGCGTAGTTCCCGCATTCCTGGTACTGACCGCACTCCTCCGCCACGGCGAAGTCGAAGCCGATCTTCTTGCGTTCGGGCAGCAGGTCAGTGGTGTTCTTCTGGCCGATGGCGAGCCCGGCGGCATGGGCGCGCTGGGCCAAGAGCTTGGCGAAGGCCGCGTTGTGCTGTTTCGTGAGGCGCTTGCCGGAGCGTTCGAAGGAGTCGAGGTTGTCCGGCTCGACGGCCTGGAATCCGCTCTTGGCGCAGCCGTCGATCCAGCCACCGACGATCTTCGCCAGCCGGGTCCGCTTGTCCGCGGTGGAGGTGTCGAGGAGCACCTCGCCCCAGTCCTCGTCCTCGACGGGCTTCTTGGCGCCGTCGCGCAGCAGCAGGCCGGGATGGTTCTTCTGCCACCAGCCCAGGGCGTCCGGCTGGGTCTGGAAGGCGTTGACGTAGCAGATGTTGTACAGGCCGCGCGCGGGCTTGGCGGTGCGGTCCCGGGAGACGACCTTGACGTTCTTCGGAGGCGTGTACGCGCCGCCGATCTGGTAGTCGAAGGGCTGGTTCGGCTTCGGCAGGGTGAACTTCGCCGCACTGGCCATGGGGGCGTCGGACGTCGGGGCGCCCGAGGCGAAGGCCTGGGTGAACAGCAGACCGGCGCCCAGTGCGGTGACCGCACCGCCCCCCAGAGCGACCCGTGCGGACTTCTTGCGGTGGAACGGCGCAGGGTAATGCTTTGGCATACGTGCTCCAGTACGACTATGAATACGTGTGCGCATGCTGCTGGTTCGATCGTGAGGAAACTATGAGGAGCCGGCACCGGGGCCCGTGCGGGCGTGCCGCGCGTGACTCGGGCCGAGGGCGAGCAGGAACAGCGAGCCGCCGCCGGGACGCGTGCGAGCGGTGAGTGTCCCACCGTGGGCGGCCGCGATCTCGCGTACCAGGGACAGTCCGATGCCCGAGCCTCCGCCGGGCGAGTGGAACCGCTCGGTGAGCTGCTCCAGTTCCTCGCCGGCCAGGCCCGGCCCCCGGTCGGCCACGGCCACGCGGTGTCCGCGGACACTGACGTCGATCTCCGCACCGCCGCCGGGGTCCCCCGGCGTGCGGCCGTGCCGCAGGGCGTTGTCGAGGAGGTTGCTGACGGCGATCCGGACCAGGGCGGGGTCGGCGTTCACCACCGCCTCGTCCAGACGCAGCGTGAGCGTGCACCGGTCCCGCGTCAGGTCGGCACTGGCGTCCTCGACGATCTGGTCCAGGCGCAGGGGAACGGGCATGAAGGTGGCCGCCGAGTTCTGGAGCCGGCCCCGGGCCAACACGTTCTCGACGACGTCGGTCAGCCGGTCCGTGGCCCGGCGGATGCGGGGCAGGTGGGTGGGAAGGGACCTGGGGTCGGTTCCCGCGATGTCCACCGTGCTCCTCATGACCGCCACCGGGGTGCGCAATTCGTGCGCGGCATCGGCCAGCAGCCGCTCCTGCGCCTCCAGCGCCTGCCAGGCGGGGCGCAGGCTCCGCCCGGACAGCAGATGGCCGGTGACCGCTGCGAGGGCGGTGAGCAGGCCGGAACCGGCGAGCACCGCGTACGTCAGGCGCTGGTGCTCGGCCAACCGCAGCCCGGGGTCTCCGATGACGACGACGGCGCCCGTCGTCCGGTGCGTCTCGTCGTGGTAGAAGGGCCGCGCCACGGCACAGGCGACCCGGCCACCGGCCGGGATCTCCTTGCGAACGGTGACGTCCTCGTCCATGGCCGATCGGGCGAGAGCGGCGATCTGGTCGTCGGTGACGTCGAGGGCCCTCTTCCCGGATGCGAACACCCGCTCCAGGCCGCCACGCCCGTGGCCCGGCTCGGTGGCGCCCGTGAGCCGGCCGTCCGTCCCGGGGGAGGGCCCGCCGTCCTTCGGCCGTCGGAGCAAGATGTTGACCAGGTGGCGGCCGCGCGTGGACTCGTCGTCGCGCAGCCCGTCGAGCTGGATGCCCGCGTCCGTGTAATAGATCAGCGAGGTGCTGACGGCGGCGTGGCGGGCCATCTCGTCGAACTCGGCGGTACGCCAGGACCGTCCGTCCGTACGGATGACCAGCCAGGACAGCACGCTCACCCCAGCCAGCGTGACCAGCGTGTACGCGAGGGTGAGCCGCAGTTGCAGCCGTCGCAGCCGACGGCGCGGCCCGGGCGCCCGGGCCTGGCGGCTCACGGCTGGTCACCGGCCGGCCTGCCGAGGAGGAAGCCGTGGCCGCGCACGGTCCTGATCAGCGGCGGGGAGCCGAGCTTGCGGCGCAGTCCGGTCATCACCGCGTCGACCACGTTGGACACCGGATCAGCCATCTCGTCCCAGCAGTGCTCGACCAGTGCGGTACGGGTGACGACGCTCTCCCGGTGCACCAGCAGGTAGCGCAGGACGGCGTACTCCTTGGGCGTCAGCGAGAGCAGGATGCCACCTCGGCGGACCTCTCGCCGGGCGTCGTCCAGTTCGAGATCAGCGTGTGTGACGTGGACGGGCAAGCGGCCCGGGGCGCGCCGCGCGAGACTGCCGACCCGCATGACCAGCTCGACCATCGCGAACGGTTTGGCGAGGTAGTCGTCCGCGCCCGCGCGGAAGCCGTCGACCCTGTCCGTCAGGGCGTGCAGGGCGGTCAGGCACAGCACCGGAGTGGACCAGCCGGCTCGACGGCGGGCGTCGAGGGCCCGGAGCGTGTCCCCTGAGGGAACGTGGCGGTCCAGAACCACGCAGTCGTATTCCGTGAGGGTCAGCAGCATGTCGGCCTGCGGCCAGTCGGCCACCGCGTCGACGGCGTACCCGGCGCTCGCCAGACCGGCCGAGATGAGGTCACGGAGATCGGTCTCGTCCTCGACGAGGAGTACGCGCATCTGGTGTCACCCTTGCGGTTCATGCCGGCGCACCGGGGTGCGGACAGGAAGAGGGCCCCGCGCAGAGGCGGTCGCGAACGGACCGCGAGGAGCGGGACGGGAACGTCATATTAATCAGGCCAGGGGCGGGCCGGCGGGGGGAGGTTCAGGAGGCTCCGACCCGCGAATTCGCGCCACATGAAGTGTGCAGCGGGGGTGAGCAGTCCGGTGGTCCTCACGGACATGTCCAGCCCCTTGCGAAACAACGGTCCGAGCTGCCAGCTCCGATGCGCCAGGCAGGCTGTCACGTAGGGTTCAGCTTCTTACTTGCTCGGCCCCTTCTTCTTGTTGCCTGACGGCGACGTGCCCGCGATCCACTTCATCCAGGAGGGCGGCTCCTGACGCCAGCTGTCAAGCTGTCATGGTGGCGCTCCCGTAACGCCTCGACGACGAGCTGCTCGCCTCCGCGCTTTCGGCAGGTGGATCGCTGGGGCCCTCTGGACCCGCGTCAGATCGGCACCGTCGTATTCCGATGAACCCGTGCTTGGGGTTCTCTGTACGTCACTGTACGTGGGGCTGAAGTCCTGGACGCCGCTGACCGGCGCGGCGGGATGGGCGTAGGCGGACCCGGCCTGTGGCTGGGTGGTGTACTCCGACCTCCCGGTCGAACTGGTCGGATGCCTGCGCTCCAACCGCGTGCTCAGGCTGCTGAAGCCGCCGCGCGCGTCTACGATCCGAAAGGCGGCCGCCCGCCGAAGTACGGACCGGAGTTCCGCCTGGCGAAGCCGTCGCAGTCGACGGCAAGACCCTGCGCGGCTCGCGTACCACTACCAAGCGGGCCCTGCACCGGTTGTCCACGGACACCCACCCCCGAACGCGCCACGCTCAACCAGCACCAAGTCACTGGCCAGAAATGCGAGGTCAGTGTGGAACTTCACCATCATCCCGGCACGCTTCACCGGCTGGACCAACACCGCCGAACCGTGACACGCAATCGACCTCGCCCGGCCCGGCGGGTGACAGCGCACCCACCGGTCCGGGCACCGAGTACCGGCATGGCCGCCGTGGCGCTACCAGCACTCGGGAACATCCTGGTTCCAGGGATTTCACCCGGAGATCAGCGGCTCCTCTTCCCCTTTTTCCCCTTCCCCTTCTCCTGGGCCGGAGCGGCCGATGAACTCGAGCCTTGGGCCGCGGCCGTATCGGCTTGCGCCCCTTTCTCGACCTTGCGCGCAGTCTCCCATTCATTCGTCGCCGCGTTGAGGACTTGCGTACCCTTGGGGGCGAAGTCCCAGCCGGCCTTATCCCCTTCCTCGCCGTTGTAGATCGCCAGTTTCCCCTCGAATTGGGTGGTAAGCCAGGCCATCTGAGTTTCTCCGTTTTCGTTGGCGATCATTGCCTCCCAAGTGTCGCCCTGGGCGGAATCGGTCGACTGCGGCGTTTCATAAGGCTGCGGAGTCTGGGACTTCGGAGGGGTGCCGCCGGTGCTGTTGCTGGGGGACGAGAAGTTCGGTGAGTGTCGGTCGGACTCCGGGACTCTGGAACCGGAATAGGAAGCTCCAGCAGCGTCTTCAGGCGCAACCCAGCCTGCCTCGCCGCCCGGAGTGTGCGACGCTTGCCAATATAGATCAGACGTTTCAGGGTGGTGGTCCTGTGTGTACGCGTTCGATTTCAACTTGGCGTCAGCATAACCATATGTGGACAGGGCTTGTCCCGTTTCGCGATCCCTCCTACCGGGAGCCATGGGGAGGTTCTGGTAGTTGTCGTAGTTCGGCTTGACTGCTACCCTCCATGTATTTTTGGAATTGCTATAGGTGGCTGGGAAGATGTCGGTCATGTCGTTTGCGAACTTCTGCTGGCGCACCTTGCAGCCGTTGCATGTGCCATTCTTGAGCGCCACGAGATCGTACTGGACTGAGTGGACCCCTTTTTTGTTCGCCTTGAAGTCCCGTGCTGCCGCCTTGGCTTTGTCGTAACCCCAGTCGAGGGTAGGTACCTCCGCGTCGTTATAGGACATGCGTACTTCTTTCCCCATTTCGTCGTCCCGCCGCATTTCGCTCCGCAGCGCGTACCTGCTGTTCCTGCGTGCCGCCCCTTGGCCGCTTGTAAAGATGGGCGACCTTGCGTACTCCTTGTTGTTGATGTAGAGGATTCCCTGGATTTGGGTGGTCCCTCCCTGCTGGCTCTGCGTGAGGGCATCGAATGCCTGGGCACGGGCTGGTGAGGCGGCGCCGTACTGCTCTTCGCCTGCTGGTGTGGTCATGACTGCTCCTGCCTGGCGCGGTGATCGTTTTGGGGTGAAGCGCGACTCGTTCATGTCGACGGCTCGGCGCGGGAAACAGTTCAACTCTGCAAGGAGGGAGCCTCATTTGCGGCGAAATGTGATGTTGCTGCTTCGTGGTGCCGTCCCTCTCGGGGCCACGGCTTCGGGCCACCTGGACAGAGTCTGGTGAACCCCACGCCGTGTGCGTGCGTTGTGATGCCCGTACAGGACCTGATCTTCATGGCTCCAAGGCTTCCCGGGCAGCCGTCCGAGGCGGTCTCACTCGCACATCAGGAAGGAAGAGCAGCCATGTGCAGCCCTCTGTCAGCTGCAGTCGTACCTGCTGGAGAACAGCGGGAGCGGTCATGACGGCCGACACCACTCATGCCGAACAGGAAGCCGGGCAAGACGCCGATGCGGCCCGGAAGCCCCCCTCCGCGGCCCCCCCGCCCCCTCCTCCACCCCCAGAACCCGCCCGGCCACGATTCATTCTCTACCTGAAGGGGCCCGAGTACGCGCAGACACTGAGGCAGCTGACCCTGTGGACCCACCACGTGCTGCTGCCGGTCTATGGCAGGGAGGTCACCTCTACGGAGCCCTGGTGCTCCCGCTGGTGGGATCATCCGGAGGCGGTAGCCCAACTCCATGGTCTCTGGCTCGCTTGGGACGAGTTGACTGGTGCCGACTCCGGGATGTGCGGGCCCGCCAACTGGCACCGCGACTACTTGGGACCCGTGATGACCGCCTTGCGGGACCCGATGGGGCCCTTCGCCGGTTGCAAGCCCGGCAACCACCGCCCGAAGGAGGTCCCTCCCGTCGACGCCAAGGATCCGTTCAGCCCACCACCGAGCCCGCCTGCCGGGCCGCAGCCCCCTCCACCGTCCGTCCGACCCACCCGGCCTGGCGGAGAGGCCACGGCTGCGGTCGCCCCGTCTCGTGGAGGGCCCACGGTCGCGTAGAACGGCCCTCCCCGTTACCGGCTCAGGGTGACGGGGAGGGCCGTGTCGTCTGTCTGATCGGGTGTGCGCGGCGGGGCCGCCGCGCACACCCGATCAGGTCTTGATGAAGCTCCACGCGTGGTCGTCGAGGTCGCTGCACCCGTACACCGTGGCGTTGGTGTGCGCGCTCTCCTTGTCCGTCCGCGCCACGTCCAGGCACAGGTCGCCGCTCTTCTGGTTGCGGATCCAGTACGTGCCGTCCGGGCGCTTGTCGAACCACCAGAGCTGGTTGTCGTTGTCGGTGCCGTCGCAGTGGTACTCGGTCACCTGTGTCCTCGCCTGGACGGGGCCGTAGTTCGGCAGGTCGAAGCAGAGGTCGTCCTTGGCGTTGCGGATCAGGTACAGGTCGGCGCCGCGGGTGCCGCCGCCTTTCGAGCGCAGCTTCAGGGCCCAGCGCTGGTTGTCGGCGCTCGACGGCTTGCAGGCACCGTCCTGGACCCTGCCGTCCGGCTTGCCCTTGCCCGTGCCGGGCAGGTCGACGCAGAAGCCGTACTTCTTGTTCTTGATCAGGACCGCATCGGTCGGGATGCCGGAGCCGTCCTGGGGATTTTGGGGCGCCGGCTGCGTCTGCTTCTTCGGGGGGCTGGGCTTCGTTGTCGTCTTCGTCTTCGCCTTGGGTTTCGGTGAAGCGGACGGGGACTTCGACGCTGAGCCGGAGGGTGAGGCAGATGACAAGGGAGGGAGCAAAGCCGGCGGTGGCAAGGTGAGGTGTGGCGAAGGGGTTGGTACGGGTTGGAGGTTCGTCGGCGACTTGTCCGCTTCGGTGCCCGTACCGGCGGCTTGGTTCTGCCCGCCGTCTGAACCTCCGCTGCCCAGGGCCACCATCGAGCCGATGACGAGTGCCGCCACGGCGACGCCCACCGTCCCGACGACCAGGGGCCTGTGGAGCAGTCCGGGCCCCTCGTACTCGTCGTCGGACTGGGACAAAGCCTTTCTGCGGCCCGGTTCCCGGTCGGGGTCCGGGCCGAGAGTCGGGGGCGTGACCCGCGGCCCCGAGGGCTGCGGCAGCGCGGCCACCTCGTCCGCGTCGTCCGCGTCGAACTGATCGACGTCAAAGGGCCCGGCCTCTTCGAACGGTCCGGCAGGCACAGCGCGTTCAGTTGACCCGGCAGGTCCAGCGTGCCCGGTCGGTTCCTGTTCGTGATGCTGTTCCAGAAGCCTGCTGGAGCCGTCCGGCGCGACCTCGACGATCGCCACGTAACCCGCGGCCGGGTCGGAGATGGCCGCCGTCACGGGGGCGTCCCGGCTGCGCGCATAGCCGTGCAGCGTGTCGAGGACGGCGACGTCGACCGACTCGCCCGCCACCACCGGCACCGGCACACCGTCGATCGCGGCGGACCCGTCACCGGAGATGATCACAGGCAGGGGAGAGGATGATGACGGCTCTGCGGTCTCCTCACCGGCGCCCGGTCGGCCTGGACCCGCCGGTTCCCCGGACAAGGGGCGCGTGTCCTCTGCGGTCGGCCAGTCCGCCTCTTCACCCCGGTTCATGTCCATCCCTCTCCTGCGGTGTCGACTGCTCGGTCTCGTCGGGTCGTCGGGTCCGCCGTGGCTCGAAGGGCACGGGACGGGTGTCACGACGGTCCCCGCGCACCGCAACGGACAGCGGAGGGAAACAGTTCAATGCCGTGCCCGCCGTTCGACTCGGGGTCTCGGGGGACGGCGGCAGGTGACACACGGTGATGCGGAACTGGCGCCCCGGTTCGGATGCCGGGCGCACTCGAGGGTCTGAACAGCGCATCGCGATGAGAGCTCTCTCTGGTGAACCACGGACCGCTTCTCCCCGTTAGTGCTGCGGAGCCTGATTCGTCGGCCGGTGTCTCCTGGCACACGGATCCGAGCGGTCAGCAGGAATTCGCAGTCGCCCCGTGGCACGCCCGTGCACTCACATGAAGGAAATCCTTGTGTTCTTTCCGACTCGAACTGCCGTTACTGCAACCGTGATCTTCCTGTTTGCAGCAGCCGTGACGGGTTGCAGAGTAGGCGGTGACGACACTCAAACCGCTCCGGCCAAAGTTGATGGGAAGCCAGTTGCAGGTGCGGCGCTGATCGCGCCGACGCGCTGACGTCACCACGAGATTTCTGAGACAGGTCAACAAGGCGCCGCGGTCGCGTCGAATTGAGAGAAGAAGGAATGCGAAAAAACACGAGACGTGGATTGGGCGGGGCTTCGGTGCTCCTGGCTGTGGCGTTGGGCGCCTATTATGTCGTCGATCCCTTTTCAGAGCCTTCGAAGCCTGCGCCGCTGAGCGGCGAGGAGGTGAGCGTCGCAGCCAAGAGCTTTCTCGACGCCTGGGCCGAAGGAGATTTTCCAGCGGCTGTCGAAGCCACGAGTGATGCCGAAGCTGCCACCAACGCGCTTCGTGACTTCCGGGAAAGGGCGCGAGTAGCCCGGGTGTCATATGGGGCCGTACGCCGTGCGGGCACGACCGTCGCCTTCTCCCTGCGAGCACTCATACGTGCGGACGGTGGGGAGGTGCCCTGGAGATATCAATCGTCGCTGAAGGTGGTACGCAATCAGAGCAGCGGTGAGCCGCAGGTGGAGTGGGACCCTTCCGTCATTCACCCGCGTCTCGGGCAGGGTGATGTCCTGGAGACCGCGCGGGCGCAGAAGCCCGAGCTCCAGGCGCTCGACCGCGACGGCAAGGCTCTGAATCCGGAGGACTTCCCCTCACTCGCCGGAATTCTTGCGGCGCTTGATGAGCGGTACGGCCGTCTGGTGGCAGGTACTCCTGGATTTCAGGTGCAGATCCGGGAATCTGGAAATCGTGCTGTGACGCCGTTGCATCCGGTCACGCCGGGTAAGCCCGGAAAGATCCGCACTACGCTTTCCGTCTCGTTGCAGCGTGCCGCGGAGAAGGCGGCGAAGAAGCATCCGGAGTCCTCTGCCGTCGCCATCCAGCCCAGCAGTGGGCACATTCTGGCAGTGGCCAACCACCGTAAGGACGGTTTCAATGCGGCCTTCCTTGGCAAGCTCGCCCCCGGTTCGACGATGAAGATCATCACGGCGGCCATGTTGCTGGAGAAACGTCTGGTGGCCGAGACCGGAAAAGTTCCGTGTCCGAAATTCTCGACGTTCGAGGGGGCAACGTTCCATAATGTCAATAAGTTCGACATTCCGGAGGGTTCCTTTTCGGACGGTTTCATCCAGTCCTGCAACACCACCTTCATAGAGTTCGCCGATGACGTCGCTGCTGACGATCTGACCAAGGAGTCGCAGGAGGTCTTCGGTATCGGGCTGAATTGGCGCAGTGGAGTCTCGACCTTTGACGGGGCCGTTCCCGTGGCGGAGGGCTCCGAGAGCGCGGCAGCAATGATCGGGCAGGGCCGGGTGCAGATGAACCCCCTCAATATGGCGTCCGTGGTGGCGACTGCGTCAACCGGCACGTTCAGGCAGCCGGTCCTCGTGCCGCCCGAACTGGACGGCCGGGCGATCGTGCGATCACAGCGCACGCTGCCGCGGGTGGTCGCGCGACAACTGCGAAGCATGCTGGCCAGAACCGCGACGGAAGGAACGGCGGCTGATGCCATGCGCGGGCTGCCCGGCGATGTGGGGGCCAAGACCGGCTCGGCGGAAGTCGGTGGCTCGGACGTTGCCGACAGTTGGTTCACCGCCTACCGCGGCGATGTCGCTGCGGCGGCCGTCGTGCAGCGAGGTGGCCATGGAGGGGATGCGGCCGGCCCCTTGGTGCGCGAGATCCTCCAGGCCGGCGGCTGACGGCCAAATGGCCTGAGGGGGTGGATGGCCGGACGGTTCACGGAGGGCGGCCATCAGTGCTCCGTAATGCTCCGTCAGGCACCCCAGTCCGTACGCGAGTCCGCGATCAGGGGCTCTCCCGGCCACCCGGTGAACCATCCGCTGCGCCCATCCGTCGTGCCCCCGCGGGCGATCCCTCGATCCCTGATCGCCAGTTCCTGATCACCGATCATGCACAAGCCCGACCGAGAGGCACGTTCACATGCCTATGCCTTTGCCCCCGTCCCTGCCCAGACGCCCGTTCCTGCTGGCTCTGTTACTGGCCGTCGTCGCCGGTGTGACCGCCGTGGCCGCAGCCGTCTACGCCCCTCACGGCGACCGAGCGGACCGAAGCGACCGCATCACCGGGGTGGCAGCCACGGGTGAGCACACCGTCACTTTCCAGAACAAGATGTCCGAACGTATCTGGATCGGTACCACGGTCAACGCCGACGGTTCCGCCCCGGTCACCGGACTGCCGGTGCTGGACCCGGGACAGTCCGCCACCATCACCATCCCGGAGCACTCGGACGCCGGACACTGGCGTGGGAAGTTCTTCGCCCGCCAGGGGTGCAGTGGTGAGGAGGGCAGTACGTTCCACTGTGCCGTCGGCGACTGCGGGCCGTATGCCGACCGCTGCTCCACCGGGGAACAGCCCGTCAGCCTGGCCGAGTTCAACTTCGATCCGACCGACGCCTCGGCGCCCTGGTACAACGTCAGCTACGTCAACGCCGTCTCGTCGACCATCACGATCGTCCCCGACGGGGTGACACCGCCCGAGAACGGCGGCGAGTGCGCCGAGGTGGGCTGCCCCGGCGACCTGCTGGCCGTCTGCCCGCCCGAGAACCTGACCACGGACCAGGCGACGAGCAAACCGCTGGTGTGCGTCAACCCGAACCGGGACGCGAAGACCGCCTACAGCGAGGCGCTCACGCAGGAGTGCCCCAAGGCGTACTCATGGTCCAAGCACGACGCAGAGCCGGGCAACGAGGTCGTACGTCAGTGCACCCAGTGCACCGGCATGACCGTCACCTTCCACGGAGCGGCAGACCCCTCCGCCACCACCGTCCCCGGGCCCACCTCCACCTTCGAAGCCCTTGACCCCGATCCCGCCGTCTCCGTGCTCGGCAACGGCAAGGGCGTCAGCCTCAACCCCGTCGACGGCGCAGCCCAGGCGCTGGCCGACTCCGGCGCGTCCTGGTACTACAACTGGACCTCCTCCACCGGCGAGGTCGCGAAGCCGGAAGGCGTCGAGTACGTCCCGATGATCTGGGGCCCCGGCTCGGTCACCGACGCCGAACTGGGCCGGGCCGCCGAGGAGGGCACGCACCTCCTCGGCTTCAACGAGCCCGACTCACCCGCCCAGGCAGGCATCAGCCCCGAGCAGGCGCTGGATCTCTGGCCCCGGCTGGAGCAGACCGGCCTGCGTCTGGGTGCCCCGGCCGTCGCAGCCGACGGAGATGTCGAGGGCGGCTGGCTGGACCGGTTCATGCAGGGAGCCGACGAGCGCGGTCTGCGCGTCGACTTCATCCCCCTGCACTGGTACGGCGCCGACTTCGGCCCCGACGCCACCGAGCACCTGCGCGGCTACCTGAAGGCCGTCCACAACCGCTACCAGAAGCCGATCTGGCTGACCGAGTACGGCCTCATCGACTTCTCCCAGGGCACCCCCCGCTACCCCAGCGAGCAGGAGCAGACCGCCTTCATCGAGTCGTCGACGACCATGCTCGAGGGCCTGGACTTCGTGGAGCGCTACGCGTGGTTCACCCTGTCCACCCGGACCAGTCCGACCGGCCTCTACGACGGGACGACCGCGAACGCCGGCGGCCGTGCCTACCGCGACGTGGGCTGACGCTCACGCGCAGGGGCAGGAAGTGCCCCGTGTCGAGCCGGGTTGAACCGTTTCCCACTGTCGCCTGAGGGAGGGGCGAGCTCGCCGTGACCCAGTCGGGGTCACGGCGAGTCCCCGGTCGGCAGTGTCAGCTTCCGGCCGCCTGCCGGATCTGGCCGTGAGCCGGCCGTGCGTTCGTCCAGGCGGCGAAGTCTCTCCCGGAACTTCTCGGCGTCCGGGTGGTCGAACTCCTCGAAGAGCGCAAGTGCCTGCCGCCAGCTGGCGCGAGCGGCCTCCGGCTCGCCGGAGGCCAGGAGGACGTCGCCGAGGCTGCCGAGGGTGCTGCCTTCTCCCGACCGGTTGCGCACGTCTCGATGTGCTTCGAGCGCCTGGTGGTAGCGGGCGATCGCGTCGTCATGGTGGTGGAGCCGGTGGTTGACCGTGCCGAGGACGTCGAGTGCGATGCCTTCGACCCAGCGGCCTCCGATGGCGCGCACCACGGTCAGCGCCTGCTCCAGGCAGCCGATGGCGTCGTCGAACCGGCCGAGCCGCTGGTGGGCGTCGCCCAGGTTGGTCAGGGCGACTCCCTCTCCCCAGGCGCTGCCGTTGGTCCGGAAGGCGGTCAGCGCTCGGCGGCTGTATTCGACGGCCTTGTCGAGCCGGCCGGTCTCAAGGTAGACCTTGCCCAGTCTGGCCACGGTTCTGGCCGTGCCGTATGTGTCCCCGAGTTCCTGGCAGAGGGCTGCAGCCTGCTGGAAGTGTTCGAATGCCTCGTCGGACCGGCCGAGGCCGGTCAGAGCGCTGGCCACGTTCGCGAGGAGCCAGGCCTCCCCCTCGCGGTCGCGGGCGCTGCGAGCGGCGGACAGGCCCGCTTGGCAGGTGTCGAGCCAGTCGTGCAGATGGCTGCGGAGGTGGAAGAACCCCTGCAGGACGGCGGACAGCTGCACCGTGGTGCTCAGCCGCCCGGAGGCGGCGGCCTGGTGCACCGCGGCGACGAGGTTCTGGCGCTCGGTCTCGAACCAGTCCAAGGTCTGCTCGCGCGTCGTGAACACCAGGGGCCGGCAGGAGGAGGGCATCGGTTCGAGAGGCTGCCGCACAACATGTGGAATGAGAAGCGGGGTGGCGCCGTCCGCGGTGTGCAGGTACCAGGCGAGGAGCCGATCGACGGCCCGGTCCCGCTCCTGTGGTGTCTCCTCGGTGAGGACGCGTTCGGCGGCGTAGACGCGCAGCAGATCGTGCAGCGTGTGGCGGCCGGGCCGGTGCTCGGTGAGCAGGTGGGCGCCGGTGAGTTCGACGAGCAGGCCGCGGGTTTCCCGGAGGGGGAGTCCGGCGAGGGCGGCCGCGGCGGGCGTGGAGATGTCCGGGCCGGAGTGCAGGCCCAGCAAGTGGAACAGCCGGGCGGCCGGGGCGGACAGGCCGTGGTACGACCAGGAGAAGACGGCCCGCACGTCGGTACTGAGGTCGCCGCTCGTGAAGGCGTCGAGACTGCCGTGGCTGTCACGCAGTTCGTCGGCGATGGCGCTGAGGGGGAAACCGGGATTGGCGGCGGCTCGGGCGGCGACGATGGCCAGCGCAAGAGGCAGCCGGGCACAGTGCGCGACGACCTCGTCCGCTGCCCGTGGTTCCGCCGCCAGCCGTGCGGCGCCGAGGCGGCGGACGAGGAAGCCGTGTGCCTCGGTGGGCGTCAGCGGGTTGAGCGTCAGTGGACGCGCCCCGTCGTTGACGACCAGGCCGGTGAGCTGGTTGCGGCTGGTGACGATGACCAGGCTGCCGGGGGAACCGGGGAGCAGCGGGCGGACCTGGTCGGTGTCGCGGGCGTTGTCGAGAAGGATCAGCACCCGGCGGTGGGCGAGCAGACTGCGGTACAGCGCCGTCTGGGCGTCGAGGCCGGCGGGTATCCGCCGCGGGGGGACGCCGAGCGCGTCGAGGAAGATGCGGATGGCTTCCCCCGGCGGCACGATCGCGCCGGCCGGGTCGAAACCGCGCAGGTTGACGTAGAGCTGTCCGTCGGGGAAGCGGTCGGCCATCTCGTGGGCCCAGTGCACGGCCAGGGTCGTCTTTCCGACGCCGGCCATGCCACCGATCGCGCTGATCACCACGGTGGCCGGAGGGGCGCCGTCCTTGGACAGCAGGGCGCGGGTCTGGTCGAGTTCGTCCTGCCGGCCGGTGAACGTAGGCAGATCGGCGGGTAGTTGCGCCGGACGGACCACGTGGACGGTGGGCTGAGGACCCGGGGTGTCCGGCGGCGCGTCTGCCCGCTCCCGCGGGGCGGAGGGGGCCAGTGACGCGTCGGCCGCCAGGATGAGGTCGTGCAACTCCCGTAAGGGCGCGCCGGGTTCGACACCCAGCTCGGCCACCAGGGTGCCGCGTGTCCTGCGGTAGACCGCCAGCGCCTCGGCCTGCCGCCCGGACCGGTACAGCGCCAGCATGAGCAGTCGGCACAGCCGCTCCCGCAGCGGATGCTCGGCGGTCAGCAAGGTGAGCTCGGCGATCACATCACGGTGGCGCCCCAGCTGGACGTCGAGGTCCAAGCGGGTCTCCAGCGTGGTCAACCGCTCCTCGGTCAACCGGGAACGCTCGGCCTCGGCCAGTGGCCCGGGGAGTCCGGCCAGTGGAGATCCCTGCCATCCGCCGAGCGCCGCGCGCAGCAGGTCCGCGGCGGCGGACTCCTCGCCCGCGGCGCGCAGCTTCTCCGCCTCGGCGACCTGCCGCTCGAACAGGCCCAGGTCCAGGGCGTCATCGGGGACGCGGGCCAGGTACCCGTCCGCGACCGAGACGACCACGCGCGGGGATCCGGCCGCGTCACGACCGGGCTCCAGTGTCTTGCGCAGCCGCGAAACATAGGTGCGCAGGACGGACACGGCGGCCGTCGGTGGCTCCTCACCCCAGACGGCGTCGACGAGCTCCCCGACCGTGACGGGGCGCCCGCGCCGTAGCAGCAGTGCCGTCAGCACCACTCGCTGCTGGGGCGAACCGAGGTTCAGTTCCTGCTCACCGAGCCATGCCCGGACCGGCCCCAACACAGCGAAGCGTATGGAATCTTGGTAGGCGGTGTTCACTCCTGGGACTCTACTGACTGACGGCCTCGATACCGCCGCCTGCCCCGAACACGCAATGCCCTGCCGATACGGGTGAAGCTGCCCTGACCCAGGCCGACGACGGCCCCGTGGGCATTTCGGGGCGTTACTGCCAGTCACGAGGCATGCGCGTCGCCTGAGCCGCCGCCATGCCTTCGTGAGAACGGCTGGTCCCGGTGTGCATGGTCGGGATGCGATCGCTCCCTGCGGATACGGGTCAACCTGCCGGCCGCGGTGACGTCACGCGGCCGGCAGGGCCGGGCGGCGCCGCGAGGCACGAGGGGACCTGGGTGCCGCCGTCGCGTACCACGGCAGGAGCACGCATTCGGTTCACTGCCGTTCACTGCCCCGTGGTCTCGTGCCCGGCGGAGGCTCGGAGCCGAAGAGTTGAACCGTTTTCCTCCGCTGCCCGTTGCGGGGCGCGGGACCGCCGTCACGCCCGGCCGGTGACCGTTCGAGGCCGCAGCGGACCCGCACGAGGCCATGCGGCCGACATCACAAGGAAGGGGATGGGCATGAACCGGGGTGAGGAAGCGGACAGGCCGATCACGGGGGACGATCCCCTCACGCCCGGGGAACCGGCGGAGCCAGGCCGACCGGGCGCCGTGGAGGAGACCGCAGAGCCGTCCTCCCTCCTGTCCGTGATCATCGCCGGTGACGGGTCCGCCGCGATCGACGGCGTGCCCGTACCGGTGGTGCCGGGTGAGTCAGTCGATGTCGCCGTCCTCGACACGCTGCACGGCTATGCTCGCAGCCGGGACGCCCCCGTGACGGCGGCCATCTCCGATCCGGCCGCGGGTTACGTGGCGATCGTCGAGGTCGCGTCGGACGGCTCCAGCAGGCTTCTGGAACAGCATCACGAACAGGAACCGACCGGGCACGCTGGACCTGCCGGGTCAACTGAACGCGGTGTGCTTGCCGGACCGTTCCAAGGGGCCGGGCCCTTTGACGTCGATCAGTTCGACGCGGACGACGCGGACGACGCGGACGAGGTGGCCGCGCCGCCGCAGCCCGCGGGGCCGCGGGTAACGCCCCCGGCTCTCGGCCCGGACCCCGACCGGGAACCGGGCCGCAGAAAGGCTTTGTCCCAGTCCGACGACGAGTACGAGGGGCCCGGACTGCTCCAAAGGCCCCTGGTCGTCGGGACGGTGGGCGTCGCCGTGGCGGCACTCGTCATCGGCTCGCTGGTGGCCCTGGGCAGCGGAGGTTCAGAGGGCGGGCAGAACCAAGCCGCCGGTACGGGCACCGAAGCGGACAAGTCGCCGACGAACCTCCAGCCCCCACCCCCACCACCCCCTTCAGAGTTCATGAGCGCATCGCCGTCGGTATCGCCCTCGCCCTCCTCCTCGTCTTCGGCGCCGGACCCGCCGCCGGTGTCACCGACACCGACACCGACACCGACACCGACACAGACGTCGACCAGGCCCGCGCAGGAGACCGCAGCGATCGCCGTCTCGAAGCTGGCCGCCAGGTCGCCTGGGCGGCACATCTGCTATCGCGCATACTTCGAGCACAGTGGCTGGCAGAAACCGGTGTGCGACGGCGCCACGGCCGGCGCGGTGAAAGGGGACAAGAAGATCAAGTCCCTCAACATCGCGGTGTCCGGCACGAAGGGCACGGCGGCCAATGCCTACCTCCACGACGACGGTTGGTGGAAGACACCCTGGCCCGGCGTGGTCGACGGCATGGACAACTACATCAACAGCACCAGGAAGAACGCTCCGTACATGCTGGGCTTCGCCATCAACGTCGGCGAGGGCACGGTCTGCCAGAACGCCTACGTCCACACCAAGGGATGGCACGGCCTGGCGTGCGACGAACCCGGCAGCCACATCTTCGGCGGCACTCTCGACAACTCCCTCTGGCTCAAGGCCGTCAGGTTCACGGTGTGAACGAGATGAACATGAGAGGAAGAGGAACCGCGACGGGTTCAGCGGTGTCTGTCCGGTCCAGCGGGCGTTGAGGGACGCGATCCGCTACGTCGCCGCCCGGGGCGGACAGGAACTTCACCTTGCGCCTTGCGGCGTTGGCCGGACCACAGGCGGTGCGCAGGGCGGCACCACGGCGAGCCCGCCGGTGCACCCGTTGCGGATTCGTGTGTTCCGTCACGTTCCCCCGGGTGAGTGAAACGCCGGAAACCCTGTTGACCACGGGTTCCGCCGCATGCCGACGCGCCGACGCGATCGAGAGCGAGCCGCTTCCGGCTGACACCCGCCCGTGCCGATCGCTAGGGTCCGGGCCGTGGAGGCCATAGACCGCTCGGTTGCGCACTCCCTGCGCTTCTCGCTGCTCGGACCGCTGCGGGCCTGGTTCGGTGACGCGGAGCTGGCGCTCGGATCACCCCAACAGCGAGCCGTTCTCGCGCTGTTGCTGATGGGCCGGGGACGGGTTGTCGGCCTCGGCGACCTGGTCGACGGCATATGGGGTACCGATCCACCGCCTGGCGCGGTCTCGGTTCTCCGCACCTACGTCTCGCGCCTGCGCAAGCTGCTGGAGCCCGACCGGGCCCCGGGGGAACCGCCCAGGCTCGTGGTGTCCATCGGGGACGGATACGTCCTGAGGACCGAATCGGTCTCCATCGATCTCGGTCAGTTCGAGGACCACGTGAACCGGGCCGAGCGCCGGCGCGCCGCGGACGACCACCCCACCGCCGCCCGGCTGCTGCGCACCGCGCTGGCTCTCTGGCACGGCACTCCGCTGGCCGGGATCCCCGGACCGTACGCCGAGGCCGAGCGCGCATACCTGGAGGGGCTGCGCCTGAACGCCCAGGAGACCTCGATGCGCGCCGAGCTCGAACTCGGGCACCATACGGAGGTGTTGCCGGACCTGGTGGCGCTGCACGACGCGCACCCGTTGCGCGAGGAGGTGTGCGAACTGCTGCTGATCGCCCTGTACCGGTGCGGGAGGCAGGCCGAGGCTCTGGAGGTCTACGCGAGCACCCGCCGCACTCTCGTCGAGGAACTGGGGATCGAACCGGGCCCGTCCCTGCAGGCCGTACACGCGCGGCTGTTGGCCGGGGATCCGTCCCTCGCCCAGCCGAAGAAGCGGGAACCAGCGGCGGGCATCGGCTTCGCCGGCACCGGCACTTCGCGTGCCGGCGACGGGGCCGGTCCTCCGGCATCGGGGGATCAAGAGCCGGTACGTCCGGCAAGGACGGTGTCTCCCTCCCAACTGCCGGCCGATCTACCGGCGTTCACCGGGCGACGGGCCGAACTTGAGCGTGTGGCCGCGCTTGTGCCCGACGAGGGGCACCCACACACAACCGTGATCGCCCTCATCGACGGGATGGCGGGGGCCGGCAAGACCACCCTGGCCGTGCACGGGGCCCACCGGATCGCCCACCGTTTCCCCGATGGCAGTCTCTACGTAAACCTCCGCGGATACGACCGGAAGGGCTCCGCGGTGGACCCCTCCGACGCGATCACGGCGTTTCTGGTCGCGCTCGGGGTCGCACAGCACTCCGTCCCGGACGGCCTCGACGCACAGGCCGCTCTCTATCGCAGCGTCCTCGCCGACCGCCGCGTCCTGATCGTGCTGGACAACGCCCGCGATGCCGAACAGGTACGGCCGCTGCTGCCCGGCACTTCGGGCTGTCTGGTCATTGTCACCAGCCGCAGCCGGTTGAGCGGCCTGGTGGCCGGGCAGAGCGCCCATCCGCTCACGCTGGGCCTGCCGACGGCCGAGGAGGCCCGTGAGATGCTGGCCCGGCGGCTGGGCGCCGAGCGGATCGAGGCCGAGCCGGCGGCCGCGGACGACATCGTCAGCCTGTGCGCCCGGTTGCCACTGACCCTGGCCATCGTGGCGGCCCGCGCCGCCCACCACCCCGCCTTCCGGCTCGCGGACATCGCCGGGGAACTGCGGGAGAGCCATGGCAGCCTGGACGCGTTCACCGGCGGCGATGTCGGCACCGATGTGCGCGCCGTCTTCTCCTGGTCCTACGACGCGTTGCCACCCGAGACGACGGAACTCTTCCGCCGGCTGTCCCTGCACCCAGGCCCCGACGTCAGCACCGCCGCGGCGGCGGCCCTGGCCGGCGTCCCCCCACGCCGGGCCCGCGCCCTGCTCGCCGAGCTCACCGGGGCCAGCCTGCTCACCGAACGGGAGCCCGGCCGCTTCGTCTTCCACGACCTGCTGTGCGCCTACGCCGCCGAACTCGCCGGGACCGAGGACACCGAGAGCGAACGCCGGGAGGCACTGCTGAGATTGCACGACCACTATCTGCACACGGCCCACAACTGCGCTTCAGTCCTCGACCCTTTCCGCCAGACCCTCTCCCCCCAGCCGGGCACAACGGGCAGCGCGCCCCTCCGGTTCAACGACCGGAAGAACGCCACCTCGTGGTTGCGCACCGAACGGTACGTCCTGCGGGCGATCGTCGAGCACGCCGCCGCCCACGGCTTCGACGACCACGCCTGGCGCACCGCCTATGCCCTGGACGTGTACTTCAACCGTCTCGGCTTCTGGCACGACCTAATGGAGATCAACAGCGTCGCGCTGAGAGCCGCGCGGGTCGTCGGCGATAGTATCGGCCAGGCGTATGCCCTGTGCGGGCTGGGCGTGGCCCACGCGCAACTCGAACACACTGATCAGGCACTGCAGTACCAAGAGCGTGCACTGGAGTTGTTCCAGGAGACCGGCGAGGCGCACGGCCAGGCCCACACCCATCGCGCCCTCGCCTACCGTGCCAACAAGACGGGAGCGTACACAGCTGCGCTCGATCACTACGACCGCGCCCGCGAGCTGTACCGGGCCCAGGAGGACCTCAGCGGTGAGGCCGGCGTTCTCAACCAGGTCGCCTGGACGTACATCCTGATGGGCGAGCACGACAGGGCCCTGGAGCACTGCGAGAAGGGCATCGCCCTCTACCAGAAGATCGGCGAGGACTACGGAGAGGCCTCGACGCAGGACACCACCGGCTACGCCCATCACCACCTCGGCCGGTACGACGCGGCCATCGAGTGCTTCGAGGTGTCATTGAGGCTGTTCCGGGAAATCGGGGACCGCTATCTCGAGGCCGACGTCCTGCGGCACCTCGGAGCCTCGCACCGGGCCGCAGGCGATCGCGACGCGGCCCGCGCCGCCTGGCGCAGGGCGCTCGTGCTGCTGGAGGAAGCCGCTCATCCGGAGGCCAACGACATGCGCGCGAGCCTGCACGACTTGGACGCCGAGGACGCCGAGGACGCCGACGGTCCGGACGGGCGACGGCGGGCCACCGAGTCGGCGTAACCCACCGAAGCCCTGCACCGTCTGCCCCTGTGAGCACGCCGTCTCCTGCTGCCGGTGTGCCCTGCGCGCTGTCGGTGGGTGGGCCGGGCGGTGCGGCCAGCCGTTCGCCGCACGTCGTTTCCACGGCCGCTTCGCGGACGCGGCCGAAGCGGCCGACCCGCGCCCCCGGTGCAGTGGATCCGCTGACGCGGCGCATGCGGGCGACGAGGGGAGCGCCGGGCGTTGAACCGTTCGTCCCGGCGGCCCGTTGTCCCACACGTCAGCACCTCCGACCATGAAAAGGGGCACCATGGCCGATGCCAACCCGAGTCCCCAGGGCAGCCGGAACCGGCTGACCGCGCCGGGGAAACTGGCGCGAGAGCTGCTCGGGACGGAACGCAGCAGGTGGCAGAGAACGCTGGACCTGTTTCGTCGTTTCAGGGCCTGGTGGCGATCGAGGTCGCGTGGCAAAGGCACCTCGTCCGCCGATGGGTTCGAGACCGGCGGCCCCGGTCCGGTCGGATACGGGTCGGCGCGCGGCTGGCCGACGATGCCCGAGCAGCAGATGCCGTACGCCTCCGAGAGGTCGGCGAACAGGGACTCCTCACGCGAGAGGAAAAGGGAAGAGAAGCTCAGCAAGCTTGAATCCCAGATCGGTGCCCTTTCGAAAGATGATCGCGAGGCATTCGAGGACGCGGTTCTGCGCGAGATCAGGAAAAGTAGCGGTCTGAAGTGGGCGTACGGCAAAGGTTTGCTGCCGATAGCCGGAGACTACGCCGGCAACGCGTACGAGAGGGAACTGCAGAAGTCCGCCGCGCAACAGTCCGACTCAACGACGGGACCCACCTTTGAGGAACCGTCGCGCTTTGCACGCGGGCGACAGGAGGAGCAAGGGTCCTTGGGGAAAGGTCCGTCGGGGCCGACCGCTGGGATTGGACCTGACATGAGAGGGGGGCCGGACAGTGGGATCGACGCCTCTATGGCCCAATTCGCCCTGACGGGGAACGCGGCGTCCAACGCGCAAACAGCAACGCGGGAAATGCAGAAAACGGACTCGGCGGCTCAGAATGCATTCCTCACGCAGCACCTTGAGCGAGCGCTGGAAGGCTTCTATGGGACGGGCCAGTCGGCGCCGTCCACTGAGGCGTCGCCCAGCGTCGGGTCAGAGGGGCTTGGGTCGCCCGGGGTCGGATTGAACGACGGAGCGGCTGCCGCCCAGCTGGATCCGTCAAGCCAGGTGAGTCCCCCGTCCCCGTCCCCTTCGTCCTGGTCAGGCTCGACCGTTTCCCCACCTTTTTCCCTGATCCCCTCCGAAGGGTTTTCGATCCATGTCCACGTCCAGGCCTCGGTTCCCGCTGGCCCCCCAGGCTCGAGCAACTCAGGACGCAGCTCCTCGGCCAGCCAAAGCCAGGTCAGGACGCCACCGCCGCAAGGGAGGCGCCCGGGCAGAGGGAAATGACGCACCCTACGGCAGGTATCGAACAGCACGATGACCGAGCATCGTTCCGATTGGTCGAGGACCGAACCCGCACGCTCGAGCGCACGCTCATCGGGATCTGCGCCCGAACCGCGTGCGGGCCGACCGGGTCCGCAACCGCCTGAAGCACGGCACGCGCGGCGGTCGGCCCCGGGGCCCCAATACACAGATCTACAACCAAGGGTCTTTGCGGGTGCCGACTGTGACCGAAGGCCAACGGTCGGCTTCGCCCGTCACGGGCCAGACGGACTCTCCCCGTCGTGGAGCAACCGCCGAACCGTGTTCACGATGCGAGTCGCTCGTACGCGTCCGGCTGTCGCTGTCGGAGCCAAAACGCGCGGGCGCATCCGAAGAGAACCGCGGCCGGGACGATGAGCGGCAAAATGATGTTGACTATCCCGGAACGCCCGGTGAAGAGATCGAGCTGGTCGATGATTAGCCAGGTGACGAAGGCGAGGGCAGCGGCAGCGAGAAGGGGGCAGAACCAAACTTGCCAGGCCGGGAGGCCGCGCTTGTTTCGAAGGAAGTAGGCAAACACCGCCACCGAGGCAAGGCATGTCAGGACCGGGAGGCCGATCACCCCTGGCGTGGTGCAGAGAACGAACAGGTCCAGGTACGGATCCAGGTGACCGATGGCGAAGATCGACACAACCAGCAGCGTGCAGATCGAAAGCCCAGCACTGGCAGCCCATGGTGACCCGGTACGCTGCTGCACTCTCCCGAACATCGGCGGTAGCACGCGGTCACGCCCCATGGCGAAGAGATAGCGCGAGGCAGCGTTGTGGAAGGCGAGGATCGCGGCGAACCAGCTGGTGACGACGACAACATTCAACGTCTGCGCCGCCCAGTTCCCGATGAAGCTGTGTGTGGCAGTGAAGAACATGTTGGTCGGGTCGGTGTTCGCCTGCGCCACCGCACCGGCGTCACCGAAGGCCTGGACCACTGCCCAGCAGACGAACGCGTAGAGAAACATCATGACGCTGATCGCCCCGTAGGTTGCCCGTCGGATGGTGCGATGACCGTCTCGGACCTCCTCGGCGTACAGTACCGTCGCCTCGAAGCCGGCAAACGCTGTGATCGCGATCGCCATCATCGGTCCCGGTTGTCTTCCGAACACTTCGTGCGGTGAGAATGCCGTGGCCGACAGCCCGTCCTCTCCACCGCTCATCGTCACAACCAGAGCGAAGACCAGCAGAATAGCGATCTCGCACGTTACGACGATGCCCAGCACACGGGCGTTGAGGTCGACGCCCAGCAGCCCGAGCAGCGCCATCGAGGCAACGGCCACGAAGGCCCACAACTCCCACGGTGTGTTCCAGTGCAGTAGATTCTGTACCGCGTGCTGTGCGAAAACTGCGAACGCGCCAACCGAACCGATTGAAGCTACGGCATAAGACAGCACCGCGAGAAAGGCCGATCCCACCCCCAGTGGCCGCCCCAGTCCCTCCGTGACGAACAGATACAGGCCGCCGACCTTGCGGATATGACGAGCCATCGCTACATATCCCACTGAGAAGACGGCGAAGATGGCTCCACAGACCAGAAGCATGCCCGCAGTGCCGATGCCTCCGCGTCCGATCGCCAGGGGAATCGCACCCACCGAAAATCCCAGCGGCGCCGCCGCTGCGATCACGAAGAAAATCACCTGCCGTGCCGTCAGAACCCCGAATCGCAGCGAAGTCACACCGCTGGGATTCGGATCGCTCCCCGGATCAGCCGTAGTATCAGTGTCCCAGATTTGATTCTCCACTTTCCCTCCACATGGTGACTGTGCCGCGATGGGCAGAATCCGCGCAGATGACGTTCGGTGACTGCCCCTGGCGCCAGCAAGATCCGCTTGAGCTGTCGGCTGGTGAGGACGGCCCACCTGCCGGCCTCGGGCACGTCGCGCTGTGCAATTCGACGTCGTCGACACCGTCGCCCGAGCGAGGCGGTGCTTCGGCCATCGTTCCGGACACCGGCGGAGGCCACATTAAGTGTGAAATGTTGGCGAAGTGTTGGTGCGGAGGAGGCTCTAGCATGCGTGCATGCCAATCTTCTCAACCCGCGGGAGAACTCCGCGCCTTGCCCCGGAACTCGACGACGTTGAACTGGGTAGGCTCCTGAAGCGGCTGCGTTCCACCAAGAGGTCGAGCCCAGCTGGGGCGACAGACATTGCTGTGGCTCAGATAGCTCAGATTCTGGATCAGGATCCCCAGAACTTCGACCGCAGGACACACCGTCTCTCCGTCCTTTCCAGTTTCCTGCCGGAGTCGCATCTTCCTGCTGCCTGGGTGAAGCGGGAGCCGCAGAACGTCAACGCTTTGGTCCTTTACTCCCTGGCCGAACTCGAACACGGCCGCAGGAGTGGAGCTCTGCCGGATGGGTCAGCGACGTGGGCCAGATGTCAACGGGCGGCGGATCTCGACCCTCAGAACCCCGCGCCCTGGGTGGCGATGCTGGGCATCGCACGGCTGGAGCGTGCACACCGCCGCGAGGTCTTTGCGATCTGGGATGAGATCGTGGCCCGGGACAGGTGGCATCGCGAGGCGTATTTCAGCATGCTGCACTACCTCGGTCCGCAGGAATCGGGTTCCCTCGGCCGGGCAATCGAGTTCGTCGACTCTCTGCTCACGCGGATGCCACCGAACGCTCCCTGCGCTGCCGTCGAGCTCGAAGTCCACCTCATGCGGTATCACTCCGCAAAGGCACGTGGCGGAGCGGAGGCACTTCTGGCGCGCGACCAGTGGGACAGCACGCAGACGGCACAGTTTCTGGTCCGGGCGCAAGCCACCTGGCCACGTCCGGCGTTCTTCTCTCATGCGGCGGCCGTTTCCGATCTCAACCTTCTCGCGTATGCGCTGACTGCCGCCGGCAGGCTACGAGGAGCCGCACCCGTTTTCGAAGCCGTCGGAGGAAGGGTCACCAGTTGGCCCTGGCGCTATGAAGGAGATCCACTGACGGTGTTCGAGTCTGCCCGCAACAAGGCTCGCTGATCTCCGCCTCCGTGAGACGATCGTGCTTCCTGCTCGATCGCGGAATCGTGACGCCGCGGGTGAAGTCGCCCGAGCGCGAGGTCCCGGTACGGCATCAGGGTCGTTGATCAGGTGCCAGGCGACGACGAGGATCGAGCGGGCGACGGCGACGAGGGCCTTCTTGCGGCCGCGGCGTTTGACGATGCGCCGGTAGCGGACGCCGAGGAAGGCATCGGTGCGCTCGATCGCCCGGGAGGAGCGGACGCCGGTGGTGTAGCCGTAGATCAGCAGGCGCACCATCGCCTGGGGTCGTAGGGCGGGTAGCCGCGTTTTTCCGCGTAGTCGGCAAGGATCAGCGAGAGTTCGAGCGTCTGGTCGATCGGGTCGGCGACGAACCGGGCCAGGTGGTCCTCGGGCGGCCAGTCGTCCGGCGGCAGCAGCAGGACCGGGATCAAACGCCCGGAACCGCTTGTCCACCGCCGCCGGACGCGCCTGCCACCGCTTCGGTTCGACCGCCTCGACCTCGAACAATACAGACCCGCTCGAACAGGCCGTGGACGAGCTGTCGACCGCCTTCGACCACCCCCCGCGTCGCCCTTCGACAGCGGGTGTTCACCACGGACACGCCCTTGGTGGGCGGAACGTACGGCTTTCCCACCGGGCAGCGCGCCTACCGGCTCACCAGCGATTTATCCCGCCCAGCCGTCCTCTCCGGCGTCAGCACCCGGGTGACCGCGGAGCGGACCTTCCGCTCCGCGCATGCGGCGGGGACACGCCGATGCGTCTGCCGCCGTCTTTGGCGCGCTTCACGTCCAAGCCGGGGACGGCCCGGCACGGCCACGTCGGGCAGGGCCGTCCCGTCCCGTTCACGGTCGAGGGCGGGGCCACCGCCCGCAAGCCGCGCGTACCGCACCACCAAGTAGGCCCTGTGCGGCAGGGAACCAACCCCTGACACTTTGCGAGCTCTTTGCAACCGAACTCACTGCCCCACGTCTCTCTGTCCGAGGCCCAGGGCGCCGCAACCGCCCTGTCCCGGACGTCACGGCCAGACCGGCGGACGTCCATCGTGATCCACCGCGCCCTGGCCCCCGGGCGCGCCCAGCCATCACCTCACCCCAGAGAGAGCCACACCGATGCACCCGATCAGCACGCCAGGCCGCCCTACAGCCGACCCTCGTACATCCGGCCCCCGCACGCCGCGGCTGCGTGCGTCGTCCCGCCTCCGTCGCACGACCGCGGCCCTGGGCCTTAACGCCGTCCTCGTGGGCGTCCTCGTGGGCGTCCCCGCCGCCGCGGCCGAACGCCGCGCGGATCTCACCCCGCCCGTCGTCACCGCGGACGAGGTCATGCCGCACCTCGACGTCCTGCAGCGGATCGCGGACCGCTCCGGGGGCAACCGCGCCCACGGCACCCGGGGCTACCGCGACTCGGTCGCCTACGTGAAGGCCGTGCTGGACAGGGCTGGTTTCCGCACCACCTTGCACCGCTTCACGCACGACGGCGCCACCAGTTACAACCTCCTCGCGGACTGGCCCGGAGGGGACCCCGAGCACGTCGTGTTCGCCGGGGCGCACCTCGACAGCGTGGCGGACGGCCCCGGAATCAACGACAACGGCTCCGGCTCCGCCGCTCTGCTCGCCACCGCCCTGGAGGTGTCCAAGGCGGGCCTCAGGCCCGACCGCCATCTGCGTTTCGCCTGGTGGGGTGCTGAGGAGGTCGGCCTGGTGGGATCCAGTGCCTACGTGAGGGATCTGCCGGCCGCCGAACGCGAGCGGATCGACGTCTACTTGAACGTGGACATGGCCGGCACCAGGAACAGCGGGCGGTGGCTCGTCGTCCACGACGACACCGCGGCGGCCGAGGCGTTCGAGGGGTACTTCGCAGCCCGGAACCTGCCCACGATCGGGATCGGCATCGGCGGCAGCGACCACGTGTCGTTCGGCGACGTCGGCATCCCGGTGGGCGGCTTCGCCACGGGGATCGACGAGTGCACCCACGCCGCGTGCGACCGCGTCGAGAACGTGGACCCGCAGACCGAGACCATCAGCACCAACGCCGTCATCAGCACGGTCTGGCAGCTCGCCGCGCGCCGATGACTCCCCCCGCCGGCCCACCCCCGAACGCCTCTTCAAGGAGCAGACGCATGCCCGCCCGCCGGAAACAGCACCGCCGCATCACCGCCGTCGCCACAGCCGTGGCCGTCGGCATCGTGCTCACCACCCTGCCCGCCTCCGCCGCCTCTGGCGGCTCCGGCGCCGGTGACCCGTACTATCCCGACGACGGGAACTTCGGCTACGACGTCACCCACTACGACGTGCGCGTGAACTACGACCCGGCCCGCCCCCGCCACCTGGAGGGCGACACCACCATGCAGGCCGTCGCCACCCAGGGCCTGGACCGGTTGCACCTCGACCTGGAGGGCTTCCAGGTCACATCCGTCACCGTCGACGGCACGCCCGCCCGCGCCGTAACCCGCGAGGGCAAGCACGAACTCGTCATCACTCCCGCCCGGCCGCTCGCGAAGAACGTGCGCTTCTCCGTACGTGTCCGCTACTCCGGTGAACCGGTCGGCGAGGGCTGGCACACCCTCACCGACGGCGGCGCGAACGTGACGGGCGAGCCGCACTCCGCCACGGCCTGGTACCCGGCCAACGACCACCCCTCGGACAAGGCGACCTTCCGGCTCACGGCCACGGTCCCGACCGGCTGGACGGTGGTCGGCAACGGGAGGCCGGGCGCCACCACCACCGGCCGGGGCACGACCACCTTCCGCTGGTACGAGGACCGACCCATGGCCACGTTCCTCAGCACCATGGCCATCGACAGGTTCACGGTGCGCACCTCGGAACTCTCCGACGGCACCCCCGTCGTTCACGCCTACAGCCCCGGGGCCGACATCGACCCGGAGGCGGAGGCGCTGCTGCCGGAAGTCATCGACTTCCTGGCCTCGAAGTTCGGCCCGTACCCCTTCTCCTCGGCCGGGGGGATCGTCATCGCCGGCGACGACGGCAGCGGCCCCCTCGCCCTGGAGACACAGAGCCGCCCGACGTATCACAGGAAGTTCTTCGACGTCTCCATGGTCCACGAGAACGCCCACCAGTGGTTCGGCAACAGCGTCTCCCTCTCCGACTGGCGCGATGGCTGCCTGGCCGAGTGCTTCGCCCAGTACGCCGTCCAGCTGTGGTACGAGAAGTTCGGAGACGACCTGGACAACGGCTTCTACCGCGCCATGGTCGAGGAGAGCACGGCCGACCCCGACTTCTGGACGACCAGGCTGTACGACCCCGGCCAGGGCCGCGAACTGGACAGTGCCCTCTACAGCAAGGGCTCCATGATGCTGCACGCCCTGCGCCGCACGGTCGGCGACCCGGCCTTCTTCGCCACGCTCAGGCGCTGGCAACGCGACCATCGCTACGGCAACGCGTCCTGGCCACAGTTCGAGACGCTCGCCGAGGAAATCTCCGGCAACGACCTCAACGGCTTCTTCGCGGCATGGGCGCACGGCACCACTGCCCCGCCGAAGGAGTACCTCTTCCCGGGCCCCCTCGCAGCACTCGCCCCGACCGTCGACCCGCCGCACTGAGCGTGTCTCGGGTGGCGGCAGCCGCGTTTTGCTGATCCGTGGTCGGCGCGGCAGCAGCCGAGCGCCTGTGACCGCTGCAGTGATCGGGGCGGTCGGCTCGCTGCCGACGGCGGGCACGATGGCGGCAGCACGGGTGATGCTGCAGCACGGCGGCCGGGGCCGCGGTTAAGCAGGCCCGGCCGGGGTTGCATCCGGGCACGGCGTTGGTGGCGTCCAGCATCGCCATGCGCATGAATTGATGGACCGTCAACAGTGCTCACACCTCCTGGCGCAGGCCCTGTGGGTCGCCCGAGCGCAGGACACGGCCGAAGCCCACGCACACCAGACCATCGACCAGCAACTTCACGATGCACACAGCTGACTGGGTGCAGTTGTCGGCCCGCGTCGGCGGCCAGCGCGGGGAGAGTATCTGTTCAGTTGATGATCGCGGCGGCTTCCACTTCGACCAGATAGTCGGGCGAGGCCAGCGCTGCGACGCCGATCAGTGTGCCAGGAGCGAGCGGGGTGACCCCGAGCTTCGTGGAAGCCCGGGCGACTCCCTCGAGGAACAGGGGCATCTTTTCAGGAGTCCAGTCGACGACGTAGACGGTCAGCTTGGCCACGTCCTCGAAGGAGGCACCGACCTCGGCCAGGGCGGTGCCGATGTTGAGGTAACTCTGCTCAACCTGTGCGGCGAGATCGCCTTCGCCGACAGTGGCTCCGTCGGCATCGAAGGCGACCTGCCCTGCGATGAAGACCAGCTTCGAGCCAGTCCCAACCGAGACCTGCCGGTACACATCGATCTTCGGCAGTCCTGCCGGGTTCACCAGAGTGATGGCCATGATGATTGTCTCCTTTATGAGGGGCCCCGTGGGGCCGTGTACAGAACCGAGGCGCTTTTCGGTCACCTGCGCTACCCATGAACTGCAGGGAGTGGCCGCTGGCATGGAAGAACGCACTCCGTCGTGACCTGGGAACCTTGTGGTGACCACCCATTAGTTCCCGAATCTTTCCAACTCTGTTCCGCGCTCGGTGCGACAGTGCACAACGAGTCGAAGGCGTCAGCCTCAAGATGCTGATCGCGCATGCTGGCACGCAACTGCATGGTCGACCGAACCACGGTGCCACCGGGGGCCGACAGGCACTACGGCGACCAGGTCCGCTTGGCCCTGACGGAAACCAGGCCGCGGGCCTGCATACGCACCACACCAATTCCGTGACTGCTCATGCCACCACTGCTCTCAAGAACTGCCGTCTCGTGGCCGGTCGAGCCAGCCGTCGCGACTTTTCGGCGCTGAGACTTCGCGACCGCCCGATGCAGACAGCTGAAGTCGCGCGTGTGGCAGTCGCTTGTGGTCTGACGGCGATACTTGTCGCACTCGCCGTATGAGGCCCTTGGCAGCACTACATGGTGCCTGTCCCTTCCGCGTGGACGACTTCAGCAACACCCGCGAGATCGGCGATATGCGGCCCCTGCCTGCTCGCGAGCATGCACCGTGAACCCTCGGCGTGTCCGTCGGCGTTCCGCTTCCGCCGGGGCGTGCGGGGCCAGCGGAAGCTCAAACCAGACGCTCTTGCCGCCTGGGGTCTGGTAGCTTCCCCAGGAGTCGGCGAGCGCGTCGAGCAATGCCAGACCACGGCCGCCCTCGTCCTCGTCTCCGGCCACGCTGCGCTGTGGCGTCTGTGCGCTGGCGTCCTCGACGTCACACCGCAGAACGGTGGCGTACTTACGGAGACTGAGCCGAATCGGGCCTGGCGCGTGACGAATGGCGTTGGTGACCGCCTCGCTGATCAGTAGTTGCGCAGTGTCGATCAGACTGGACAGTCCCCAGTCGATCAGCTGTCCGGCCGCAAGTCGCCGCGCCTGGGCGGCCGAGAGAGCCTCATGGCTGAGCGGCCAGGAGGTGATCGGCACAGGATCCGTGCGACCTCCGAGGTCGGGATGGGCAACAAGCATGGTCTGGCCGTCCGTTCTGTGATTGGGGCGTTTCCACAGCGTGCCTGCGGCCGGCGCGCTGAGTTTGAGGTGCCAGGTGCCCCGTAAGCACAAGCGAGTGCGGAGGTGAGAGCCGACGAGGACGACGTTGTCCGGACCGTTCCTTACGCACCCGCAAGCTGAGTGCCTGAGGCTCGCTCAGCCGGCCAGGTAGCGCCTGGGGTTCGTGACGAGGATGGTGTTGATGTCGTGTTCGCTCAGTCCTCGTTCCAGGAGGGCGGGAATGACGTCTTCGCTGATGTGGCGGTAGTTCCAGTTGGGCAGCATTTCCCGTTTGGCTGTGGGATCGCAGAAGTCGATGAAGCAGGAGGCATCGTGGGAGATCACGATGTTTTCGACGAAGCCGCGACGCACGAGTTCGACGATGACGTCGACGCGTTTGGCGAAGGGCAGGAACGGGTCGAGGCCGAACCGGTCCATGCCCAGCAGGGAACCGCGTTCCGCCAGCCGGGTGAGGTAGTCGAGGTCGTCGGAATCCCCGGAGTGACCGACGATCACCTTCGACAGGTCGACACCTTCCTTCTCCAGCACGGCTTGCGCCACCAGGCCGGTTTGGGTTGCCGCGTGCGTGTGCACGGTGATCGGGGCTCCGGTCGCGACGCTTGCCTGCGCCACCGCACGCATAGCGCGTTCGACTCCCGGTGTCAGCCCCGGCTCGTCTATGGCGCACTTGAGGAATGCGGCGCGGACGCCCGTGTCGGCGATACCGGAGGTGATGTCCTTGACGAAGAGTTCGGTCAGGAGCTCGGGCCTGTCGAACATGAGGCCTGGTCCCTGGTAGTGGAACTGGTGCGGTACGTCGTTGAACGTGTAAAGCCCGGTTGCCACGACGATGTTGAGGTCGATCTGTTCCGCGATTCGCTGGATGCGCGGGACATAGCGGCCCAGGCCGAGAACCGTCGGGTCGAGGATTGTGTCGATCCCCAGGCTCTTGAGCTCGCTCAGCTCTCGGACTGCTTCTCTGACCTTCTGTTCCTCGTCCCAATCCGTCTGGTAGTTGTTGCGGTATTCCTCGCCGAGCACGAAGACGTGCTCGTGAACGAGTGTCCTGCCAAGATCTTCCGGTCTTATTGGACCGCCGGCAGTGTGGATCTCTTTCGTCATGGAGGTCACCTTTCTGGTTCGTCTCTCTCGGGACCTAGCGGTGAACCAGGTCGACCTGAGGCCGCTCGTCCCTTTGCGGGCCCGGGTCGGTTACAGCTTCCCGGTGCCTCACCACCAATGGCTGCCGAACGTGACCGTACGCGCTGCCCGATTCGGCGTCCAAAGTGCAACCACCAAGGTGCGGCGCGGAAATCGACTCAGCGCTGTGCCTGGAGGAATTCCAGTACCTTCGGGATCACGAGGTCCGGTCGTTCCAGCAGAGGGCTGTGACCGACGCCGGGTACCATCATCAATTCCGAGGCGGGAAGTCCACTCGCGAACTCCTCAGCCCACTCCGGCGGTCGCACCGGACACTCCTCACCACTGATGACCAACGTCGGTACTCGCACCTCAGGCAGCAGGCCTGTGGCATCCCCGCGCAAAGCAACACCGGCCATGGCAGGCCTCAGGCTGGGTGGAAGCTGGGCCAGGCGATCCGTCCAGAGCGCGACCGTCTCCTTCATACGGCTTGAGGCACGCGTCGACTCTCCGAACATGACATGCACCACGAACTCGAGCCGTTCTCCCGTGAAGCCGTTCTGGACAACGTCGTCGATCCACGTCATGTAAGCGTCGACCTTGTCGGCCGGTTCGGACCGTGCTGAGGAACCAAGGAAGATCATCGACTTCACGAGGTCAGGACGGTATGCGGCAAGGCGCACCCCGACGTCTCCGCCCATGGAGGAGACCAGCACCTGGGCCCGGGAAACTTCCAATTGATCCAGAAGAGCCGCGATGTCACCGGCGCACTGCTCCATCGTGACCACGTCGCGGTCGGTCCCGGCGCTTCGGCCCTGGCCGCGGAAGTCCGGGCGGATCAGCCGAAAGGCGCCTGTCGCCTCTTCGACGAAGCTGTCGAACATCCGGTTGTCCAGGAAGAGCGAATGGAGACAGACGACCGGCTCCAGCGACTCCTCACCAGTGTCATCCACGTGGAGGGACGTTCCTGCCACCCGGATCGTGTCAGCAGTTTTCATGGTGCACTTCTTTCTGCGTGGAGAGCGTCCTTCTCCTGCGGTACGTCCATGGGCCCCGAGCCGGGCCTGCGGTCGCGTGGAAGGTGAGGCTTGCGAATGGTTCGGATGGCGCGGTCCACGACGAGGCCGAACGGTTGACGGCGCCCGTGCCTGCCGCAGCGATGAGCGGGTCCCCGCCGCGTCTCGGGGCGGCCCTGGGTCAACGTCATCGCTGGCATCCATGCGACGACACCCGTGCTTTTGATCTTCAGCCCGATCACCCGCTCGTCCGTGCTGCGTCTGACATTCAGGCTCAGCGGCACGTGCTCTGTCGTGTCGCAGCCGACGGAGTCCACGGGCTTGTCCAGACCCACCGCGACCAGGGTTGGGCTCACTTCGCAGTAGCCCACGTTGCCGCCGCGTGACGCGACGAGCAACGTCGTCATGGTTGTGTCCAGCATGGTCCCGTGGCTTTCTTGCGCGGCGGCCTCCGGGTCTCCGAGCGACGCCGCAGCGCGCGGCCGGCGTGTCGACGCGGCTCCAAGACCCGAATTCCCCTGGATTGGCGAGACATGGTTTGCACCACACCGCTATCAGCGTATGGTCGCTGCACACGCATGTCAATATTCGCAATGAATTTCAAATAATGAAACCCAGCCTCCCCGGACAGCAAGGAGAACGGCCATGGGTCCATCGATGGAACGGGCGGTGCCCCCAGCCAGGGAGTTGCGCGCGCTGCGCGACACGTGGGCCTTGCACTGGGCGGCGTTCTTCGAGTCAGGTGGCGAGGCGGCGCCATCGCTGCCACAAGACATCCGCGACAGCTGGGTCCGTACCAGAGAGCTCACCGCACCGCTGACAACGGTCGCCGCGGCGCATCGACTGGCCGCGAACGAAGCGGACTTCCCCCTGCGTAGCGCTGCACGTCACTTGGAACCGCACATGCGGGCGCTCTCCGTGGAGTCCGGCTACCTGATCGCAATCGCAGACACGGCAGGTGCGCTGGTCCATACCTCAGCCGGCCGGGACATGCTCAGACGGGCCGAGCGTGTGAACGCGGTGCCTCAGAGCACCTGGGCCGAGCATGTAATGGGCACGAACGCCTTGAGTATCACGCTCCGCACGGGGCGTCCCGCCCAAGTGTGCGCAAGCCAGCATGCCGCCCAAACGCTCCATGACTGGACCTGCTGGGCAGTACCCATACGCGCAGGGGGCACTGGTGCCCTGAGCGGGGTGGTGAACATCGCCGCCCCGTGGGATCACTACGCACCCATGGGTGCCGCGCTTGCGCGAAGCGTCGCCCTCATGGTCGAGGAGGCTCAGGCAGGACTGGGGTACTCAGGCTCCGGTGAGCGGCCGCAACTGGTCATACGCCTGCTGGGCCCTGCACAGGTGGCTCTGCGAGGAGCGCCTGTACCCCTTTCCCCGCGGCAAATCGAGATCGTTGCCATTCTCGCGATGACGCCCGGCGGTGTCTCCTTCGATCAGTTGCACAGTCACCTGTACGGCGACCGGCGCGTTGCCGCCACGACGTTGCGGGTCGAGTTGTCGAAGCTGCGATCCCTCCTGGGAGGCGACGTGCTGCTCAGCCGGCCCTACCGGTTGAACGCGAAGGTCGATCTCGACCTGTCCCGAGCCCTTGGGCATCTCGCGGCAGGTGAAACGCATCAGGTCCTGGATCTGCTCCGTGGAGAGCCACTGCCCGGGTCGGCCTCGCCCTACCTCCAGGAGATATGTACTCATGTGTGCGTCTCTCTTCGAAACCGCCTGCTCCTCACGGGTTGTGCCAGCGGTGCCCTGCGTTATGCCGAGATCTTTCCCTGGGATGACGAGGTCCTCCGCACTGCGATAGAGCACACTCCGCAGCATGATCCGCGTCTTTCCCTGCTGCTCGGGCGGCTTGCGGCCTCGGCGTCCCCGGCGCCAACACTTCGCCAACATCTCGGACCTACGCTCGGCGCCCGAGACGGCAACCTAGTGCCGTGGTAAGGAGTAGAGGATGTCAGAAACGCTGGCGGCCGACCGGCGGACGCCTTTCCTGTCCAAGCCTGCCAAGCTGTTCATCGACGGAGAGTTCGTCGACGCCGCGGACGGACGCACATTCACGACCGTCGATCCAGGCACTGCCAAGCCCCTGGCCGAGGTCGCGGAAGCGTCGGCAGAGGATGTGAACCGCGCCGTTGCGGCCGCACGCCGGGCTCTCGAGGGCCCCTGGTCTCGTCTGTCGCCGAGTGAGCGTGGCCGAATGATCCATCGCATAGGCGATCTATTGGCCGAGCACGCCGAGGAATTCGCTGAGCTGGAAAGCCTCGACAACGGCAAGCCCTTCAGCGCCGCCCTCGGCGTCGAGGTGCCCCTTGCGGCCGACATGTTCCATTACATGGCCGGCGCGGCGACGCGGCTACGAGGCGCCACAATGACCCCGTCCGTTCCCTATATGCCGGGCAAGGAGTTTCACGCGTACACCCTACGGGAGCCTGTTGGCGTCGTGGGACAGATCATCCCTTGGAATGTCCCCCTCCTCATGGCGGCATGGAAGCTCGCACCGGCGCTCGCGGCCGGGAACACCGTGGTGCTGAAGCCGGCCGAACAGACCCCACTGTCTGCGCTTCGCCTGGGGGAGCTGTTGCAGGAGGCGGGGCTCCCCGCCGGGGTCGTCAACATCGTGCCAGGCTTCGGTGAGACAGCCGGCGCTCACCTCGCCCAGCACGACGGAATCGACAAGATCGCTTTTACGGGCTCGACCGAGGTCGGCAAGGCGATCGTCCGCGCATCGGCCGGCAACTTGAAGCGGGTCTCGCTGGAGCTCGGCGGGAAGTCGCCGAACATCATCTTTGCCGACGCAGACATCGACGCCGCCATCGAGGGCGCCGCCCTGGGCGCGTTCTACAACCAGGGGGAGGTGTGCTCGGCCGGCTCTCGCCTGTACGTACAGGAAGCGCAGTTCGATCGCGTTGTCGAGGCGCTGGCCTCCTACGCCTCCGCCATCGAGGTGGGGTATGGGCTGCATCCCGATTCACAGATGGGACCGCTGGTGTCGAAGGAGCACCAGGACCGCGTCGGCGCGTATCTCGAGCTCGGTCAGGAGTGCGGCGGGGAGGTACTCGCCGGCGGAAAGCTCATGGAGGGCCCCGGCTTCTTCGTGCAGCCCAGCGTGATCGCACGGCCGAACACGGACCACCGGCTCGTTCGTGAGGAGATATTCGGACCTGTCGTAACAGCTCTGCCCTTCCAGGACATCGACGACCTCGCCGATCAGGCGAACGACACGGTCTACGGCCTTGCTGCCGGCATATGGACGACCGACATCTCCAAGGCACACCGCCTCGCGAAACGTCTCAAGGCAGGCACAGTGCACGTCAACACCTACCACGTCTTTGCAGCAGAAACCCCCTTCGGTGGCTACAAGCAGAGCGGATGGGGAAGGGAGAAGGGCGACGAGGTGCTCGATCATTACCTTGAGACGAAGTCAGTGATCGTCGGGCTTTGACCCATCACGAGCGTCGAAGCGGGAGCCGCATCCCGGTATCCGGGTCCTCGCATGGCCGCGCACCAACAAGCGCGGCCATGCAATGGCGCCATCAGCTGGTGAGGAGTGCGGTTGCCTGACGGGCCGCCTCCAGGACATCATGGACCCGCTCGGAATGCGTGCTGCTGATCCTGGATGTCGGGGCCACGATGCCAACCGCGCCGTACACGTTCCCGCCCTTGTCGAACACAGGGGACCCGATGGCCGAGATACCGAGGCTTGACTTCGTGTCCACCGCCCAGCCCTGACGGCGAATCACCTCAAACTCCCGATCCAGAGCCGCAAGCATGTCCTGCTGCTCGGCCTCCGAGTATTCTCCCAAGTCCTTGAGTACCATCTCGCGTTGCTGCTCGGGGCTCAGATGCGCAAGCACCGCCTTGCCCGCTGCCCGGATGTATTCTCGGCCCGCCAGCCCGACGTACAGACCACTGACCCTCAACGGCTGCGATCCTTCGACAAGCACCTTGAGAATCACCCGGTTATTGGTCTCCAAGGTGGAGAAGAACGCCGTCTCCTCACACTTCCGCGCAAGTTCGTCCACGAGCGCAGACAGCTTCTCACTGACGTTGAAGCTGCGCTGAAACCCGTTGAACAGAGCCCCGACGCTCGCTCCCAGGGTCAGCCTGAGGTCTGGTCGTCGTTCGAGATATCCACGACCGACCAGCGTCCGCATCAGGTGGTAACACGTCGTGATGTTCAAGCCCAGATCAGAGGACACCTCCTGAACAGTCGGCGGGGCATCGCGTCCAGCAACGTATTCGAGAAAGTTCAGCGCACGCTCGACCGTCTGGAGCGGAGGCTGCTTACTTGATCGCGTGTTCACATTATGAAAATTAGCACGCGGTGAACGCGCCTCAGGAGCTGATCGACAGGGGGAACAGCCATGCCGGCCCGGAGGCCAGCGGCCCTCTTGCAGGACCGCGACGAAACATGACCGGGGTCTGGCTGATGCGCGGCGCCACCACTGCGGCAAGAGTCCACCTGCATCGCGCCGCAGGTACAGCCGATGCGGTCGGGCCGGCGCCCTGCGTCTGCTCAAGGCCGCCCCCTGACGCATTAGAGACGTACGTACCTGCCGGCCGACGTCGTCTGCGCACGCGCGGCAGCTGATGTGTGCCCCTGCGCTGCCGAGGTCGGACCCCTCAACCCTCGAGTTCCGTGTTTTCAATAGTTGACATAGATTTCATAGTATGAAATGGTCGGGCGCATAACGAGGAGGAAGCTCATGAGTGACACCGTTGCTGACGTACTCGCCAAGGCCCTTGCCCGGCATGGTGTGACATCGATCTTTGGCCAGAGCAACCCAACGGCTTTCATGCTGGCTGCCGAGCGGATAGGGATCCGCCAGATCCTGTACCGCACCGAGAACGCCGCAGGCGTGATGGCTGACGGCTTCGCCCGGATCAGCAATCGGATCGCTGTTGTCGCTGCCCAGAACGGTCCGGCCGCCACGCTCATGGTGCCGCCCATGGCGGAAGCCCTGAAGGCGTCAATCCCGATGCTGGTTCTGGTGCAGGAGGTACCGGCGTCGGCGCGGGACCGTAACGCCTTCCAAGAACTGGATCACTTCGCCCTCTTCGCCGGGGTTTCGAAGTGGACGCGCCGAGTCGACGACCCCTCGAGAGTCGAAGACAACGTGGACATGGCCATGACGGTCGCCAGCAGTGGTCGGCCAGGCCCCGTCGTGCTACTGCTCCCGAGAGACGTCCTGCAGGCGCCGGCAGCAACAGCCCGTTTCACGCGCCAGCGCGACCTGGGAGGGTTTCCACTCGACCGGCCGCGGCCCGAGGCCACTGCAGTTGCGGAGGCGGCTCGCCTCATCGCTCAGGCTCGCTCACCCTTGGTGGTCGCAGGTGGCGGAGTGCACCTTTCTGGTGCGGTAAGGGAACTGACCGCACTCCAACGCGTTGCGCACCTGCCCGTCGTGACGACGAACATGGGGAAGGGGGCGGTGAGTGAGCTGGACGCGCTGTCGTTGGGCGTGGCAGCGAATGTAACGGGCCAAAGGGGCCCGGCCCACCACCATCTGTCCCTCATCCAGGAGGCCGACGTCGTCCTACTGGTCGGGACACGGACCAACGAGAACGGGACGGAGGGATGGACCCTCACCTCGCCCAGCGCAAAGTACATCCACATCGACATGGATCCGCTGGAAGTCGGCCGCAATTACGAAGCGTTGCGGCTTGTCGGCGACGCAAGATCGGCTCTTGGTGATCTCGCTGACGCACTGGAGGCATGCGACCTCACGAGGCGGCAGCTCGCAGCAGAATCTCTTCGCGAGCGCATCTCCGAGGGACGTCAGCGCCGCGCTGATGAGATCGAGGCGGCGGTGCCCTTCGACAATCATCCCATCGCTCCCGAGAGGCTTCTGCGGGAGCTGGATGCGTTGCTCGTCCCCGACGACATCGTCGTCGCGGACGCCAGCTACTCCTCGTTCTGGGTAGCGAGCTACCTCACGGCCAAGCGGGCCGGCCAGCGGTTCATACTGCCCCGTGGTCTGGCAGGGCTGGGGTGGGGTCTACCTCTGGGGTTGGGAGTGAAGCTGGCAACTCCCGACGCCCGCGTGGTCGCCGTCGTCGGCGACGGCGGGTTCGCCCATGTGTGGTCCGAACTGGAGACAGCCATCCGTGAGGACCTCCCTGTGACCGTGATTGTGCTCAACAACCAGCTCCTCGCCGCTCAGGCGCACGCAGAGATGGCCGCCTTCGGGCAGACGACCACCGGCATCGATTTCAAGCCGGTGGATCACGCAGCGATGGCGGAGGCGGTCGGGGCCGCCGGAGCCCGCATCACCAGCCCCGATCAGCTGGAGCCTGCACTCAAAGATGCTCTGGCATCCACCATGGTGACTGTGTTGGACGTAGTGGTCGATCCGCATTCGTATCCCCCAGTGCGCGCCTGGGACGGAAATACAGACCGGATCAACCGGCGACCCAAGGCCGACCAAGGCGTGCCCGCAATGCCCAACCATCCGAAGGGATGACGAAGAGGTGTCGTCAAGAGACTACGAAACGAGAGCGTCGCACTGGCCTGCCACGACCACAATCTCCGACTGCGACTACACAATCGGTGACGCCCTTCGGAAGGCCGCTGCCCGTTGGCCTTCTCGGACCGCACTGGTGGAGGGCATCGTCGGATGTGACGCACGCACCTGGTCCTACGCTGAGCTCCTTCGTGACTCGGAGGCGGTAGCGAGTGCTCTGCTGGCCCATTTCCGCCCCGGCGAACGGATTGCTGTCTGGTCAGCCAACTCCCCGGAATGGGTATGCCTGGAGCTCGGAGCGGCGCTGGCGGGCATCACTCTCGTGACCGTCAACCCGGCCTATCGTTCTGCTGAACTTGAATTCGTCCTCCGGCAGTCACGGGCACATGGAATCTTCGTCCAACCGCAGGTCCACTCACGCGATCTGCTGGCCATGGCACGGACCGTGTCCGAAGAGCTGCCCGAGCTTCGACTCGTCCAGTCTCTGGAGCAGTGGGACGACTTCCTGTCCTCCTCTTCAGCCGGCACCCTCCACCTGCCACACGTCGGTTTCACTGACCCCGCCCAGATCCAGTACACCTCGGGGACTACCGGCTTTCCCAAGGGCGCCATGCTCTCCCACCGAGCCCTTGCCGTGAACGGTCGCCTGTATGCAGAGACGATCGGGGCGACACCGGAAGACGTATGGGTCAATCCCATGCCGCTGTTCCACACGGCTGGCTGTGGGCTCGTCACCCTGGGCGCACTGCAGACCGGCGGTGTCCACGTGTTGCCGGGCAGGTTCGACGCCGATCTGATGCTGGATCTGTTCGAGCGCCACCGCGGGACGATTCTGCTGTCAGTGCCCACCATGCTCATCCGGATGTTGGACGCTCAGCGCGCGTCAGCGCGTGACCTCAGTTCGTGGAGGCTCGCAACATTGGGCGGCGCTCCTGTGCCGGTCGAGCTCATCCGTCGGGCCCGGCGCGACTTCGGCGTCGACGTCGGGATCGGCTACGGACAGACGGAAGCGGCGCCCTACATCACCCACACCGTCCCGAGTGACATGCATCCGCAGTGGATGGAGACGGTCGGACGGCCCCTGCCGCAGGTAGAAGTGAAGATCGCCCCCCAGGGCACCGGCGAGCCGCTGCCCATCGGTGAACTGGGCGAAATCTGCACGCGGAGCATCTGCGTAATGAGCGGCTACTTCGAGAACCCGGAGGCTACCGCCACGGCCATCGACAAGGACGGCTGGCTCCGCACCGGCGACCTGGGAAGCATGGACGCGGCGGGATACGTGCGTATCACGGGCCGGGTCAAGGACATGATCATCCGCGGTGGCGAGAACATCTATCCCCGCGAGATCGAGGATCTCCTTTTCACCCACGAATCGGTCGCCAACGTGTCGGTCGTAGGCCTGCCGCATCACGAGTGGGGAGAAATTGTCGCTGCATTCGTCCAGGCCCGACCCGGTGCACCCCTCACGCAGGAGGCCCTGATCAGCCACTGCACGGGGCGGATCGCCAGCTACAAGATCCCGCAGGTCTGGGAATTCGTCGCCGACTTCCCGCAGACAGCGTCCGGGAAGATTCAGAAGTTCGCGCTTCGCGACCACTATCTCAGCCGCACCGGCCCGCCACCCCAGCCGGACGACCTGCATCGGAGAGGCGCATGACCGCCATGAAGGACAAGACGCTCTTCATCACCGGCGGCAGCCGTGGCATCGGCCGTGCCATTGCGCTCCGGGCTGCCGCCGAGGGAGCCAACGTCGTTATCGCAGCCAAGACAGCCGAACCACACCCAAAGCTCCCGGGGACCATCCACACCGTCGCGGCCGAGATCGAGGCGGCAGGCGGGCGTGCACTCCCTCTGGCTCTCGATGTACGCGAAGAGGATCAGGTCGCGGAGGCCGTGGCATCGGCCGCCCACCACTTCGGTGGTATCGATGTGCTGGTGAACAACGCAAGTGCGGTGTTTCTTGCAAAGACCGCGGAAACGCCACTCAAGCGTTTCGATTTGATGTTCGACATCAATGTGCGAGGAACGTTCGCCGCGTCGCAGGCGTGCATCCCATACCTCGAACGTTCCGAGAACGGACACATCCTGACCATGTCGCCGCCGATCGATCTGCACCCCGGCTGGTTCGCCGGCCGAAGCGCTTACACCATGTCCAAGTTCGCAATGAGCATGACGGTGCTCGGTTTGGCGGAAGAACTACGAGCCAGCAACGTGGCCGTCAACGCGCTGTGGCCCAGGACCATGATCTACACAGCCGCATCCGCGATCTTCGGTCTCGACCGAGCGGGCTGCCGTTCGACCGGCATCATGGCCGATGCAGCGCACGCCATCCTCACCCGTCCGAGCGCCGAATGCACCGGCAACTTTTTCCTCGATGAGGAGGTACTTCGCGAGGAAGGTGTCACCGACTTTGCGAAGTACGAACTCGTTCCCGGCACGCCGCCTGAAATCGACCTCTTCGTGACACCCTGACAGGGCGGCAAACCATGTTGTCAACGGCCAGTTCGTTCTCCCCAGAGTGTGAGGTCCCGCGAGATCTTGGACAGTTTGGTCCCAGAAGACGCTGGACGTCACCGGTAGATGCTGGACAGTCGCTACTCCCTCGTGCGTGCGACCGCCTTGAACTGCCTGATCGGTTTGTCGCTGGTGCGGGCGTGGGTGGACAGTTCGACGTCGCCGTCCAGGACGCGGAAGACGGTGTCCTCCATGAGGATGGTCACGGTCTCGGTGCGCGGCACCATGCCAGGCAGGTACCAGTCGTAGCGGTCGGCGGCCTCGACGACCAGGGCGCGGGGCAGGTAGCCGGCCTGGGTCAGTGCCACGCCGTCGCCGGCCGACTCCAGCAGCCAGCGCAGGGGTTCGGCCGCGTTGTCGTGTACTTCGGGCGCGGTGGCGAGCAGGTTGGCCAGTCGGCTGCGCAGACGGCGGCGGGCGGCGGGCGGGGCTTCCGCCCACGCGCAGCGGCGTTCGCTGTGGATCGCGTCCAGCGGGGCCTGGCCGTCATGGGCGGGGTGCGGGGTCGTGAGCCAGCGTTCCAGGTGCAAGGTGCGGGCGGTGGCGTATCCGCGGGCGCTCGGCACGAGCACACTGTCGTCCAGTGCCTGTTCCAGCATCCGGGACGCGTTGCTGCGGGCGACGGCTTCGTCGATGCCCATCACCGGCCCCCAGGCGAGCAGTGCGGTGTCCGGCGGGGTCACCGGGGAGGCGTCCACCGCTTGCCGGAAGGCGGCCCGACCCTCTTCGGACGTGCGCTGCCACGCGTCGAGGATCGCGAGGGTGGCCGCTGACGTACAGACCGCGGCGGCGCGGGGCCGGTCCGCGTCGTTGAGAAGCTCGGCCAGGGCGGCGAGAATGTGCGGGTACTCGGCGGGCTCGGCAGCCCACTTGACCGGCAGTTCGTACCAGCAGAACCGTTCTACATCCTGCTGGGCGAACGAGCCGGCCGGGTCGCCGTCCGGCAGCAGCCAGCCCAGCAGGTGATCCCGAACGTCTCCCGTGTTGCCGGTGTGCATCATGTATGTCCTTCTTGTTCGACTTCGAGGGCCCGGCGCCGGACCCAGTCCTGATGCAACCCCGGGCGGTCCGCAGCCCGGAGCACGGCACACGCGGTCGTGGCATCACCGCGCCGCAGGGCGCAGGCGACCATGGCGTCCAAGGGCTGCCAGTCCTCTGAGCCGAGCAGGGCCGCGGTGGCGGCGAACCGGTCCACCGCTCCGGCCGCGACCTGGGCGTAGGCGCGCCGGCCGAGGATCTCAAGGGCGCGGAAGTCCCAGCGAGCCGCGGCGTACTCGCGGTGCAACTCCGCGACCAGATCATCCACAAGTTCCAGATCGCTCTGGACCCCGGCGTGCAGGAACACCTGGGTCTCCTGCCGGAAGGTCCCGCCGAAGTCGCCGGTCTCACCGAGGACTTCGAGGAAGTCCCGCCAGAACACCGCGGCGGGGATCGACACCTGCCGCCACGGAACGGCGGTGTACTCGGCCACCGCGTGGCGCAGCCACTCGCCCAGGGTGCCGCACGAGTCGTCGCACACGCGCAGCGCCCGCACCCCGCACGTCAGCGCGGCCCGCCGGACGGCCAGCAGCCGCGCCGGATCGCCGCCTGCCGCCTCGATCTGGCCGATGGTGGTTTCGACGAGCACCTCAGCCAGTGCCATGGTCGCCCACTGGCCATGGTGCCGGTCCAGATCCACCCCTTGGACAAGCGTCTCGTACGGCCCCTGAGGCGAGACGGGAAAACTTGGCCATGCCCCGGTCAGGGCCCGCTCGGACAGTCGCCGACCGGGAGTGCTGCACATGGCCTCCGTCTTCGCCCGCCCCTCCAACGGCTGCCTCCATACCTTGGCGCGGGCCCGCGCGACGACCTTCGGGTCGCGCACCGCCTCGTCGGCCAGCTCGGCCGCGCCCAGCCGAGCCGCCGTGAGGCGCTCACGCAGGTCCAGGAGGTGGCTCCACAGCGGTTCCAGAAACGTCCCGTGCATCATCCCGCCGGACCGCTCCCGCGTCAGGTGCGCATCGAACTCATCCCAGTCGCTCCCGCAGTCCACCACGCACACGACGGCGAACCACACGTCCCAGTACGTCCACCGGCCGGACGGCGCCGCATGCGGCCAGGGCTCCGGGCCGAACACCGGCGGTCGCCGCCTGCCGGAGGGCTTCCCGGCATTGCTCTCCATGGCCACCACCGCATACTGACAGCAGCCGATGGCTTGCGGCATACCCGTCGGCGTAGCCTCGCGGACATGACCGAGGCCTGGACCGAGCACGCGCTCAAGGCGCTCCGTGCCGCCTGCCGTACCGAGGACGGCGCGTCCCTGCTCGCCGTGCTGCGCATGCAGGACCTCGGTGATGTGCTGCAGCAGTGCGGCGACGCGCTCAGCGTGGCCGCATCGCGGGGCGTGCCCGGTGCCGGGGAGACGGCGGCCCGGTGTGCGGCCGCTCTGCGCGAGCGGGACTGGCCCGGCGATGAGGTGCTCGTCGGACAGCTCGACACCGCGGTCGGCTCCGTGGCCTCCGCGCTGCGACCGCTGCCGGTGGATCTGGAGGAGTTGTCCGGCCTGCTGGAAGGCGATCCTGCCTGGAGCGGTGGTCGTATCCACCTGAACACCGGCGAGTGCCGCCCCGCTGTCGGGGACGACGAACTGCCGTGGTCCGAGGACGAATCGGAGGACGAGCGCTGGCTGCACGTTCCGGGCGCGGGTTCGCGTGACGCCTACCGTGACATGGAGGACTTCATCGTCACCATCGATGACCAGGACCTGGCCAAGTTCCTCGGCATCGCGATCCAGGGGCAGGGGGCTTTCCACCGCTTCAAGGACATGCTGGCCACCTCACCTGCGCAGCTGCAGCGGTACTGGTTGTTCTCGGCGGAACGGCAGTTGGGCCGGGCCCGGGCCTGGCTCGCGGAGCACGGCTACCGGCCCGCGTCACCGGGAGGTCGCTGACCCAGACGGCCCTTTACGGTCCCCAGCGCCGGTACGCCTCGATCCACTCGGCTCCCTCGGGTGCCGGATCAGGCAGCGGAAGGTCGAGGATGCCGATCGCCTGCCGATGCCTGTCGCGTGTGCAGACCGCCACGATCCGACTGCCCGGCAGCAGGTCCACCTTCTTCACGGTGACCTTCACCCCGAGAACGACCGTCTCGAACGGGACGGCGAGATGCTCGGCGATCATCGTGAACAGGCCGGTGAGCTGCTCCTCGTCGTCGTAGGCATCCACGGTGGCCTGTGCGACCAGTTCGTCGAGCTGTGCCTCGCTCAGCTGCTTGCCCATGGCCACCAACGTATCCGTGAGACAGGTCAGGTTAGGCACGCCAAGGGGCGACTTCTTCGCGAGGGGCTACCTACCCGTGGTCGCGGAACGACGTGATGGCCAACAGCGGCCGTCCTGACCGAGCTTGCCGGGCAGCGGAAGCCGAGAGACCCGCGCAAGTTGTAACGGACAGTGAAGTTTCCGTGATTCGCGACATGCACCCGGGGCGCGAACCTGCGGCTGCGCGATGAGACGACCAAGACCTGGTGAGACGGGGTATCACCCGCGGATACGTGCCCGTGCAGAGAGGTGTCGCGATAGGGCGCGACCTCGCGAGGAAACCAGGAAAATGCCCGTTGACCTGACCCTATGAGGGCGGGGGCTCCCCCTCCCGGCTCGTTCAGGGAACAATCGTTCTGGGGGAGCCGAGTCGGGGTCTGGAGGCCCGCGATGTCGGCTTACGTAGGGATCGATGTGCACCGGC
>NZ_VZRB01000028.1 GCF_008806595.1 Streptomyces luteolifulvus | reverse complement strand
CATAGTGTTTCGGTGGTTATAGCGTGAGGGAAACGCCCGGTTACATTCCGAACCCGGAAGCTAAGCCTTACAGCGCCGATGGTACTGCAGGGGGGACCCTGTGGGAGAGTAGGACGCCGCCGAACAACCTTTGGGAAAACCCCGCACCTTTCCGGTGCGGGGTTTTCTGCGTTCCGGGCTCGTTATACGGGCCAGGGGATTGGGCCTTTCTGAGCTCCCCTTTCCCTCACAAACGCCCGGCCGTCTTGAGGGCCAGATACGCGTCGGCCAGTGCCGGCGCCAGCTCATCCGGTGTTGCGTCGACAACTGTGACTCCGTGACGGCGTAGTTGCTCTGCCGTGCGATGGCGTTCGCTCTGGGCCTGGGCGGCGGCAGCGGCCTCGTACACCGCCTCCGTGTTTCCGCGGGACGCCGCCATGCGGGAGACATGGGGGTCTGAGACGGATGCCAGCAGCACAGTGTGCCGTTGGGTGAGCTGAGGAAGGACGGGCAGCAGGCCCTCTTCCACCGGAGCCGCGTCGAGTGTGGTGAGCAGGACGATCAGGGAGCGTCGGGGGGCCGTCCGGAGTGCCGTAGCCGTGAGGCCACGTGCGTCGGTTTCGACGAGTTCGGGTTCGAGGGTGGCCATTGCGTTGACCAGGGACGGGAGTACGTCGCGTGCCGTGCGGCCCTGGACGATCGCGCGGACTCGGCGGTCGTAGGCGAGCAGGTCCACGCGGTCGCCGGCCCGGGATGCCAGCGCGGCCAGCAGCAGCGCGGCGTCCAGGGAGGCGTCGAGGCGGGGGATGTCGCCCACGCGGCCTGCGGACGTGCGGCCGGTGTCCAGGACCACGAGGATGTGGCGGTCGCGCTCGGGACGCCAGGTGCGTACGGCAACCGCCGACTGACGGGCCGTGGCTCGCCAGTCGATGGAGCGGGTGTCGTCACCGGGGACGTATTCACGCAGGCTGTCGAACTCTGTGCCCTCGCCGCGGGTGAGGACGCTGGTGCGACCGTCGAGTTCGCGCAGGCGGGCGAGTTTCGACGGGAGATGCTTGCGGCTGGTGAAGGGGGGTAGAACGCGGACCGTCCACGGGACCTTGTGGGTGCCCTGGCGCGTGAAGAGCCCGAGGGGGCCGTACGAGCGGATCGTCACGCGGTCGGCCTGGCGGTCGCCGCGGCGGGTGGGGCGCAGACGGGTCGTGACGCGTCGGCGTTCGCCGGCGGGGACCGTGAGCCTGTGGCGGGAGGCCTGTACTTCGGTGCCGGGCTGCCAGCTGCTGGGCGGCCAGGCGTCGCGGAGCTGCGCTTTGAGCGTGCGGCGGGACGGGTTGGTGACCGTCAGGGTGACGTCGGCGGTGTCGCCGAGGCGTGCGGAGGTGTCGCCGGAGCGGGTCAGGCCCAGGCGTCGCACGGGTGCTGCCAGGGCGAAGTCGCAGACGCAGGCCACGGCCAGGGGTGCGTTGACGGCCAGGATGCCCGTCCAACTGGGATCCCAGATGCCGACGGGGACGGAGCCGAGGGCCGCGAGGAGCGCGGCGCGTCCGGTGAGAGCCATCAGCGGGGGACGGGGACGTGGGCGAGGATAGCGCTGATGACGGAGTCGGCCGTCACGCCCTCCATTTCGGCCTCCGGGCGGAGTTGTACGCGGTGGCGGAGGGTGGGGAGCGCCAGTGCCTTGACGTCGTCGGGGATGACGTAGTCGCGGCCCGTCAGCCAGGCCCAGGCGCGGGACGTGGCGAGGAGGGCTGTGGCGCCACGGGGTGACACGCCGAGGGTGAGGGACGGGGACTCGCGGGTGGCCCGGCAGATGTCGACCACGTAGGCCGTGATCTCCGGGGAGACGGCCGTCTTGGCGACGGCGGCGCGCGCGGCTTCCAGATCGCCCCGGCTGGCTACGGGGCGCACGCCCGCAGCGCGCAGGTCGCGCGGGTTGAAGCCCTCTGCATGGCGGGTGAGGACGTTGATCTCGTCCTGGCGGGACGGCAGCGGGATGGTGAGCTTGAGGAGAAAGCGGTCCAGCTGGGCCTCGGGCAGGGGATACGTCCCCTCGTACTCGACCGGGTTCTGGGTCGCGGCCACCAGGAAGGGTTCGGGCAGCGGACGCGGGGTGCCATCGACCGTGACCTGGCGTTCCTCCATTGCTTCCAGGAGGGACGACTGCGTCTTCGGCGGCGTGCGGTTGATTTCGTCGGCGAGCAGGAGGTTGGTGAAGACCGGGCCGGGCTGGAAGGAGAACTGCGCGGTGCGGGTGTCATAGACCAGGGAGCCGGTCACATCGCTGGGCATCAGGTCCGGGGTGAACTGAACGCGCTTGGTGTCGAGTTCGAGGGCGGAGGCGAGCGCGCGGACGAGCAACGTTTTGGCGACTCCGGGGACTCCTTCAAGTAGAACGTGTCCGCGGCAGAGGAGGGCGACGACGAGGCCGGTCACGGCGGGGTCCTGGCCGACCACGGCTTTGGCGATCTCGGCGCGCAGGGCCTCCAGGGAGGCCCGGGCGGTGCCCGGATCCCCGGTGTACCCGGCGTTGTCAGTGGTCGGGTCCATCATGGACGGCGTACCTCTCTTTCGAGGGCGTCGAGTTGGTCGGCGAGGGCGATGAGGGCCGCGTCGTCGCCGGGCGGCGGGCCGAAGAGGAGGGAGTGCAGGGCCTGTCCGTCGCCGTGGAGGTGGGCGGACAGCGCGGGGAGCAGTGCCTCGGGCGCGTGCGCCTGGGCGACGGGGACGCCTACGAGGGGGGCGAGGCGGGTGCGGGTGGTGGAGCGAAGAGCGGCGGCAGCGCGGTCACGGGAGTTGGCCTTGCGGTAGAGGCGGGCTCGGCCTTCCACGGTTTCGGAGGCGCGGATCGCCACGGGGAGTTTTTCGGGCACGAGGGGGCCGAGTCGGCGTGCCCGCCACATGGCGGCCAGGGCTGCCGCGATGAAGAGTTGCAGCGTGCCCCAGAGCCAGCCCGAGGGGAGCAGGTCGAAGAGGCCGCGTTCGTCTTCGGGGTCGGGGGTCGTGGCGTCGGACAGCGAGGGGAGGTACCAGACCAGATGGGCGCGGGAGCCGAGGAGTTGGAGCGCGAGCGAGGCATTGCCCTGCTCGTCGAGACGATCGTTGTAGAGGATGTCGGGCGCGCCGAACAGAACGGTGTCACCGTTCCCGGACGCGTCCGGAACCCGGACCAGGGTGGCCAGGCGCTCGCTGGGGTAGCACTCGTCGGCGTCGGGGCGCGTCGCGGTGTAGCGGATGCCGCCCGTGTCGGCCCTTCCCGCGCGCTGGGCGGCGGGCAGAGTGCAGTCGGGGGAGAGCGTCGAGTCGAGGCTGGTGGCAGGGTCGGCGACGACGCCGGGGGCGAGCCGTTCGACGGACCAGCTGCCTGGTGCGACGAGGACGGTACGGCCTCCGGAGCCGGCGACTGCCCCGTGCAGTTGGCTCTGTTGACGGTGCGTCAACAGGTCGGGCACAGCGACGAGGAGGGTGGTGTCCGGGCCGGCCGCGGCTCGTGCCTCGTCCAGAGTGGTCACCACGCGGGTGGACACACCGCGGTCGGCGAGGAGTTCGGCGGCGGCGCGGCTGCCGGAGGGGTCGGCCGAGCGCGGGTCGAGACTGCCATGTCGGGCATCGGAGCGGATCACGGCGATGGCGACCGCCCCCACCAGGAGCAGTACGGCGGCGAGCAGGATGCCGCGCGAGCGGGACCACACCTGGCGGGCGGTGGGCGAGGCCGAGGTGGACGGGAGCGTGGCCTCAGGGGTCATTCGGCGGCTCCCCGGCGGGTGTTGGGGACCGCGTTATGGCTGCCGTCGCTGCTGTTGGTGCTGCTGCTGCTCGCGAGCGCCGGCTTGGTGCGCTCCAGGTCGCGGTCGAGTTCGGCGATGCGGTGGTACGACTGCTCGGTCGCCGTCCGGCCGCCGTATGTCACGTCGTCGAACTCCCGGGCCGCGGTGGGCAGTCGGTCCGCGTGCGAGGGGAGGGCGCGGCCCGCTTCGGCGGCCGCCTCGTCGGCGGTGCGGCCGGGGCGGCCGTCGAGAAGGGCGCGCTCCTCCAGGGAGCGGACGATGGCGCGCATGCGTTCCTGGAGGGCCTGGTTCCAGTGGCCCTGGGCGGCGTGCGCCTCGGCGGCGGCTCGGTGCCCGGCGGCGCTGCGGGGGCGATCGTCGAACAGGGCCGCCGAGGAGGTGGGTTGGCGGCCGGGGGTCCCGAGGCGCCACCAGAGGGCTCCGAGGACCGCGAGGACGGCCAGGATGACGACGACGAGGCCGACCGTGCCTCCGGGAGTCGCGGCTGCTGCACTGTTGAACAGCTTGTCGACCCATTCCCAGAAGGCGTCCAGGGCGCGCTGCAACGGGTTGGGGTCGTTCTCGTGGTACATGCGCTTGGACAGCTCACGCCGGGCTGCCTCCCGCGCGGGATCACGAGGGATGGTCACCGGTGGTTCGTCCCCGGAGTGCGCCAGCGACAGCACGGATGCGTCGCCGGCACGCAGCAAGGCCCGTACGGCTGTGTCGGCGGCGCGTGGAAGAGCCGCCGGTGCCGCTGTGAGAACTCCCCCCGCGAGACTCACCGCATCAGCTCCCCGTGGTGGCGGTGCCGTAGCCCTGGACACCGGCCGCGCGGGCCAGATCGAGATCGAGGGCCTCGCGGCGGATGCGCCGATCGATGTAGAGGAGCACGGTGACGCCTGCCGTGATCGGGAACGTGATCATGGAGCCGATCACCGATCCGATCCCGCTGACGATCAGGAACGACCAGCCGAGGTCGCCGCCGCCGTTGAGGAAGACGGTGAAACCCCCGTTCAGTGCGGCGGCGAAGAGGGTGAACGGGATGACGACGATCATCGCGACGATGTTCGCGATGATCATGGCGAGCAGCTGGATGCCGAAGATCCGCCACCAGGAGCCGCGCACGAGTTTCGCGGAGCGGCTCATCGATTTCACGATGCCCTGCTTCTCCAGCATCAGCGCGGGCGAGGCGAGGGAGAAGCGGACCATCAGCCACACGGCGACCACACCGGCGCCGAGGCCGCCCAGGATGGCGAGGGCGGCGCCTGCCTCGGAGTTGCCCCCGACGGCCACGAGGATGCCGGGCAGCGTGCCCACGAGGACCACGCCGAAGGTGATCAGCAGCAGGAGGAAGATCAGGCCGAACAGCTTCAGCACCTGCGGGCGGGCGTCGCGCCAGGCCTCACCGATGGTCACCGGCTTGCCGAGCACCGCACGGCTGGTGACGGTCGTGAGCAGGGCCGTTGCCGTGATCGTGCCGACCAGGGAGATCAGGAAGATGACACCGGAGCCGAGGAAGGCGTCGCCCATGGCACGGGTGAGTTCGCTGAGGGTGGCGCTCGGGTCGTTGAACGCGTCGGCGCCGGCAGTGTCGTTCAGGGCGAAGCCCTGGACGAGGATGGCGACGATCTCCGTGAGGACCGCGACGGTCAGCGAGATGCCGAGGACCGTGCGCCAGTAGGTGCGCATGGTGGAGACGGCACCGTCGAGGATCTCGCCGACGCCGAGCGGACGCAGCGGGATGACGCCGGGCTTGGCCGCCGGCGGGGGGCCACCCCAGCCGGTTCCCCAGGCGCCGTATGCACCGGGGGCTCCGAAGCCGCCGGAGCCGGGGGGAGGACCGTAGCCCCCGTAGCCGCCGGGGCCGGCAGGGGGCTGGGCACCCCAGCCCGGGCCGGGCGGCGGGGGTGGCGGAGCCGTCTGTCCATGGCCTGTCGGGCCGGTGGGGGCGGACCACTGGCCAGGGGGCGGCTGCTCCTTGGACCACTGCGAGCCCGGGCCCTGGGAGGGCGCGTCCTGCGGGCTGTGGCCGGGTTGGTCCGCGGGCTGTGCGGCCCCCGGCTGGTCGGCAGGGCGGGACGCGCCGGGTTCCTGCCCGTCCGACGGGGCGGATCCGGGCGAGGCCCAGCCCGGAGTGTCTTTCATCGTCGCTCCTTCACGGTGCCCGTCCGCGGTCGCGGCGGCAGGTTGGCAGCCATCGTGCCATGGGGTGGTCGTCGGGTGACCGGCCGCGGTATGGGCTGCACACCTTCAATTGTCCGCCGCAGAAGGGGCAGACTGATCGCATGGCTGATCAGTACGTGCAAAGCGGTGAGGACAAACGGCCGAGCGGGATTCCGGCGATCCGCTGGGACGAGCCACCCGAAGGGCCCGTACTGGTCCTTCTCGACCAGACGAGGCTGCCGGCGGAGGAGGTCGAGCTGGTCTGTACGGACGCGCCCGCGCTGGTGGAGGCGATCCGTTCGCTCGCCGTGCGCGGGGCACCGCTGCTCGGTATCGCCGGGGCGTATGGTGTCGCGCTCGCCGCCGCGCGCGGCTTCGACGTGGACGAGGCCGCGACTGCGCTGGCAGGAGCCCGGCCCACCGCGGTGAATCTCGCTGTCGGTGTGCGCAGGGCCCGGTCCGCGTATCTGGCCGAGCTCGCCAAGAGTGGTGACGCCGGCCGGGCCGCCGAGGCGGCGCTCGCCGCGGCACGGGCGCTGCATCAGGAGGACGCCGAGGCCAGCGCCCGGATGGCCGAGCACGGGATGGCGCTGCTGGAGGAGTTGCTGCCCGGGGGCGGGCACCGGATTCTCACGCACTGCAACACCGGGTCGCTGGTGTCGGGCGGCGAGGGGACGGCGTTCGCCGTGGCGCTCACCGCGCACCGGGTCGGCCAGCTGCGGCGGCTGTGGGTCGACGAAACGCGTCCGCTGCTGCAAGGCGCTCGCCTGACGGCGTACGAGGCGGCGCGCAACGGGATGGCGTACACCTTGCTCACCGACGGCGCGGCGGGCTCCCTGTTCTCGGCGGGGGAGGTGGATGCGGTGCTGATCGGGGCGGACCGCATCGCCGCCGACGGTTCGGTGGCGAACAAGGTGGGGAGCTATCCGCTCGCCGTGCTCGCGCGGTATCACCATGTGCCGTTCATCGTCGTGGCGCCGGTGACGACGATCGACCCGGACACGCCGGACGGGGCGTCCATCGAGGTCGAGCAGCGCCCCGGTCATGAGGTGACGGAGGTCACAGCACCGCAGGTGCCGGTGGCGGGAGCGGAAGCGGGAGGCGGGATTCCGGTGGCACCCCTGGGGACCCAGGCGTACAACCCGGCGTTCGACGTGACGCCGCCCGAGCTCGTGACGGCGATCGTCACCGAGGAGGGCGTCGTGTCGCCCGTGACGGCTGAGGCTCTGACAGAGCTGTGTGCCAGGTCGAGCCAGGTAACGATCAGCTAGGGGGATGAGGTCGGCCCGATTCGCGAACATGGCCCCTCCACCTGCGGCGATTCGCAGGCAGAGGGGCCGTGACATCCAACGGCGACGGCAACGACCCGCTCACCCACGAGTGCGGTCGCCCAACTGCGGATCTCCGAGGCGGGATGGGAGCTGGGTACACGGTGGGTAAGGATGGCGGGGCGGGTGGCGGTCGACGTGCCGGCATCCGTCACTGACATCGACGTCAGCGGACGGGGGCAGACAGTGACGGTCGCGTACGACTATGGTCACGGGGCAGTGAGGTGTCTCACCTGCGTCTTCGCCACCGTTATGAGAATGGGATGATGTCGTTTATGAAGGGACGAGTCCTTGTCGTCGACGACGACACCGCACTGGCCGAGATGCTCGGCATCGTGCTGCGTGGTGAAGGTTTTGAGCCGTCTTTCGTAGCCGACGGCGACAAGGCGCTGGCAGCATTCCGTGAGGCCAAGCCCGATCTCGTGCTGCTCGACCTGATGCTGCCCGGCCGGGACGGCATCGAGGTGTGCCGCCTGATCAGGGCGGAGTCGGGTGTGCCGATCGTGATGCTCACGGCCAAGAGCGACACCGTCGACGTCGTCGTGGGCCTGGAGTCGGGCGCCGACGACTACATCGTGAAGCCGTTCAAGCCGAAGGAGCTCGTCGCCAGGATCCGGGCGCGGCTGCGGAGGTCGGAGGAGCCGGCGCCGGAGCAGCTTGCCATCGGTGATCTCGTGATCGACGTGGCCGGTCACTCCGTGAAGCGGGACGGGCAGTCGATCGCGCTGACGCCGCTGGAGTTCGATCTGCTGGTCGCGCTGGCACGCAAGCCGTGGCAGGTGTTCACGCGTGAGGTCCTGCTCGAGCAGGTGTGGGGCTACCGGCACGCCGCGGACACGCGTCTCGTCAATGTGCATGTGCAGCGGCTGCGTTCCAAGGTCGAGAGGGACCCGGAGCGGCCGGAGATCGTGGTGACCGTCCGTGGTGTGGGATACAAGGCAGGACCCAGCTGACATGTCCGGAGACAGTGCCGCTTCGTCGCCCGGGCGGACCGGGGCTCACACGGGGCGGCCTGTCGGCCGGAAGACGGCGGGCTCCCGCTGGGCACGCTTCTTCGAGGGAGGGCTGCTGCAGGGCGGAGTCCAGGGCAGCCCGGTCCTCCGCCTGTTCATGCGCTGGGTGCGACGCCCGCTGCTGCCCGTCATGCGGCTGTGGCGGCGCAACATCCAGCTCAAGGTAGTCGCCACGACGCTGCTGATGTCGCTGGGTGTGGTCCTGCTGCTCGGGTTCGTCGTCATCGGGCAGGTGCGCAACGGGCTCCTGGACGCCAAGGTGAAGGCCTCGCAGAGCCAGGCGACCGGCGGGTTCGCGGTGGCCAAGCAGAAGGCCGACGAGGCGGCGAGCGGCACCGGTGACGACAGTTCCACGGTGGACGGCCGGCCCGCGCAGAACGTCATCGAGTGGATGAGCAGCCTCGTGGCGTCCCTCTCCAGCGGCGGCCAGGGCGCCTTCGACGTGGTGACTCTGCCCGTCGGCAACGACAGCGGCGGCGGTCGCGGACCGCGTGCCTCGGGCCGCGTGAACCCCACCGCCAGCGTCCCCGAGGACCTGCGGGAGCGGGTCGACAAAAGCACGGCAGCGGCCCAGAGCTACACGCGCATCTTCTACAACGCCGACGCCCACAAGGAGTCCCAGCCGGGCCTGGTCGTCGGCAAGCAGGTCAATGACCCGAACGGCGACCCGTATCAGCTCTACTACCTCTTCCCGCTCACCCAGGAGGAGAAGTCGCTGAGCCTGGTCAAGGGGACGCTGGCGACGGCGGGTCTGTTCGTCGTCGTGCTCCTCGGGGCCATCGCATGGCTCGTGGTGCGGCAGGTCGTCACCCCGGTGCGGATGGCGGCCGGGATCGCCGAGCGGCTGTCCGCCGGGCGTCTGCAGGAACGTATGAAGGTCACCGGTGAGGACGACATCGCGCGGCTCGGCGAGGCCTTCAACAAGATGGCGCAGAACCTTCAGCTGAAGATCCAGCAGCTGGAGGACCTGTCGCGGATGCAGCGGCGGTTCGTCTCCGACGTGTCGCACGAGCTGCGGACCCCGCTGACGACCGTGCGGATGGCCGCGGACGTCATCCACGAGGCGCGGGAGGACTTCGACCCGGTGACCGCGCGGTCGGCCGAGCTGCTCGCCGACCAGCTGGACCGGTTCGAGTCGCTGCTGGCGGACCTGCTGGAGATCAGCCGCTTCGACGCGGGTGCGGCCGCGCTGGAGGCCGAGCCGATCGACCTCAGGGAGGTCGTGCGGCGGGTCGTCAGCGGAGCCGAGCCACTCGCCGAGCGCAAGGGCACCCACATACGCGTGGTGGGCGACCAGCAGCCCGTGGTCGCCGAGGCCGACGCCCGGCGCGTGGAGCGGGTGCTGCGCAACCTCGTCGTGAACGCCGTGGAGCACGGCGAGGGCAAGGACGTCGTCGTCAAGCTTGCCGCGGCGGGCGGCGCGGTCGCCGTCGCGGTGCGCGACTACGGTGTCGGGCTCAAGCCGGGCGAGGCGACCCGCGTCTTCAGCCGCTTCTGGCGGGCCGACCCGGCACGCGCGCGTACCACCGGCGGTACGGGCCTCGGGCTGTCCATTGCCCTGGAGGACGCGCGGCTGCACGGCGGCTGGCTGCAGGCCTGGGGTGAACCGGGCGGCGGCTCGCAGTTCCGGCTGACGCTGCCACGGACCGCCGACGAGCCGCTGAGGGGCTCGCCGATACCGCTGGAGCCCAAGGACTCGCGGCGCAATCGTGGGCTCAATGACGCCGGTCTGCCGCGTGGGGGCGGGGAGAAGGCCGCCACCGTGCCGGTGCAGCCGAGCGACCAGGTTCCGCCGCTGCCGCCGCGGGACCCGATCGCACCGCGGACGTCCGTGGGGGCGCCCACGGCCGACCCCACGGCGCTGCCCGGCAATGGCGCGCGGGTCGTGCCCCGGCCCGTCTCCGGCACCCGACGCCAGGACGACCCGCCCGCCGAGGACGCGCCGCGGAAGGAGAGCCCGAGGCGGGGGGACGCCGGGCCGGGGGACATGAACAAGCAAGGGGAGGCATCTCGTGGGCGCTGACCGCGAGGGGGGCGCCCGGCGCGGACCGGTGCGCGCGGCGACGTACGCCGCCTGCGGGGCCGTACTGCTGGCGGGATGTGCCTCGATGCCCGACAGCGGGGATCTGCGCGGCGTCGAGTCCACACCGCGCCAGGACACGCAGGTGCGGGTCTTCGCCGTGCCGCCCGCGGACGACGCCCAGCCCCCGGAGATCGTGCAGGGTTTCCTGGAGGCGCTGACCAGTGACGATCCGCACTACGAGACCGCGCGCAAGTATCTGACCCCTTCTGCCGCCAAGAAATGGACGCCGGAGTGGTCCACCACGGTGCTCGAGGACGGGCCCGACGCCGAGGCGACGCGGTCCGGCGGCCAGGAGGACGCCGACGACGTCTCGTACGCGCTGACCGGCACCCGCGTCGCCACCGTGGACGCACAGCAGTCGTACACGCCCGCCGCGGGCCTCTACAGCCAGTCGTTGCACCTCACACGGGACAAGAAGACCCAGCAGTGGCGCATCGACTCGCTGCCGCGGGGCGTCGTCATGGGCAAGTCGGACTTCCAGCGCACCTACGCGTCCGTCAACAAGTACTACTTCGCCGCGAACACGGTGGGCGCGACCGGCTCGGAACCGGCGGCGGTCGCCGATCCGGTGTACGTCCGCCGGATGGTGGACCCCGTGACGCAGGTGGTGCGCTCGGTGCTCAACGGGCCCACGAAATGGCTCGGACCGGTGGTCAGGTCCAGCTTCCCCTCCGGTACGGCGCTGGGGAAGGGCGTCAGCTCGCTGACGCCCGACGACCAGAACAAGCTCACCGTGCCGTTGAACGACAAGGCTGCCCGGGTCGGTTCGGCCCAGTGCAGTGAGATGGCCGCCCAGCTTCTGTTCACCCTGCAGACCGTCACTCCCGCGGTGGACGAGGTGGAACTGCGGGCGGACGGGGCGCAGCTGTGCTCGCTCACCGACCGGGCCGTCACCGTCGCCGCGCGCGGCTCGGCGAAACTGCCGAGCTACCTGTACTTCGTCGACGGTGAGCACCGGCTCGTGCGGATCGGTGCCGAAAGCAACGGCACGCGGCCCGACGCGGTGCCGGGGCCGCTGGGCGAAGGCGACAAGACGCTGCGCTCGGGGGCGGTCTCGCGCAACGAGCAGACCGCGGCCGGAGTGGGCATGGACGGCAAGGCGTTGTACGTCGCGTCGATGGTGTCGGGCAGTTCGCTCGGTGAACCCGTGCTGGTCAGCGAGGGCAAGACGGAGAACGACCGGCTCACCGCGCCCAGCTGGGACTCGCAGGGCGACCTGTGGGTGGCCGACCGGAATCCCGACAGCCCGCGGCTGCTCCTGCTGGAGCAGGGCAAGGGCGAGCCGCTGCAGGTGAAGGCTTCCGGCCTCGACGGACGCATCAAAGCCGTCCGGGTCGCTGCCGACGGTGTGCGGATCGCGCTCGTCGTGGAGAAGGACGGCAAGGGGTCCCTGCTCGTCGGACGGATCCAGCGCGAGCTGAGGAGCGGGGAGCGGCAGACCGTCTCGGTCCAGCAACTGCGTTCCGTCACCCCGGGGTTGGAAGAGGTCACGGCCATGTCGTGGGCCGGTGACAGCCGGCTCGTGGTGGTCGGGCGCGAGCCAGGTGGCGTGGAACAGCTGCGGTACGTCCAGGTCGACGGCTCCACGCCGGACGCGCCCGCGCCCGCGGCCCTGACCGGGGTGAACGAGATCGCCGCGTCCGAGGGCGACGAGGTGCCGCTGGTGGCGTACTCGGAGGACGGCATCGTCCGGCTGCCGTCCGGGGCGCAGTGGCAGCAGGTGGTCACCAAGGGGACGGCGCCGGTCTATCCGGGGTGAGCTGCGGTCCGGTCGGGGGTGAGCTGCGGTCCGGTCGAGGTGAGTTGCGCGCCGTACGGGGGTGAGCTGCGGCGTGGGGCGACCCCTGGCCGGTTGTCCACAGGCAGTTGTCCACAGGGGTGGCCCGTCCCGGCGGGCCTTGGCACAGTGGTGGGCATGCGGGGGTGGTGGCAGGACCTCACCGACCTGGTGCTGCCGGCCGAGTGCGGAGGCTGCGGGAGGCCGCGCACGGTGCTCTGCCCGGAGTGCCGTGACGCGCTGAGCGGGGCCGCGCCCTGCCGGGTGCGGCCGGTGCCGCAGCCGCCCGGGCTGCCGGTCGTGCACGCGGCCGCCCGGTACGCGGACGCGGTGCGGGCGGTGCTGCTGGCGCACAAGGAGCGGGGCGCGCTGGCGCTCGCGGCACCCCTCGGAGCGGCTCTGGCGGGGGCTGTGGGCGTGGGCGTACGGGAGGCTCTGGCGAGGGCCGACGGGTGCCTGCGGACGGGGCCGCCGGAGACTCGCACGCCGGGTGGGGGCGCTGTGCTGCTGGTTCCGGTGCCGTCCTCGCGCGGGGCGGTCCGGGCACGCGGGCATGATCCGGCGCGGCGGATCGCGCTCGCGGCGGCGGGGGAGCTGCGGCGGAGCGGGACACCGGCCCGGGTGGCCGCGGTGCTGCGGCAGAGGCGGACCGTGGCCGACCAGTCGGGGCTCAACTCCCGGCAGCGGCTGGACAATCTCGCCGGCGCGCTGGCGGTGGCTCCGGCCGGGGCCCGGCTGCTTTTCGGCGGGCCGGTGGTGCTCGTCGACGACTTGATGACGACCGGCGCGTCCCTTGCGGAGGCGGCGCGTGCCGTGCGGGCGGCGAGGGCGGCAGAGGCCGCGTATATCGGCGTGGAACCGCTCGTGTATGCGGCGGCAACTCGGGAAAGCACTGAGGAACGGGTGCAACGGATGCAACGGATGCAGCGGATGCAACGGACGCAACAGGTGCGACGGAGGGAACCGATCGGGGGATCGAGAGGATCGATGCGGGAAGAGCCGGAAAGGGCGGGCGTTGACCGTGCCCATGACCAGATCTGCGCGGCCGTGGTCGCGGCAACCCCGGATTCCTTCGAAATGAATCGGAACTGACTGCGAACCTGCATCGTTGCAGGTAATGAGAGGGTCAATTCACCTGAACGGAGGTACGCCGCGGTAGAGGGTGACGACATCCGTCCGGGCGAGATATGTTCGGTTGTGAGAGAAAGGCGCAGGCCACCCCTCTCGTACCGAATGCCGTGTCGCGGGTTTTTCACTGTCACCCGCGTCGGTGGAGTGGAGATCTTGCCCTCGGGGGAGGAGGTGGGAGTCACCGAGTCCGGAGGTTCCGGGGCTCACCGGAGCCTGGTGCAAAAGGGAGATGCTCCGCCGCCGAAGCGGAGTGATCCGGGAACGGAGTTCTGCGTGGACATCGTCGTCAAGGGCCGCAAGACCGAGGTGCCCGAGCGGTTCCGCAAGCACGTGGCCGAGAAGCTGAAGCTGGAGAAGATCCAGAGGCTCGATGCCAAGGTGATCAGCCTCGACGTCGAGGTGTCCAAGGAGCCCAACCCCCGTCAGGCCGACCGTTGCGACCGAGTGGAGATCACGCTCCGCTCTCGTGGTCCGGTGATCCGGGCGGAGGCAGCGGCCAGCGATCCGTACGCGGCACTCGATCTGGCCGCGGAAAAACTGGACGCCCGGCTGCGCAAGCAGCACGACAAGCGTTTCTCACGCCGAGGCGCACGCCGGCTCACGGCGGCCGAGGTTCCCGACCACGTTCCGGGCGCGGCGACGCTCAACGGCAACGGGTCCACGGTCCACGAGGAAGAGCCGGACGGCGTGCCCACCAAGAAGATCGGTTCGCTCGAGGTGAAGGGCGAAGGCCCCCTCGTCGTTCGCGAGAAGACCCACGTCGCCTCCCCGATGACGCTCGACCAGGCCCTCTACGAAATGGAACTGGTCGGACATGACTTCTATCTCTTCGTCGACTCCGAGACGAAGGAACCGAGTGTCGTCTACCGACGGCACGCCTACGACTACGGCGTCATCCACCTCAGCACGGACCCGATGGTCACCCAGGCGCAGGCTCCCGCGGCGGGCGGCACGCTGGGCGGATGAGCCGCGAGGCTGACAGTTGAGAGGTGCCCCTGGAGCGCGTGTGCGCCCCCAGGGGCACCGGTGTGCGACCTCTTCGCGCCCCGCTCTGTCACCTCAGTGTCGTCCGGGCATGGAATCATGGCCGCACCGGCCCAACCGGTGGGCCGTTGCCTTGGGTTGGCGATGGCACAGGACCACAGGCCACAGCCTCAGGGGGAGGAACGATGGCGGACAGCTTCGGACCGATGCGGGACGCCGACGGCGTCGTCGGCCCGGGCCCGGACGAGGGCTCTCCACGCAAGGAACCGATCCGTGTCCTTGTCGTGGACGACCACGCGCTCTTCCGCCGGGGCCTGGAGATCGTGCTCGCGGCCGAGGAGGACATCCAGGTGGTCGGGGAGGCGGGCGACGGCGCCGAGGCCGTCGACAAAGCCGCCGACCTGCTGCCGGACATCGTGCTGATGGACGTGCGGATGCCCAAGCGGGGCGGGATCGAGGCGTGCACCTCCATCAAGGAGGTCGCCCCCAGCGCCAAGATCATCATGCTGACGATCAGCGACGAAGAGGCCGATCTCTACGACGCGATCAAGGCCGGCGCGACCGGGTATCTCCTCAAGGAGATCTCGACGGACGAGGTCGCCACCGCCATTCGCGCGGTCGCCGACGGGCAGTCGCAGATCAGCCCGTCCATGGCCTCGAAGCTGCTCACCGAGTTCAAGTCGATGATCCAGCGCACGGACGAACGCCGTCTGGTGCCCGCCCCCCGGCTCACGGACCGTGAGCTGGAGGTCCTCAAGCTCGTGGCCACGGGGATGAACAACCGGGACATCGCCAAGGAGTTGTTCATCTCCGAGAACACGGTGAAGAACCACGTCCGCAACATCCTGGAGAAGCTGCAGCTGCACTCCAGGATGGAGGCGGTGGTCTACGCGATGCGGGAGAAGATCCTCGAGATCCGGTGACGCCCGGAGATCCGGTGACGCTCAGCCGAGGATGCGGCTGAGCTCCCGGGTGAGCGGCTCGCGCAGTCCGGGGGCGTCCACCCGTTCCACGCGTACGTTCGTGCAGTCCACCCAGCTCGCCGCCTCCACCAGGGCCTGGGCCGCCGGCTGGACCGCCTTCGGGCCCTCCAGGGTGACCTGCCTGGCCACCAAGGTGCGGCCCTCGCGAGCCGGGTCCACCCGGCCGACCAGTCGGCCACCGGCCAGCAGCGGCATCGCGAAGTAGCCGTACACGCGCTTCGGCTTGGGGACGTAGGCCTCCAGGCGGTGCGTGAAGCCGAAGATGCGCTCCGTGCGGGCCCGCTCCCAGATCAGGGAGTCGAAGGGGGACAGCAGCGTGATGCGGTGGCGGCCGCGCGGGGCCGTTTCCAGGGCCGCGGGGTCGGCCCAGGCCGGCTTGTCCCAGCCCTCGACCGTGACCGGGACCAGACCGGAGTCGGCGATCACCGCGTCGAACTGTTCGCCCTTGAGACGGTGGTAGTCGGCTATGTCCGCGCGCGTGCCGACGCCCAGGGACTCGCCCGCCAGCCGCACCAGGCGGCGCAGGCACTCGGTGTCGTCCAGATCGTCGTGCAGCAGTGTCTGCGGGACGGCGCGCTCGGCGAGGTCGTACACACGCTTCCAGCCGCGGCGCTCGACGCACACCACCTCGCCGTGCATCAGGGCGCGCTCCACCGCGACCTTCGCACCGGACCAGTCCCACCACTCGCTGGTGCGCTTGGCGCCGCCCAACTCGGTGGCCGTGAGAGGGCCTTCGGCACGGAGCTGCTTGATGACCTGGTCGTAGGTGCCGTCCGGCAGATCGTGGTTCCAGTGCGGGCGGTCGCGGTAGGCGCGCCGGCGGAAGGCGAAGTGGGGCCATTCCTCGATGGGGAGGATGCACGCGGCGTGCGACCAGTACTCGAAGGCGTGGGGCTGCTGCGCCGTGGGCGCACCGGTGGCGCCGGTGCCCCAGTAGGCGGCCTCGACGGTCTTGCGGCCCACGGCGCCCAGGCGGGCGTACGGGATGAGCTCGTGGGAACGGGCGAGGACCGAGATGGTGTCGAGCTGGACCGCGCCCAGGTGCCGCAGGATGCCGCGGACGCCCGCCCGGCGGTCGGGGGCACCGAGGAAGCCCTGTGCGCGCAGGGCGATACGGCGGGCCTCGGTGGCGGAGAGGGTGGTGGCTGGGCGCGGGGTCGTCATGGTCCGCACGATAGGCGGTGGCACTGACATTGATGCTGATACTCAGGTTCCGGTGGCCGTGGCTCGGGCACTGACTGACGTCCTGCTGGGCTGTCTTCCTGTTGGTCTGTCCGGCCGCCGGGATCTGTTCTCATGGCTCCGGCCGGGCGGAACATGACCTGATAGGAGCTTGGTCAGAAGCCCCTTCGATGTCCTGTCTGCGCCACCCGGCCGGTGCCCACCTCCGGCAAGGAAGGCCCTCCCATGCCGACACCGTCCACGTCGCGGTCATCAGCGACAGCGGCGGCCACCTGGCGGATGCCGAGTTCACCGCCGCCGCCGCCGGATACGCCGCGGCCCTGGCCTTCCTGAACGCACACCGCCACGTGAGGGCGTGGAAGGCACCTCCTCCTACGGAGCCGGCTTCACCCGCTCCGCGATCTCACACGGGCAGTACGTCGTCGAGGTCAACCGGCCCGACCGGGCCGAACGCCGCCGCATCGGCAAGTCCGACCCCATCGACGCCTACGCCGCCGCCCGCGCCGCCCTGTCCGGACGGGCCTCCAGCGCCCCCAAGGACGACACCGTCGCCGGCATACGCGCCCTGCACAACGCCGCCCGCTCCGCGGTGAAGGCCCGCACCGCCACCCTGAACCAGATCGGCAGCATCCTCATCACCGCTCCCGAGACCGTCCGGGCCAAGTACGGCCGCCTCAAAGGAACGGACCGCACCGACGCCCTGGCCCGGCTGCGTCCAGCCGGTGACGCGGTCCACACCGCGGTCCTCACCGCGCTGAAGAGCCTCGCCCGACGCGTCAAGGAGCTGACCGCCGAGCACCAGGCCCTGGTCAAGGCCCTGGACAGCGTGGTGAGCGTCCACAACCCCGGCCTGCGGGCTGCCCGCGGAGTCGGTCCCGACACCGCGGCCCAGCTGCTGGTCACCGCCGGAGGCAATCCCGAACGCATGCGGACCGAGGCTTCCTTCGCCGCTCTCTGCGGAGCCGCACCGGTCCCCGCCTCCAGCGGCCGGAGCAACCGTCACCGCCTCTCACGCGGCGGCGACCGGGCCGCCAACGCGGCCCTCTACCGCGTCGCTCTGGTCCGCATGTCCAGCGACTCCCGCACCCGCGAGTACGTGGCACGGCAGACCGCCGCCGGCCGGACGAAGAGAGAGATCATCCGGCTCCTGAAACGGGCCATCGCCCGCGAGATGTTCCGCTGTCTGACCACCGCAGTCGCCGTCCCCGGCATCGCCGACCTGCGACTCCTGCGTCAGTCCAAGAACCTCACCCTCACCGCTGCCGCCCAGCACCTCGGAGTCTGGCCGGCCACCATCTCCACCCTCGAACGCGGGATCCGCCGAGACGACGACCTCGCCCACGCCTACCGCAACCGGCTCCAAGCCGCTTGACGAGAAATAGGAGCATCAACGGGGGCTGACCTGCGCTCACGGGCCGGGCGGAGCGGACCGTTCGGGTGCGGGCAGATACGGAGCCGTCGAGGGCAGGCCCAGGTCCGACGGCAGCAGGGAACCCACCCAGCAGTCCCGCCGTACGCCCTGGTGGATGATCGCCGAGCGAAGGACGCCCTCGACCACGAAACCGACGCGTTCCGCCACCGCGCGTGAGGGCCTGTTGCCGACTTCCGCACGCCACTCCACGCGGTCGACCGACAGACGGGTGAAGGCCCAGCGGGAGACCGCGCGGGCGGCCTCGGTGACATAGCCGTTGCGGCGATGCTCCTTCGTCCCCCAGAAGCCGATCTCGGCCGCGCTCACGGAACGCATCGTGAGGCCGAGCATGCCCACCAGCTCCCCTTCGGGGAGGAAGGCGCCGAACGTGAGCATCGAACCGCTCGCCCATCCGTCCGGGACGAGCTGTTCCGTGAAGCCCTGGGCGTGTTCCGGGAGATACGGCGAGGGGATCGACGTCCAGCGCTGGATGTCGGGGTCCTGGGCGGCCGCGTACACGGCCTCGGTGTCGTCCGGGCCGACCGTGCGCAGGATCAGGCGGTCGGTCGTCAGCGTGGCGGGTTCCATCGGCCGATTCTGCTCGGGAGCTCGTCGTGGGCGCCATCTCATTCACCGTGTGTGAGGACGTGATCACATTTCGCGCGATCGGTCGGGGGAACGCGGCACCATCCGCGACCCTTGGCCGTTGTCCCTTTGGAACACTCTTTGGAACAGATTTGAAATGATGGACGGCCGCCGTCCCCGGCAGGCCTCCCGGCGTGCCGGGGTCCTCGCATACGATGGCCGTTGCTCAGTAAGCCAAATGAAACCGACCGTCCCAGGCCCGACCGGCAAGGAGACCAACCCCCGTGTCCGTCCTCTCGAAGATCATGCGTGCAGGCGAAGGCAAGATCCTGCGCAAGCTGCACCGCATCGCGGACCAGGTCAACTCCATCGAAGAGGACTTCGTCGACCTCTCCGACGCCGAGCTGCGGGCCCTCACCGATGAGTACAAGCAGCGCTACGCCGACGGCGAGAGCCTGGACGACCTGCTGCCCGAGGCCTTCGCCACCGTGCGCGAGGCCGCCAAGCGCGTCCTCGGCCAGCGTCACTACGACGTCCAGATGATGGGTGGCGCCGCCCTCCACCTCGGCTATGTCGCCGAGATGAAGACCGGTGAGGGCAAGACCCTGGTCGGCACCCTGCCCGCGTATCTGAACGCCCTCTCCGGAGAAGGCGTTCACCTGATCACGGTCAACGACTACCTGGCCGAGCGCGACTCCGAGATGATGGGGCGCGTCCACAAGTTCCTGGGCCTCACCGTCGGCTGCATCCTGGCCAACATGACGCCGGCCCAGCGCCGCGAGCAGTACCAGTGCGACATCACGTACGGCACGAACAACGAGTTCGGCTTCGACTACCTGCGCGACAACATGGCGTGGTCCAAGGACGAACTCGTCCAGCGCGGCCACAACTTCGCCATCGTCGACGAGGTCGACTCCATCCTCGTCGACGAGGCCCGTACTCCGCTGATCATCTCCGGCCCCGCGGACCAGGCCACCAAGTGGTACGGCGACTTCGCCAAGCTGGTCACGCGCCTGAAGAAGGGCGAGGCCGGCAACCCCCTCAAGGGCCTCGAGGAGACCGGCGACTACGACGTCGACGAGAAGAAGCGCACGGTCGCCATCCATGAGTCCGGTGTCAGCAAGGTCGAGGACTGGCTGGGCATCGACAACCTCTACGAGTCGGTGAACACGCCGCTGGTGGGCTACCTGAACAACGCCATCAAGGCCAAGGAGCTCTTCAAGAAGGACAAGGACTACGTGGTCATCGACGGCGAGGTCATGATCGTCGACGAGCACACCGGCCGTATCCTCGCCGGCCGCCGCTACAACGAGGGCATGCACCAGGCCATCGAGGCGAAGGAAGCGGTGGACATCAAGGACGAGAACCAGACGCTCGCCACGATCACCCTGCAGAACTTCTTCCGTCTCTACGGCAAGCTCTCCGGCATGACCGGTACGGCGATGACCGAGGCCGCCGAGTTCCACCAGATCTACAAGCTCGGCGTGGTCCCGATCCCCACCAACAAGCCGATGATCCGCAAGGACCAGTCGGACCTGATCTACCGCACCGAGGTCGCCAAGTTCGAGGCGGTCGTCGACGACATCGCCGAGAAGCACGAGAAGGGCCAGCCGATCCTCGTCGGTACGACGTCGGTCGAGAAGTCCGAATACCTCTCGCAGCAGCTGAGCAAGCGCGGAATCCAGCATGAGGTGCTGAACGCCAAGCAGCACGACCGGGAGGCGACGATCGTCGCCCAGGCCGGCCGCAGGGGCGCCGTCACCGTGGCCACCAACATGGCCGGCCGTGGTACGGACATCAAGCTGGGCGGAAACCCCGACGACCTCGCCGAGGCGGAGCTGCGTCAGCGCGGGATCGACCCCGAGGAGCACATCGAGGAGTGGGCGCACGCCCTGCCCGCCGCGCTGGAGAAGGCCGAGCGTGCGGTCAAGGCGGAGTTCGAGGAGGTCAAGGAGCTCGGCGGTCTGTATGTGCTGGGCACCGAACGGCACGAGTCGCGCCGTATCGACAACCAGCTGCGCGGCCGCTCCGGCCGTCAGGGCGACCCGGGCGAGTCCCGCTTCTACCTCTCGCTGGGCGACGACCTCATGCGCCTGTTCAAGGCCCAGATGGTCGAGCGCGTGATGTCGATGGCGAACGTCCCGGACGACGTGCCGATCGAGAACAAGATGGTCACGCGCGCGATCGCGTCCGCACAGTCGCAGGTCGAGCAGCAGAACTTCGAGACCCGCAAGAACGTCCTCAAGTACGACGAGGTCCTCAACCGTCAGCGCGAGGTCATCTACGGCGAGCGGCGCCGCGTCCTGGAGGGCGAGGACCTGCAGGAGCAGATCCAGCACTTCATGGACGACACGATCGACGCCTACGTCGGCGCCGAGACCGCCGAGGGCTTCCCCGAGGACTGGGACCTCGACCGTCTGTGGGGCGCCTTCAAGCAGCTCTACCCGGTGAAGGTCACCATCGACGAGCTGGAGGAGGCCGCCGGCGACCGGGCCGGGCTGACCGCCGAGTACATCTCCGAGTCCATCAAGGACGACATCCACGAGCAGTACGAGCAGCGTGAGGCGCAGCTCGGCTCCGAGATCATGCGTGAGCTGGAGCGCCGGGTCGTGCTGTCGGTCCTCGACCGCAAGTGGCGCGAGCACCTCTACGAGATGGACTACCTCCAGGAGGGCATCGGCCTGCGCGCGATGGCGCAGAAGGACCCGCTGGTCGAGTACCAGCGCGAGGGCTTCGACATGTTCACCGCGATGATGGAGGGCATCAAGGAGGAGTCCGTCGGCTACCTGTTCAACCTGGAGGTCCAGGTCGAGCAGCAGGTCGAGGAGGTCCCGGTCGAGGACGCCGTGCCGTCGCTCGACAAGCAGGACACGGTGCCCGCGCAGGCCGGCGCGCGTCCCGAGATCCGCGCCAAGGGGCTCGACGCCCCGCAGCGGCGGGACCTGCACTTCTCCGCGCCGACCGTGGACGGCGAGGGCGGCATCGTCGAGGGCGACTTCAGCGACGGCGACGAGCCGGTGCGCTCGGAGGCGGACGGCCTCACGCGCGCGGAGCGGCGCAAGCAGGCCCGTGGCGGGCGGCGCCGCAAGAAGTGAGTGACGGTGCCCGAGGCGCCGTAGCGGCTTGAAGGGCCGGGTCACCCGAGGGGTGGCCCGGCCTTTCGGCGTCCATGGAGTCAGTGGTCGTCCCTGGGAGTCGGTTCGTCGTCCCTGGGAGTCAGTCGTCGTCCGTGCGCGGGGCGCGCGGGCCTCCCATCTCCACCGCCGTGCAGCGCCAGCGCAGGTCCGGGCCCTGCTCCAGGCGGAAGGCCAGCGCACGCAGCTGGTCGCCGGCGCCGATGCGGGCGAAGGCCTCGACGGCGCCGTTGCGGGGGACGTAGTAGCCGATGTCGCGGACGACGGGACGTGTGCCGCGGGTGCGCAGGGGGCCGCGTTCCGCGAGGCGGGCCAGTTCGTCGTAGGCCCGGCCCGCGGTGTGCCGCAGCATCCAGTGGACGGGGCGCTGACCGCTCAGGACGGCGAGGAGACGGTCCGCGAAGACATCGGTGGGCCGTGGCACCGGGACCGGCCTGCGCGGCGTCTGGGCGGGCACCGTGAGGGCCTCGCGGCCGTCGTGGGCGTCAAGGGCGCCCCGCGCTCCCTCGATGGCCCGCGCTCCCCCGGTGTCCCGGGCTGCCGCGGGGTCCCCGGTCAATCCGCGGGCTGCCGGGCCCCTGCCCGGAGCCGTCGGCGGGCGGCCGTCGCTCGGCCTGGTGCGGCTGCGGGTTCCGCTGCCACCCGGTCCGCCCGGGGGCCGACCGCCCGCCACCGTCGTACGGGCCGCGCCGCCGCCGGGTGTACGGGGTGGGGTGCCGCCGGGGTGGCGGGCGTCGCGGCGGCTCGGCGGGCGGGTGCCGGAGTGGTGCCTCGCCCTGGTCATGACCTTGTTCATGGATGTCCCCGTGTGCTTGACCGCCCGTTCCGTACCGGGCAGTAACTTTCCGGTCGGGGCTCTTGTACGGGGCTTCGGGCCGTCGGGGCAAGGCGGCCGGACCCGGATGTGGGCCGCCGAAATGTTCACTTATCCGAGTGATCGAGGGGGTGCCGAAGCCTGCGATCAAAGGGGTGCACAGGGTGAGTTTCCGGCCCGGAGTGGACGCTTCCAAGGTCGCGGACAGGAACTCGATCGGGGGCTCCCGCACGTATCCTGAAGGCCCTCCGGAACCACCGCCGAACCGACGAAGAAAGCGGACAGCCATGCGCGTCTACGTCCCCCTGACCCTCCCCGGGCTCGCCGAGGCGTACAAGACGGGAGAGCTGGGGGCGGGGCCGCTCGTCGCCTACGCCGTCACACCGGCGCTGCGGGAGTGGTACCTCTCCGACGACATCGAGGAGCTGGAGTACGCGGCGCTGAGCCGGGCCGCCCTGGCCTCGCTGCGGCTCCTGGCGGCCGACCCCGGGGCGGGGCGGCGGCGGGTCGTGGTCGCCGTCGACGTGGCCGACGGTGCGGCGGTCGCCGACCCCGACCGGGGGCTCGACCCCGCCGCGCTCGGCGAGGTGCGGATCGCCGGGGCGGTGAAGCTGGCCAAGGCGGCCTCGGTGCACATCGACTCGGACGACGCGAAGGCGGACGTGAGCGCCGCGGCCGAGGCGCTGGCGGCGGCGGACACGGGGGACGACGACGCACAGTTCCTGGTGGACGGTGCCGAGGACCACGAGCTGCTGTGGTTCGCCACGCAGGAGATCCCGAACCTGGTGGGACAGGAGGGGTAGAAGGGGTCGGTCGTCGTGGCGCAGCGACCCTGTGACCTGCGGTTCTCTTGATTGTCAGTGGCGGCGGGTACGTTTTTGGCATGGGGAAGCAGACAGACGCGCACATCGTCTGGGACTGGAACGGGACCCTGTTCCACGACAATGACGCGATCATCGGGGCGACGAACGCGGCGTTCGGCGAGCTGGGCCTGGAGCCGATCACGATGGAGCAGTACCGGGCGCTGTACTGCGTGCCGGTGCCCAAGTTCTACGAGCGGCTGCTGGGGCGGCTGCCCACCGACACCGAGTGGGAGGTCATGGACGAGACCTTCCATCGCCACTACTCAGAGCACCGGATCAGATGCGGGCTCGCCGAGGGGGCCGCGGAGCTGCTCGCGGAGTGGCGGTCGGCCGGTCGCAGCCAGTCCCTCCTCAGCATGTACGGGCATGACGAACTCGTCCCGCTGGTACGCGGGTTCGGGATAGAGGCGCACTTCATACGCGTCGACGGGCGGACCGGGCCCTCGGGCGGCAGCAAGGCCGAGCACATGGTGCGGCACCTGGCCGCGCTGGCCGCGGGAGCCGGCGTGGACCCCATACGCACGGTGGTGATCGGGGACGCCGCCGACGACGCGCTGGCCGCGCGGCACGTGGGGGCCCGGGCCGTGCTGTACACCGGCGGTTCGCACGGCCGGGCGAGCCTGGAGGAGGCGGGGGTACCGGTGGTGGACACGCTGGCGGAAGCGGTCGCGGAGGCGGAACGGCTCGCGGCGTGAGCGTGCGAGGGCACGACGGCCGGGGCACGAGGACCCCAAGGCCGCCGCACCCCTGGGAGCCGAGGCCGCTCTGAGCCCGCTCAGGTCACCGGCGCCTTCGCGCGCAGCACCTTCAGGAATTCCCGCATCCAGCCGGAGTGGTCCGGCCAGGCGCGGGAGGAGACCAGCGTGCCGTCGACGACGGCCTCCGCGTCCTGGAAGGTGGCGCCCGCGGCCTGCATGTCCAGCTCCAGGGCCGGGTATGCCGTGACACGCCGGCCGCGAAGGCCGTCGATAGCGGCGGTGAGCAGCGGACCGTGGCAGATCTGGGCGATGGGCTTGTCCGCGTCGAAGAAGGACTTGAGGATCTTGCGGAGTTCGGGGTCGTTGCGCAGGTACTCCGGGGCGCGGCCGCCGGGGATGACGACGGCGGCGTACTGTCCGGGCTCCACCTCGGAGAACGCGAGGTCGGCGGGCCAGGTGTAGCCGGGTTTCTCGGTGTAGGTGTCGAAGCCGGGCTCGAAGTCGTGGACGACGAACTGGAGCTTCTTGCGGGCGGGGGCGGCGATATGGACCTCGTAGCCCTCCTCGCGGAGGCGCTGGTACGGGTACAGCACTTCCAGCGACTCTGCTGCGTCGCCGGTGACGATGAGGATTTTTGCTGTCATATCGGCAACGTGCCTCCGGAGGGCGGCCTTGCCAAGGGGGCGCGCGGTGCCGGACGCAGCATTGGCCGGAGCGGGTGGGGTCGGCCGCGGCGGCCGAATACGACAGCTCGACGCTCTCCGCTCCTGTGCAGAACGTCAAACTTCTCCCCTCGGTTTTGTACACATACGGCTCATGACGGGCCCCCTGTAAGGAGCGATAGCCTTGGTGGCGTGATCAGCGCGATAGCTCGCGGGGGCACCGTTGCCCCCGCCCTGAGCCCGGTGAGCACGGACCACCTCCGTGACCGGGCGGCGATCGCTGGTCTTCACGGGCGGGACGGGGCCGCAAGGGCCCCCAGGGCGCCGTACACACCCCGGAAGCAGGCGGCGCCGAGAGCAGCGTCACACCCTGCGGGCGTGTCGAGAATGGCTTATATCCCTCCGCTCGTCTCACCTTGCGGCATAGCGTCGGAACAGACCGGACACCCCGCGTCTCGGCGTCACGTCGCAGGGGAAGAGACCGTACTTCTTTCTACGTCACGCAACGGCGCGCGACAGGAGCCAGAGGACAATGCAGACCAAGCTGGACGAAGCCAAGGCCGAGCTGCTCGAGAGGGCCGCCCGGGTAGCTGAGAACAGCCCGGTCGGGGGGCACCTACCGACCGGGACGACGGACGAGGGCACTCCGGACCCGGACATCGTGCTCGCGTTCCTCCAGCGCTACTACCTGCACACCGCCCCGGAGGACCTCACCGACCGCGACCCGGTCGACATCCTCGGAGCCGCATTCTCGCACTACAGACTGGCCGAGAACCGCCCGCAGGGTACGGCCAACGTGCGGGTCCACACCCCGACCGTCGAGGAGAACGGCTGGACCTGCAGCCACTCGGTCGTCGAGGTCGTCACCGACGACATGCCCTTCCTCGTGGACTCCGTCACCAACGAGCTGACCCGCCAGGGGCGCGGCATCCACGTCGTGATCCACCCGCAGATGATCGTGCGCCGGGACCTCACCGGCCGGCTGATCGAGGTGCTCAGCACGCCTCCCGCCGACCGCCTCCCGCACGACGCGCACACCGAGTCCTGGATCCACGTCGAGATCGACCGCGAGACCGACCGCGGCGATCTGAAGCAGATCACCGCCGATCTGCTGCGCGTTCTGTCCGACGCCCGGGAGGCCGTCGAGGACTGGGACAAGATGCGGGACGCGGCGCTGCGGATGGCCGACGAGCTGCCCAAGGAGCCCATCGCCTCCGATCTGCGCGAGCAGGAGGTGGAGGAGGCCCGCGAGCTGCTGCGCTGGCTGGCCGCCGACCACTTCACCTTCCTCGGCTACCGCGAGTATCAGCTGCGGGACGACGACTCGCTCGCCGCCCTCCCCGGCACCGGCCTCGGCATACTGCGTTCCGACCCGCACCACTCGGGCGACGAGAGCCACCCCGTGAGCCCCTCCTTCGAGCGGCTGCCCGCCGACGCCCGCGCCAAGGCGCGCGAGCACAAGCTGCTGGTGCTGACCAAGGCCAACAGCCGGGCCACCGTGCACCGGCCGTCGTACCTCGACTACATCGGCGTCAAGAAGTTCGACGACAAGGGCAACGTCGTCGGAGAGCGGCGCTTCCTCGGTCTGTTCTCCTCCGCCGCGTACACCGAGTCCGTGCGCCGTGTCCCGGTCATCCGCCGCAAGGTCGACGAGGTCCTGGAGCGCGCCGGGTTCTCGCCCCACAGCCACGACGGGCGCGACCTGCTGCAGATCCTGGAGACCTACCCGCGCGACGAGCTCTTCCAGACCCCGGCCGACGAGCTGCAGTCCATCGCCACCTCCGTGCTCTACCTCCAGGAGCGCAGGCGACTGCGCCTCTACCTCCGCCAGGACGAGTACGGGCGCTACTACTCCGCCCTCGTCTACCTCCCCCGCGACCGCTACACCACCGGGGTGCGGCTGCGGATCATCGACATCCTCAAGGAGGAACTCGGCGGCATCAGCGTCGACTTCACGGCCTGGAACACCGAGTCGATCCTCTCCCGGCTGCACTTCGTGGTCCGGGTCCCGCAGGGCACCGAGCTGCCGGAGCTGTCCGACACCGACAAGGAGCGCATCGAGGCCCGGCTGGTGGAGGCCGCCCGCTCCTGGGCCGACGGCTTCACCGAGGCGCTCAACGCCGAGCTGGGCGAGGAGCGCGCGGCCGAGCTGCTGCGCCGCTACAGCAACGCCTTCCCCGAGGGCTACAAGGCCGACCACAACCCGCGGGCGGCGGTCGCCGACATCGTCAACCTGGAGCGGCTCAGCGCGGACCAGGCCCACAGCGGCAAGGACTTCGCGCTCAGCCTCTACGAGCCCGTGGGCGCCGCGCCAGAGGAACGCCGGTTCAAGATCTACCGCAAGGGCGACGCCGTCTCCCTGTCCGCCGTGCTGCCGGCCCTCAACCGGCTCGGCGTCGAGGTGACCGACGAGCGGCCGTACGAGCTGCGCTGCGCGGATCGCAGCGTCGCCTGGATCTACGACTTCGGCCTGCGCGTGCCCAAGACGCAGAACGGCGCCGGCGACTACCTCGGTGACGACGGCCGCGAGCGCTTCCAGGATGCCTTCACCGCCACCTGGACCGGCAGGGCCGAGAACGACGGCTTCAACGCCCTCGTGCTGAGCGCCGGGCTCACCTGGCGCCAGGCGATGGTGCTGCGCGCCTACGCCAAGTACCTCCGTCAGGCGGGTTCCACCTTCAGCCAGGACTACATGGAGGACACCCTCCGCAACAACGTCCACACCACCCGGCTGCTGGTGTCGCTGTTCGAGGCGCGGATGTCGCCGGACCGGCAGCGCGCCGGGCTCGAGATCACCGACGCCCTGCTGGAGGAACTGGACGCCGCCCTCGACCAGGTTGCGAGCCTCGACGAGGACCGGATCCTGCGGTCCTTCCTCACCCTCATCAAGGCGACACTCCGCACGAACTTCTTCCAGGAGGCGATGGGCGGCAAGCCGCACGACTACGTCTCCATGAAGTTCGACCCGCAGGCCATCCCCGATCTGCCGGCGCCGCGGCCGGCGTACGAGATCTGGGTGTACTCGCCGCGGGTGGAGGGCGTGCACCTCCGGTTCGGGAAGGTCGCGCGGGGCGGGCTGCGCTGGTCCGACCGCAAGGAGGACTTCCGGACCGAGATCCTCGGCCTGGTCAAGGCGCAGATGGTGAAGAACACCGTCATCGTGCCGGTCGGCGCCAAGGGCGGCTTCGTCGCCAAGCAGCTGCCCGACCCGAGCGTGGACCGCGACGCATGGCTCGCCGAGGGCGTCGCCAGCTACAAGATGTTCATCTCGGCGCTGCTCGACATCACCGACAACATGGTGGCCGGCGAGGTCGTGCCCCCGGCGGACGTCGTCCGGCACGACGGGGACGACACCTACCTCGTCGTCGCCGCCGACAAGGGCACCGCGACCTTCTCGGACATCGCCAACGGGGTCGCGAACACCTACAACTTCTGGCTCGGCGACGCCTTCGCCTCCGGCGGCAGCGCGGGCTACGACCACAAGCGCATGGGCATCACCGCCCGCGGCGCCTGGGAGTCCGTGAAGCGGCACTTCCGGGAGCTGGGTGTGGACACGCAGGCCGAGGACTTCACGGTCGTCGGCATCGGTGACATGTCCGGTGACGTGTTCGGCAACGGCATGCTGCTCAGCGAGCACATCCGCCTGGTCGCCGCCTTCGACCACCGGCACATCTTCATCGACCCCGAACCGGACGCGGCCGTCTCCTACGCCGAGCGCCGCCGTGTCTTCGAGCTGCCCCGCTCCAGCTGGGAGGACTACAACACCGAGCTCCTCTCCACGGGCGGCGGCGTCTTCCCGCGTTCCGCCAAGGCCGTCCAGGTCAACGCCCACATCCGGCAGGCCCTCGGGATCGAGTCCGGCGTCACCAAGATGACTCCGGCCGACCTGATGAAGGCGATCCTGCAGGCGCCGGTGGACCTGCTGTGGAACGGCGGGATCGGTACGTACGTCAAGGCGTCCACCGAGACGCACGCCGACGTCGGCGACAAGGCCAACGACGCGATCCGTGTCGACGGCAGCGAGCTCAGGGTCAAGGTCGTCGGCGAGGGCGGCAACCTGGGTCTGACCCAGCTCGGCCGGATCGAGTTCGCGCTGCACGGCGGCAAGATCAACACGGATGCCATCGACAACAGCGCGGGCGTGGACACCTCCGACCACGAGGTGAACATCAAGATCCTGCTCAACAGCCTGGTCGCGGACGGCGACATGACGGTCAAGCAGCGCAACAGGCTGCTCGCGGAGATGACGGACGAGGTCGGCCGTCTGGTCCTGCGCAACAACTACGCGCAGAACACGGCGATCGCCAACGCGCTGGCCCAGTCGAAGGACATGCTCCACGCCCAGCAGCGGTACATGCGGCACCTGGTGCGCGAGGGCATGCTCGACCGGGCGCTGGAGTTCCTGCCCGCCGACCGCCAGATCCGCGAGCGCCTCACCGTGGGGCAGGGCCTGACCGGTCCGGAGACGGCCGTGCTGCTGGCGTACACGAAGATCACGGTCGCCGAGGAGCTGCTGCACACCTCCCTGCCGGACGACCCGTATCTGCGCAGCCTGCTCGATGCGTACTTCCCGACCGCGTTGCGCGAGCAGTTCCCCGAGCACATCGACAGCCACCCGCTGCGCCGCGAGATCACCACGACCGTCCTGGTCAACGACACGGTCAACACGGGTGGTACGACCTATCTGCACCGGCTGCGCGAGGAGACCGGCGCCTCGCTGGAGGAGATCGTCCGCGCCCAGACAGCGGCCCGCGCGATCTTCCGCTCGGCGGCGGTGTGGGACGGGGTGGAGGCGCTCGACAACAAGGCCGAGGCCGCCGTCCAGACCCGTATCCGGCTGCATTCGCGCCGGCTGGTCGAGCGCGGCACCCGCTGGCTGCTCAACAACCGGCCGCAGCCGCTGCAGCTCGCCGAGACGGTCGACTTCTTCTCCGAGCGGGTCGAGCAGGTGTGGTCGCAGCTGGCCAAGCTGCTCAAGGGCGCGGACCTGGAGTGGTACCAGCAGATCTACGACGAGCTGACGGGCGCCGGCGTCCCGGACGAACTCGCCACCCGCGTGGCCGGGTTCTCCTCGGCCTTCCCGACGCTCGACATCGTCTCGGTCGCCGACCGCACGGGCAAGGAGCCGCTGGACGTCGCCGAGGTCTACTACGACCTCGCCGACCGCCTGCACATCACCCAGCTCATGGACCGCATCGTCGAGCTGCCCCGTGCCGACCGCTGGCAGTCCATGGCCCGCAACTCGATCCGCGAGGACCTGTACGCGGCGCACGCGGCCGTGACCTCCGACGTGCTCGCGGTGGGCAACGGCAGCGCGACGCCCGAGCAGCGCTTCAAGGCGTGGGAGGAGAAGAACGCGGCGATCCTGAGCCGGGCGCGCACGACCCTGGTGGAGATCCAGGGCTCGGACTCCTTCGACCTGGCGAACCTGTCGGTAGCGATGCGCACGATGCGGACGCTCCTGCGGACGCATTCGTAGTCCTACGACGGTGAGGGCGCCTCGGGCCGGTTCGGCTCGGGGCGCCCTCGGTTTCGCCCGGCGGCGGACGGTCCGGGTCAGGCGGACACGGGCGCCTGCTTGGGGCGGGGCTTGCGGGCGGGCCGGGGCTTGTCGTCGGTGAAGGCCTCGTACTCCTTCATGACCTCCTCGGTCGGGCCGTCCATGCGCAGCTCGCCGCGCTCCAGCCACAGCACGCGGTCGCAGGTGTCACGGATCGACTTGTTGCTGTGGCTGACCAGGAAGACGGTGCCCGCCTGGGCGCGCAGCTCGCGGATACGGGCCTCGGACCGCTTGCGGAAGGAGCCGTCGCCGGTGGCCAGGGCCTCGTCGATGAGCAGGACGTCGTGGTCCTTGGCGGCGGCGATCGAGAAGCGCAGCCGGGCCTGCATACCGGAGGAGTAGGTGCGCATCGGCAGGGTGATGAAGTCGCCCTTGTCGTTGATGCCGGAGAAGTCGACGATCTCCTGGTAGCGCTCCTTGACCTGCTCGCGGGACATGCCCATGGCCAGGCCGCCGAGGTGGACGTTGCGCTCACCCGTCAGGTCGTTCATCAGGGCCGCGTTGACGCCGAGCAGGGAGGGCTGGCCGTCGGTGTAGATGCGGCCGTTCTCGACCGGCAGCAGGCCCGCGACCGCCTTCAGCAGGGTGGACTTGCCGGAGCCGTTGGTGCCGATCAGACCGATGGCCTCGCCGCGGTACGCGACGAAGGACACGTTCTTGACCGCGTGCACCTTGCGCACGCCGGAGGCCTTCTCGGCCTGCTTGCGGCGCAGCATGCGGTTGAGGGCGGCGGTCGCCGAGCCGCGGCCGGCGCCGGTGCCGTTGACGCGGTAGACGATGTCGACGCCGTCCGCGATGACGGTGGGGGTGCGCTCGTCGGTGAGCGGGGTGTGGTCAGCCACGGCCGTAGGTCTCCTCAGCCTTCCAGAAGTAGATGAAACCGCCGACCCCGGCGAGCAGCGCCCAGCCCGTGGCGATCAGCCACACATGGGCCGGCAGCCGACTCGCGTGGAAGCTGTCGATCAGCGCGAAGCGCATCAGGTCGATGTAGACGGCCGCCGGGTTGGCCTGGAGGACCGGGCCGACCCAGGACGGCAGGTCGTTGTGCCGGCTCAGCAGGTGGTCGATGCTCCACATCACGCCCGAGACGTACATCCAGGTGCGCAGCACGAACGGCATCAGCTGGGCGATGTCCGGTGTCTTCGCCCCCAGCCGGGCCATGATCATCGAGACACCGGCGTTGAAGGTGAACTGGAGCACCAGCGCCGGGATCGCCAGCACCCAGGAGACGGCGACCGGCACGCCGAAGACGAGCAGGATGACGGCCAGGGCGGCCATCGAGAACAGCAGCTGCTGGAGCTGCTGGAGGCAGAACGAGATCGGCAGCGCGGCCCGGGGGAAGTGCAGGGCCCTCACGAGGCCGAGGTTGCCGGAGATGGCGCGGGTGCCGGACAGGATCGAGCTCTGGGTGAACGTCCACACGAACACGCCCGTGACCAGGAACGGGACGTAGTCCGGCACGCCCTTCTTGGTCTGCAGCAGCACACCGAAGATGAAGTAGTAGACCGCCGCGTTCAGCAGCGGGTTCATCACCTGCCAGACCTGGCCCAGCTTCGCCTGGCTGTACTGGGCGGTGAGCTTGGCGGTCGAGAAGGCCGCGATGAAGTGGCGGCGGGCCCACAGCCGGCGGACGTACTCGGGCAGGGTGGGGCGGGCGCCGCTGACCGAGAGGCCGTGCCGGGCGGCGAGGGCCGCGAGGTCGGTGTCGGCCGGCGCCGCCGTTGAGGGCGGTGTGTGGAGGACCTGGCTCACATCCGCTGCTTTCGCTCGGTGGGGGAGGGGTGCGGGCGCTCGGCTCCCGCCGGGCTGGTTGCCGGGCGTTTCCTCACGCTTCTCTTCACGTTTTCTTACGTCGGGACGGGACCGTATCGTCGCAACGTGAGCGTAGGCCGAGTCGACGTCGGAACGCAACCGTTTCGTCCTAACGCCCTATGCTGGTCCGTATGACGACGAACGCCGACGAGCCCCAGACGCGTGTGCGCCGCCGGACTCCCGCGGGAGCCGCCGTGCTCCGGGAGGATGTGACGGAGGCCATCCGGGCGGCGGTCTTCGAGGAGCTCGCGGCCGTCGGCTACGCGCGGATGTCCATCGAGGGGATCGCGCGCCGTGCGGGCGTCGGCAAGACCGCCGTGTACCGCCGCTGGCGCTCCAAGCTGCACCTGGTCCTCGACCTGGTCTCGGCGATCGCGGTGCAGGGGCTTCCGGTACCGGAGACGGGCTCCCTGGAGGGCGACCTGCGGCTGCTGTACGAGGTGACCTCCCGCGCCCTGCGCCATCCCGTGGCCTCGCAGATCATCCCGGACCTCCAGGCCGAGGCGGCCCGCAACCCCGATATCGCCGAGGCCATGCAGAAGGCGCTGCGGGAGGGACAGGAAGGCGTGGCCATCAAGATCGTGGCGGCGGCGGAGCAGCGCGGCGAGATCCGTCAGGGCATCGACGAGGACCTGGCCCTCGACCTCATCTCGGGCCCGCTGTACTGGCGCTCGGTCGTGGTCCGCAGCCCCAGACTCCCCAAGGGCCACCTGGCTTCACTGGCCCGGGCCACTACGGCGGCGCTCAAGGCATTGTGAAGCGGCCCGGGGCGGACCGGTGTGCCCCGGGCCGCTGTCGCGTCGGCGCAGATCAGTCCCGTGCCGCCTCCGGGTGGAGGCGGACCCAGCCCTGCCAGGCTGAGGTGATCATGTCTTCGAGGTCGTGCTTGGCCTTCCAGGTCAGTTCGGTGGCGGCGCGGTCGGCCGAGGCGACGACGCGGGCGGGGTCGCCGGCGCGGCGGGGGGTGATCGTCGGGGGGCGGTCGTAACCCGTGATGGCATTGATGCGGTCGATCATCTCGCGGACGGAGACGCCTTCCCCGCGGCCGATGTTGAGGGTGAGGTCGCGGCGGGGGGAGGTGCGCAGGGCGCGGGCCGCGGCCACATGGGCCTCCGCCAGGTCCACCACATGGATGTAGTCCCGGACGCAGGTTCCGTCAGGGGTGGCGTAGTCGTCGCCGAAGATGCGCGGGGGCGTGTTCTCGGTGAGCCGCTCGAAGACCATCGGGATCAGGTTGAAGACGCCCACGTCCGCGAGTTCCGGGCTCGCCGCGCCCGCCACGTTGAAGTAGCGCAGGCACGCCGTGGACAGGCCGGTCGCCCGGCCGGTCGCCCGCACCAGCCACTCGCCGGCCAGTTTCGTCTCGCCGTACGGGCTCATCGGCACGCAGGGCGTCTCCTCCGTCACGAGGTCCACGTCCGGCATGCCGTAGACGGCCGCCGACGACGAGAACACGAAGGAGGGCACGCGGGCCGCCGCCACGGCTTCCAGGAGGACGCGCAGGCCCTCGATGTTCTCCCGGTAGTAGTGCAGCGGCAGCTCGACCGACTCGCCGACCTGCTTCTTGGCGGCGAGGTGGACGACACCGGTGACCGCGTGCTCGGCGAGGGTGCGCGCCACGAGGTCGCCGTCCAGGATCGAGCCCTGCACCAGGGGCACGTCCTCGGGCACGCGCTCGGCGATGCCGGTGGACAGGTCGTCGTAGACCACCGCCTTCTCGCCCGCCTCGGTCATCGCCCGTACGACGTGCGACCCGATGTAGCCGGCGCCGCCCGTGATCAGCCAGGTCATCTGCGGTCGTCCCCTCGTCAGTTGGCCCGTGTGGTGGTGCTTGTGCTGCGTCGGCCTCAGTCAAGCAGGCGGCGGACCCCGAAATCCGCCACCGCGCCCGCCGCCCGCGCTAGGAACAACCCGGCGTGTCCGACAGCGCGGCCGCGTCGAGCGCGGTGGTGAGCTCGTCGAGGCGGGTGCGCAGCTCCCTGATCCCGTCGATGTCGAAGCCCGTCGCGACGGTGATCCGGCGCGGCACTTCGACGGCCCGCTCGCGCAGCGCGGCCCCCTCCTCGGTCAGCCGCACCTCCACCGAGCGCTCGTCGACGGTGCTGCGCTCCCGCCGCACGAACCCGGCCCCCTCCAGCCGCTTGAGCAGCGGCGAGAGCGTGCCGGAGTCGAGGCGCAGGTGTTCGCCCAGCTTCTTCACGGGCAGGTCGCCGTGCTCCCACAGGACCAGCATCACCAGGTACTGGGGGTAGGTCAGCCCGAGGTCCTTGAGGATCACCCGGTAGACGCTGTTGAAGGCACGCGAGGCGGCGTGCAGGGAGAAGCAGATCTGGTTGTCCAGGCGGAGCCAGTTCTCCTGGGCGGCGGGTGTCGGCGTCGGGGTCATGCCTCCAGGGTAGCTCGCATGCGGCCATTTAGTTGTGCCCAATTGAATTGTGTGCTCTACTTATGGTCGTGAGGCGGCCGCAGGCAGAGCCGCCGGAACACCACTCGTCACTCCGAAACGGACGGTTTCCCATGGACGCGATCTACACCGCTGTCGCCACCGCCACCCACGGCCGGGACGGCCGCGCCGTCTCCTCCGACGGAAAGCTGGACCTCGCGCTGGGCCTGCCCAAGGAGCTGGGCGGCAACGACCAGGGCACCAACCCGGAGCAGCTGTTCGCCGCCGGCTTCGCCGCCTGCTTCGGCAGCGCCCTCGGCCTCGTCGGCCGTGAGGCGAAGGTGGACGTCAGTGACGCCGCGGTGACCGCCGAGGTCGGCATAGGCAAGCAGGGCGCGGGCTTCGCGCTGAAGGTGTCGCTGCGCGTCGAGCTGCCCGACAGCGTGGACCAGGCCACCGGCCGCAAGCTGGTCGAGCAGGCCCACCAGGTCTGCCCCTACTCCAACGCCACCCGGGGCAACGTCCCCGTCGAGCTCGTCATCGAGTAGTCACCCCCCGACCCGCGCCAGTACCTCCCCCGTCCGCCGGCTCCACGCCACCATCACCGCCTCCTCGGGCAGCGGGTGCCACCGCGTCAGCAGCAGCCAGCGCACATGGTGGCGGCGGGCGAGGGCGATGCGTTCGGCGCGGGTCGACTGCGGGGAGAGGTAGGCGCGGACGTCGGCGAGCCGGCGTCTGCGCTCCCGCTCGTCCAGGCAGGGGTCGGGCCGGACGGGCGCGAGAAGGTTCGGTCCGTACCCGGCGATGGCGTGAGCGGCGGCGTTCTGGTCGGTGAGGACCACCTCGCCGGGTCCGATGTGCCGTGCCGCCCACTCGTACGTCGGCCAGCGCGGCGGCTGCCGGAACCCCACCGGGTCCAGCGAGCGCGGTACGACCGCCCCGGCGTGCACCGTGAGGAACCCGGCGCACACCGCGACCGCCGCCACTGCGCCCAGTGCCTTCCTCGCCCCGCCCCACGGCCCGGGCGCCGTCAGCTGCACTGCGAGCGCGCACTGCAGGGGCAGGAGTGCGGCCCACAGTGCCTGTGCGTAGGTGTCCTGGCCGCTCACCCGGCCGTACGCCACCACCAGGCACTCCAGTACGAACATCAGCGCCAGCGGGTCACGGGGCGAGCGGCGGGCGCGCAGCCACAGCGCGGGCAGGCCGGTCAGCGCCAGCCAGGAGTTGGCGGCCATCGCCTCGTACAGCCGCCGGTGCATCCCGTCCGGGCCGGTGTCGCCGGCTGGCGCGAGCGCGTCGTAGTACGGCCAGATGACCGCGACCGTCAGGGCGGCCGCCGCCGTGAGCGCCCACCGGGCCGCGACCGGCGGCCGCCACGCGCGCTGCCGGGCCGCCACGATCGCCGCCGCCCCGGCCAGCGCCGGGAGGGCCGTGCCCGGGTGGATGAGCAGGATCAGGCCGTAGAGGGTGCCGATCCCGGCGTACCCCCACCAGCCTCCGAGGCCGCTCGGACCGACGTACCGGATGGCCGGAGCGTCCTCACACGCGCGCGTGCCCGTGAGCGCCCACGCCCACAGGGTCAGTCCGATGGCGAGCGTGGACGGATAGCCGAGGCCGGTCGTCAGCGACATGAGGCCCAGGGAGCCGCTCCACAGGACCGGCTCGGTGCCTCACAGCAGTGTCATGAACAGCAGGGTGAGGACCGGCGCCCACGGCCGGGGCGTGAGCAGGCGGACGAAACGGCCGAGCCCCGTCAGCAGGACGAGCAGATGCACCGGCCCGGCGAGGGTCACCACTCCCCAGCCGGACAGCCCCGCCGGCCGTGCGAGGACCGCCTGGGCAACGGCGTACGGCCCGTAGTACGGGCTGCCCGCGCCCGGCAGGTCCGCCGTCGGGTGGGCCGGGTGCAGCAGATCGGCCTTGAGCCGCTCGACGACCGCCGCGTGCAGGCCCGCGTCGCAGCACAGCGGGATGCGCCAGTACGCCAGCGTCATCACCAGCCAGAACAGCACGCCGTACACCTGGTACGGGGTGAGACGCCGCACCCGGCCGCCCCGCAGCGCCGTCGCGCCGCGCACGGCACGCCGGACGAGGACTCCGGCACTCATGGGACCGGCGGCTGGGGGAGCGTCTGGGGCATGGGCCGTATGTTCCCGCCGAGGTCAACGGCATGGCGGTGTGTCACCACATCGAGTGAGGCGGTTCGGTCTGCCGCACCCGGGCGCGCCGGAGGGGACGGCGTCCACCGGGTCGTCCGGCCGGACGCCAGGTGGGCGGTCGGGTCGGGGTGGGCCGCGACGGGCTGGAGGGCATGGGGACTCCCGGGGGCGAGGGTGGCGCTGGGTGGGGGGCGGCGGCGCGCAGGGACAGGCACGGCACCCGGGCGCGGTGGAGCAGCCGGAGGGCACCGATGCGGAGGGCCTTCACCAGGCGGGTACCGGCCTTGACGGTCCGGTGGAGCAGCACGAACGCCTCGTACAGGGCGCGAACCGTGAGCCGAAGGCCGAGACGCACCATGGCGTGCCAAAGGACTCGAGCCTCCCGGACGCGAGCCGCAACCCGAACCGTGTGCGCGCGGGCGATGGCACTGGAGGTGGGCAAAGGACATCCATGAGGCGGAGCGGGCGTTGTGGCCCGGAACGGCCGCAGGTGTTCGGGGGTCACGCTTTGTGCGCCATACGGGGGATCGTGAGCGGACGGGAAAGGGGCGGACCGACAGCGGCCCGCCCCTTCAACATCGCTCCCTTCGGTTACTTCACCGCGCCCGCCATCACCCCGGACACGAACTGCCGCTGGAACGCGAAGAACACGACCAGCGGGATCACCATCGAGATGAACGCGCCGGGCGCCAGTACCTCGATGTTGCTGCCGAACTGCCGTACCTGCTGCTGCAGGGCCACCGTCAGCGGCTGGGACCCGGAGTTGGAGAACACCAGGGCGACCAGCATGTCGTTCCACACCCACAGGAACTGGAAGATGCCCAGGGACGCGAGGGCGGGTGCGGCGAGCGGCAGGACCACCGTCGCGAACAGCCTGACCTCGCCCGCGCCGTCCAGCCGTGCCGCCTCCAGCAGTTCACGCGGGATCTCCGCGAAGAAGTTGCGCAGCAGGAAGATCGCGAACGGCAGTCCGAAGCCGACATGGAAGAGCACGACGCCGATGATGTCGCCGAATATCCCGATCTTGCCGAAGAGATCGGAGAGCGGGATCAGCGCGATCTGCACCGGCACGACGAGCAGGGCCACCACGACCACGAACCACCAGTCGCGGCCCTTGAAGTCCATCCAGGCGAAGGCGTAACCGGCCATCGCGCCGACGAACACCACGAGCAGGGTCGCCGGGACCGTGATCCAGACCGTGTTGAGCAGCGACTCGGTGATCGCGTCGTTCTCCAGGAGCGTCTCGTAGCTCTTGGCGGTCAGTTGGCCCGGTGCCGTGAAGACCTTCCACCAGCCCGATGCGGCGATGTCGGTCGGGTCGCGGAACGACGAGACGAGCAGGCCGAGCGTGGGCACCATCCAGATCAGCGCGATCAGGATCAGAAAGACCCGCATCACCCCGCCCGCCGCGCCGCTCGCCACCCGGGCGGCGAAGGAGCGCTTGGCGCGCACGGTCGTGTCGAGTGCGGTCACCGGTGACGCTCCTTTCGCAGCCGGCGGATGTTCACGAACATCACCGGCAGGACGAGCAGCAGCAGGATGACGCCGATCGCGCTGCCCACGCCGTAGTTGCCGCCGCCGCCGAAGGACGACAGGAACAGTTGCAGCGCCAGGACGTTGGCGTCGTCCTGGCTGGGCTGCGGGGCGATGATGTAGACCAGGTCGAAGATCTTCATCACATTGATCATCAGGGTGACGAGGACGACGACCAGGACCGGCGCGAGCAGGGGGACCGTGACCCTGCGGAACACCTGCCACTCGTTGGCTCCGTCGACCCGGGCCGCCTCGAGGAGGTTGCGGTCGACACCCGCGAGCCCGGCCGCGATCAGCACCATTGCGAAGCCCGCCCACATCCACACGTAACTGCCGATGATCGCCGGGGTGACCAGCGTCGGGCCGAGCCAGTCGATGCCGTTGTACGGTGCCGCGAAGTTCGAGCCCGGCAGCCGCAGTTGTGCCCCGTCGGCCTCGGCCGGCAGGCTGAAGGTGCCGTCCGCCCCGCTCTGGGCGGAGGCGACCACCGTGCCGTCCTTCACGGCCTCGACCTTGACCCCCTTCAGCGCCTTCTCACCGGGGTCCACCTGGCCCTTCGTACCGCCGCCGCCCAGCTTGAAGTCCAGCCAGACGGTGCCGGTGACTCCGGAACCGGTCGCCGCCCTCGCGTCCTCGGGCGTGCCGGGGAGCTTGTCGGGGGCGATGCCCACGAGGGGGATCAGGGCGGGTGTCCCCGCCCGCACGGTTCCGGCCGCCGTGAACGAACCGCCCCCGGACGGCTTCATGTCGCTGACCGAGGCGTTCGGCCGGGCCTTCGGATAGACCGAGGACTCGGCGAACGCGTCGTGCACGGAGGTCACGACCGCGTTGGCGACGCCCTGGTCCGGGTCCTGCTCGTAGACCAGCCGGAAGATGATGCCGGCGGCCAGCATGGAGATCGCCATCGGCATGAAGACGATCAGCTTGAACGCCGTTCCCCAGCGCACCCGTTCGGTCAGCACCGCGAAGATCAGTCCGAGCACGGTGACGATCGCGGGGGCGACCGCGACCCAGATCGCCGTGTTGCGGACCGCGGTGAGCGTCGAGTCGTTGCTGAAGATGTCGCCGTAGTTGTCCAGGCCGACGAAGCCGGAGCCGTCGGCGTCGTAGAGGCTGCGCCAGACCGAGTACCCGATCGGGTAGACCACGAGCGCACCGAGGAGCACCAGCGCGGGCAGCAGGAACAGCACCGCCACCCACCGCCGGGTCCTGGTCACGCTCTTGCGCGGTGAGACGGAGGGCGCAGGACGTGCGCCCGCGCCCTCCGCCGGTTTCGCGAGGGAGGCCATCGGAGGCGCTCAGCCGGTCTGGTAGGCCTTGGCGGCGTCGCTCTCCAGCTTCTTCTGGACACCCGCCACGTCCTTCGGGTTCCTCAGGAAGTCCTGGAGGTCCTTCCACTCGCCGACGCCCTGGGTGCCGCCGAAGGCCGCCGGCGCCTGGTCGGACATGTCGAAGCGGAAGTCGTCGCCCGCGGCGAGCAGCGCCTTGGCGATGTCACGGGTGACCGCGTCCTTGTACGTGGACTGGTCCATCTCCTTGTTGGGGGAGAGGAAGCCGCCCTGCGCCGCCCAGATCTCCGCCGCGTCCGTCGAGGCCAGGAACGTCATCAGCGCCTGCGCGCCCTCGCCGTCCTTGAGCGCCACGGCCACGTCGCCGCCGCTGACCACGGGGGCCTGGTCGCCCACCGCCGGGAACGGGAAGGCCTTGGCGTCCGTGCCGACCTCGGCGTCCGTGTCGGCGTTGATGTTCGCGGTGACGAAGTCGCCCTCGAAGACCATCGCCGCCGGAGTGTCACCGGAGAAGGCCTGGGTGACCGACTTCGGGAACTCCGTCTGCAGGGCGCCGGAGCGGCCGCCCGCGATCAGGTCGTCCTTGCCCCACAGCTGGGCCAGGGTGGTGAGCGCTTCCTTGACGGACGGGTCCGTCCACTTGATCTTGTGCTCGGCGAGCTGGTCGTACTTCTCCGGGCCCGCCTGCGAGAGGTAGACGTTCTCGAACCAGTCGGTGAGGGTCCAGCCGTCGGCGCCGCCGATGGAGACGGCCGGGGAGCCGGCGTCGGACAACGTCTGGGCGGTGCTGAGGAAGTCCTTCCAGGTCTTGGGGGTGTCGGTGATGCCCGCCGCGTCGAAGGCCTGGGTGTTGTACCAGATGAGGGACTTGTTGGCGGCCTTCACATACACGCCGTACTGCTTGCCCTGGTACGCCCCGAGCTCCTTCCAGCCCGTGGAGAAGTTCTGGTCCAGCTGGGCCTGGGCGCCGCTGCCGATGGGCTTGAGCCAGCCCTTCTCCGCGAACTGGTGCAGCACGCCGACCTGCGGCAGGAACGCCACGTCCGGCGGCTGCCCGCCCTGGATCTTGGTGCCGAGGAAGGTGGAGGTGTTGTTGCCGGTCGGCACGAAGTCGACCTTGGCGCCGGTGCGTTTCTCGAACTCGTCCAGGACCTTGGTGAAGTTGGCCTGCTCCGGGCCGGTCCAGACGGCGGCGACCTCCAGCGTCTGTCCGTCGAGCTCGGGGAGTTGGAGGGAGCTGCCGCCCTGCGAGGCGCCGCCTCCTCCGCCTTCGCCTCCTTCGTCGTCGTCACCGCCGCCGCAGCCGGTCAGCGCCAGCGCAAGTGCGCCCGCCAGTACGGCTGCTGCGGCTCTCGCGGTGGTGCGAGCGGTGGGGGTGGGGTGACGGTGCGACCTGACTGTCCGGAATGTGCTGCTCGTGCTGCGCATCACTGCCCCGTTCTTCGTTCCTCGTCGAACGCTCGAACGTTGTCCCGTGTGATCTGGTCTACGCCCGGGGGAACGGGGCGGCAAGACCGCGTCTCGTGTCAAGTGGGGGATCGTGACCGCGTCGTGACTGTGTCTCCGGCAACGGGTCCCCGGAGGTATGCGGGGCCGTCCCGGCCCACGGGTCGTCAACTGATCGGCGTCACAACAGCGAAGGCACCTGCGTCGCGGAAACCTCTCGTGCCGCCCGCTCCAACGCGCTGGCCAGCAACGCCAGGTCGGTGGGGCCGTTGCCGAGTTCGCGGACGGGGCGACGGGCCGGCGGGTCGCCCATGCGGTGCCACTCCAGGAGGACGACGGTGGGCCGCTGGGTCGCCGTGCGCGGGATGCGGCCGGTGACCCGACCTCCCTGGAAGGCGGTGGTCCGCCCGTCGGCCCGGGTCAGGCTGCCGCGTCCGGGGGCCGGTTCGTCCGGTCCCGTTGCCGGGGCGTCGAGGGTGATGCGCAGGGTGGCGCGGCGCGCCGGTTCCGTCTCCGCCGTACGACCCCCGGGCCCGGTGGCGGCCACCAGGTGCACGCCGAGCCGCTCGCCCTCCCGGGCCACGGCCTCCAGCGCGCGTATCACCGATCCCGCGGCGGGCCTGCCGGGCGAGCCGAGGGCGGGGGAGACCAGGGCGTCCATGTCGTCCACGACCACGACCAGGCGGGGCAGCGGCGGTGGGGCATCCGCCTGCCGGCGGGCCGCCGCGGGGCGCAGCCGGAGCGTCGAGCTGGGCGGGGTGTCCAGGTCCCCGGTGAGGTCTTCGGCTGGATCCCCGGCGGCAGGTGTGCCCCTGGACGCCGTGCGCTGGGCGACCACACGGCCCGACAGTTCGCGGCCCGCATGCCACTCGGTGAAGTCGGAGCGGCCGACCAGCTCGGCCCGTCGCTTCAGCTCGGCGCTCAGGGACTGGGCGAACTCCCGCATGCGGACGGGGTCGTTGGCGGTGAGGTGGGTGGTGACATGCGGGACGTCCGTACAGACGCGCAGGCCGTCGCCGTGCCCGCCGGCCGCGCCCGAGCCGTCCCGGCCGTCGATCAGGACGATGCTCAGACGGTCGGGGCGCTCGGCGGCGGCGAGCGAGGCCACGACGGCACGCAGCAACTCCGTGCGGCCGCTGCCCGAGGGGCCCTCGATCAGCAGGTGCGGGCCCTCGGCGGCGAGGTCCGCGCAGACCGGGCCGCGCGGTCCGGCCCCGAGTACGGCCCAGGCCCGCCCGGCCGGTGACTCCCTGTCGTCGGCCGCGTCCGCCCAGCGCGCCATCAGCGACGCCGGTGTGGCCCGGGCCAGCCCCAGCTCGTCGAGGAGCCGGGCCGCCTGGGGCAGCGGTGCGGACACCCGCGTGTGCCGCTCGCCGGAGGTGTTCTCCGCGCGCAGCGGAGCCAGGGCCCGCGCGAACCGCTCGGCCCAGGCGGGGGAGACCGAGTCCACGGCGGCCACCGTGCCGTGTCCGACCGGGCCGGCCTCCCCGGCTCCTGTCCCGGCCCGCGCGACCCGCAGCAGCCGCAGCGCCGTCGCCACGTCGCCGCTGAGCAGCGCCACGGCACCGCACTCACGGAACGCCGGCGAGGTTGCGCAGGCCGCCTCGTACGTCTCCGTCACCGGCGACGAGGGCGAGGCGGGCGCCGTCTCGGCGAGGCACACCACATGGATGCCGGCCCGCGGTCCCTCCAGCGCCAGCCGCGCCACCGCTTCGCGCACGGCGGCGCCCCCGGGGTCGCCGTCCACGACGACCACGGTGTACGGCCCCGGGAAGCCTGCGTCCGTCCCCTCGGACCCGTCGTCGTCCCGGGCCCAGGAGGGGCGCCGGACGGGGGCGCCGGCCGGTGACTGGGGCCGCGGGTGCTCCGAGAGGTGGTCCTCCAGGCGCCGCAGCAGTTCGTCGGTGCGGGCCGTGGCCTGTTCACGGTCGTGGGCGAGGAGCAGGCGGCAGTCCTGGCCGTGGTTCGGACGCACATGGGGGAGCCAGCCGAGCCAGGACCACTCGGCGGTGCGCTCCTCCAGAGGGCGCGAGCGGTCCGCGCTGATCAGGACGACTTCCAGGGCGTCGGGGGAGTGCAGTGCGGCGAGCTGGGCCACCACCGAGCGGGCCAGCCCGGTCAGCCGCGCGCGCGGCCCGGCCAACCCCAGCGCCCCGGCCTCGCGCAGGCCTGCGGTCACCGGTACGGCGGGCAGCAGTCCGGAGCCGTCCAGGGCCGCCCGGTCCGCCGTGCCGAGCCGGACGGTGAGCGCCTCGGGGTGTCCCGGCCCGCGCTCCCACAGGCGCGGCCCGGGGCCCAGCGCCGTCAGCAGCAGCGTCGCCGGGTCCGGCCAGGTCTCGGGCAGCTGGGGGCCCGGGGCCGGCGGCTCGGCGGTCGCGTCGGCCGGCTCCTCGTCGTATGTCCCCAGCCCGTCCGCCTCCGGCTCGCCGCGTCCGCCGGCCAGCCGCCGCGCCCATGCGCCGAGCCCGCCCCGTCGGCGTACGCCCTGCGGCACGTCGGTGCCCCGGAGCGGGGTTCCCTTGCGGCGGCCGCTTCCGGACGCCTCCTGGCCGCCGTCCTTGCCGGAGCCGCCACGCGCGCGTGCGCCGGACGGATCGTCGTGGGGGTGGGCCGGTGAGCCGTCGGGCGTCACGGCGTGGGCCGGTGAGCCGGTGGCCGGTACGGGGGCGGCCGGGTCGGTGCCGGCGCCCCCTGCCGCCGTGCCGTCGCCGGACATGGCGCCCAGCGCGCCGGAGCGACCCGCGTGGGTCGCTCCGGTGTCACCGGGGAACCCGCCCGAGGCGCCCCGCTGTGTGTCCTCGCCGGAGGCCTGGCGAGGGAGGACGGCTTTCCCGCCGTGGGGCTGCGCGCCCGTGCCGTCGATGCGGTGCGCGCCGGCGTTCTCTATCCGGGGCGCACCGCCCTGAAAGGGCACGACGGGCGGTTGGACGGAGCCGTGGCCCTGTGCGCCCGGTGCTCCGCCCGAGGCGCCCCAGCCCGCTGTGCCGTATGCGTGGCGGGTCGGGCCGCCGGGGCCGGACGGAGTGTCCGGCGCGGCCTCACGTGCGCGTGCCGCCCCGTCCCCGGTGGACACGCGCACCTGCCCCTCGCCGTCCGGGGCCGTGCGCGGCCGCGTCCCCGGACCCTCGGCCGGAGTCAGCCGCAGAGCCGACTCGCCGATGCGCAGCAGGGCGCCCGAGGCGAACCGCACCGGGCGGGTCCCCACGCGCGTGCCGTTCACGGTGGTGCCGTTGGTGGAGCCGAGGTCGGCGACCGAGACACGGCCGTCGGCCGCGACCGTCACCGCGCAGTGCAGACGGGAGACGTCCGGGTCGTCGAGCGGGACGTCGGCGTCGGCGGAGCGGCCGATGGTGATCCGGCCGCCGTGCAGCAGGTGGACGCCGCCCGCGTCGGGGCCCGCGACCACGTGGAGCCGGGCCGGGGCGTCGTCGACCTCGGGGTGCGGCTCGGGCTCGGCCGGGCCGCCCAAGGACAGCACGGCACCGTCGATCAGCGGGGGTTCGCCGAGGGTGCAGCGGCCGTTGTCGAGCCGCTCCGCGCCCGCGTACAGCACGACTTGGCCGCCGCCGCTGTCCCGGCCCCGCTCGGGCTGGGCGGCGCCGCCCTCGCCCGAGACCGCCGAGGCGAGCGCCGACGCGACCGCGGCCAGGGCGGTGCCGGCGGGCGCGGTGACCAGCACGTCGCAGCGCGCGGCGCGGCCCTGTGCCACGGCGGGCGGGCCCTGCGGGTCTACGACGGTCAGCCGGATCTGCATCGCCGTCAGCGGTCCCTTCTGCGCGGGCGCCCGAACGGGGACGGAGCCGCTCCGCGGTCCCCACCGCGGACTTCCCCCACCGCCACACGAGCACGTCGGCCAGTTCTGGAGGCATCCTCGCACCTGCCACTGACAGCCCGCCCGCCGCCCATCATCAAATGATCTTGATTGGTCGGCTCTGCCCGCAAAAGTGCCTGACCAATGCCCTGCGAGTGATCGTTTGCGGGCTGTTTGAGATCGGTCACGTCCGGGGTGCGGCAACCGACGGACCGAGTCGAGCGTCTTTCCTTCGAACGTGTACGGGAAGCCGTACGTAACCGGTACGTAAGACGCACAGGATTGGGAACGAAAGCCGACAGCCCGGTGCCCCGCAAGGCGGCACTACAGTGGGTCGGACACACACGCAAGCAGCAGGGAGCGCATGACGTGCGGCCGGTAGGCAGCAAGTACCTGCTCGAGGAGCCGCTGGGCCGCGGCGCCACGGGCACCGTCTGGCGAGCCCGCCAGCGAGAGACCGCGGGTGCCGAGGCCGCGGTGCCCGGCCAGCCCGGCGAGACCGTCGCGATCAAGGTCCTGAAGGAAGAGCTCGCGAGCGACCCCGACATCGTGATGCGGTTCCTGCGGGAGCGCTCCGTTCTGCTCCGGCTGACCCACCCGAACATCGTCCGGGTCCGCGATCTGGTGGTCGAGGGCGATCTGCTCGCGCTGGTCATGGATCTCGTCGAAGGCCCCGACCTGCACCGCTACCTGCGTGAGAACGGCCCGTTCACCCCCGTCGGCGCCTCGCTGCTGACCGCGCAGATCGCCGACGCCCTCGCCGCCAGCCACACCGACGGCGTCGTGCACCGCGACCTGAAACCGGCGAACGTCCTGCTGCGGCAGAACGGCGGCGAGATGCACCCGATGCTGACCGACTTCGGCATCGCCCGCCTCGCCGACTCCCCCGGCCTGACCCGCACCCACGAGTTCGTCGGCACGCCCGCGTACGTCGCGCCCGAGTCCGCCGAGGGCCGCCCGCAGACCTCCGCCGTCGACATCTACGGCGCCGGCATCCTGATGTACGAGCTGGTCACGGGCCGTCCCCCGTTCGGCGGCGGCTCCGCCCTCGAAGTTCTCCACCAGCATCTGAGCGCCGAGCCGCGCCGCCCGTCCACGGTCCCCGACCCGCTCTGGACGGTCATAGAGCGCTGTCTGCGCAAGAACCCCGAGGAACGGCCCAGCGCCGAGAACCTGGCGCGCGGTCTGCGCGTCGTCGCCGAGGGGATCGGCGTGCACGCGAGCTCCGCGCAGATCGGAGCCGCGGAGGGCGTCGGCGCGCTGCTGGCGCCGGACCCGGCCCCGACGATGGTCCCGGGCATGCCCGGTGCCGCCGACCCGACCCAGGTGCTGCCGCACGGCGCGGGCGCGTACGACCCGAACGCCGCGACCAGCGTCCTGCCGCACACCGGCGGCCCCACGGGCGCCGCCGACCCCACCGCCGTACTGCCGAACAGGGGCGCCGCCGACCCGACGGCCGTCATGCCACAGGGGCAGCCGGGGCCATCCGGTCAGCCCGGTCAGCCCGAGGACCCGCACCCGTGGCAGAACCAGCTGCGCGCCGCCCGTGACCGCAACGAGCAGACGCAGATCCAGTACCTCGACCCCAGCGAGGATCCGCTGCGCCGCCGCCCGCAGCGGCAGGTCGCCCGGCCGCAGCAGCCGCCGCCGCGGCCCCAGCGTCCCCAGCAGCGGCCGCCGCAGCGCCCGCAGCCCGGGTACGGCCATCCGCAGCAGCAACAGCCGCAGCAGTACGCCCCGCCGCAGCCCCAGCGCTACGCGCCGCCCGCTCCGCAGCAGCCGCAGCGGCCCGCGCGGGAGCCGCGGCAGCGCAGCGCCAACCCGATGAAGATCCCCGGCCTCGGCTGTCTGAAGGGGTGTCTGTTCACGATCGTCATCCTGTTCGTCGCCGGGTGGCTGGTCTGGGAGCTGAGCCCGCTGCAGGGGTGGATCGGCACCGGCAAGAGCTACTGGCAGCAGATCGGGGACATGTTCGACAAGGTCGGCGACTGGCTCGGGAAGCTGGACAAGGTCACGGGCGGCAACTGACCGCGCGCGGCACTCCCCGGCGACCGGGGTTGGGGATTTGTCGACACCCGGCGGGTGATTTCTGCCTCTGCCGTGAAGGCCGGCTCCTCGGACGCGTAGCTTTGTCGGCAACACGCGTCAGTAGGAGCAGTCTTGGCACGGAAGATCGGCAGCCGGTACACCGCCCATCAGATCCTGGGACGGGGCAGCGCCGGCACGGTGTGGCTGGGCGAGGGGCCCGAGGGGCCCGTCGCCATCAAGCTGCTGCGCGAGGACCTCGCGTCCGACCAGGAACTCGTCGGCCGCTTCGTGCAGGAGCGGACCGCTCTGCTCGGCCTCGAGCATCCGAACGTCGTGTCCGTGCGCGACCTGGTGGTGGACGGCAACGACCTCGCACTGGTCATGGACCTGGTCCGCGGCACCGATCTGCGCACCCGGCTGGACCGGGAGCGGCGGCTCGCGCCCGAGGCGGCGGTGGCGATCGTTGCGGACGTGGCGGACGGGCTGGCCGCCGCGCACGCGGCCGGGGTCGTGCACCGCGACGTGAAGCCGGAGAACGTGCTGCTGGACATGCAGGGGCCGCTCGGCCCCGGCCGCTCCCACCCGGCGCTGCTGACGGACTTCGGGATCGCCAAGCTGATCGACTCCCCGAAGCGGACCCGCGCGACGAAGATCATCGGCACCCCGGACTATCTGGCCCCCGAGATCGTCGAGGGCCTGCCGCCCCGGGCGGCCGTCGACATCTACGCCCTCGCGACCGTGCTGTACGAGCTGCTGGCGGGCTTCACGCCGTTCGGCGGCGGGCACCCGGGCGCCGTGCTGCGCCGCCACGTCACCGAGCGCGTGGCGCCGCTCCCCGGCATCCCCGACGAACTGTGGCAGCTGATCGTGCAGTGCCTGGCCAAGGGCCCGGCCTCGCGGCTGCGGGCCTCGGAGCTGGGGTCCCGGCTGCGGGAGCTGCTGCCCCTGCTGGCGGGCATGCCGCCCCTGGACGTGGACGAACCGGACGCCGAGCCGGACGAGGAGACACCGGACGAGCCGTCCGCCCGGCCCGCGGCACCCGCCGGGGAGCAGGTACGGCGACGGGGCGCGGTGCCACTGGTGCCGGGGGCCAGGCCGGCCGACTCCAACCGGGACACGCATACGTCGATGAGGGTGCCCGGGCCCGACGAACTCGCCGGCGGCGCGCGCGGCACGGCCCGTGTGCCGCGGACGGCAGGAGCTCCGCGCCCCGGCTCGGCCCGCCACCGGGCCACCACCCGGCGCCGCCGCGTGGTGCTCGGCACGGCAGCGGCCGTCCTGCTCGCCGCCGCAGGCATAGGCACCTGGGCAGCCACCTCCGGGGACGACGCGGGGGCGAGCCCGAAGGACTCGAAGAACTCGGCACCGGCGTCGCCGTGAGGCGTGCGTGCTCGGGGTCTCTACGCCTGTTTGTGCGGCGGCGTTTCAGCGCGGGTCGGTGAAATCCAGCCCGTCCGGCGTTCGAGGACGGGGCCGTTCGGGCCGATGCGGGGGTCCGGGGGCGGCAGCCCCGACGGGCGGGGCCGACGCCGGGTGCCCCCTCCGCCCTGCGCTCCCCGCTTGGCGGAGCCGTTACGCTGGAGGCGTGGCAGTCGTCGATGTATCCGAAGAGCTTAAGTCCCTCTCCTCGACCATGGAGTCGATCGAGGCCGTCCTGGACCTCGACAAGCTGAGGGCAGACATCGCCGTGCTCGAGGAGCAGGCGGCCGCGCCGTCCCTGTGGGACAACCCGGACGAGGCGCAGAAGATCACCAGCAAGCTCTCCCACCTCCAGGCCGAGGTAAGGAAGGCGGAAGCGCTGCGCGGCCGGATCGACGATCTCGCCGTGCTCTTCGAGATGGCCGAGGAGGAGGACGACCCGGACACCCGCGCCGAGGCCGAGTCCGAGCTCGCCGCCGTCCGGAAGGCGCTGGACGAGATGGAGGTCCGGACGCTCCTCAGCGGTGAGTACGACGCCCGTGAGGCGCTCGTCAACATCCGCGCCGAGGCCGGTGGCGTCGACGCCGCCGACTTCGCCGAGAAGCTCCAGCGGATGTACCTGCGCTGGGCGGAGCAGCGCGGTTACAAGACCGAGGTCTACGAGACGTCGTACGCCGAAGAGGCCGGCATCAAGTCGACGACCTTCGCCGTGCAGGTTCCGTACGCCTACGGCACCCTCTCCGTCGAGCAGGGCACGCACCGTCTGGTGCGGATCTCGCCCTTCGACAACCAGGGCCGCCGGCAGACCTCCTTCGCGGGTGTCGAGGTGCTTCCCGTCGTCGAGCAGACCGACCACATCGAGATCGACGAATCCGAGCTGCGGGTGGACGTGTACCGGTCGTCCGGGCCCGGCGGCCAGGGCGTGAACACCACCGACTCGGCGGTGCGGCTGACCCACCTCCCCACGGGCATCGTCGTCTCCTGCCAGAACGAGCGGTCGCAGATCCAGAACAAGGCCACCGCGATGAACGTGCTCCAGGCCAAGCTGCTGGAGCGGCGCCGCCAGGAGGAGCAGGCCAGGATGGACGCTCTCAAGGGCGACGGCGGCAACTCCTGGGGCAACCAGATGCGTTCGTATGTGCTGCACCCGTACCAGATGGTCAAGGACCTGCGTACGGAGTTCGAAGTCGGCAACCCCGAGGCCGTGTTCAACGGTGAGATCGACGGGTTCCTGGAGGCCGGGATTCGCTGGCGCAAGCAGCAAGCGAAGTAACTTTGTCGATATGGCAACTGCCGCCCGCCGGGCGGCAGTTGCCTTTTTCATGCCTGGATGCGGTGTAGATGTCTGGGTTTTACATCACACTCACAGACTCCAACGCCCGGCAAAGAGTGCGTACTTGGGCATCGCGTGCGCAACGGCCTTGACGTTGCTTTGAAAAATGGGAAGGGTTGAGCGTGGCATGCGTATCTCTGGGGCGCATGTGAACCGGGGGATGTGAACAGCACAGTTGCCTCCGTCGAGCACTGCCCCGAGCGCCGCCTCACTGACCAGCAGCTACTGGGGGTAGCAACCATATGACCAATAAGACGCGGATCCGCGTCGCGCGGATCATCGCCTGCACGGTGATCGCCGCCGGTGCCTCGCTGACCGCCGCGGGCGCCGCCTCCGCCGAGGACTGCGGCTTCCTGGGCCTCGGGTGCAGCACCCCGTCCCCGGACCCGGAGCCGACCGGCGACCCGACGCCGCCCGACCCGACCATCATTCCGACGGACGAGCCCACCGAGCCGACCGAGGAGCCGACCGAGCCCACGGAGGAGCCCACCCAGCCCACCGAGGAGCCGACCCAGCCCACCGCCGACCCGACCGACGACACGGGCAACAACGGCAATGGCGGCGGCAACGGGAACGGTGGCGGCAACGGGGGCGGCAACGGCAACGGCAACGGGGGTGGCAACAGCAACACCGACCCCGACGGCGGCACCTCCGCTCAGGAGGAGGGCACCTCGGCCCTCACCGACACCGGCTCGGACACCTCCGCCGGCACCTCGGCCCAGGGCAACGGCAAGGAACTCGCCGAGACGGGTGCCGGGCAGACCACGTTCCTGCTGGTCGGCGCCGCCACGATGATCGCCGGCGGTGTCGGCTTCCGTGTCCTTCCTCGCCTCATGGGCGGCCGCGGCGGCGCGGCTGCCTGACGGTAGCCACCCGCGTACGCACTGTACGCACGCAGTGACGCACACGCAGTAACGCACGACGCACTACGCCGAGGGGCCCGGAGCGACGAACGCTCCGGGCCCCTCGTATGTCCTGCTTGTCCTTCTTGTTCTCCTGCCGGACTTCTGTCCTTCGGCCTAGGCGGTCTGGTGGGCCAGCAGCGCCACGGCCGCGATCAGCACCGCCAGCAGCGCGATCAGCGTCATCGGGTTCAGACCCGCGAAGGGGTTCTCCTGCTGCAGCCGCTCGCGGTTCGCGCGGCACACTGGGCACCGGCCCTCGCTCACGGGCGCCGCGCAGTTCGCGCACACCAGCCGGTCGTACGTCATGCGCTCGCCCTCCTTGCACCGGTTCCACGTAGGTCAACGCCCTCGGGAGCGAGAACGTTCCCCCCTCCACTGTGCCAGGTTCCTCGGGGGCTGGCGCGGCGCTCCGGGAGGGAGGTCACCATTGTCCCGCGGCCGCGGGCCGTATGTGGCTTGTCGCGCAGTTCCCCGCGCCCCTGGGTATTCTGCCCGGCCGCCCCTCACGGACTCCCCGGTACAAAAACGCACAACCCTCGCGCAACCCCGACCGGTGCCTGCGCTTGCGTGCCCGGGTCGCGTATGGTCACGGTCATCTACCCCCGGCGACCCGTGGTGCATCCGTGATCCGATTCGACAACGTGTCCAAGGTCTACCCCAAGCAGACCCGCCCCGCACTCAGGGATGTCTCCCTGGAGGTGGAGAAGGGCGAGTTCGTCTTCCTCGTGGGGTCCTCCGGCTCCGGAAAGTCCACCTTCCTGCGGCTGATCCTCCGGGAGGAGCGGTGCAGCCACGGTCAGGTGCACGTCCTGGGCAAGGACCTCGCGCGCGTCTCCAACTGGAAGGTGCCGCACATCCGGCGCCAGCTGGGGACGGTCTTCCAGGACTTCCGCCTTCTGCCGAACAAGACGGTCGCCGAGAACGTCGCCTTCGCTCAGGAGGTCATCGGCAAGTCGCGCGGCGAGATCCGCAAGTCCGTGCCGCAGGTGCTCGACCTCGTCGGGCTCGGCGGCAAGGAGAACCGGATGCCCGGCGAGCTGTCCGGTGGTGAGCAGCAGCGCGTGGCCATCGCGCGCGCCTTCGTCAACCGGCCCAAGCTGCTCATCTGCGACGAGCCCACCGGCAACCTCGACCCGCAGACCTCCGTCGGCATCATGAAGCTGCTCGACCGCATCAACCGGACGGGCACCACCGTGGTGATGGCGACGCACGACCAGAACATCGTGGACCAGATGCGCAAGCGCGTCATCGAGCTGGAGCAGGGCCGTCTCGTCCGCGACCAGGCGCGCGGCGTCTACGGCTACCAGCACTGACGATCCACGGAAAGGCTTGACGAGACGCCATGCGCGCCCAGTTCGTACTGTCCGAGATCGGTGTCGGTCTCCGCCGCAATCTGACGATGACGTTCGCCGTCATCGTCTCCGTCGCCCTGTCCCTGGCCCTGTTCGGCGGGTCGCTGCTGATGAGCGACCAGGTGAGCACCATGAAGGGCTACTGGTACGACAAGGTCAATGTCTCGGTCTTCCTCTGCAACAAGAGTGACGCCGAGTCCGACCCCAACTGTGCCAAGGGTGCGGTCACCGAGGACCAGAAGAAGGAGATCCTCACCGACCTCAAGAAAATGACGTCGGTCGTGCAGACCGTCACCTACGAGTCGCAGGACCAGGCCTACAAGCACTACAAGGAGCAGTTCGGCGACTCCCCGCTGGCCAGCTCCCTGACGCCGGACCAGATGCAGGAGTCGTACCGCATCAAGCTGAAGGACCCGGAGAAGTACCAGGTCATCGCGACTGCCTTCAACGGGCGGGACGGCGTGCAGTCCGTGCAGGACCAGAAGGGCATCCTGGACAACCTCTTCGGGCTGCTCAACGGCATGAACTGGGCCGCGCGCGCGGTGATGGCGCTGATGCTCGTCGTCGCGCTGATGCTGATCGTCAACACGGTGCGTGTCTCGGCGTTCAGCCGCCGGCGTGAGACCGGCATCATGCGTCTGGTGGGCGCCTCCGGCTTCTACATCCAGGCGCCGTTCATCATGGAGGCGGCCGTCGCCGGTCTCATCGGCGGGGGCGTCGCGTGCGGCTTCCTGGTGGTCGCCCGGTACTTCATCATCGACCACGGTCTGGCGCTGTCCGAGAAACTCAACCTGATCAACTTCATCGGATGGGACGCCGTCCTGACGAAGCTGCCGCTCATCCTCGCGACGAGCCTGCTGATGCCTGCGCTTGCCGCGTTCTTCGCGCTGCGCAAGTACTTGAAGGTGTGACGCATGCCAACCGGGCCGCACAGGCAACCGCCCGTGCGGCCCTTTGCGTTGTCCTAGACTCACCCGCATGTCAGGCCGCGACCTGTTCTGTCAGCCCCGCCGCATCCGCCGCGGGGCGGCCCTGACATTGGTCTTCGCGAGCGTGCTCGTGGCCGGTGCCGCGACCGGCTCGTTCCCCGAGGCGGGCCGGAAGTCCGCGTCCGGCGCCCCCCGTACGTCCGCACCCGGCAGCCGGTACGACCACGTCGCCGATGCGGCCGCCGAGGCCATGGCCGACGGCACGTCCCCCATGGAGGCCGCCGAACGCGCGGTCAGCCGCAGCGGCGACCGCTGGGGCGCCGTCTACAGCCAGGGCGAGTACAAGGAGTTCGAGGAGGCCCTCGACGGCGAGTACACCGGCGTCGGCCTCTGGGCGCGACGCGAGCGCGACGGCCGTATCGAGGTGACCAAGGTGGCCGCCGGCTCGCCCGCGGCCGCCGCCGGGATCCGCAGGGGAGACCGGCTGCGCAGCGTCGACGGTGCGAGCGTCGACGGGCGTCCCGTCACCGAGGTCGTCGCCTTACTGCGCGGTGACGCCACGGACGCGCCCGCCGGTACGCGGGTCCGCCTCGGCCTGGAGCGCGGCACACGCGCGTGGAGCCTCACTCTGCGCAGGGCCAGACTGTCCACGGACTCGGTCACCGTCCGAAAGCTCACAGGCCCGGTCACCGTCATCAAGATCGACTCCTTCACCAAGGGTTCCGGTGACGTCGTCCGCACCGCCGTACGGCGGGCCCCCGCCGCCTGCGGCATCATCCTCGACCTGCGCGGCAACTCCGGCGGCCTGGTCACCGAGGCCGTCACCACCGCCTCCGCGTTCCTCGACGGCGGCCTCGTCGCCACGTACGACGTCGACGGCGAGCAGCGCGCCCTGCACGCCGAGCCGGGCGGTGACACCACGAGACCCCTGGTCGCGCTCGTCGACGAGGGCACGATGAGCGCGGCCGAGCTCCTCACCGGAGCGCTTCAGGACCGCGGCCGCGCGGTCGTCGTGGGCTCCCGCACCTTCGGCAAGGGCTCGGTCCAGATGCCGAGCCGGCTGCCCGACGGCTCCGTCGCCGAGCTGACCGTCGGTCACTACCGCACCCCGTCGGGCCGTGGCGTCGACGGGACGGGGATCGTGCCCGACCTCGATGCGGACAAGAGCGCGCTGGAACGGGCCGAGACCGTGCTGGACGGGCTCGGGGACGCCTCGTGACCGGCGGGTCGGCGGCCCCGTAATCGGCTTTCCCCCCGGCCCCCTCAAGGTGCGAAAATGACCGCACTATGAGTAAGGGAATGTACGTACCGAAAGAGTCCCAGCCGAAGCAGGGTGGGGCGGCCTCCGCCAAGGCCAAGGACGGTAAGCGCAAGATCATCGCGCAGAACAAGAAGGCCCGGCACGACTACGCGATCATCGACACGTACGAGGCCGGTCTCGTCCTGACCGGCACCGAGGTGAAGTCGCTGCGCCAGGGCCGCGCCTCGCTGGCCGACGGGTTCGTCCAGATCGACGGGAACGAGGCGTGGCTGCACAACGCCCACATCCCGGAGTACAGCCAGGGGAGCTGGACCAACCACGCCGCGCGCCGCAAGCGCAAGCTGCTGCTGCACCGCGAGGAGATCGACAAGCTGGCCGTGAAGTCCGAGGAGACGGGTCATACGATCGTCCCCCTCGCCCTGTACTTCAAGGACGGCCGCGCCAAGGCGGAGATCGCGCTGGCCCGAGGCAAGAAGGAGTACGACAAGCGGCAGACCCTGCGCGAGAAGCAGGACCGGCGCGAGACGGACCGCGCGATCGCGGCGGCGAAGCGGAAGCAGCGGGGGGCGTAGCCCGCCTGACCGGGGGAATACGGTGGCATCGGCGTGCGTTGGTCACGTACGATGGCATCTGCACTCCACAGCGGGTGCGAGCCCTCTCCAGAGGTTCTCCGGAGGGGTTTGAAAAATCAACATGGGGATGATCGGTTTCGACAGCGGCTGTCGAGGCAGGGGAAGCGTGTCGAGAAAGCGGCCATGATCTCGTAAACCACAGGCCGAAACAAATAATCGCCAATTCCAAGAGCGATTCTCCCGAGCTCTTCGCCCTCGCTGCCTGATCAGGTAGTGATGCGATAGCTCCTTAATGGGAGTGTCAGCCCGGGGCTGTTCCCGACCCGGATCCTGGCATCAGCTAGGGGACTAAACCTTGATCCCGGTCACGGGGTGAAGAGGGAAACCAAACAGTGACTGGGCCCGTCGGCGACTTGTTCGCGTGATCGCCGGGGCCGAGAAAATCACAGCGAACTGCACACGGAGAAGCCCTGGTTCCGCACCGTTGGACGCGGGTTCGATTCCCGCCATCTCCACTCATCCCATGTGGGCAGAGGCCTCGTCGCTTTCGTGCGGCGGGGCCTTCGTCATGCCGGGATTCCGTCTTTGTCATGCACGGATTCATAACATCCCGAGCACACCCTTCACAGATGGCACACGTGTTCGCTACCGTTCGGTAGCCACGCTCGATGGAGCTGACCACTTCGTCGCGTGCACGTCAATCAGCGACCGGGGGAACACCGTCGCCACGGGGAGGGACACATCGTCATGCCGCGATGCATCGTCACGCAGCCATTCCTGACGCATCCGAGCCGCCGTACCGAGGTCTGACCACCTCTCGGCACTTCCACCTCTTCGCACGGGCGCCCCCGCCTGCCTCTTCACGAAGAACGGGATGTTCTTTTGCGTCTCAGACCAGGGGTCCGCACACCCCATTCGCGAATATCCAGGTATTCCGCACGACTTGTCCCGTCCGTCCTCGCGCTCGCCGTGCTGACCACGATCGCCGGACGGCCCGATGTCCTGCCCCAGGACCGGGACACCGACTTCACCCCCGTCGCCGACAGCTACGACGGCTTCGACGCCAAGGCCGCGGAGCAACTCCGCCAGGACCAGTGCCTGATGTCCGAGGTGCTGCGCATGGGCGGGCCGGCCATGTACGGCGTCGCGCAGGACGGCCTCAACCAGACACCGGACAAGCTGCATGCCGCGGCGAACCGGGAGTACTGGAACAACACCCCGCTGGCGACGACGTTCACGAAGGACAGGGACGCCGCCAGCAAAGAAGGAACGGCGCTCTACGAGCACATCCGGGACTGGAAGATCACGGGTCTGCCCACGCCCGGCGGCTTCAAGTCGGTCGCCGACTTCGAGGACCCGCCCGGCCTGCCCGGCAGCAACGAGAAGAACTTCTTCGAGCAGACCGGCCTGTCCAAGTGGATCTGGGAACAGTTCTGGAAGCGCGAGGGCGACTTCTACGAGGACACGACCCCGAAGGCCGACGAGACCACCGTCAAGGCGGTCAAGGACCTCGGCACCCCGCTCTACGGCAAGGATCCGGACCCCTCGCTCCCCACACCGCAGTGGCAGCAGGCGTACGCCGAACACCAGGCCTGGGACGGCCTGGTGAACTGGTCCATGGAGCCGACGGGCGCCGACAACGCCCGTATCTTCCTGTCCTCCGGCGGCTTCCCGCGCACCGCGCCCGAGCCGGGCAGTGTCGAGTACCGCCTCGCCGTCGAGGACTTGAAGACCCGGTTCGCCTCCTGTGCCTGGCGCACCCCGGTCGACCCGAGCAAGGTCCTCGGCAAGGAGGTCGCCGACGCGTCGGCCGAGTGGCAGCAGGAGATCGCCTCCCAGGCCACCCAGCGCAACCAGATCCTCAACGCCAACCGTGACGCCACCAAGGCCCTCGCGGCCGGCGCCAAGTCGCTCGGCGAGATGCTGGGGCAGTCGTGGCTGGCCGACCATCTGACCCGCTGGCAGGACTACTGGTCCGCCGGCGGCCCCGGCTGGATCGGCGACAGCCCGATGGTCATCCACGCGCACGGCGCCGCCGACCAGTGCCTCGAAGTGGGCGGAGGCAAGAAGGACAACGGCACTCCGGTGCAGATCTACACCTGCAACGGCACCGCGGGGCAGAAGTGGCAGATCAGCGGAAGCGCGCTGGTCAACGTCAACTCCGGCAAGTGCCTGGACGTGAAGAGCGGCGGGAACGCGAACGGTACCGCGTTGCAGATCTGGACGTGCAACAACAGCGCCGCCCAGAGGTGGGAGTACAACACCCACGCGACCACGCGCCTGTACAACCCGGGCACGGCCAACTGCCTGGACCTCGCGAGCTACGAAAAGGGCCGCGACGCACGGATGTGGGACTGCAAGGCCACCGACCCGCAGAAGTTCGACATCACGCCGTCCGGTCACAAGGGCACCGACAGCCTGGACTACCCGACCAAGGCGCAGTTCGACAAGGTGAAGAAGTCCGTCACCGAAGCCCAGACGGCCTCGAAGAAGCAGCTCGACCTGCTCAAGGCCCAGGCCGCCACGGCGAAGAAGTCCGCCACCGACACGGACACCGCCACACAGGCCGCCTACGCGATCGCCGACAAGGCGGGCGCACCCCGTGGCCGTGGCTTGCTGGTCGGACAGCAGAAGGCGCAGGTCACCAAGGCGACGGCGGCCGCGCTGGAGGCGATGGCGAAGGCCGGTGACACCGCGTACGCGGCCACCCGTGCCGCCGCCGGGGACAGCGAGACCATCGCCGCGCGTGCGCTGACGCAGGCCGCGCAGTCCAAGGCCGCGTTCCGTACGGCTGCCGCGCAGGCGGCCAAGGAGCAGGCGAAGGCCGCCGCGGACGCGGCCGCGGTCCAGGCGAAGAACGCCAAGGACGCGCGCGACCTCGCCAAGACCAAGCTCGCCGAGACCGAGAAGGCCGAGGCGGAGGCGAAGGCGGCAGCCGCCACCGCGCACGCCAAGCGGCTCGCGGCGGAAGCCGAGGCGGCCACGGCGAAGGCGGAGAAGGAGACCGCCGCGCAGAAGCAGGCCGAGGCCGCGCAGCACAGGAGCAACGCCGAGGGCTACGCGAAGACGGCGGGCGAGGCCAAGGGCCGGGCGGAGGCCTCCGAGTCCACCGCCCGGAGCAAGCGCCAGGGCGCGGAAGCGGCCCGGGACCGGGCCAAGGGCAAGCGGGACGACGCTTGGGACGCGGAAAGCAAGGCGAACGCGGCCCGTGCCAAGGCCGATGCCAAGGACGCCTACGCCGAGGCCCACGACTCCGCGGACGACGCGGCCGAGTCGCGGGCCGCGGCCAATGACGCCGACAGGGCCGCCGACGACGCGGAAGCGGCCGCGAGTTCGGCCCGTTCCGAGGCGGACGCGGCCACCAAGGCGGCGGCCGACGCGGACGCCGCGGCGACGCGTGCGGAGGCCGCGGCCAAGCGGGCCCGTTCCGACGCGGACGCGGCCCAGGCGGCCAAGCTGAAGGCGGACGCCGCGGTGAAGACGGCGACCAGTGCCGCCGCGGAGGCCATCAAGGCCTCTCAGGACGCCGCGAGCGCGGCACGCACCGCGGTCAAGCTGGCCGACGAGGCCGAGAAGCACGCGGCCGACTCGAAGAAGCAGGCCGACGCGTCGAAGGCGGAGGCGGCCAAGGCGGTCGCGGGCGCGGCCGACGCCGTCGGTCACGCCTACACGACCGCGCAGGCGGCGGAGGACGCCGGCGCCTCGGCCCGGCAGGTGGCGGCCCCGGCGAACGACGCGATCCAGCTCGGCTCGCCCTACGTCACGACCGACTCCGCCGCGGGTCTGGTCGTCCTGACGGGCCAGTCGTCGAAGACGATCGCCGAGCAGCAGCAGGCCGTCGCCGAGGCACACGCCGCCAACGCGAAGAAGAACGCCGAGCAGGCGCAGAGCCTCGCCAACGCGGCGACCGGCGACGCGAAGGCCGCGTACACGATCGCGGCGGAGGCCGCCGGGTACGCGGCGAACGCGCGCAAGTCGGCGAAGGAAGCGCTCGGTTACGCCTCCGAGGCAGCCAAGTACGCGGCGGACGCGCAGAAGTCACTGGCCCGCACGATCGAATACGACCAGCAGGCCACCGAGGACGCCGACGCGGCCGACAAGGCGGCCGGACGCGCCGAGGGCTACGCCAAGGATGCCCGCGACTCCGCCGACCAGGCGGCCCTGGACGCGGCAGCGGCCCGCACGGCGGCCTCCGAGGCCGAGCAGGCGGCAAAGGACGCCCGAGCGGCGGCCGAACGCGCCGACGCGGAGGCCACCGCGGCCGAGGAGGCGGCGAAGGACGCCCAGAAGTACGCGGAGTCGGCGCAGCAGGCGGCCGACTCGGCCGACCGGAAGGAGGCGAACCAGACGGTCTCGACGGGCTCCGGCACCGGCATCGACGGTGTCTTCTACGTCGTCGACAAGGTCACCGAGGCGGCACCGGGCAAGCAGCTCAACGAGTGCCAATACGTCCCCCAGGGCTGCACAGTGACGTACGAGCTGCACCTCAATGTCACGGCCAGCTTCTACTACTGCGCCAACCCCGACGTCCCCGCCACCGAGGCCGGCTGCCCGAAGGCGGACTGGATCTTCCTCAAGACGGAGACGCTCAAGGACCAGAAGAACAACTGGACGCACCACTTCAGTTTCGGTGACATCACCCGGATCGGCTGGCAGAACCTCTTCGGGGAGAAGGCCGGCGCGATCCTGTACGAGATCGTGCTGGGCGACGTCGCCCGGTGCTACCACGGCGACAAGTCCAGCTGCGCCTGGGCGGCCGCGCTGGTCGTGCCGCCGTCGATGGCCGAGAAGCTCGCCGAGTCGGTCAAGCTCGCGGCACGGGTCGAAGAGGCCATCAAGAGTGGTACGAAGGCCGCGGAGGTCCTCGCGGATCTGAAGAAGATCTACGGCGAGACGGGCGCCGCCCAGGCCCTCGCCAACTCCGCGAGCGAGGCGGGCATGGCGCTGCGTATCGCTCGCGGTGTGGCGGAACGAGCCAAGATCGCCCGTGGCGCACTGGACCCCAGGCTGCTGGACCGGCTCAAGGACGCCGGGGTGAAGTTCAACAAGGCGGACACGATCTGGGTGATCGAGTACGCCAAGCCCGGTGTGAACCTCGCCTGGCTCGAGAAGGGCAACGTCAACGCGGGCCTGACCCACATCATCTTCCGGCACGCGGGAGAGTTCGCGGCCGCGGGGGTCCGCATCGAGGACATCCCAGTCCTTGTGAGCAAGGCCCTGACCGAAGGCACGAGGGTCGGCACCCAGGGGGCGGGAAGGCCGATCTACGAGGTCGTCTTCAACGGCAAGACCCAGCGCGTGGCCGTTAGCGTGGGCGACAACGGATACGTGATCGGAGCGAACATCGCATGACGTCCGAAGAACCGCGGAGCGTGCTCGTGCAGGCCCGGGGCGAGCCCTCCCCGCTGTACGAGCCAGTGGATCCGGAGGCCCACGACGACCTCGGTGCCTTCACCCGCAATGTCCCGCTGGACGACGACCGGCTGGCCCTCCCGGCAGAACTGGTGGACGTGCTGCGCTCCTGGTCGTCGGCCCGCCCCCCTGCGGGTTTCACCTCCCGCCCCGACCTGCGCAAGCACGTCGAGCAGGGGCTGGAGACGGCCCGGCGACTGGCCAGGCGGCTCGGCCCGTCGTGGTCGGTTCGCTACTGGGACGAGCGCCACAGGACGGCGAAATGGGTGTGCTGGGGCTGCGACCGCCTGCACTGGGAGCGTGACGACCACGGCACACCGCCGCACCCGGTCGACCTCACGGTCGAAGGCGAGTTCAAGTACGGTCCGTTGCGCTCCGAGGGATTCGGGGACTTCTTCCCCGACGACCCCGCCTCCGGGCTGGCCCTGTCCGACGACCTCGTCGCCGATCTGTACACATGGGCGGAGAGCATCGACAGCACGCTGAACCTGGACCTCAGGGACCGGGAGGAGGGCAAGTACGACGCCCAGTGGCAGCGGCTGTTCCGCGAAGGGACGGAGCTGGCGAGACGAATCGCCCACGAGCTCGGCCCTGCCCGGACAGTTACGTACAAAGGTCTGGCCCATGGCGGTCTGGCCGCGCTGACATCGATCAGCTGGCAGGGAGACCGGCAGTTGTAGGCGCGAGCTGAAGGTGGCCGGTGGAGCGGGAGAGGAACCAGGGACCCTCGCTCCACCGGCCACGTGCCGCGTCCTTGCCTTGGAGACTCCCGTCCGACGGGCACCTACCAGGACTGCTGCGGTTGAGCCTTGAGCTCGAACCACACCGTCTTGCCGATGCCGCCGGGACGAGGCCCCGCGCCCCAGTCGTCCGCCAGTGCCGCCACCAGTGTCAATCCCCGGCCGGACTCGTCGTCGGGTGATGCCTCGCTGGGCGTCGGCAGGGTGTCGTTCGCGTCGGCCACAGAGATGCGGAGGCGGCCTGCCTCCAGGACGCAGCGCGCCCGGATCTCGCGGCCCGGTGAGACCTTCGCGTGGCGGTAGGCGTTCGTCATCAGCTCGCTGAGCAGGAGGACCGCCGTCTGCGTCACCTCGTCCGGGAGTTCCCAGGAGGCTGCCTGTTCCCGCAGGAGGGTTCGGGCCCGACCCACACTGCGGGCGTGCCGGGGGAGGCGCCACTCGATGTCCATGCTCGCGGGGTTCCTTGCGTGTGATTCTCCGTCGTTTTCCGTGATCAGGCTGGTGGTTGCCGCCTAGCCTCGGCAGTAGCGGAGCGGGTACACAGCGTGCTTGTACACGGTGTGGCAGCGGGAGGCGGGTGGGTGCGTGGCTTCGGGGGAGTCCCAGCAGGCACAGCAGAACTGGCGGTACTGCGGCGGGCAGATCAAGTTGTGGCGGGAGGAGGCGGGGGTCAGCCGACAGGCGCTGGCCGGTGAGGCCGGGTACGACGGTGAGTACGTCAAGTCGATGGAGTGCGGCAGGCGGCGGCCGACGCTGCGGCTGCTGCAGATCGCGGATCAACTGTGCGGGGCCCGCGGCAAGTTGGTGGCGGCGCACGAGTTTCTGAAGCCTGAGCCTTTTCCTGCGCGGTCGCAGGAGTACATGGCGATCGAGGCCGAGGCGATCGCCGTGCACGACTACTCGCTGGCGCTGATTCCTGGTCTGTTGCAGACCAAGGCGTACGCGCAGGCGCTGATCAGCGAGAGCTGTCCTCCGCTGGACGACGAGACGGTGGGCGAGCGGGTCCGCGCGCGGTTGGCGAGGCAGGAGGCGCTGACGCGCCGTACCAAGACGGTGTACGGCTTCGTCGTCCACGAGGCCGCTCTGAAGACGAGGGTGGGCGGACGGGCGGCCATGCGGCAGCAGTTGGACCACCTCCTCGACGTCGGCGCGCTGCGCAACGTCTCCGTTCAGGTGCTGCCGTTCGGCAAGTGCGGGGGACTGGCGCTCAATGGCTCGTTCATTCTGCTCGAGACCGCGGATCACGAGCGCTTCGCTTACGTTGAGGGTCCGGAGACGAGTGTGCTGCACTCCGATGCAGGCAAGGTCAGCGACCTTGCGCAGGTGCATGGCATGATCCGCATGCAGGCCCTCGGAGTTGAGGAGTCGGCTGCGTTCATCGGGAAGGTGGCGGAAGAGCTATGACCGAGCCGTTGACATGGTTCAAGTCCAGCTACAGCGACTCGCAGGGCGGAGCCTGCCTCGAAGTCGCCGTCCGCCCCCACATCATCCACATCCGAGACTCCAAGCTAGGCACTCGAAGCCCCCGCTTCGCCGTCCGTTCCCACGCCTGGACCGCCTTCCTCGGGTACGCCTCGCGCGCGATCTGAGCCCCGGGCATCGGAGGCCCGGCTCCCACAACAACCGCCCCCGTCCCCTCGCCTGCGCTTCCCTCGTGCGGGCGGACAATTGGCAGTTGGCAAACATGCAACGGTCCTCTGCGCTACATTCGGGGACCTGAGCACAACTTGCGACAAAGGGGGCGCTCGGGTCGGGTGGGGGCCTGGATCGGCGACTGGTGCTCGGTGTCGTGCGCGCACCCATGAGCATTCCGTGGGGGGATGTACGTGCACGTGAAGAATGCGAGTGATGGGCGGAAAAACGCCCCATCGGAATGGCCGGAAGTAGCATCCGCGATCAGTGAACGCGCTGCAAACGGCGGCGAGACCCAGTCCTTTCCGGACACCGCGGGAACCGGCACTCTCGCCGACCCTTGGGAGGGATCCGACGCCTCGTGCAACGAGCACGACCCCGACGAGGTCACGGTCCCACTCGACGACCTCGGCGCGCGGTGGGAGGACCGAGGCTTGGAGCAGACGAGGCGTGGGACGGACGGCTCCGAAGGGCCGGTGTTCGTCGACGAGTCGGGCCGCCGCAGCCGTACATTCCGCCGGATCGGCATAGCCGTCGGCTTCGCCTGCGCCGTCTACGCCGTCGTCATCGTCGCCACCCTGCTGTCCGGCAACTCCCACGCGCCCTGGCTGCCCGTACCGGGGCAGAACGCCGACCGGCCGGCCGACGGTGTCGACACCTCCCCGCGGCCCCCGGCCAGGGAACATCCGTCCGCGGGCGCCACTCCCGGCACCGCCCCGACGGCCGCCGGCGCTACGACCCCGAGGCCGGACACCGGCAGCGCCCGACCCCGCTCCTCGACCGGCCCCGACCGGCCCAGCACGTCCGCCAGCCCTTCGCCGACCAGCGCCAGGACCATCCCGGGTCCGGGAACCGGCCCGGCCGACCGGAGCCCCGAGCCGACGCCGACGCAGGGCTCGCCCTCGCCCGACCCCAGTGCTTCGGCGGACGGCGGCAGCGCCTCGCCCGACCCCTCGCCGTCCGGCGGCAGTGTCGACCTCGGCCCCGGCCCGGTGGCCAACGGCGGGGCTGATCCCCTGCCCATCGCCGTGAGCCCCGCCGGGGACAGGGGCACGTCCGCAGCGCCCGCCTCCCCCTCCCCGGAGCCCGTTCTCTGATGACACCCCGCACCCGCCGCGGCGGGCGCGCGACCGGAACCGCCGACCGTTCCCGGCGCCGCCGTCTGCCCATGCGCCTGCTGCTGCCCGCACTTGTCCTCGCCGTGCTCATGGCGATGCTGATGCTGCGCGGCTACACCCACAGCGAGATCCTCGCCGACCATCGCATCCGGCCCGCGACCGCCTCCGACGAGGTGCCCCGGACGATCCGCGGCGGCGGCCCGGTCATCGACACCCGCGGCGGCCGCACCGCCGGTCTCAAGGTGCGCGACCACCGCCTCGTCCTCACCTTCGACGACGGCCCCGACCCGACCTGGACCCCCAAGGTCCTGGACGTGCTCGACAAGCACCACGCGCGCGCCGTCTTCTTCGTCACCGGCACCATGGCCTCCCGCCACCCGGACCTGGTCCGGCGCATGGTCGCCGAGGGCCACGAGGTCGGGCTGCACACCTTCAACCACCCCGACCTCACCTACCAGTCGAAGAGGCGCATCGACTGGGAGCTGTCCCAGAGCCAGCTCGCGATCACCGGCGCGGCCGGCATCCGCACGTCGCTGTTCCGCCCGCCGTACTCCTCCGACGCCCACGGCATGGACAACCGGTCCTGGCCGGTGACCCGGTACATCGGCAGTCGCGGCTACATCACCGTCCTCACCGACCACGACAGCGAGGACTGGCGCAGGCCCGGCGTGGAGCGGATCATCCGCAACGCCACCCCGAAGGACGGCCGAGCGGCGATCGTCCTGATGCACGACTCCGGCGGCGACCGCCATCAGACCGTGCAGGCACTCGACCGGTTCCTGCCGCGGATGAAGGCCCGGGGCTACCAGTTCGCCAACCTCACCGAGGCCCTCGGTGCCCCCAGCGCCCACACCCCGGTCACCGGTGCCGGGCTGTGGAAGGCCCGCGTGTGGATCCACCTGGTGCGGGCCGCGGACGGGATCACCGGCGTGCTGGTGGCCTGCCTCGCGATCATCGGAGTCCTGGTCATCGCCCGCTTCGGCCTGATGCTCGTACTGTCCGGCCTTCATGCGCGCAGGGTCCGCCGGCCCGGCTTCCGCTGGGGCCCGCCGGTCACCGAACCGGTGTCGGTGCTGGTCCCGGCGTACAACGAGGCCAAGTGCATCCGGAACACGGTCCGTTCACTGACCGCGAGCGAGCACCCGATCGAGGTGATCGTCGTCGACGACGGCTCCGCCGACGGCACCGCGCGGATCGTGGAGGCCATGGACCTGCCCGGCGTACGGGTGATCCGCCAGCACAACGCGGGCAAACCGGCCGCCCTCAACCGCGGTCTGGCGGGCACCCGGTACGACATCGTCGTGATGATGGACGGCGACACCGTCTTCGAACCGTCCACCGTCCGCGAACTGGTGCAGCCCTTCGCCGACCCGCGCGTGGGCGCCGTCGCCGGCAACGCGAAGGTCGGCAACCGCGACACCCTCATCGGCGCCTGGCAGCACATCGAGTACGTGATGGGCTTCAACCTCGACCGCCGTATGTACGACGTGCTGCGCTGCATGCCGACGATCCCCGGCGCGGTCGGCGCCTTCCGGCGCACCGCCCTCGAACGGGTCGGCGGCATGAGCGACGACACCCTCGCCGAGGACACCGACATCACCATGGCGATCCACCGCGACGGCTGGCGCGTCGTCTACGCCGAGAAGGCCCGCGCCTGGACCGAGGCCCCCGAGTCGGTCCAGCAGCTGTGGTCCCAGCGCTACCGCTGGTCGTACGGCACCATGCAGGCGATCTGGAAACACCGCCGCGCCCTCGTCGATCGCGGCCCCTCCGGCCGCTTCGGCCGGGTGGGCCTGCCGCTGGTGTCCCTGTTCATGGTGGTGGCCCCGCTGCTGGCCCCGCTCATCGACGTGTTTCTGCTCTACGGCCTGGTCTTCGGCCCCACGGGCAAAACGGTGGCGGCCTGGTTCGGAGTCCTGGCCGTCCAGGCGGCCTGCGCGGGCTACTCCTTCTACCTCGACCGCGAGTCTCCGGCCCCGCTGGTCTCGCTGCCGCTGCAACAGATCCTCTACCGCCAGCTCATGTACGTCGTCCTGCTCCAGTCCTGGATCACCGCCCTCACCGGCGGCCGTCTGCGCTGGCAGAAGCTGCGGCGCAAGGGTCAGGTCTCCGCTCCGCCGGGAGTACCCGCCCAGCGCGGTGAGGTCAGGGAAGAAGGGCCGGTCCGATGAGCACCCCGCCGATCACACCGGCCCCGGCACAGCCGGCCGAGGAGCAGACCCGGCCGGCACCCGTCCGCGACCGCTACTTCGATCTGCTGCGCGCCATCGCCCTGTTCCGGGTCGTCCTCTACCACCTGACGGGCTGGGCCTGGCTGCCCGTCGTCTTCCCGTCCCTGGGCGTGATGTTCGCGCTCGCCGGCCACCTCATGGCCCGTTCGCTCGGGGAACGCCCGCCCCTGAAGGCCGTACGCGCTCGCCTGCGCCGGCTGCTGCCGCCGCTGTGGCTGCTCGGCGCGGTCGGCGTGACGGGCATGGTGGTTCAGGGCTGGGGCCCGGACTCCGAAGGTCACCCCGGCTGGTGGTGGCTCCACCTCATGTACTGGATCCTGCCGCTGAGCGAGCCGCCCGGCGCAGCGGACCTCCCGGGGATCCAGGGCGTCCTCGGCGGCGACTGGGCCTTCGAACTCGCGGTGCCGCTCTGGTACATCCGCGCCTATCTGTGGTTCGTCCTGCTCTCCCCGTTGCTGCTGAAGGCCCTGCGCGCGCTGCCGTGGGCGACGATCCTGGCGCCGGTCGGCCTCTGCGCGTTCCTGGAGTTCGGCCCTGTCACCGTCATCAGCCCGCGGCTCGACTCGGCCGTCCTCGACTTCGCCACCTTCGGCGCCTGCTGGATCCTCGGCATGGCCCACCAGGAAGGCGCATCCCCCGCTACGCCGTCCCCTCGGTGACCCCGGCCGTCGCCCTCCTGGGCCTTTCGTACGCAATGACGCACGGCTTCAGGGCCGGCCACGACCTCGACGACATCCCCTTCGGACAGGCCCTGTGGTCCCTCGCGACGGTGCTGCTGCTTCTGCACCTCAGCCCCTCGTGGTCCGAGTGGCCCCGCAGGCTGCGCCGCTGGGGCGGGCTGATCAGCCTGCTCAACTCCCGTGCCGTGACGATCTATCTCTGGCACACCGTGTGCATCGTCGTCGCCGCGTCGATGTGGGATCGGCTGTGGGGTTTCGAGGCACTGGAGCTGCACGTCCCCTGGCTGCTGGAGAGCTCCTGGCCGGTCCTCGGCCTCACCTGGATCCTCGTGGCCGGCTGCATCGTCTGCTTCGGCTGGGCGGAGGACATGGCGGCCGGGCGGAAGCCGCGCCTGTGGCCGGACCTCACCTCCCGTTCGCGCGGGAGGTGAGAGCAAAGTTCCTTTCCGGTCACCCACAGCCACAGGCAGGAAACGCGCCCTCCCTACCTTCGGGACTCATCACCGCTCAGTACCGACAGGGATCACCGAGCCCCGGAGCCCGTGGAGGCGTCATGACAGCCCCGAGTACAGCCCCCGCACCCCCGAACAGGGGTGGCCGCTGGATCCAGCAGTGGGATCCGGAGGACGAGACCTTCTGGAACGAGACCGGCGAGAAGGTTGCCCGCCGGAACCTGATCTTCTCCGTACTGTCCGAGCACATCGGGTTCTCGATCTGGACCATGTGGTCCGTGCTGGTGCTCTTCATGGGCCCGGAGTACGGGCTCACCCCGGCCGACAAGTTCCTGCTCACGTCGATCGTGACGCTGGTCGGCGCTGTCGTGCGCATCCCCTACACCTTCGCCGTCGCGATCTTCGGCGGCCGGAACTGGACGATCATCTCGGCCGCCCTTCTGCTCGTCCCGACCGTCGCCGCGTTCGCCGTGATGGAACCGGGGACGTCCTTCAACACGTTCCTCCTGGTGGGCCTGCTGGCCGGCCTCGGCGGCGGCAACTTCGCCTCCTCGATGACGAACATCAACGCCTTCTTCCCGCTGCGTAAGAAGGGGTGGGCCCTCGGCCTCAACGCGGGCGGCGGCAACATCGGCGTGCCGGTCATCCAGCTGGTCGCGCTCGCGGTCATCGGCGCCAGCGCCGGCCCGCGCGTGCTGCTCGGTATCTACATCCCGTTCATCGTGATCGCCGCCGTCCTCGCCGCACTCAAGATGGACAACCTCGCGTCCGTGAAGAACGACACCGGCGCCGCCAAGGACGCCGCGAAGGACGCGCACACCTGGATCATGTCCTTCCTCTACATCGGCACCTTCGGCTCCTTCATCGGCTACGCCTTCGCCTTCGGTCAGGTGCTCCAGGTCCAGTTCGGCCGTACGCCGCTGCAGGCCGCGTATCTCACCTTCATCGGCCCGCTGCTCGGTTCCCTGATCCGCCCGGTGGGCGGCTGGCTCGCCGACAAGTACGGCGGCGCGAGGATCACCCTCTACAACTACGTCGGCATGGGCGCCGCGACCGCCGCCCTCGTCTACGCGAGCATGCAGAAGTCGCTGCCGCTGTTCGTCAGCGTGTTCGTCGCCCTGTTCGTCCTCACCGGCCTCGGCAACGGGTCGACGTACAAGATGATCCCCGGCATCTTCCAGGCCAAGGCCCTCGCCAAGGGGCTCCGGGGCGAGGAAGCGGCCGCCTACGGGCGCCGGCTCTCCGGCGCCTCCATGGGCCTGATCGGCGCGGTGGGCGCGCTCGGCGGCGTCGGTATCAACCTCGCCTTCCGGCAGTCCTACCTGTCCTACGGTTCCGGCACCGGCGCCTTCGTGACCTTCCTCGCCTTCTACGGCATCTGCTTCGTGGTCACCTGGGCCGTATACCTTCGCCGTCCGGCCGCCAAGGTGCAGGAGACATCCGCCACAGAGGCAAAGCCGCAGCTCAGCTACGCGGAAGTGTGACGTAACACTGACGACATCAAGCCGAACCGAGCCTGTCACGAGCCGTTGACAGGCTCGTTCGGCATGAGGGTCCGAGAACTTCACTTCTAGTGCACACGACTCGAGTGCGGGACGAGAGCCATGTACGACGAACAGCAGCAACCCGACCAGGCCCCCCTGGCAGGCTTCACCGTGGGGGTGACCGCGGCGCGCCGGGCCGACGAGCTCGGGGCGCTGCTCCAGCGCCGTGGTGCCGCCGTGCTGCACGCCCCCGCCCTGCGCATCGTGCCGCTCGCGGACGACAGCGAGCTGCTCGCCGCGACCAAGAAGGTCATCGACCGGACGCCGGACGTCGTGGTCGCCACGACCGCGATCGGCTTCCGGGGCTGGATCGAGGCCGCCGACGGCTGGGGACTCGGCGAGGAACTGCTCGCCCGGCTGCGCGGGGTCGAGCTGCTCGCCCGCGGCCCCAAGGTCAAGGGTGCGATACGCGCGGCCGGCCTCACGGAGGACTGGTCGCCGTCCTCCGAGTCCATGGCCGAGGTGCTCGACCGGCTCCTGGAGGAGGGCGTCGACGGCCGACGTGTCGCCCTGCAACTGCACGGAGAGCCGCTGCCCGGATTCGTGGAGGCACTGCGGGCCGGGGGAGCGGAGGTACTTGGCGTGCCCGTCTACCGGTGGCTGCCGCCGGAGGACGTCGGGCCGATGGACCGGCTGCTGGACGCGACGGTCTCGCGCGGGCTGGACGCGCTCACCTTCACCAGTGCGCCCGCCGCCGCCTCGCTGCTGTCGCGCGCCGAGGACCGCGGTCTGCTGCCCGACCTGCTCGCAGCCCTCAGCCATGACGTGGTGCCGGCCTGCGTCGGGCCGGTCACCGCGGTGCCGCTCCAGTCCCGGGGCGTCGAAACGGTCTCGCCCGAGCGCTTCCGGCTCGGTCCCCTCGTACAACTGCTGTGCCGGGAACTGCCCGGCCGGGCGCGGGCGTTGCCGATCGCCGGGCACCGGGTGGAGATCCGTGGCCATGCGGTGCTGGTGGACGGGGCGCTGCGGCCGGTGCCGCCGGCGGGCATGTCGCTGCTGCGGGCGCTGTCCCGGCGGCCGGGGTGGGTGGTGGCCCGGGCCGATCTGTTGCGGGCGTTGCCGGGGGCGGGGCGGGACGAGCATGCGGTGGAGACGGCGATGGCCCGGCTGCGCACTGCACTTGGGGCGCCGAAGCTGATCCAGACCGTCGTCAAGCGGGGGTACCGGTTGGCGTTGGATCCGGCGGCCGATGCGAAGTATGCCGACGTGTGAGTCTGCACCCGGCGCTGGTGCGGGCGTCGCCGGGGGCTGCAGCCCCCGGACCCCTTCATCGGCCTGAAACGGCCTCGTCCTCGAACGCCGGACGGCTGAGTGTGCCTGCCCGGCGCTGCAGGCCCCCGTACAGGATCAGCGCGCGGGCCAAGCACGCGAGCGCCGCCGTCGACAGCAGAGTCCGGACGACGTTCCACGCCACCCACTGGTCCTCGAAGCTCTCGCGTGCGGTGACCGGGTCGGCCGCGCGGGCGAGGGCGTTGTTGAGGGGGATGTTCGCGGCGACCGTGACGAGGAAGGCCAGCGCGTATGCGGCCAGCGCCGCCCAGACCCACCCCCGCGGTCCGCTCGTCGTGCGCAGTTGCCATGCCGACACCGCCGTCAGCAGCAGTGCGCCCAGGCTCAGCATGAACACCGGGTTCTGGATCACGTCGTTGACGTTCTGGACGACTTCGACGTAGACCCGGTCGTCGCTGCGCGCCACCGCCGGCATCACGGCGCAGGCGAAGATGTAGAAGACCCCGGCGATCAGGCCCATCGCGACCGTGGCCGCACCCAGTACTCCTCCGGCGGCCGTCCGCCGCCCCGTGCTGTTCTGCGTCATGCGGGCCAGTCAACCGGCGCGCGTCCGGGCGGGACATGCTCCTGACGCGCGGACGCATACGCCGTCGTCCGCGCGTGTTCCGAGGGGTTCCGGGGCGGGCGAGCGGGCAGGCACTGTGGGAGGGAACGCTTCACCAGCCCCCACCGGCATCGCGCCGACCCCTCATGACAAGGGTGACCCCTAGGCGGTGACAGGCACATGGCACTGGGTACGGCCACGGCCTCGCACGAGCTCCGGTTCGACTCCGGGCGGATCTGCCTGGATCTCCTCGCGACCGCCCACCCGGAGGAACGGCTCGGCTCCGTCGAGGTCCTGCGTGCCTGGATCATCGCGGCGGGGCTCGTCCCGGCGGGCACCCCGCTCGCGCACACCGACGCCGCCTGGCTCACGGGCTTCTGCGAACTGCGCGGCCTCGTCGGCCGGTTGGTGCCCGGGGGACTCGCCCCCGAGAGCCGCCCGTACGACCTCGCGCTGGCCCGCGTCAACGAGTTCGCCCGGGTCGCGCCGCCCGCCCCGCGCGCGGTCCGCGGCGAAGACGGCGTACTGGTACGCGTGTTGGACGGGCCGCCCGCGTGCGCGGCCCTGCTCGGCACGCTCGCCCGGGACGTCGTCGAACTGCTCACGGACCCGGTCGCCCGGGCCGGACTGCGCCAGTGCGAGGGCGACAACTGCTCGCTCGTATACGTCGATACGTCCAGGGGACGCAGGAGACGCTGGTGTTCCAGTGAGGTCTGCGGGAACCGCGAAAGGGTGGCCCGGCACCGTCGTCGAGCGGCTCTCGCCCGTGCCTGAGGGACGCGGGCGCCGGCCCGGGCGTCCTGTATGCGGCTTCTGTGAATCAGTCGTCGACGTGATTTCGGTTACATCTCGTTTACCTTCAGCCTCACAGGGACACTTCACGCGATTTTGAAAGTGTGGGGGAAATGTAAAGATCGCGCAGTGGGAATGTGCCCCCATGTCCGGGCTCGTCACGTCACCCCGCAGAAAAGTGTCGTGTCACTTTGAACACACCACCGGACCCGTCCGTACCCGTGGGCGAGCGACCGACTGGGGGAACCCCGGGACATCGGAGGTGGGCGTGCGCAAGGATTCTGTCGTGGCCAATGAACGTGGATCGAGGGCCCGACATCGCATGTCCCAGCCCTCGGAACCAGATGAGGAGCTGATGCGTGCCCTCTACAGGGAGCACGCCGGACCTCTCCTTGCGTACGTCCTTCGCCTGGTCGCGGGTGACCGGCAGAGAGCCGAGGACGTGGTCCAGGAAACACTCATCCGTGCCTGGAAGAACGCCGGTCAGCTCAATCGGGCGACCGGATCGGTACGCCCCTGGCTGGTGACGGTCGCCCGGCGCATCGTCATCGACGGCCACCGCAGCCGGCAGGCCCGGCCGCAGGAGGTCGATCCGTCGCCGCTGGAGGTCATCCCCGCGGAGGACGAGATCGACAAGGCGCTGTGGCTGATGACGTTGTCCGATGCGCTCGACGACCTGACCCCGGCCCACCGGGAGGTGCTCGTCGAGACGTACTTCAAGGGGCGTACCGTCAATGAGGCGGCCGAGACGCTCGGTATCCCCAGCGGCACGGTGCGTTCAAGGGTGTTCTACGCCCTGCGTTCGATGAAGCTGGCACTGGAGGAGCGGGGGGTGACGGCGTGATGAGTGTTTACGGGGGAAACCAGGGATTCGGCACAGGTGGTTCGGGTATGTCTGGCTCCATGATGGGATCTCCGGTGCCGAACGAGCACGAAACCGTCGGCGCCTACGCTCTCGGCATCCTCGACGACGCCGAGGCAACCGCTTTTGAGGCCCATCTCGCGACCTGCGAATGGTGCGCCCAGCAGCTCGACGAGCTCGCCGGAATGGAGCCGATGCTGGCCGCCCTCGCGGACCTGCCGGGCTCCGGTACGCCCTCGATCGGCGAGTCGCTGTCCGCCAAGCCCAGCCCACGGCTGGCGGAGAAGCTGGTCGACGAGGTCTCCGAACGCCGTGCCCTCAAGCGCCGGCGCAGCTTCTACCTGGTGGCGGCCGCGGCCGCACTGATCATCGGCGGTCCGCTCACCGTCCTCGCGGCGACGGGCGGCGGCTCGGACACCGGCAACCAGGTGGCGGTCGCGAGCCCCGCCAAGACCCTCTTCGAGAGCCTGCCCGACAAGGTCACGGCCACCGACCCGACGACCGCCGTCACCGGCACGGTCGCCACGGCGAAGAAGGACTGGGGCACCCAGGCGGTCCTCCAGCTCAAGAACGTCAAGGGCCCGGCCAAGTGCTCCCTGATCGCCGTGGGCAAGAACGGCGAGCGGGAGACCGTCTCCTCCTGGTCCGTCCCGAACTGGGGCTACGGCCTGCCGAACGCCAAGACGGAGGAGGCCAAGAACCCGCTGTACATCGGCGGCGGAGCGGCCTTCAACCCGAACGAGATCGACAAATACGAGGTCATGACCTTCGAGGGCAAGAAGCTCGTCGAGATCGACGCATAGGGCCGGACAGGCCCGCGACACCCACGACCCCAGCCTGCCCGGTCGGATACGCCCGGGCAGGTCCGTAGCCTCAAGGGGTCCCCTTCGCGTACGGTTGACGGCTGCCCAGCACGTCAGAAGGGGGCCCGGTGGCCGCTCAGGCTCAACAGGAAACCGCGCTCGGCTCGGTTCAGGACACCGCACAGGATTCGGTGCGCGACCGAGAGATCAGCGTCGAACAGGAACACCTGGACCGGGTGTACCAGCGTCTCGAGGAGAAGATCCACGAGGCCGAGTTCCTCATGAACGACGCGGCCAAGCGCGGCCAGGTCGGCACGCCCGGCGCGCTCGCCGAACGGGACGCGCAGGTCTTCCGGGCCGGTGTCCACCTCAACCGTCTGAACAACGAGTTCGAGGACTTCCTCTTCGGCCGGATCGACCTGCTGCTCGGCAAGGACGGCAAGAAGGGACCCGACGGCGCCTACACCGCCGTGGAACCCGCCGAAGGGGCCGTGCGGGCCGACAACACCGCCGACATCGCCGAGACCCTGCACATCGGCCGCATCGGTGTCCTCGACCAGGACTACGCTCCGCTGGTGATCGACTGGCGGGCCCCGGCCGCCGCTCCCTTCTACCGCTCGACCCCCGTCGACCCGGGCCGGGTCGTGCGCCGTCGCGTCATCCGCTCCAAGGGCCGCCGCGTCCTCGGCGTCGAGGACGACCTGATGCGGCCCGAGCTGACCGCCTACCTCGACGGCAGCCGGCTGCCCGTCATCGGCGACGGCGCCCTGATGGCCGCCCTCGGCCAGGCCCGCAGCCACACCATGCGGGACATCGTCGCCTCCATCCAGGCCGAGCAGGACCTGGTGATCCGCGCCCCCGCCGCCTCCGTGACCTATGTGGAAGGCGGCCCGGGCACCGGGAAGACCGCCGTGGCACTGCACCGGGCGGCCTACCTCCTCTACCAGGACCGGCGCCGGTACGCGGGCGGCATCCTGATCGTCTCGCCGACCCCGCTGCTGGTGGCGTACACCGAGGGCGTGCTCCCCTCCCTCGGTGAGGAGGGCCAGGTCGCGATCCGCGCGATCGGCTCACTCGCCGGCGACGCGGGCGGTGCCGAGGCCACGCTGTACGACTCCCCGTCCGTGGCCCGCGCCAAGGGCTCGTACCGCATGCTCAAGGTGCTGCGCAAGGCCGCGCGCGGAGCCCTCGAACTGAACGATTCGCCTGCCCGGCTCAGGGTCGTCGCCTTCGGCCGGCGCCTGGAGCTGGAGTCCGGGGAACTCGACCGCATCCGCCATGCCGCCCTCGGCGGCACCGCGCCCGTCAACCTGCTCCGCCCCCGCGCCCGCAAGCTGCTCCTGGACGCCCTGTGGGCGCAGTCCGGAGCGGCCGGCCGGCACACAGACCCGGAGCTCGCCGCGGAACTGCGCTCCTCCTTCGACGAGGACGTCAGCTCGGAGGACAGCTTCATCGAGTTCCTGGACGCCTGGTGGCCGGAGCTCACCCCGAGAACCGTCCTCGGGGCGATGGCCGACGAGCGGCGCCTCGGGCGCTGGGCCCGGCGCATCCTCAACCCCGGTGAGGTCCGCAGGACGGCCCGCTCGCTCCGACGCCAGGGCTACTCCGTGCACGACGTTGCGATGCTCGACGAGCTCCAGGCGGTCCTCGGCACCCCGGCCCGCCCGAAGAAGCGGCGCGAGCTGGACCCGCTCGACCAGCTCACCGGCCTGGAGGAGCTGATGCCCGTGCGCGAGGAGTCGCAGCGCGAGCGGGCCGAGCGGCTGGCGCAGGAGCGCGTCGAGTACGCCCATGTCATCGTCGACGAGGCCCAGGACCTCACCCCCATGCAGTGGCGCATGGTCGGCCGCCGGGGCCGGCACGCCACCTGGACGGTCGTCGGCGACCCGGCCCAGTCCTCCTGGTCCGACCCGGACGAGGCCGCCCAGGCCCGCGACGAGGCCCTGGGCACGCGTCCGCGCCGCCGCTTCGAGCTGACGGTGAACTACCGCAACCCCGCCGAGATCGCCGAGCTGGCGGCGAAGGTGCTGGCACTGGCCATGCCGGGCTCGCCGTCCCCGACGGCGGTCCGCTCCACCGGAGTGCAGCCCCGTTTCGTGACGGCGAACGGACACGGCACCGCCGTACGGGGCTCGCTGGCGCAGACCGTCCGCGCGGAGGCCGACCGGCTCCTCGGCCTCGTCGACGGCACCGTCGGCGTCGTCGTCGCCATGAACCGCCGGGACGAGGCCGGACGCTGGCTCACCGGGCTCGGCGACCGGGTCGTGGCGCTCGGCAGCCTGGAGGCCAAGGGCCTGGAGTACGACGCCACGGTCGTCGTCTCCCCGGCGGAGATCGCGGACGAGTCGCCCGCGGGACTGCGTGTGCTGTACGTGGCGCTCACCCGGGCCACCCAGCAGCTCACCGTCGTCTCCGCCGAACGGGACGAACCGGACGCGAACGGGGTCCCGGACCTGCTCCGGGACTGATCGAGATGAACTCCCGGGAGAGGAATGGCCCTACGGGATCCGTTTGTTAGCCTGGGTGTGGCACCGGCTCGATCCAAGCCCCCGGGCCCAACCTTTGTCGCTACGAGCGACCACTTGCCGCGAGGCGAGCATGGCGGGCCGGTGTCACTGAACATGGGCGAGGCCCGCGTCACGATGTGACGCGGGCCTCTTCCGTTATGAACAAAACGATCGCAATTCGAGGCGACTTTCCCGTACTCGGCGGTAGGTGCGACGATCGGACGGCAAACCCGCGCCCCAAGCGGTACGCGCAGTGACCGCGGTGCACGCAGTACCGGTGCCCGCAGGGCACAGCGCGGCGCAGTACCCGGTGAAAGCAGAGGAAGTCGGCCATGGCAACGGCGCCCAGCGTCTCCTACTCGATGACGGTCCGGCTGGAGGTGCCCGCGAGCGGAACCGCCGTCTCACAGCTCACCACCGCCGTGGAGTCCTCCGGAGGCTCGGTCACCGGCCTCGACGTGACCGCCTCCGGGCACGAGAAGCTCCGGATCGACGTCACCATCGCGGCCACCTCCACCGGGCACGCCGACGAGATCGTCGAGAAGCTGCGCGGCATCGAGGGCGTCACCCTCGGCAAAGTCTCGGACCGTACGTTCCTCATGCACCTCGGCGGCAAGATCGAGATGCAGTCGAAGCACCCCATCCGCAACCGTGACGACCTCTCCATGATCTACACGCCCGGTGTGGCCCGCGTCTGCATGGCGATCGCCGAGAACCCCGAGGACGCCCGCCGCCTCACCATCAAGCGCAACTCCGTTGCGGTCGTGACGGACGGCTCGGCCGTGCTGGGCCTCGGCAACATCGGCCCCAAGGCCGCGCTGCCGGTCATGGAGGGCAAGGCGGCCCTCTTCAAGCGGTTCGCCGGCATCGACGCCTGGCCGCTGTGCCTGGACACCCAGGACACCGACCAGATCGTCGAGATCGTGAAGGCGATCGCTCCCGGCTTCGCCGGCATCAACCTGGAGGACATCTCCGCGCCCCGCTGCTTCGAGATCGAGGCGCGGCTGCGCGAGGCCCTCGACATCCCCGTCTTCCACGACGACCAGCACGGCACCGCGATCGTCGTCCTCGCCGCGCTCACCAACGCACTTCGCGTCGCCGGCAAGGCGATCGAGAACATTCGCGTCGTGATGTCCGGCGCCGGCGCGGCCGGTACGGCCATCCTCAAGCTCCTGATCGCGGCGGGCGTCAAGAACGCCGTCGTCGCCGACATCCACGGTGTCGTGCACGCCGGCCGCGAGGACCTCGTCGACGCCGCCGCGGACTCCCCGCTGCGCTGGATCGCCGACAACACCAACCCCGAGAGCCTCACCGGCACCTTGAAGGAGGCGGTGCGCGGCGCCGACGTCTTCATCGGCGTCTCCGCCCCGAACGTCCTCGACGGCGGTGACGTGGCCGCCATGGCCGACGCCGCGATCGTGTTCGCGCTCGCGAACCCGGATCCCGAGGTCGACCCGGCAATCGCCCGGCAGACGGCGGCGGTTGTCGCCACCGGACGCTCCGACTTCCCGAACCAGATCAACAACGTGCTGGTGTTCCCGGGCGTCTTCCGCGGCCTCCTCGACGCGCAGTCCCGTACCGTCAACACCGAGATGATGCTGGCCGCCGCGACCGCCCTCGCGGACGTGGTGACCGAGGACGAGCTGAACCCGAACTACATCATTCCGAGCGTCTTCAACGACAAGGTCGCGGGAGCGGTCGCCGGGGCGGTGCGGGAGGCGGCGAAGTCGGCGTCGGCCGCCTCGTAGGCCCTGGCCGGGCCTTTTGCGGCGGCGAGGGCGGTGCGGAGCTGTGAGGATCGCCACGCCTCCACAGGTGTGCGCCCGGCGCGTCGTGGAACCCGGGTCTCTTGGCAGGCGTTTATTGTGTCGGCCAGGCTCGGGCCTCTTTCCGTGTGACTCCCAAGGGTGTTCTCACGACTCCAACGGGTGCCGGATTGGCTTTCCCGCCGCAGCTAGGGGCAGGATGCGTCTCTGGGCGCGAGGGTCTGGCGACGGACCCGGGTCCGGGGCCCGTCCGAGGACCCTGGCAGCATCGGCTTCGCTGTGCCCGACATGCGGCTCCGCCGCGTGGCACGCCTCAACGGTAAGAAGAACACGGGAGTAACAACATGAACCGCAGTGAGCTGGTGGCCGCGCTGGCCGACCGCGCCGAGGTGACCCGCAAGGACGCCGACGCCGTTCTGGCCGCGTTCGCCGAGACCGTCGGCGAGGTCGTCGCCAAGGGCGACGAGAAGGTCACCATCCCCGGCTTCCTGACCTTCGAGCGCACCCACCGTGCCGCTCGCACCGCGCGCAACCCGCAGACCGGCGACCCGATCCAGATCCCGGCCGGCTACAGCGTCAAGGTCTCCGCGGGCTCGAAGCTCAAGGAAGCGGCCAAGGGCAAGTGACCTTGCCGTCTGTACACCACGGGACGGTGTACGGCGCGTAATCAACGCTGATGGGGCGGCCCCCGGACTCGATTCCGGGTGCCGCCCCGTCGTGGTTGCGCCTGAAAATGGCCTCACACGCCGGCCGGGCTCGTTGCCTGCCCGGCCGACTGTGACCAAGCGCTCCGCCGGAAGCGCCGCGATGCGTCGTCGGTCGTCTGCGGCGCCGTCGTGGCTGGTCGCGCAGTTCCCCGCGCCCCTTCAGGGCGCTGCATCAGCCGAGTGCTTTGCCGGGGAGTTCCACCTTCGCGCCCAGCTCCACCAGCTTCTCCATGAAGTTCTCGTAGCCCCGGTTGATGAGGTCGATGCCGTGGACGCGGGATGTGCCCTGGGCGGCCAGCGCTGCGATGAGGTAGGAGAAGCCGCCGCGGAGGTCGGGGATGACCAGGTCGGCGCCCTGGAGCTTGGTCGGGCCCGAGACGACGGCCGAGTGGAGGAAGTTGCGCTGGCCGAAGCGGCAGTCGGAGCCGCCCAGGCACTCGCGGTAGAGCTGGATGTGCGCGCCCATCTGGTTCAGCGCGGAGGTGAAGCCGAGGCGCGACTCGTACACCGTCTCGTGGATGATGGACAGCCCCGTCGCCTGCGTGAGCGCGACGACCAGCGGCTGCTGCCAGTCCGTCTGGAAGCCGGGGTGCACGTCCGTCTCCAGCGCGATGGACTTCAACTGGCCGCCGGGGTGCCAGAAGCGGATCCCCTCGTCGTCGATCTCGAAGGCACCGCCCACCTTCCGGTAGGTGTTCAGGAACGTCATCATCGAGCGCTGCTGGGCGCCGCGGACGTAGATGTTGCCCTCCGTCGCGAGCGCCGCGGACGCCCAGGAGGCGGCCTCCAGGCGGTCCGGCAGGGCGCGGTGGGTGTAGCCGCCGAGGCTGTCCACACCGGTGACGCGGATGGTGCGGTCGGTGTCCATCGCGATGATGGCGCCCATCTTCTGGAGCACGCAGATGAGATCCTCGATCTCCGGCTCCACGGCCGCGTTCGAGAGCTCGGTGACCCCCTCCGCGAGGACGGCCGTCAGCAGTACCTGCTCGGTCGCGCCCACCGACGGGTAGGGCAGCCGGATCTTCGTGCCGCGCAGCCGCTGCGGAGCCTCCAGGAACTGGCCGTCCGCCCGCTTCTCGATCCGCGCGCCGAACTGCCGCAGCACCTCGAAGTGGAAGTCGATCGGCCGGCCGCCGATGTCGCAGCCGCCGAGGCCGGGTATGAACGCGTGCCCGAGACGGTGCAGCAGCGGACCGCAGAACAGGATCGGGATACGGCTCGACCCCGCGTGCGCGTCGATGTCGGCGACGTCCGCGCTCTCCACGTTCGACGGGTCCATCACCAGTTCGCCCGGCTCCTCACCCGGACGGACCGTCACCCCGTGCAATTGCAGGAGGCCGCGTACGACGCGCACGTCACGGATGTCCGGAACGTTGCGCAGCCGACTCGGCTCACTGCCCAGCAGTGCAGCGACCATGGCCTTCGGTACGAGGTTCTTCGCACCGCGGACACGGATCTCGCCCTCCAGCGGGGATCCGCCGTGGACAAGCAGTACGTCGTCAGAGCCGTTGACGGTCATGTATCTCGCGTTCCGATGAGATGGGCAGGGCCAGGAGGGAAAGGGTAATCGCCGTCCACCCCCCTTCTGTAAGCCCAGTGACGCCCCAGGTTCGTCATAGCTGTGTCACAACACGAACGGTTCCGCACCGGGCACATGGGGTCACCGCGGCCGTCCGTGCGCCGGGGGCGCTTCCTTCCGCCCTGAGCTGCATTCACTCCCGTACCCGCATTGCCTCCCCCTCCGAAGGGAAGATGCGGGATCATGTCTGCCATGACCGAGGTGTCCTCGCTCACAGGGCGGCTGCTCGTGGCAACGCCCGCCCTGGCGGACCCGAACTTCGACCGTGCGGTGGTGCTCCTTCTCGACCACGACGAGGAGGGCTCCCTCGGCGTCGTCCTCAACCGTCCGACCCCTGTGGACGTCGGCGACATCCTGGAGGGCTGGGCGGACCTGACGGGTGAGCCGGGCGTCGTCTTCCAGGGCGGCCCGGTGTCGCTGGACTCGGCCCTCGGTGTGGCCGTCATCCCGGGTGGTGCGACCGTCGACGGGGCTCCGCTGGGCTGGCGGCGGGTGCACGGTGCGATCGGTCTGGTCGACCTGGAGGCTCCGCCGGAGCTGCTGGCCTCGGCCCTCGGCTCACTGCGGATCTTCGCCGGATACGCCGGCTGGGGGCCCGGCCAGCTGGAGGACGAGCTGGTGGAGGGCGCCTGGTACGTCGTCGAGTCGGAGCCCGGCGATGTCTCCTCCCCGTCCCCGGAGAGACTCTGGCGCGAGGTGCTGCGCCGCCAGCGCAACGAGCTGGCGATGGTGGCCACGTATCCGGACGACCCTTCGCTCAACTGATGCGTGTGAGCTTCAGTACCCTTGGCATTTATGAGCACTCTTGAGCCCGAGCGCGGGACTGGTACGGGGACCCTCGTAGAGCCGACGCCGCAGGTGTCCCACGGCGACGGCGACCACGAGCGCTTCGCCCACTACGTCCAGAAGGACAAGATCATGGCGAGCGCCCTCGACGGCACCCCCGTCGTGGCGCTGTGCGGCAAGGTGTGGGTGCCGGGCCGCGACCCGAAGAAGTACCCCGTGTGTCCCATGTGCAAGGAGATCTACGACTCCATGGGCGCCGGCGGTGGCGACAAGGGCAAGGGCGGCGACAAGTAGCCCTCCCTCCCGCCTGAGATCCGCGAGGCCCTCGGGGCGCGTTCTGCGTGCTCCGGGGGCCTTTGCCGGTTCTGTCGTTGCACGGGGTGCGTCAGGGGGTCACAGAGTGGTAGAGACCTCTTGTCGGCATGGTCATGTAGTCCCTAGCCTCCTGTCTGTTGTGCAGAGCAAAACAGCCATTGCATATGCTGCAACGCTCGGAGGATCGCTGCATGAAGCTCCCCGTCCGACTGGCCGTGCTCACGGCCGCCGCCCTGGTCGTCACCGCCTGCGCTCCCCAGACGTCCGACAACTCCACCGACGGCACGGACGAGAAGACGGGCACCCTGCGCGTCTGGCTCTTCCAGGAGGTCGGCAACAAACCCAAGGAAAAGGCCGTCGACTCCGTCGTCGCCGCCTTCGAGAAGGCCCACCGGGGCACGAAGGTCGACGTCGAGTACATCCCGGTCGACACCCGCGCCCAGCGTGTCAAGGCCGCCTTCAACGACACGAAGTCCGCTCCCGACGTCATGGAGTACGGCAACACCGACACCGCCGGCTATGTCCACGACGGCGGACTCCTCGACGTGACCGAGGAGTTCGGCGACTGGACCGAGGCCAAGGACACCGACCCGACCGCCAGACAGTCGGTCACCGTGGACGGCAAGGTCTACGGCGCTCCCTTCTACGTCGGCGTCCGCGCCCTGTACTACCGCACCGATGTCTTCGAGGACCTGGGCCTGCACGTTCCGCGGACCATGGCCGAGCTGGCGTCCACGGCCCGCGAGATCCGCGACGCGAGGCCCGATCTGTACGGGCTGGTCGTCGGCGGCGCTTACACATACGGCGCGATGCCGTTCGTATGGGCGAACGGCGGCGAGATCGCCACCGGCAGGAACGGTTCGTACGCCTCCGCCATCGACAGCGTGGCGGCCCAGAAGGGCATCAAGGCGTACACCTCGCTGTTCGCTGACCACAACTGTCCCCCCGCCAAGTGCGCCGGAATGGGCGGCAACGACACGGTCACCGCGTTCGCCGCCGGCAAGGCGGGCATGGCGATCGGCGGCGACTTCAGCCATGCCGCCGTCGAGGCGGGGAAAGTGAAGGGCAAGTACGCGGTCGTACCGCTGCCGGGGGTGGCGGCGGGGTCGATCGCCCCGGCGTTCGCGGGCGGCAACAACATCGGCGTACTGAAGAGCACGTCGCATCGCACGCTGGCGGTCGATCTGATGGAGGACCTTGCGTCGAAGGAGACGCAGGCGTCGCTGTTCGAGGCGATGGGGTTCTTGCCCACCTACGTGGATGTGCGGCAGCGGGTGGCCGCGAAGGCGCCCTTCGTGAAGCCCTTCGTGCAGACGCTGGTCGCCGGCACGAAGTTCGTGCCCGCCTCGCCCGCGTGGGCGCGGATCGACTCCTCGCTGGTGTTGCCGACCATGTTCCAGGAGGTCATCAGCGGTAAGAAGACTGTGGGCGCGGCGTCGAAGGACGCGGCGGTGAAGATGAACGAGGCGTTTGGCTCCGCCGGGTGACGGTGCCCAGTAGGCCGGGGGGTGGCAGTGCACCTTGGTTGTATCTCGCCCCGGCTCTTGTCGTCCTCGGTGCTCTGCTTGCCTACCCCATCTACCAACTCGGACTGATCTCTCTCTTCCGGTACACCCAGGCCCAGGTCAGCGGGGGCGAGCCGACGGTCTTTCTGGGGTTCGGGAACTATGCCGAGCTGTTCGGGGACGGGCAGTTCTGGCAGGTGCTGCTGGCGACCGTGTTCTTCGCCGCGGCGTGCGTCGTGTCGACGCTGGCGGTGGGCTGTGCGCTCGCCGTGCTGCTCACACGCGTGCGTGCCCTGCCGCGGCTCGCTCTGATGCTGGCCGCGCTGGGCGCGTGGGCCACCCCGGCGGTGACGGGCTCCACGGTCTGGCTGTTCCTCTTCGACCCCGACTTCGGACCGGTGAACAGGGTCCTCGGGATCGGCGACCACTCGTGGACGTACGGGCGCGGCAGCGCCTTCCTCCTCGTTCTGCTCGAAGTCGTCTGGTGCTCCTTCCCGTTCGTGATGGTCACGGTGTACGCCGGGATCCGCGCCGTACCCGCCGAGGTGCTGGAGGCCGCCGCCCTGGACGGCGCCTCGCAGTGGCGTATCTGGCGGTCCGTGCTCGCGCCGATGCTGCGGCCGGTCCTGACCGTCGTCACCATCCAGTCCGTCATCTGGGACTTCAAGGTCTTCACCCAGATCTACGTCATGACCAACGGCGGCGGCATCGCGGGCCAGAACCTCGTCCTGAACGTGTACGCCTATCAGCAGGCGTTCGCTTCGTCCGAGTACGGCCTCGGTTCGGCGATCGGCGTGGTGACGCTGCTGATCCTGCTGGCGGTCACGCTCGGGTATCTGCGGCTGCTGCGCCGGCAGGGGGAGGATCTGTGAATCCTGTACGGCGGAGGGTGCGGCGTCCGTGGAGGCTGGCCGCCGAGGCCTCGGCGCTGCTGACCGCCCTCGTCGTCGCGTTCCCCCTCTACTGGATGGTGCTCGGCGCCTTCAAACCGGCCGGGGAGATCGAGTCGGCCGAGCCGCGTCCATGGACCGCGTCGCCTTCCCTGGATTCCTTCCGACGCGTTTTCGGACAGCAGGAATTCGGCCGGTACTTCGTCAACAGCCTTGTCGTCGCCTGCTCCGTCGTGGTCGTCTCGGCACTGATCGCGTTTCTCGCGGCGACCGCCGTGACGAGATTCCGCTTCCGCTTCCGGACCACCCTGCTGATCATGTTTCTGGTGGCTCAGACGGTGCCCGTGGAGGCCCTGACGATCCCGCTGTTCTTCCTTATGCGGGACTTCGGGCAGCTGAACACCCTGGGGTCGCTGATCCTGCCGCACATCGCCTTCTCGCTGCCGTTCGCGATCTGGATGCTGCGGGGATTCGTGAAAGCCGTGCCGGAGACGCTGGAGGAGGCCGCGTACATCGACGGGGCGAGCCGTGCGCGATTCCTGTGGCAGATCCTTTTCCCGCTGGTACTCCCCGGGCTCGTGGCCACGAGCGTGTTTTCCTTCATCTCGGCCTGGAACGACTTCCTGTTCGCCAAGTCGTTCATCATCAGCGACATGTCCCGGTCGACCCTGCCGATGGCGTTGCTGGTGTTCTTCAAGCCGGACGAGCCGGACTGGGGCGGTGTGATGGCCGCGTCCACGGTGATGACGATTCCGGTGCTGGTCTTCTTCGTACTCGTACAACGACGCCTGGTCTCGGGGCTGGGCGGAGCGGTGAAGGACTGACGTGACTGAAGTGATTCCGGCCCCCCGCAGCGTCGTCGCCGGTTCCGGCGAAGTGCGGCTGACAGCGCACTCCCAGGTGTACGCCGGCACCGAAACGGAGGGCGTCGGTCACTGGCTGCGCACCGTCCTCCGGCAGGCCACCGGCCTGCCGTTGCGCGAGGGCAGGGAGCTCGACGACACCGAGGGCGACGGCATCGGGCTCCAACTCGACCCCGAGCTCGGCCCCGAGGAGTACCGTCTCGTCAGTGACTGGACCGGCGTACTGATCGAGGGCGGCAGCGAGGCCGGTGTCTTCTGGGGAGCGCAGACGCTGCGGCAGCTCCTCGGTCCCGACGTGTACCGCAGGGCCCCGCTCAGCCGCGACCGCACCTGGGCCGCTCCGCACGTCACCATCGAGGACGCCCCCCGTTTCCGCTGGCGCGGTCTCATGCTCGACGTCGCCCGGCACTTCATGCCCAAGGACGGAGTGCTGCGCTACCTGGACCTGATGGCCGCGCACAAACTGAACGTCTTCCACTTCCATCTCACGGACGACCAGGGCTGGCGCGTCGAGATCCGGCGCCACCCGAGACTCACCGAGACCGGTTCCTGGCGGGCGCGCACAAAATTCGGTCACCGTGCCTCACCGCTGTGGGTGGAGAAGCCCCACGGCGGCTACTACACCCAGGACGACATCCGGGAGATCGTCGCCTACGCAGCCGACCGGCATATCACCGTCGTCCCCGAAATCGACCTACCGGGCCACTCGCAGGCCGCGATCGCCGCGTACCCGGAACTCGGCAACACCGACATCATCGACACCACCGCCCTCTCCGTCTGGGACAACTGGGGGATCTCTGCGAACGTACTCGCCCCCACTGACAACACCCTGCGCTTCTACGAGGGGGTGTTCGAGGAAATCCTCGGCCTGTTCCCCTCGGAGTTCGTCCATGTCGGCGGTGACGAATGCCTCAAGGACCAGTGGCGGCGGTCCCCGGCGGCGCAGGCGCGCATCAAGGAACTCGGGCTCGCGGACGAGGACGGACTGCAGTCGTGGTTCATCGGTCACTTCGCCAAGTGGCTCTCCGCGCGCGGGCGCAGGCTCATCGGCTGGGACGAGATTCTGGACGGAGGGCTCGCCGAGGGCGCGGCCGTGTCGTCCTGGCGCGGGTACCAGGGCGGCATCGCCGCAGCGCGGGCCGGACACGACGTCGTCCTGTGCCCCGAGCAGCGGGTGTACCTCGACCACCGGCAGGACGGCGGCGCGGACGAGCCGGTGCCCATCGGGTACGTGCGCACCCTGGAGGACGTCTACCGCTTTGAACCCGTTCCACCGGAGCTCACTTCGCAGGAGGCCGGGCATGTGCTGGGCACGCAGGCCAACGTGTGGACCGAGGTGATGGAGGACCACGCGCGCGTGGACTACCAGACCTTCCCGCGGCTCGCGGCCTTCGCCGAGGTGGCCTGGAGTGCGCTTCCGGCCCCCGGGGAGCGGGATTTCGCCGAGTTCGAGCGGCGGATGGCCGTCCATTACCGGCGACTTGACGCCCTGGGCGTCGCCTACCGGCCGCCCACCGGCCCCCTGCCGTGGCAGCAGCGGCCCGGGGTGCCCGGCCGCCCGATCGAGGGGCCGCCCCCGAACAGGTAGGGGAAGAGGTATGGGAAAAAGCCCTCAAGAGTCACCGAAGAGTGTCAATCGGTACTCACGGGTGATGCCGTGCGAAAACGGACCATCTCCCTGGTGAGGGGGGCGAATGCCGCCTAGCGGACCCCTGTCTTCGGGCCCCGCGAAGATGTGCCAGAGTTGCCACGTCCGCCCTGTCAGCACGTACCGTACGGCAACACAGGCAGGACCAGGTGGGGCAGCGGGAAGGGGCAGCCGGTTTGACCACGCACGCACCGCAGGCGGCGCAGGCCGTCACGCTGCCCACGACGCTGGACGAGGCAGTGGCGGCCCTCGCAGCCATGCCCGCAGCCGTGCCGGTGGCGGGCGGCACCGACCTCATGGCCGCCGTGAACTCCGGGCAGCTCAGGCCCGCCGCCCTGGTCGGCCTCGGCCGGATCAGCGAGATCCGCGGCTGGCAGTACCAGGACGGTCACGCGCTGCTCGGCGCGGGCCTCACGCACGCGCGGATGGGCCGTCCCGACTTCGCCGCGCTCATCCCGGCGCTCGCGGCCGCCGCGCGCGCCGCGGGCCCGCCGCAGATCCGCAACGCGGGCACCCTGGCCGGCAACATCGCCTCGGCCGCCCCCGCTGGGGACGCGCTGCCGGTGCTGGCCGCCCTGGAGGCGACACTGATCATCGCGGGCGCGGGCGGAGCCCGCCGGGAGATCCCGGTGTCGCACCTGCTGGCGGGCGTGGACATGCTGCGCGGCGGTGAACTCATCGGCTACGTGCGCGTGCCGCTGCTGCACGCGCCACAGGTCTTCCTGAAGGCGACCGGCCGCACGGGTCCGGGCCGGGCGATGGCGTCCGTCGCGCTCGTCCTCGATCCGGCCCGGCGCGGAGTCAGGTGCGCGGTCGGCGCCATTGCGCCGATGCCCCTGCGGCCCCTGGAGGCCGAACAGTGGGTGGGCCGGCTGATCGACTGGGACAACAACCGTCAGATCGTCCCCGAGGCGCTGCACGCGTTCGGGGAGTACGTCGCCGCGGCCTGCATCCCCGACCCGGCCCCGGGCGAGGACGGCTCCGTGCAAGAGCTTCCGCCCGCCGTACTGCACCTGCGGCGCACCGTCGCCGCGCTGGCCCGACGAGCACTGGGGAGGGCGCTGTCGTGACCGACGACCAGCACGGAGAGGGCACGCCGAGGAGCGGCGGCCGCTGGGATCCGCTGCCCCAGGGCGACTACGACGACGGCGCCACCGCCTTCGTGAAACTCCCCGAAGGGGGCATCGACGCCCTCCTGGCCTCCTCCGACAGCCCGCTCGCCGCGCCGGGTCACGGATACGTTCCGCCGCAGATAACGGTCGCGCCCGGCACGAGCGCGGGGACCGACCCGGCGGCGACGGGCACCTGGACGATGCCCGCCGACGGCACCCAGTGGCCCGACCCGAACGCCGTGCCCCACGACGGACAGGGCGCCGGGGACGAGCGGTTCGCCTACGACCCGGGGTCCACCGGCCAGTGGACCTTCGAAGAGGCCGCGCAGACGGAGGCCCCGGCCGGACCCGGCCAGGACGTCACCGGGGAGTGGTCGATCCCGGTGGCCGGGGGCGACCTTCCTGACGAATCGGGCGAGTTCACCACCTCCTCGCTGGTCGAGCAGTGGGGCGGCGGCACACCCCCCGCCACGCTCCCCGGGGGCGCGCCCGCGCCCTGGGCGACACAGACGGGGCAGCCCTGGGGGCAGGAGGCGCCGGCGGCCGAGGAGGCGACCGGAGCCGGGCCCGGGCACACGCAGACGCAGCCGACCGGCGCCGCACCCGGGCAGCCCGCACCGCACGCGCCCGAGACCGCCGAGCCGGGCCAGGCCGAGGACGGGCCCAGGAAGCCCGGGGCGCAGACCTCCGAGCCGTATGCGTCCGCGCCCGCCGATGACGCCGTAGACGCCTCGCAGGACGCTCAAGGGACCGGCGGGGTCCCGGAGGGAGCCGAGGCCGCCCAACGGGCCCCAGAAGGCGCCGAAGAGGCCGCCGAGCCGCACGCGGACCCCGGCGCGGCAGCCGACGACGCGGAATCCGGACGGCGGGCCGCCGAGGAGCCCGTGGATGGCGCCGAGTTCCCCGCGGACGCCGCCGAGGACGACGCCCCCTCGCTCCCGGGCGAGGAACACCCCCTCGCCTCGTACGTGCTGAGCGTCAACGGCACCGAACGGCCCGTCAGCGACGCCTGGATCGGCGAGTCGCTGCTCTACGTGCTGCGCGAGCGGCTCGGTCTGGCGGGCGCCAAGGACGGCTGCTCGCAGGGCGAGTGCGGGGCCTGCAACGTTCAGGTCGACGGACGTCTCGTCGCGTCCTGCCTGGTGCCGGCCGTGACCGCGGCCGGCAGCGAGGTCCGCACCGTCGAGGGACTGGCCGAGGACGGACAGCCCTCGGACGTGCAGCGGGCGCTCGCCAGGTGCGGCGCGGTGCAGTGCGGTTTCTGCGTGCCGGGCATGGCGATGACCGTGCACGACCTCCTGGAGGGCAACCCGGCGCCGACCGAGCTGGAGACCCGCCAGGCCCTGTGCGGCAACCTGTGCCGCTGCTCCGGCTACCGGGGCGTCGTCGAGGCCGTCAAGGAGGTCGTCGCCGAACGCGAGGCGCACGCCAGGACGGACGAACCCGAGCAGGACGGCGACGGGGTACGCATCCCCCACCAGGCGGGCCCGGGAGCCGGCGGCGTCAACCCGTCGGCGTTCGGCCCGCCCGGGCCCCGGGGGCCGCATGACGAGGCGTACGGACCGGACGGAGGCCAGGCGTGAGCAACGAAGCCGCCACCGCGACCACCGCGGAGGCAGCCCCCGCCCCCGACGCGATCCCGCACGGCCTCGGCGCCTCCCTGCCCCCCGCCGACGCCCGCGCCAAGACCGAGGGCACCTTCCCGTACGCGGCCGACCTGTGGGCCGAGGGCCTGCTGTGGGCTGCCGTACTGCGCTCCCCGCACGCGCACGCGCGCATCGTCTCCATCGACACCACCCACGCGCACACGATGCCCGGCGTACGCGCCGTGATCACGCACGAGGACGTCCCCGGCAGCCCGCTGCACGGCCGCGGCAAGGCCGACCGGCCCCTGTTCGCCTCCGAGGTCGTCCGCCACCACGGGGAGCCCATCGCGGCCGTCGCCGCCGACCACCCCGACACCGCGCGCATGGCCGCCGCCGCCGTCATCGTCGAGTACGAGGTGCTCGAGCCGGTGACCGACCCCGAGCAGGCCTTCGAGGCCGAGCCGCTGCACCCCGACGGCAACCTGATCCGGCACATCCCGCTGCACCACGGCAACCCCGAGGCGGCCGGCGAGATCGTCGTCGAAGGCCTGTACCGCATCGGCCGCCAGGACCCGGCACCCATCGGCGCCGAGGCCGGCCTCGCCGTGCCGCGTCCCGACGGCGGCGTCGAGCTGTACCTGGCCTCCACCGACCCGCACACCGACCGCGACACGGCCGCCGCCTGCTACGGCCTGGAGCCCGAGCGCGTGAAGGTCGTCGTCACCGGTGTGCCCGGAGCCACCGCCGACCGCGAGGACCAGGGCTTCCAGCTCCCGCTCGGTCTGCTGGCGCTGAAGACCGGATGCCCGGTGAAGCTGACCGCGACCCGTGAGGAATCCTTCCTGGGCCACGCCCACCGGCACCCCACCCTGCTCCGGTACCGGCACCACGCGGACGCCGAGGGCCGGCTGGTGAAGGTCGAGGCGCAGATCCTTCTGGACGCCGGCGCGTACGCGGACACCTCGTCGGAGGCGCTGGCCGCCGCCGTGTCGTTCGCCTGCGGGCCGTACATCGTCCCGAACGCCTTCATCGAGGGCTGGGCGGTCCGCACCAACAACCCGCCCTCCGGCCATGTGCGCGGCGAGGGCGCCATGCAGGTCTGCGCCGCCTACGAGGCGCAGATGGACAAGCTCGCGAAGAAGCTCTCCCTCGACCCGGCCGAACTGCGTCTGCGCAACGTCATGGGCACGGGCGACGTCCTGCCGACCGGCCAGATGGTGACCTGCCCGGCACCGGTCGCCGAACTCCTGCAGGCGGTACGGGACTTCCCGCTGCCGCCGCTGCCCAAGGACACCCCCGAGGACGAGTGGCTGCTGCCCGGCGGCCCCGAGGGCGCGGGCGAACCGGGCGCCGTGCGCCGGGGCGTCGGCTACGGCCTCGGCATGGTGCACATGCTGGGCGCGGAGGGCGCCGACGAGGTCTCCACCGCGACGGTACGGGTCCAGGACGGCGTGGCGACGGTGCTGTGCGCGGCCGTCGAGACCGGCCAGGGCTTCACGACCCTGGCCCGCCAGATCGTGCAGGAGACCCTCGGCATCGACGAGGTGCACGTGGCACCGGTCGACACCGACCAGCCACCGGCCGGCGCGGGCTGCCGCGGACGCCACACCTGGGTGTCCGGCGGCGCCGTGGAGCGGGCCGCCAAGATGGTCCGTACGCAGCTGCTCCAGCCCCTGGCGCACAAGTTCGGCATGTCCACCGAGCTGCTCCAGATCACCGACGGCAAGATCACCTCGTACGACGGTGTGCTGTCGACCACAGTCACCGAGGCGATGGACGGCAAGGAACTGTGGGCCACCGCCCAGTGCCGCCCGCATCCGACGGAGCCGCTGGACGCGGAGGGCCAGGGCGACGCCTTCGTGGGCCTCGCCTTCTGCGCGATCCGCGCGGTGGTGGACGTCGACATCGAACTGGGCTCGGTACGGGTGGTCGAGCTGGCGCTCGCCCAGGACGTCGGCCGGGTGCTCAACCCCACCCAGCTGGCGGCCCGGATCGAGGCGGGCGTCACCCAGGGCGTGGGCATCGCGCTGACGGAGAACCTGCGCACCGCGCGCGGGCTGGTCCGCCACCCCGACCTCACCGGCTACGCACTGCCCACCGCCCTGGACGCGCCCGACATCCGGATCGTCAAGCTGGTGGAGGAACGTGACGTCGTCGCCCCCTTCGGGGCGAAGTCGGTCAGCGCGGTACCGGTGGTCACCTCCCCGGCCGCGATCGCCTCCGCGGTACGGGCCGCGACGGGCCGCCCGGTCAACCGCCTGCCGATCCGCCCCCAGGCGGCGGTGGTGACGGGCCAGTGAGCGGTCCCGAGTCGCCCGGGGCCTGAGGGATGGTCACCGACGCCGCCGTTCCGGGGCGTTGTCAGTGGTGCCGCGTACTGTTCTGAGCAGTGGGGGACGGCCCTTCCGGCCTGGACCGGCGGCCTGGACCGGACGGCTGCGCGTGCCCCGCTCGGGGGACAGCGGCATCCATGCACGGGGGACCACATGAGCACGACCTGCACCACCGCTACAGCGGTGATCACCCGCATCGAGCGGGAGCTGCGCACGGACTCGGGGCTCGCCCTCGACCTGCCGCCCCGTCTGCTGGACCGGGAGTTCGGCCAGGGCAAGGTCGTGCGTTTCGAGGATGTCGACTTCCCCATGACACTCACTCACGAACCGACCCGCCGCTTCCTGAGCGAGACGGGCCTGCCGGAGGACAGCTTCCTCTTCCACCTCGACACCGACCTGCCGCTGCCGACCCTCGCCGAGTACTGCACCGAAGCCGACTGGGTGACCGAACTCCCCGACCGTCCGGACCACTTGATACGCCTGGGGAATCTGACGGAGGACAACAGCCTGGTCGTGGACGGCACCACGGGCGCGATCCTCGCCTGGAGCGAGCCCGAGGCCATCCTGCACCCGCTGACCACGGACATCTCGATGCTCGCGTTCGCGCTGTGGCTGCTCCAGCCTGAAACCGACGACGACAACGTCGATGAACTCTTCATGTTCCACAACGGAACAAGGTTCTGGCCGCCTTCGGGTATCTTCTCCATGACGAAGGACACCGAGGCGTTCGTGAATCAGGTCTTCGAATTCGGTGCAGACGCAGAGATGCGGTTCAGCTTGCGGGATGACGAGAGTCCGCTGGGTTCCGACTCGCTAGGCTTTGTGGACATCTCCCGCACTGAGTCCAATGGGGAACACACAGGCGACTTCGAAGGCGGCGAGGGCGGGTCCTACACGCTGACGTACCGCGTCGGGGACCTGGACCTCTAGATCACCATGGACGGATGACCGAAGGGGTGACCCCTCGTGGGGCCACCCCTTCGTTTTTGCCTGGTCAGGCAGGCAGAGACCGTGGCGGGATTCGAACCCGCGTAACTCGCGTTGCAGGCGAGCCCCTGAACCGCTCGGGCACACGGTCGGGTCGGTGGAGGCCTGTGCTTCCGTTCCGGACTCGGTGAAACGACCGTAGGGCGGGGCGGGGAAGGGGCTCAAGGGCAGCGCGGGTGCTGCAACGGGACTGCCATGCGCCGTTCATGAAAGCCGTGGGAGTACGACCAAGGTCCCAGTGCCGGGGGACCTTTCGACAGGGGTCAAGGCAGGGCTTGGCCCTTACTCTGGCGGACATGAACGGCCTGGAACCCGCTGACACGGACGTCGCGGACACCCCTGACCTGCGCTCGGACGGCGAGCGTGACGAGCGCGTGCTGGGGCGCTCGTACCGCGCGCTGAGCGTCGGGATCGTCTCCGTCGTGCTGCTGATCGCCTTCGAGGCGACCGCCGTGGGGACCGCCATGCCGGTTGCGGCGCGAGAGCTGGACGGGGTGTCGCTGTACGCGTTCGCGTTCTCGGGGTACTTCACGACCAGCCTGTTCGGGATGGTGCTCGCCGGTCAGTGGTCGGACCGGCGGGGGCCGCTGGGCGCGCTGACCACGGGCATCGCCGCCTTCGCCGCCGGTCTGCTGCTCGCGGGGACGGCGAGCGCGATGTGGCTGTTCGTGGTGGGGCGGGCCGTGCAGGGGCTCGGCGGTGGACTGGTGATCGTGGCGCTGTACGTCGTTGTCGGGCGGGCCTATCCGGAGCGGCTGCGGCCGTCGATCATGGCGGCGTTCGCGGCGAGCTGGGTGGTTCCCTCGGTCGTCGGCCCGCTCGCGGCGGGCACCGTGACCGAACACCTGGGCTGGCGCTGGGTGTTCGTCGGGATCCCGGTGCTCGTGGTGTTCCCGCTGGCGCTCGCCCTGCCTCAGATACGGCGCCGGGCGTCCGGGGCGGTCGACGGCTGCGCCGAGGGCGCCTCCTTCGACCGTCGTCGTATCCGGCTCGCCCTCGGCATCTCCCTCGGTGCCGGGCTGCTCCAGTACGCCGCCCAGGACCTGCGGTGGCTGTCGCTGCTCCCGGCAGCCGCGGGGGCCGCGCTGCTCGTGCCGGCCGTGCTGGGGCTGCTCCCGCGCGGCACCTGGCGGGCGGCGCGCGGGCTGCCGTCCGTGGTGCTGCTGCGCGGTGTAGCCGCGGGCTCGTTCATCGCTGCCGAGTCCTTCGTGCCGCTGATGCTGGTCACCCAGCGGGGGCTGTCCCCGACGCTGGCCGGGTTCTCGCTCGCGGCGGGCGGCGGGACGTGGGCGCTGGGGTCGTGGGTGCAGTCGCGGGCGCGGCTGGAGCCGTACCGGGAACGGCTGATGACGCTGGGCATGATCCTGGTGGCGGCCGCGATCGCCGTCGCGCCGAGTGTGCTGATCGACTCCGTGCCCGCGTGGACCGTGGCCGTCGCCTGGGGCTTCGGCTGCTTCGGGATGGGCCTGGTGATCTCGTCCACCAGTGTGCTCCTGCTGCAGCTCTCCGCCCCGGAGGAGGCCGGCACCAACTCCGCCGCCCTGCAGATCTCCGACGGCCTGTGCAACGTCCTCCTCCTGGCCGCCGGCGGCACCGCGTTCGCGGCCCTGGGCGGCGGCACGGCCACCCACGCGACGACGCAGGCCTCCGGCTCCCATCCGGCCGCGTTCGCGGCGGTGTTCCTGCCGATGGCGGGGGTGGCGCTGATGGGGGCGTGGGTGACGACGCGGCTGCGGGCGCGTGAGCCACGGCCGCTCGCCGTGGGGTGATCACAGGGGGTAGCGGCCGGAGCGGGTGCGCTCCGCTGGGGCGGCTCACCTGGATGCACTCTGGTCTGTTGAGAAGGCCAGCGTGCGAACTCCCCCTGGCAACAGCAACGGAAGCGGCACCGGCAGTGGCGACGGTCAACGGCACCGGCATGGGCCCCGCTCCCACGCCTGATTCCGCTTCCGCACACCCCTACCTCGCCCTCGCCCAGGTCGCCTTCGGCCGTCGGCCACCCTGAACAAGTGAACGTGGGCCGCCCGGCCCGGCCGCACCGCCTGGCTCGCCGCCGCCACCTTCCTCGCCGTGAACGGGGTCGATCCCGCCGGTGTCGACCAGGATGCGGCGTACGCGCTGGTCATCGATGTCGCCTCCGGTGTGGAGGCGGATGTGGCCGGGATCGCGCGGCGGCTGCGGCAGTTGTGACGTGGGTCCCACCTGCGGGCTACGCGGCTTTGTCCGCGCGTTGGCGGCGGTGGGCCGCCGGTAGGGTGGCCCGGTTGTCATACCCGCCGAGCCGTCCGACCCCACAACTCACCGACCCGTCCGCCCGTCGCCCACCGCCGCCGCGCCCGCCGAGCCGTTCGCCCGTCAGCCACCACCGCTCACCCCGCCGAGCCGCCCGACCCCTTAACGGAGACCGTGACTACCACCGCCGCCTCCTCCGCCTCGCACTCCCACCATCTCTCTCCCGCCTTTCCCGGCCGTGCCCCCTGGGGTACCGCCAGCAAGCTGCGTGCCTGGCAGCAGGGGGCGATGGACAAGTACATCCGGGAGCAGCCGCGTGACTTCCTCGCGGTGGCGACGCCCGGCGCCGGGAAGACGACGTTCGCGCTGACGCTCGCCTCCTGGCTGCTGCACCACCATGTCGTGCAGCAGGTGACCGTGGTCGCGCCGACCGAGCACCTGAAGAAGCAGTGGGCCGAGGCGGCGGCCCGGATAGGCATCAAGCTGGACCCCGAGTACAGCGCGGGCCCGCTCGGCAAGGAGTACCAGGGCGTCGCGGTCACCTACGCGGGCGTGGGCGTGCGGCCCATGCTGCACCGCAACCGGGTCGAGCAGCGCAAGACCTTGGTGATTCTGGACGAGATCCATCACGCCGGTGACTCCAAGTCGTGGGGCGAGGCCTGTCTCGAGGCCTTCGAGCCCGCCACGCGGCGCCTCGCGCTCACCGGTACCCCCTTCCGGTCCGACACCAACCCCATCCCCTTCGTGGCGTACGAGGAAGGGAACGACGGGATCCGGCGGTCCGCGGCCGACTACACCTACGGGTACGGGAACGCGCTCGCCGACCATGTCGTGCGGCCCGTCATCTTCCTCTCCTACAGCGGCAGCATGCGCTGGCGGACCAAGGCCGGCGACGAGATCGCCGCCCGGCTCGGCGAGCCCATGACCAAGGACGCCGTCAGTCAGGCCTGGCGCACCGCCCTCGACCCGCGCGGCGAGTGGATGCCGAGCGTGCTGCGCGCCGCCGACAAGCGGCTGACCGAGGTCCGCAAGGGCATCCCGGACGCCGGCGCCCTCGTCATCGCCTCGGACCAGGACTCGGCCCGGGCCTACGCCAAGCTCATCCGGGAGATCACCGGCAACAGGGCGACCCTCGTGCTGTCCGACGACGCGGGCGCGTCCGACCGGATCGACGAGTTCAGCAGCAACAACGACCGCTGGATGGTCGCCGTCCGGATGGTGTCCGAGGGCGTGGACGTGCCCCGGCTCGCGGTGGGCGTGTACGCCACCACCATCTCGACGCCTCTGTTCTTCGCACAGGCCGTCGGCCGCTTCGTGCGGTCGAGGCGCCGCGGCGAGACCGCCTCCGTGTTCCTGCCCACCATCCCCGACCTGCTCACCTTCGCCAACGAGATGGAGGTCGAGCGCGACCACGCCCTCGACAAGCCGAAGAAGGAGGGCGAGGAGGACCCGTACGCCGAGTCCGAGAAGGAGATGGAGGAGGCGAACAAGGAGCAGGACGAGGACACCGGCGAGCAGGAGCAGTTCGCCTTCGAGGCGCTGGAGTCCGAGGCCGTCTTCGACCGGGTGCTGTACGACGGGGCCGAGTTCGGTATGCAGGCCCACCCCGGGAGCGAGGAGGAGCAGGACTACCTCGGCATCCCCGGGCTCCTCGAACCCGACCAGGTGCAGCTGCTGCTGCAGAAGCGGCAGGCCCGGCAGATCGCGCACAGCCGCAGGAAGCCGGACGCGGAGGCCGATCTGCTGGAGCTGCCCGCCGAGCGACGGCCGGTGGTCAGCCACAAGGAGATGATGGAGCTGCGCAAGCAGCTCAACACGATGGTGAGCGCCTACGTCCACCAGAGCGGCAAGCCGCACGGGGTCATCCACACGGAGCTGCGCCGCGTCTGCGGCGGCCCGCCGAGCGCCGAGGCCACCGCCGGGCAGCTGCGGCAGCGGATCGCCAAGGTGCAGGAGTGGGCCACGCGGATGCGGTGACGCCGGTTACCGGGAGTAACGAACCGCGCGGTACGCCGTACATATAAGGGCAAAGGGTGCGATTCCATCCTTAGTGCTGCCCGGATTCTGGACGGAGCCTTCCGCTCAGCGAACCTGCTTCGCTAATGTCCCGCTACGCACACGCCCCGTGGCAGCGCCGCCGCGGAGCGCAGCCGTGAAGCGACGCGGCCCGGACAAGGACGGGCCGCCGACCGATCGGCGGCCTCTGACGCGCGTCACTGACGGGACTCGGTGACGCATTTCCCGCGGCGGGGGCTGCCGACCTCACCACCGAAGGATGTGGGCGTCGTGACCGCGGAGACCTCTCAGACGCTTGACCGGGGACTGCGCGTCCTCAAACTGCTCGCCGACACGGACCACGGGCTGACCGTCACCGAGCTTTCCCACAAACTCGGCGTGAACCGGACCGTTGTGTACCGGTTGCTCGCCACACTGGAACAACATGCGCTCGTACGGCGTGACCTGGGCGGACGTGCCCGGGTCGGGCTCGGGGTGCTGAGGCTGGGCCGCCAGGTGCACCCCCTGGTGCGCGAGGCCGCACTGCCCGCGCTCCGGTCGCTGGCCGAGGACATCGGGGCGACCGCACATCTGACGCTGGTGGACGGGTCGGACGCGCTCGCCGTGGCCGTGGTGGAGCCGTCGTGGACGGACTACCACGTGGCCTACCGGGCCGGCTTCCGCCACCCGCTGGACCGGGGTGCCGCGGGCCGGGCGATCCTCTCCGCACGGCAGAAGCCCCCGCAGGACCCCGGCTACACGCTCACGCACGGCGAGCTGGAGGCGGGTGCGAGCGGGGCGGCCGCGCCGCTGCTCGGGGTCACGGGTGTCGAGGGCAGCGTCGGGGTCGTGATGCTGGCGGACTCCGTCCCGGAGCGGGTGGGGCCGAGGGTCGTGGACGCGGCACGAGAGGTCGCCGACGCACTGCGCTGAACCGAGAGGACCTGGAGGGGGCCCGGAGGTGGCCTGCGGGGACTTGTGGGGGAGTGGACCGGCCCCGGCCGGATCTCGTCGCCACGTTAGATTGATCCCGTGCTCTCTCGCCTCACACGCTCCCAGGCCGTCGCCGTCTGTGCCGCGCCCGTCGTGGCCCTGCTCGCCACGGCCGCGTTCGCGCCGCTGCCGTTCTCGCTGACGCAGCCCGGCCTGACGGCGAACGTGCTCGGCGAGAACAAGGGCACCCCGGTGATCACCATCTCCGGCGCCCCGACCCGCACGACGAGCGGGCAGCTGCGGATGACGACCATCGAGGCGACCAACCCGGACACGCGCGTGACGCTCGGCGAGGTGATCGACGCCTGGTTCGCCGAGGACGAGGCCGTCATGCCGCGCGACTCGGTCTACCCGAGCGGCAAGACCACCAAGGAGATCGAGCAGCACAACACCGAGCAGATGAAGGAGTCCCAGGACGCCGCCACCGAGGCCGCGCTGAACTACCTCGACCTCAGTGAGAAGGACGTCAAGGTGACACTGAATCTCGCCGACGTCGGCGGCCCGAGCGCCGGACTCTTGTTCACCCTCGGCATCATCGACAAGCTGGACGGCGACGGCAGCGGCGGCGACCTCACGGGCGGCCGCACGATCGCCGGTACGGGCACGATCGACGCCGACGGGAAGGTCGGCGCGGTCGGGGGCGTGGCCCTGAAGACACAGGCCGCGCGGCGGGACGGGGCGACGGTGTTCCTCGTGCCGAAGGCCGAGTGCGGCGACGCCAAGTCCGAACTGCCCAAGGGGCTGCGCCTGATCCCGGTGACGACCCTGAACAGCGCGGTGAACTCGCTGGCGGCACTGGAGAAGGGGAAAGGTTCCGTCCCGAGCTGCTAGGTGTATTGCTCACGAGCATGGTTGACAGCGTTGCAAAGAACCCTCTGCAACGACTTCTTTGTCGGTCTCTCTCAGTCCAACCCCCGTGGCCGCAGCAGCAGTTCGGCCAGTGACGCGAGCCAGTCGAGCAGCAGGGCCAGGGCGACGGTGAGGATCGAGCCGAGCACCAGGACCGGCATACGGTCGGTGGAGATGCCGGCGGCGATCAGTGTCCCGAGGCCGCCGCCCCCGCCGAACGCCGCCAGGGTCGCCGTACCGACATCGAGGACCAGGGCCGTACGCACGCCCGCCAGGATCAGCGGGACGGCGAGCGGCAGTTCCACGCGGGTCAGCACCTCCCGCGGGGACATACCGATGCCGCGGGCCGCTTCCAGCAGCGTCGGGTCGTTCGCCTTCAGGCCCGCCACGGTGTGGGACAGCACCGGCAGAACGGCGTAGACGATCATGGCGATCAGGACGGCCGTCCGTCCGGTGCCCAGCCAGATGACCAGCAGGGCGAGCAGACCGATCACCGGGGCCGCCCGGCCCAGGCGGACCGCCTCCCGCACCGCCGGGGCCGCACTCCGCAGCGCCCCGCGCGTGAGCAGGACGCCCAGCGGGAGCGCGATGACCAGCACGAAGAAGGTGGAGATCACGGTCAGCTCGACGTGCTGCCACAGTGCCTCGGCCACCCGGCCGTCCGACAGCGCCCGCTCGGCGACCGGGTCCAGGTCGGCCTGAAGGAACCACAGCCAGGTCGCCAGGAGCAGCGCAACCAGCAGGGCGGGCAGGAGGGTCAGCTTCTGCCAGGTGACATGTCGTGTGGCGCGTCGTGCGACACGTCGTTCGGGCGGAGCCGGCGCCTCACCTGCTTCCGGGTCCGTCTGCTCTTCCTGCCACTCGGGGGTGGTCACGTCATCTGCCCTCCGCCCTCGCCCTCCTGCTCGGCGTGCGTCTGCGTGGCCCGCATCTCCTCCAGTGCGTGCCGCGTCTCCATCGCCTCCAGCCGGTCGGCCTCCAGCAGCTCGTGCACCGTGTTCATGAGCGTCTCCACATCGACGACTCCGGCGTACTCGCCGCGTCTCCCGGTCACCGCGACCCGCCCCGCACTGTCGGTCAGCACCGCTTCCAGGGCGTCCCGCAGGGTCGCGTCCCGGGGAACCGTGTCGTTCACCAGCGTTCCGGCCCGGGCCAGCGAGCCCTTGGCGCGCATCAGATCGCCGCGCCTGAGCCACTTGTAGGGGCGCCCCCGCTGGTCGAGCAGCAGGATCTCGTTCGTCACGCTGGCCCGGAGTTTGTTGAAGATCTCCTGGAGCGGGTCGTCGACCGTCAGCGTCGGGTAGGCGGCGATGTCCACCTCCCGTACGCGGGTCAGGCTCAACCGCTTCAGTGCCGCCCCGCCGCCGGCGAATCCGGACACGAAGTCGTCGGCCGGGTTGGTGAGGATCGACTCCGGGGTGTCGTACTGCGCGATGTGCGAGCGTTCGCGCAGTACGGCGATCCGGTCGCCCAGTCTGATCGCCTCGTCGAAGTCGTGTGTGACGAAGACGATCGTCTTGTGCAGCTCGCCCTGGACTCTGATCAGCTCGCCCTGGAGGTGGTCGCGGGTGACCGGGTCGACCGCGCCGAACGGCTCGTCCATCAGCAGCACCGGCGGATCGGCCGCCAACGCCCGTGCCACGGCCACGCGTTGCCGCTGACCGCCGGAGAGCCCGCGCGGATGGCGGTCCCGGAACTCGACGGGGTCGAGGCCGACCAGGTCGAGCATCTCCTCCACCCGCGCCCTGATCCGTGCCCTCGGCCAGCCGCTCATCTCCGGTACGAGCGCGATGTTCTGGGCGACCGTCATGTGCGGGAACAGTCCGCTCGCGCGGGTCACGTACCCGATCCTCCGGCGCAGCCCCACCGGATCCATGGCGCCGACGTCCTCGCCGCCCACGCGGACCCGGCCGCCGGTCGGCTCGACCAGCCGGTTGATCATCTTGAGGATCGTGGACTTGCCGCATCCGGACGGCCCGACGAGGACGGCGGTCTCGCCCGCCCGGATCGTCAGGGTGACGTTGTCGACGACGGGCTGCGGACTGCCCGGGTACCGCTTGGTCAGCTGCTCCAGTTCGACCGTGGCCGCGGTGGTGCCCGACTGCAGCCCGGCGGGCTCAGACACGGGTTCCCCCGGGCGCACGGATGCCGCCGGAGATCGTCAGCCGCCCGACGAGGACGTACACGACGTCGAACAGCAGGGTCAGGATGATGATCCCGAGTGTGCCCGCGAGCACCTCGTTGAGCGCGTTCTCGCCGTCCGGGAAGGCGAGCCCGCGAAAGATCTCCTTGCCGAGCCCGGGGCCGGAGGCGTACGCGGCGATCGCGGCGATCCCCATCAGCATCCGTGTCGAGACCCGGATCGCGGTCAGGATCGGCGGCCAGGCCAGCGGCAGCTCGACCCGGGCCAGCCGCATCGGCCGGGACATGCCGATGCCGGTGGCGGCCTCCACCAGCGACGGGTCGACCGCGCGCAGCCCGACGACGGTGCTGCGCATGACCGGCATCAGCCCGAACAGGGTCAACGCGATCACCGTGGGCGCAGTGCCGAGTCCCACGACCGGGACGAGCAGCCCGATCACGGCGAGCGCGGGAAGGGCCAGGACGGCCGAGGAGGCCGTGGTCGCGAGGCTGCCCGCCCGCTCGCTGCGACAGGTGACGAGGCCGGTCAGTACCCCGAGCAGGGTCGCCATGACCATGGACAGGAAAACGATGCCCGCCTGTTCGCCGGCGTCCGTCAGCAGCTGCTGGTGGCGGTCGCCCAGGTACTCCCAGAAGCTCACATCCGCTCACCCCCTGCGAGGGCCTGCCCGGCCAGTTCACTCCCGTCCGTCGCGGTCCTCCGCCGCCTGTTCCACCAGCGGGATGATCCGCAGCGGAACAGGGTTCTCCATCACGATCGCGGTGGCGGCCCGGACGATCCCATCAAAACCGACGACGAGGTCGATGACGCGCTGGAGATCGGCGTTCGAGCGGGCCACGAGCCGGCACAGCATGTCCCCGTTGCCGGTGGTCGTGTGCAGCTCCAGCACCTCCGGCACGGTCGCCAAGTGCGCCCGTACGTCCGGTCCTTGCCCCTGCCGGATCTGCAGCGTGGCGAACGCGGTCACCGGATAGCCGAGCGCCGCGGGATCGACCTGGGGCCCGAACCCGCGGATGACGCCATTCGACTGAAGCCGGTCCAGGCGCGCCTGGACGGTTCCCCGGGCCACCCCCAGCCGCCGGGACATCTCCAGCACCCCGATGCGCGGCTCCCTCGCCAGCAGCAGGATGATCCGCCCGTCCAGATGATCGATCGCCACGGCCCGCCTCCAGTGGTCATCTTGTACAGAAAGCCCGCAGAAACGGACCCTGCACTGCTCATGTTGTCCAGCGGATACGCAAACTATTGCGCACCTTGCGGGGTGGGGCGAGGCTTCCGCTATGACACAGACCACAGACCACACTCCCGACACCGCACGGCGGGCCGACCCCTTCCCGGTCAAGGGAATGGACGCGGTCGTGTTCGCCGTGGGCAACGCCAAGCAGGCGGCGCACTACTACTCCACCGCCTTCGGCATGCGGCTCGTCGCGTACTCCGGACCCGAGACCGGCAGCCGCGAGACCGCCTCGTACGTGCTGACCAACGGCTCGGCACGCTTCGTCCTCACGTCGGTCATCAAGCCGTCCACCCCCTGGGGCCACTTCCTCGCCCAGCATGTGGCCGAGCACGGCGACGGCGTCGTCGACCTCGCGATCGAGGTCCCGGACGCCCGCGCCGCCTACACGTACGCGATCGAGCACGGCGCCCGTTCGGTGGCCGAGCCGTACGAGATGAAGGACGAGCACGGCACGGTCGTCCTCGCCGCGATCGCCACCTACGGCGAGACCCGCCACACCCTGGTCGAGCGGACGGGCTACGACGGTCCGTACCTCCCCAACTTCGTCGCGGCCGACCCGATCGTCGAACCGCCCGCCCAGCGCACCTTCCAGGCCATCGACCACTGCGTCGGCAACGTCGAACTCGGCCGGATGAACGAGTGGGTCGGCTTCTACAACAAGGTCATGGGCTTCACGAACATGAAGGAGTTCGTGGGCGACGACATCGCGACCGAGTACAGCGCGCTGATGTCGAAGGTCGTCGCCGACGGCACGCTCAAGGTCAAGTTCCCGATCAACGAGCCCGCGATCGCCAAGAAGAAGTCCCAGATCGACGAGTATCTGGAGTTCTACGGCGGCGCCGGCGTCCAGCACATCGCGCTCAACACCAACGACATCGTGCAGACGGTACGGACGATGCGGGCGGCCGGGGTGCAGTTCCTCGACACCCCCGACTCGTACTACGACACCCTGGGGGAGTGGGTCGGCGACACCCGCGTCCCGATCGAGACCCTGCGCGAGCTGAAGATCCTCGCCGACCGCGACGAGGACGGCTATCTGCTCCAGATCTTCACCAAGCCGGTCCAGGACCGGCCGACCGTGTTCTTCGAGATCATCGAGCGGCACGGCTCGATGGGCTTCGGCAAGGGCAACTTCAAGGCCCTGTTCGAGGCGATCGAGCGGGAGCAGGCCAAGCGCGGCAACCTCTAGATCCCGTCAGCTCTCCTCGTCCTCGTCCTCGTACTCGTCCTCACCCTCGTCGTCGTCCGTGGGCGGGCCCTCCGCCGGGGGCTCGCCCAGCTCCGCCAGCGCCGCGCGGGCCTTCGGCGCCCACAGTGGTGAGAAGTACGGGTTGATCCGCAGCGCCTCCTGAAGATGCCGCCGCGCGGGCCCCTGCTGTTGCAGGGCCCGCTCGATCATGCCCCGGTGGTAGACGTACAGTGCGCTGCGCACCCCGCCTCCGTGCACCTTGTCCGTCGCCGCCGTGGCGAACGTCAGCGCCTCCTCGTCCTCCCCGGCCCGGTGCAGTGCCCAGCCCAGCGCGTCGGCCACCGCGATCCCGGGCTGCCGCTCCCACTCCGCCCGCAGCCGCCGTACCGCCGCCTGCGCGTCGCCGTGGTCCGCCTCGAACTGCCCGAGCACCAACTCCTCGTCGGCCCCGCCCTCGGCGGCCCCGCGCACCCGCTCCCGCAGCAGGTCGTACTGCACCCGCGCCGGGTGCCGCAGCCCCAGCGACTCGTACAGCTCGCCGAGTTCCAGCGCGTACTGCGGCGAGGGCTGCTTCTCCAGGGCGACCCGGTACGTGTTCAGCGCCTCCGTCGTCCGCCCCAGCGCCGCCAGCACCCTGGCCTCCCCGGCCCGCGCGGCCCACTGGTCGGGGTCGATGCGCGACGCCTCCCGGAAGTACCGCAGCGCCTCCTCGCGGTCCCCGCGCTCCCAGGCCAGCTGCCCGGCCCGCTCCAGCCACGCCGCCCGTTCGGCGGGCGCCCGGGCCGCCGCCGCGGCGTCGTGGAGCGCGGCCGCCGCGTCCTCGCGCCGGCCCCGGTCGCGGTAGACGGCCGCGGCCCGCGCCAGCACCGCCGGCCCGGAACGCAGCTCCAGCAGTTCCTCCAGGGCCCGGTCGGCGGCCTTGTAGTCGCCGAGACCCGTACAGGCGTCGATCAGCAGCGGATACGTCGTCCACCGCTTCGCGTCCAGCTTCCGCGCGGCCTCCGCCCACGTGCGGGCCTCGGGGAAGTCCCGGCGCGCGTTCGCCAGGGCCGCCAGGCCGAGGAGCGCCTCCGCGTTCTCCTCCGGGCGCGCCTTCAGCGACATGCGCAGCGCCTGGTCGGCCTTCGGGTAGTACGAGGCGTCCGCGGTCCGCCGCCCCTGCTCCACATAGGCCGCCCCGAGCACCGCCCACGACTGCGCGTCCCCGGGATGCGCCCGCAGATGGGCCTCCCGCTCGTCGATCAGCACCGCGAGGTCGGGCAGCGCGGCGGGCACCCCGTCGTTCACCGCCGTGAGGGCCTGCGCCCCCGCGGCCGGAGCGGGCGCCTGGTGCGCCGCACCGCCCCAGAGCAGCAGCGTCAGTGTCCCGCCGAGCACGGCGCACCCGGCGACCGCGCCGATGATCAAGCCTCGCCCGCGACCGGGCGCGGGTGCCGGCGCGGGTGCCTCCTCCTGGTTCTCCATGGCGTTCACTGTGGTCCGTACCAGCAGGTCACCACGGCATACGGCGGTCGGCGCAGACGGGGTTCACACCGATGGCCCCCGGTGCGAGGCTTGGATCATGAGCCGTATCGAAGCGCCTCACGACGAAGTGACCGGCAACCTGCTGGACCGTCTGCTCAGCGGTCTGCCCGCCGAGGCCGTCCTGACCGACCCCCACGTCACGGCCTCCTACGCCAACGACATGGCCAGCTTCTGCCCGGCCGGCTCCCCGGCGGTCGTCGTGCTCCCGCGCACGGTCGAACAGGTCCAGCACGTCCTGCGCATCGCCACCGAGCTACGTGTCCCGGTCGTCCCGCAGGGCGCCCGTACCGGCCTGTCGGGCGGGGCCAACGCCTCCGACGGCTGCATCGTGCTGTCCCTGACGAAGATGGACCGCATCCTCGAGATCAGTCCCGTCGACCGCATCGCCGTCGTCGAGCCGGGCGTCATCAACGCCGCCCTCTCCCGCGCGGTCGGCGAACACGGCCTGTACTACCCGCCGGACCCGTCCAGCTGGGAGATGTGCACCATCGGCGGCAACATCGGCACCGCCTCCGGCGGCCTGTGCTGTGTGAAGTACGGGGTGACGGCCGAGTACGTCCTCGGTCTGGACGTCGTGCTGGCCGACGGGCGGCTCATGTCCACCGGCCGCCGCACGGCCAAGGGAGTCGCCGGGTACGACCTCACCCGGCTGTTCGTCGGCTCCGAGGGTTCGCTCGGCATCGTCGTACGGGCGATCCTGGCCCTCAAGCCCAAGCCGCCCGAGCAGCTGGTGCTCGCGGCCGAGTTCGCGTCCGGGGCCGCCGCCTGCGACGCCGTGTGCCGGATCATGGCGGGCGGCCATGTGCCGTCCCTGCTGGAACTGATGGACCGTACGACGGTCAAGGCGGTCAACGACCTCGCGCACATGGGCCTGCCGGAGAGCACGGAGGCGCTGCTGCTCGCGGCCTTCGACACCCCGGATCCGGCCGCGGACCTCGCCGCTGTCGGCGCGCTGTGCGAGGCCGCCGGCGCCACCCAGGTCGTACCGGCCGACGACGTCGCCGAGTCCGAACTGCTTCTGAAGGCAAGGCGGCTGTCCCTCACCGCGCTGGAGGCGGTCAAGGGCACGACGATGATCGACGACGTGTGCGTGCCCCGGTCACGGCTCGGCGACATGCTCGAAGGGGTCGAGCGGATCGCCCAGAAGCACCGGCTCACCATCGGCGTCGTCGCGCACGCAGGCGACGGCAACACCCACCCGACGGTCTGCTTCGACGCCCAGGACCCCGACGAGTCCCGGCGCGCCCGCGAGTCCTTCGACGAGATCATGGCCCTCGGCCTGGAGCTGGGCGGCACGATCACCGGCGAGCACGGCGTGGGCGTCCTGAAGAAGGAGTGGCTGGCGCGTGAGATCGGCCCGGTGGGGGTGGAGATGCAGCAGGCGGTCAAGACGGCCTTCGACCCGCTCGGCATCCTGAATCCGGGCAAGCTGTTCTGACGCACCGATGCGCGTCACTCCCCGTCCAGTGAGTCCTCCGAGGGCCATGGTTCGCACAGCCACAGCTCGTCGGCCGGCGTCGGGGTGAGCAGCTCGGCGAGGATGTCGTCGATGCCCAGCCGGTCGGCTTCCCGGCCCGGCGGGACCACCCGCAGCGTGCGCTCCACCCAGGCCGACACCTGCGCCGCCGGGGCCTCCAGAAGTGCGTCCCCGCCCGGCGAACTCAGCGCCATCAGAACGACGCTGCGCCCCGCGGCCTTCGTCGGCCACACCCGCACGTCCCCGTGCCCGCACGGCCGGAACACCCCCTCCACCAGCAGATCGCGGGCGAACGTCCAGCTCACCGGGTGCTCGGAGCCGATATGGAAGGTGATGTGGACGGCGTACGGATCGTCGCTGAAGTAGCTCAGCCGCGCGGGGACCGCGACGCTGCGCTCGGGCGACAGGATGAGCTTGAGCTCCATTTCCCGCTCTACAACCTTGTCCATGGGGTGGGTTCCTCTCTCGCTTTCTCGCTCTCTCGTGACGCGCGTACGGCCGTGGCGGTGGGCGCGTACGAGAGGAGAGAGGGGGCGCGAGGCCGGGCATTACGCGGGTTCGACGAACTTTTTTTACGACCGTGTTCGCGGACTCTCCGGTCGTGAGAGGAGCGTGCGCGAGGTTGCCCGGAAAGGGTGGGTCGAGTGGGACTGGCGGTGGTCGTTGCGCCGGTCTGATAGATGTTGAGGCCCCCAGTTGACCCCCGAGCAGATACGGGACGACGGACATGAGCGCCCCAACCCCGGCCCCCGGTGACGACAGGCCCCGCGAAGGGTATTACCCGGACCCGTCCATTCCTGGATATGTCCGGTACTGGAACGGTGCCGCCTGGGTGCCGGGCACCAGCCGTCCGGCGCCGACGGGCGGTGAGCCGCTCGCTCCGCCGTCCGCCGCCGCGCCCGCTCCGGCCCCGGTCGAGGCGACGGGCCCGCACTTCTTCGACGAGGACCCGGCCGGCGCGCCCTCGGCGGCGGACGCCCAGCACGGCAGCCGCCCCGAAGCGGCGTCCGCCTGGGGCGCCGACCGCGCCCAGCAGTCCGGCTTCGGCGGCGACCACGACCGCAGGGTCTCCTGGGGTGCCCCGCAGGACGCCGACCCCCGCCGGCCGGACGGCAACTCCGCCCGCACGGACGGCACGGCCACCGTCCCGCCCACGGAGACACCCGCGACCGACTCCGCCGGCACCTTCGTGTTCCGCAGGCCTGCGGCGGGGCCGGGGCAGACCGAGGCTGCTTCGGGCACGGATGCGAGCGACGACGGCACCATGGTGTTCCGGCCGGCTGCCCCGCGCACGGGGCAGCAGTACGGGGCGCCCGGGGCGCAGGCCGGGGGCGCGAGCACGGCGGGGCCGTCCGCGCAGGCCGGTGGCTCCGGTGGTGCGGAAGTGCCCGCCGCCGATCCGGCCGCGGAGGCGGGCGGCGGGTCCGCGGCGGCCGGAAGGCCGGACGCGCCCGGCTTCGGCGCCGGGAAGGCCGCATCGGCCCGCGCCGCGGCGGCCCAGACGGCGGCAGGCGGCGCAGCCGCCCAGGCTTCCCCCGCCGCCCCGACGGCACTCTCCGGCCCCCAGCAGACTCCGGCGTCCCCGGCGGCCTTCTCCGGTCCCCAGCCAACTCCGCCGTCCCCGGCCGCCCCCGCGCCGCAGACCACCGCCCCGGCCGTGCCCGCCCAGCCCGGCGCCCCCCAGCCGGAAGCCGCGGCCGCCACCCCCGTGACCAGTGGTCCCGGCGGCGGTCAGTCCTCCTGGGCGCAGCAGGTGCACCAGTTGGCCGGGGGTGACGAGCAGCCCGTCACGCCCTGGAAGCCGCCGGTCGAGGACATCTTCCAGGCGGCCGCACGGCGTCAGGCGGCGGCCAGGCCCGCGGGACTCGGCAAGCGGCTGGCCGCCCGGCTGATCGACACGTTCGTCCTCGCCGGCGTCACCGCCGTGGCCGCCGTACCCCTCGGCACACGGGCGGTCGACCACATCAACGAGAAGATCGACGCGGCCAAGCTCTCCGGACAGACCGTCACCGTCTGGCTGCTCGACGGCACGACGTCGGCGTACCTCGGCATCGTCCTGGCAGTCCTGCTCGTCTTCGGTGTTCTCTACGAGGCGCTGCCCCACGCCAAGTGGGGCCGTACGCTCGGCAAGAAGCTGCTCGGGCTGGAGGTGCGGGACATCGAGGCCCACGAGCCTCCGACGTTCGGAGCGGCGCTGCGCCGCTGGCTCGTCTACAGCGTGCCCGGTCTGCTCGGCGTCGGTGTCGTCGGCGTCGTGTGGTGTCTGTTCGACCGGCCGTGGCACCAGTGCTGGCACGACAAGGCCGCGCATACGTTCGTGGCGGGGTGACCGTGTACGCCGTCCGGAGCACCTGACGCGGTACTCCGGACGGCCGCTCGCCGGATGCGGAGCCGGGGCGTTCGCGGTCGACTCGGGCCATGAGCAGCGAACCGCCGCCCGGCTCGGGTCAGCAGCCACCGGAAGACGACCGTTTCAGGAAACCCCCGTCCGGCGCTCCCGGAGAGGGCTCGGGCTCGCCGTACGACGCCCCCCAGGGCGGCCAGCCGCCGCCCTTCCAGGGCGGGTCCTACGGCGGTGGCGGCGCCCCGCACGGCGGCGCTCCCGGCGACCCGCTGGCCGGCATGCCGCCGCTCGCGGACAGCGGCAGACGCACGCTCGCCAGGATCATCGACATGATCCTGGTGGGCATCGTCGTCTGGCTGCTCACCTGGGGCTTCAACGTCCGTGAGTACGAGGTGGACAGCGACAAGATCGAGGTGAGCAAGTCCTTCGCGCAGTCGGTGATCGCCGCCGTCCTCTACATCGCCTACGACACCGTCATGATTGCCAGATCGGGGCAGACGCTCGGCAAGAAGTGGCTGCGCATGCGGGTGGCCGACCTTGACAACGGCGCCACGCCCTCCGTGCAGTCCACGCTGATCCGCTCGTCGGTGCTGTGGATTCCGTTCGCCTTCTGCTGCGCCTGCATCTGGACCGCGATCGCGGGCGGCTGGAGCTACTTCGACAAGCCCTACAAGCAGGGCCTGCACGACAAGGCCGCCAAGACGGTGGTGGTCAGCGTCGGCTGACCTCGCCTCAGGAAGCGGCGCGCTCGTGCACGGGCTCGGTCGCCGCGGCCACCGTGGCCGGAACCGGCGTCTGCTCCGCGTGCATGGTGGCGGCGCGCCGGGGAGCCTCGGCGACGCTCTGCCTGGGCAGCGGCACCGTCATGGCGACGAGGAGTCCGAGGGCGAGCGCCGAGACGGCGATGACCGCGATCCCCACACCCGAACTCGTCTGTGACAGCAGCAGCATGGCGAGCGTCGAGAAGATCACGGTGCACGAACCGTAGGCGAGCTGTGCGGCGGTCGGACGAGGCATGGCAATCGTGTCCTCGGAATCGGGGGTACACGGGGGGCGTCGGCCTGGCTTTGCGCCGATGTCCGGGCGTTCCGCCAATCGACTCTAACCGGCTGAATGCCCGAGCGGAACGAACAGTAAGCGTGACCTAACCAACAGTGCCGGTGCACAGGGGGCGCACGGAGTCATGGCGTCCATCAAGTGGACCTACGCGCGCGCCGGTCGGGCGTCCGCAAAGCGAACGGCGGCTCCGCATAGTGCACTTGTCCTGTGCAAGTCAAGGTCTGTCTTTTCCGGTGAACCTCTAGTCAAATGTCGTCACTTGACTACACGCGTTGATCACGCGCGCGCGGACCTTGCCTGACCACCATCCCCCTCCGCGCGCACGAACGCGGGGGAGGATCTCAAGTGACCAGTAGACCCTGGACGTTCAGAGCGGCCGCGATCGGTGTCGCGCTCGCGGCGGCCACCGCCACGTTCTCGACGTTCGCCGTGGCGGAGGCCCGCACGACGGCCGACTCAGCGGCACCGAACCGGCACGACCCGGCGCCGGTGAAACAGCAGAAGCACGACCTCGACGGTCCCCTCAGCAAGACCCAGGAGGCCCAGCGTCAAGAAGCCCTGAACCAGGTCATATCCGGCGACGCCAAGGTCAAGGACCGCAACGGCTCGCAGGTCGTCCAGCTCAAGAGCAAGAAGGGCGACAGCAAGTACGTCGAACTCGGCCGGGAGAAGACCGACAAGATCTTCACGATCCTGGTGGAGTTCGGCGACCAGATCGACCCGAAGTTCGGCGGCACCCCCGGCCCGCTGCACAACAAGATCGCCGCGCCGGACCGCCGCAAGGACAACAGCACGGCCTGGCAGAAGGACTACAACCAGAAGCACTACCGGAACCTCTACTTCGGCACCGGCAAGAAGACCGAGTCGCTGAAGAAGTTCTACGAGAAGCAGTCCTCGGGCCGCTACTCGGTGGCCGGTGAGGTCTCCGACTGGGTCAAGGTCCCCTACAACGAGGCCCGTTACGGCAACAACGCCTGCGGTGACACCAACTGCCCGAGCGTGTGGAACGTCGTGAGCGACGGCCTCACCTCCTGGGTCGCCCAGCAGAAGGCGGCCGGCAAGTCCGACGCCGACATCAAGGCGGACCTGGCCAAGTACGACCAGTGGGACCGCTACGACTTCGACGGCGACGGCAACTTCAACGAGCCCGACGGCTACGTCGACCACTTCCAGATCGTGCACGCCGGTGAGGACGAGTCGGCGGGCGGCGGCGTCCAGGGCACGGACGCGATCTGGGCCCACCGCTGGTACGCCTTCGGCACCGACGCCGGCGCCACCGGCCCGGACAACAACAAGCTGGGCGGCGCGCAGGTCGGCAGCACCGGCATCTGGGTCGGCGACTACACCATCCAGCCGGAGAACGGCGGACTCGGCGTCTTCGCCCACGAGTACGGCCACGACCTCGGGCTGCCGGACCACTACGACACGGCCGGCGGCGACAACTCCACCGGTTTCTGGACCCTGATGTCCTCCGGTTCCTGGCTCGGCCGGGGCAAGGACTCCATCGGCGACCTGCCGGGCGACTTCGGCGCCTGGGACAAGCTGCAGCTCGGCTGGCTGAACTACGACACGGCCAAGGCCGGCAAGCAGTCCACCCACAAGCTGGGCGTCGCCGAGTACAACACCTGGGACAAGCAGGCCCTCGTGGTCTCGCTGCCGGAGAAGGCGGTCACCACCACCATCGTGACCCCGGCTCAGGGCGCGACCCAGTGGTGGAGCGGCAGCGGCGACAACCTCAAGAACACGCTGTCCCGTTCCGTCGACCTCACCGGCAAGTCCTCGGCCGCGCTGACCCTGGCCGGCTGGTACGACATCGAGGCCAACTACGACTACCTCTACACCGAGGTGTCGACCGACGGCGGCGCCAACTGGACCGCGCTCGACGGCACGGTGGACGGCCAGCCGATCCCGCGTGACGGCAGCGACAAGCCGGTCCTGACCGGCACGGTCGACGGCTACAAGAAGCTGTCGTACTCCCTGGACGCCTACGCGGGCAAGAAGATCGATGTCCGCTTCCGCTACCAGACCGACGGCGGCGTGGCGCAGAAGGGCTTCGCGGCCGACGAGATCACGCTGACCGCCGACGGCGCCACCGTGTTCTCCGACAATGCCGAGACGGCGGACGCCGCTTGGACCGCGAACGGCTTCTCCCGCATCGGCGCGTCCTTCACCAAGGACTACGCGCAGTACTACATCGCCGAGAACCGCCAGTACGTGTCGTACGACAAGACCCTCAAGGTCGGCCCGTACAACTTCGGCTTCTCGACGACCCGTCCGGACTGGGTGGAGCACTACCCGTACCAGAACGGCCTGTTGATCTGGCAGTGGGACACCTCCCAGGCGGACAACAACACCAGCCAGCACCCGGGCACCGCCCTGATCATGCCGGTCGACGCGCACCCGAAGGCGCTGAAGTGGGCCGACGGCACGCTGATCCGCAACCGCATCCAGGCCTACGACTCGACGTTCGGCCTGAACCGCACGGACGGCATCACGCTGCACAAGGCGGACGTGGCGACCAAGATCAAGTCGTCGAAGGGTGTGTCGGTCTTCAACGACCACACGAGCACCTACTACGACGAGTCGAACCCGACCGGTGGCGTCAAGATCACTGACACCAACACCAAGATCAAGATCGTCCGGGAGGCCGAGGACGGCTCGAAGATCTGGCTCAAGATCGCCCCTGCGGTGAGGTAGTCAGCGTTTTAGCAGGTCAGAGCGCGATCGGCGGCAGCCCCTTGGCGGGTTGCCGCCGATCGTGTTTAGGTGCGTCCTGTGCCTCTCTTATTGACACTGACTTGCACGGGGGTGTGACCGCATGGCCGCAGGAGGTTTCTGCAAGCTGCCGTCAGGCAGCGTGGTGGTGGCACTGAACCTGCCCAGCCCCGCCGCCGACGGCTCGTCCGGAGTGCGTGTGCTCGTCCACGCGCAGAACCGGGCGCGCGCCCTGACCAGGCTGCGCAACCTCGGTATGCGCGCGATCTACCTCAGGGGCAACGCCGCGCCTCCGACCCCGGACGAGATCACGGCGGTCCTGCACCATCCGGACGGCCTGATATGGCGCACCGCACCGGACAACGGAGTCCTCACGACCGAGCTGTGGCGCCCGATCCGGGCCCTGCTGAGACAGCCCAAGGAGACCCCCGCAGTCCCCGCGGAGGCCCCGGAGAGACTCCTGGACCGTCCGGAGTGGCTCCTGGGCCGTCCCGAGAGGCGTCCGGAGTGGCTCCTGGACCGCTCCTAGTGCTGCTCCGCGCAAGTTCGTGGAGGGGTGTTGGGGCATCAGGAAGTTTTGAGCGGGGTGCCGTCGTAGGTCCAGCGGTAGGGCTTGGCGGTGGTGTTGTGGTTGATCACGTAGGTGTCCAGTTTGTCGATGAGGTCGTCGCGGCTGGAGAAGTCGCCGTGCCGCAGCACCCGGCGGGTCGTCGCTGAGAAGAACAGCTCGTCGGGTAGCGGGGACGCATTGCTGCGTCCCCGCCCCCTAAGAACCGGCCGTGCCCGTTTCCGGGCAACCGGCTCAAGCAAGCTCTATGGCTCGCGGGCTGGTCAGAAGTGCTGGCGTCTTGCCGATGCCGGTGGTCGGCCGACGGTGGCAGTGGGTGTGGATCAGGCGTGGGGTGGCGGGTTTGTCCGGCTTGCCGTTGCCCGCATCGGCGGTGATCGCGTGTTTGCGGATCGCGGTGCGGGTGACCTTGAGCCACTGTTCCCACTGGTCGGGGGTTTGCGGCTCGTGGTCGGCGTGCAGCAGCAGTCCTCCGCAGAGTGGACACCGGCCGTGCTGCTTCTGCAACAGGTGCAGGGTGCCTTTGCTCAGCGGGGGTTTTCCGCGGCGACGCCGCTTGGCCCAGAAGTCGGCCAGGGCGGGATCGTCGGTCGACGCCGTTCCTGGCACCATCCGGTGCCGGACGATCGGTGTCCAGGCGAACTTGTAGAGGTAGAAACCGCTGGTGCGGTCCCCGAACACCCACCTGTCCTGCCTGAACGGGTTGAACATGCCGAAGTACCGGTCGGTCACCCAGCGCTTCGACTTGTTCGGGTGGGAGAACTTGGCCCACTTGTAGACCAGCCTCCACACGTAGGCGTCCAGCGAGTTGAACGCCCGCTTGGACACCCCGATCCGGTAGTAGGCAGCCCAGCCCTTGATGATCGGGTTGAGCTTGGCGATCACCGCGTCGGCGTTGGCCCCGCGCAGGGCCAGCACCTCGGCGGCGAGCCGTTCCCGGATCCGCCGCAGGGCCGCATTGCTCGGCTTGGTCAGCAACTTGCCGCGATAGCGTCGGATGTTGAACCCCAGGAAGTCACAGCCCTCGTCGAGGTGGACGATGCGCGTCTTGTCCTCGTTGAAGGCCAGTCCCCGGGGCGTGAGCCACGCGGCCAGCCGTGCCTTGAGCTCCTCGGCCTGTTCCTGTGAATGGCACAGGGCGAGAAGGTCGTCGGCATAGACGACCAGAACCGGGGAGTCACGCGCCAAAATCGCGGCATCACTGCCGAGAGTCTGGTAGTGGACTCCAGCGGCCTTTCCCATTCCATGCAAAGCAATATTCAACAACGCGGGACTGATCACCCCGCCCTGGGGAGTTCCCTCCACGGTGGGGGCGAACCAACCTTCCTCGACCACACCCGCCTTCAGCCACCCGGCGATCATCCCCCTTCCGGGGAAGGAACCCAGTGACGCGAGCAGGTACTCGTGGTCGATCCGGTCGAAAGCCGCTTTCAAGTCGGCGTCGAGCACCCACCGGCGTTTGGCATTCTTGCCACTCGCCGTCGTGTGGATGGCCACGATCGCGTCATGACAGCCACGACCGGGACGGAAACCGTAGACCTTCGGCTCCAGCCGCGCCTCCCACTCGGGCTCCAGTGCATTCAGCGCCAGAGCCTGAAGGCATCTGTCGGCGATCACGGGAATTCCGAGCGGACGTTGTTTTCCATTCGCTTTGGCGATATAGACCCGCCTGACGGGTTTGGGTTTCCACGGGGCCGCGCCATGCTGCACCCAGTCGGCCAACTCGGCCTTGCCCTGGGGCAGCAGGACGACTTTCCCGTCGATGCCCGCCGTCTTGCGGCCAGCGTTGACCTCCGTGACGCGCCGCACACTCGCGAGTGTGTTGGCGCGGGAGCGGAGCATCAACTTCTGCAGGTTCCTGACCTTGGCCAGGTCTCCTGCCTGCGATGCCGTGAAGATGCGCTGCCGCAGACGCCGTACGTCGTCCTCGACCCTGCGCCAGTCGATCGACGGCCAGTCGGTGATCTCGTCCTCAGGTCCGTTCGCCATGCCGGGGGCGGTGGCTGCGGCTTGAGCCGCGCCGGCCGTCTGTGTCGTCACGGCGTCCAACTTGCCCTTCGGTTCCGGTGTCTTCGGTCATCGTCTCTTCACAAGCTCACCAGACCCACGTCAGCACCCTTTCAGGTCGGAGCATCAGCCCCTATCCGGCCAGTTATGCGGGGACCGCCGACGGAGGTGTCGGCATGTGGTTCCCGGTTTCCTGCTGCCTTTCGGCCACCGGCATTCGCTTGCTGGGTCTTCCTGCGCCCGCTGGAGAGTTGGGCCTTCCTTGCGGTTGGCTTACCAGACCAGAACTGCGTGGCCTGGACTCCATCGGGGTTGTCACGTTCCGCATGAGAGAGATGCTGCCGGGGAGGGTGCCCTCTGCACCCCGGGGACGGCGGTGCACTCCCGACCGGTCAGATATCTCCGGTCGGCGCCTGCCGCTTTCCAACGGCCAGTCCCTATCTCCCGCTGAAACAACCCATCGGCGAGAGTGCTCATGACGAGGCATCATCAAGGGTTCATTCGCATTCACCCGTCCGGCATTTCCCAGCCTGTAACCCCCGGATGGAACGGGAATCCTTGGGCAGTTCCCCAGGCTTCGCACCCCGCGATTACTCGCAACGCACGCTGGGGCGGGAACGAGCCCTGCGCACTGGCTCGGGTCCTACACCTTCGACATCAGTCGAACCTCCTCGGTGATTCCCACTCTCCTCAAGCGACTTCGTGTCGCACGACCTGGTTCAGCCAGGAAGCGTGCGGCGGAGTCCAGTGCACCGTCCATCTCGGATGGTCGGCCAGCCACTTCTTGGTGTGCCTGGCGGTGTGGGAGGAACCGTTGTCCAGGACGACGTGTATGTC
>NZ_VZRB01000027.1 GCF_008806595.1 Streptomyces luteolifulvus | reverse complement strand
GGAGACGGGGTATCAACATATCTGGCGTTGATTTTTGGCACGCTGTTGAGTTCTCAAGGAACGGACGCTTTCTTCGTACTCACCCGAGACCATCTCTCGGGTTTTCCTCCGGGCGCTTCCCTTCGGTCTTACGTTTCCGACTCTATCAGATCCTTCCGATCCGATTTCCTCGGTGCTTTCCAGGTTTACGCTTCCGCGTTTCCCTTTCCGGCGGACCCGACTTTATCAGAGAATCTGAGTCGGAATTCCCGCCCTCCTCGGGCACTGGATCCGGCGCACGAAGCGTGCCGGGTTCCCGTTCGGGCGGAGCCGTAAACGTACTGGAGCGGAGCGCCTCGACGCAAATCGAGGTGCCCCGCTCCGAGTTCACGTGTACGAGGGGTCGTACACGGGTCAGACCTCGACCACCACCGGGAGGATCATCGGCCTGCGACGGTAGGTGTCCGAGACCCACTTGCCCAGCGTGCGGCGGACGAGTTGCTGCAGCTGGTGGGGTTCGACGATGCCGTCCTGGGCCGTGCGCTCCAGCACCTCGGTGATCTTCGGGATGACATCGCCGAAGGCCGAGTCCTCGATGCCGGAACCGCGGGCCTGGATGTGCGGGCCGCCGGTGATCTTGCCGTTCGTCGAGTCGATGACCACGAAGACGGAGATGATGCCCTCGTCGCCGAGGATCTTGCGGTCCTTCAGCGCCGGCTCGCCCACGTCGCCGACCGAGAGGCCGTCGACGTACACATAACCCGCCTGCACCTTGCCCGAGATCTTGGCCTTGCCCTCGACGAGGTCGACGACCACGCCGTCCTCGGCGATGACGATGCGGTCGTGCGGGACTCCGGTCAGGGCGCCCAGCTCGGCGTTGGCGCGCAGATGGCGCCACTCGCCGTGGACCGGCATCAGGTTCTTCGGGCGGCAGATGTTGTAGAAGTACAGCAGCTCGCCCGCGGACGCGTGGCCCGAGACGTGGACCTTGGCGTTGCCCTTGTGGACGACGTTCGCGCCCCAGCGGGTCAGGCCGTTGATCACGCGGTAGACCGCGTTCTCGTTGCCGGGGATCAGCGAGGACGCCAGGATCACCGTGTCGCCGTCGACGATACGGATCTGGTGGTCCCTGTTGGCCATCCGGGACAGGGCCGCCATCGGTTCGCCCTGGGAGCCCGTGCAGACCAGGACCACCTCGTGGTCCGGGAGGTCGTCGAGCGTCTTGACGTCCACGACGAGACCCGGCGGGACCTTCAGATAGCCGAGGTCGCGTGCGATGCCCATGTTCCGGACCATCGAGCGGCCGACGAAGGCGACCCGTCGGCCGTACTCGTGCGCCGCGTCCAGAATCTGCTGGATGCGGTGGACATGGCTGGCGAAGCTCGCCACGATGATCCGCTTGCGGGCGCCGGCGAAGACCTGGCGCAGGACGTTGGAGATGTCGCGCTCATGGGGAGTGAAGCCGGGGACTTCCGCGTTGGTGGAGTCGGTGAGGAGGAGGTCGATCCCTTCCTCGCTCAGACGTGCGAACGCGTGGAGATCTGTCAGGCGGTTGTCCAGCGGGAGCTGGTCCATCTTGAAGTCGCCCGTGTGCACTGCCATACCGGCGGGCGTGCGGATGGCCACCGCCAGGGCGTCGGGGATGGAGTGGTTGACCGCGATGAACTCGCAGTCGAAGGGGCCTACGCGCTCGCGGTTCCCCTCCGCCACCTCAAGGGTGTAGGGGCGGATGCGGTGCTCCTGGAGCTTGGCCTCGATGAGGGCGAGGGTCAGCTTGGAGCCGATCAGCGGAATGTCCGGCTTCTCGCGGAGCAGGAAGGGGACGCCGCCGATGTGGTCCTCGTGGCCATGGGTGAGGACGATGCCCTCGATGTCGTCGAGGCGGTCCCTGATGGACGAGAAGTCCGGCAGGATCAGATCGATTCCGGGCTGCTCCTCCTCGGGGAACAGCACGCCGCAGTCGACGATCAGAAGGCGGCCGCCGTACTCGAAGACCGTCATGTTCCGGCCGATCTCGCCGAGACCGCCGAGCGGGGTGACCCGGAGGCCGCCTTCGGCGAGCGGCGGGGGCGAACCGAGTTCAGGATGCGGATGACTCAAAAGACTCTCCTCACCACGCGCGCCACGTACCGGTAGGGCACGTGGCGCGCGTGACGTTCGTGCAGAAGCAGTTGTCGTTGTGGGCGCAGGCACCGGTGGCCTGCTTATTCAGTTGTGAAGCCTGGTTGCGCGGCGGGGCGCGCGAAGTCTGATGTCAGAGCTGTACCCCGCCCGCGGCAAGATCGATCTTGAGCTGCTCGATCTCTTCGGGCGTGCACTCGACCATGGGGGCGCGCAGCGGTCCCGCGGGCAGGCCCTGGAGGGCGAGCGCGGCTTTGGTCGTCATGACGCCCTGGGTGCGGAACATGCCGGTGTAGACCGGAAGCAGCTTCTGATGGATTTCCGTCGCCTTCTGGACATCGCCGGAGACGAACGCCTCCACCAGGGCGCGCAGGTCGGGCGTGACGACATGGCCGACGACCGAGACGAAGCCGACCGCGCCCACGGAGAGCAGGGGCAGGTTCAGCATGTCGTCGCCGGAGTACCAGGCGAGGCCGGAGCGGGCGATGGCCCAGCCGGCCCGGCCTAGGTCGCCCTTGGCGTCCTTGTTGGCGACGATGCGCGGGTGCTCGGCGAGGCGGACGAGCGTCTCGGTGTTGATCGGGACGCCGCTGCGGCCGGGGATGTCGTAGAGCATGACCGGCAGCTCGGCGGCGTCGGCGACGGCCGTGAAGTGCCGGTACAGGCCCTCCTGAGGGGGCTTGTTGTAGTACGGCGTGACGACCAGGAGGCCGTGCGCGCCGACCCGCTCCGCCGCTCGGGCGAGCTCGATGCTGTGGTGGGTGTCGTTGGTGCCGACCCCGGCGACGACATGGGCGCGGTCGCCGACGGCCTCCAGGACGGCCCGTACGAGGTCCGATTTCTCCGCGTCGCTGGTGGTGGGGGACTCGCCGGTGGTGCCGTTGATGATCAGGCCGTCGTTGCCTGCGTCCACCAGGTGGGTTGCGAGCCGCTGCGCGCCGTCGAGGTCGAGTGCGCCGTCCGCCGTGAAGGGCGTGACCATGGCGGTGAGGACCCGCCCGAAGGGGGTCTGCGGAGTGGAGGTCGGAGCCATGGGTAACACGCTACTCGTTGCTCACCCTGCGGTCTTCCCTCGGGTCGGGCGACAGGTCGCGACATATGCGGAACCCGGCACTGCCTGCTCGGGGGTTCAAGCAGTGCCGGGTCCGTTTGATCAGGCTAGATGAACTTCTCTAAATGCCGCAATACGGACACTTCACTCGGCTGACCCGTACATCAGTGCCCGGCGGGCGGGCTTACGGCGCCACCCGGCCGTTCGCGTTGAAGGCGGCGTGGGTGAGCGGCATGAGCTTGGCCCACTCGGCCTCCATCCTCTCGCCGACCATCTCGATCTCGCGCTGCGGGAAGGACGGGACCTTCGCCAGCTCGTGCTGGGTGCGCAGGCCGAGGAAGTGCATCAGCGAGCGGGCGTTGCAGGTGGCGTACATCGAGGAGAACAGGCCGACGGGCAGGACCGAGCGGGCGACCTCACGGGCGACGCCGGCGGCGAGCATCTCCCGGTAGGCCTCGTAGGCATGCAGGTACGAGTCCTCCATCACGCGGCCGACCAGCTCCTGCTGGGCCTGGGTGCCCTCCACGAAGACGTACTTGCCCGGGCGGCCCTCCTGGACGAGCTTGCGGGACTCGTCGGGAACGTAGAAGACCGGCTGGAGCTCCCGGTAGCGGCCGCTCTCCTCGTTGTACGACCAGCCCACGCGGTGCCGCATGAACTCGCGGAAGACGAAGATGGGGGCGCTGATGAAGAAGGTCATCGAGTTGTGCTCGAACGGGCTCCCGTGCCGGTCCCGCATCAGGTAGTTGATCAAGCCCTTGGAGCGCTCGGGGTCCTTGCCCAGCTCGTCCAGGGACTGCTCGCCGACGGTCGAGACGCGGGCGGCGAAGAGCACGTCGGCGTCGGTCGCGGTGTGCTTGACCAGCTCGACGGTGACATCGCTGCGGAAGCTGGGCTTCAGGTCGTCGGCGGGGGTGTCGGTCACGGCTCGGAGGGTCCTTCCCACTACTTCTCTCGGGCGGCGCCCACTCTACGGCCCGCCAAACGGGACGTTCACTGCCGTGACCGAGTGAAGTTGGTGAAACTGGGCACCTTTTGGGGCGTTCGCTCGTCTGTGTTGGTGACAGTGATGCGTTCGAGTCCCCGAGATTCGAGTCCCCGAGAGGAGACGCAGCTTCCATGTTCCGTCGGCGCGAACCCGTACCGTTCGCCTCCCTCGCCGAAGCCGACAGGTTCCGCAGCAATATCGCTCCCCCGCCCCGCGAACGGGCGTCCGCAGGACAGCTGGCCGGGCGGTGGCTGCTGGGCCTGAGCATCGTCGCCGCGCTCGCAGGGGCTCTGGTCATCGGCATGCCCGCCCTGTCCTCCGACCAGCCGTCCGGGCAGACGCAGCATTCACAGGCGGCCGACGGGCGCTGAGCGGGACCGGCCCCATCCGGACCCCCGAGGGTGGTGGGCGGGGACACAGGTCGATAGCCTCACCGGGCACAGCCCATTGCGTGGATCGAGTGAGGACCAGCCGTGCCACTGCCCTTCCTGACGGCCGACCGAGCTTTCGACGCGGCGGACGACGCCGCGCTGCCCTTCGACGACCGCGACCGCTGGCGACGCCCCTACCGGATCGGTCCATGGCGCGTGGGCGTGGCCGCACTCCTGCTGCTGCTCGCCTCGTATGTGCTGTGCGCGGCGGTCATCATCGCGCTGACCGGTGCGGTGTCGGAAGCCGGTGTGGTGCTCGGGATCGCCCTGCTCATCATCGCCTGCGCGCTGCGGCTGCTGCGCGAGGGCGTGTGGGTGAGCGCCCACGGGGTGCGCCACGTGGGCTTCTTGGGCACGCGCACGGTGCCCTGGGAGCGGGTCGTCGCCGTGCGGACGGTGCAGCAGCCGGTCCGCTGGCTGGGACTGCCGCGCACGGTGCAGGGACAGGCGCTGCTCCTCGTACGTGCGGATCGCCGGGCGGAGGATGTGTCGCCGTTGCTGACCACGCACAACGCGGACTTCCTGGCGCGCCCCGAGTCCTTCGACCGGGCGGCGGACTCGGTCGAGGCATGGGCCGAGGAGTACCGCCGGGGCTGAGCCCCATGACGGCCAGGCTCACAGGGCTCCCACCGCTCCCAGGGCGAGGAAGAGTTACCGAGAAGCCTGGTGCAAGGTGATCGCCCGTTGCATCGCCCTGCGGGCGCGTGGGGTGTCGCGGGCGTCGTGGTAGGCGACGGCGAGGCGGAACCAGCTGCGCCAGTCGTCGGGTGCCGCCTCCGTCTCGGCCTTGCGCCGGGCGAAGACCTCGTCGGCGGAGTCGCGGTCGATCCGGCCGCCCGGGGTCCGCTTCAGCTCGTCGACGGGCAGGCCGCCCTCGGCGTCGAGTTCGGCGGCGAGGGCGTTGGCGCGTCGGACGAACTGGGTGTTCTTCCAGAGGAACCACAGTCCGATCACCGGCAGGATCAGCACGGCGATCCCGAAGGTGACGGTCAGCAGGGTGCCGGACCGAATGAGCATGACGCCACGGCTGCCGACCAGGATGAAGTAGACGACGAGGACGGCGGCCGTGATGGCGTAGGAGAGCTTCGCGCGCATGACGTCAGGGGCTCAGTTCAGGTCCAGGAAGTGTTCCAGGCCGAAGGTCAGGCCCGGAGTGGTCACCACGCGGCGGACGCCGAGCAGGATGCCCGGCATGAAGCTGCTGTGGTGCAGGGAGTCGTGGCGGACGGTCAGGGTCTCGCCCTCGCCGCCGAGCAGGACCTCCTGGTGGGCAAGCAGACCGCGCAGCCGGACCGCGTGCACCGGGACGCCGTCGACGTTCGCGCCGCGGGCGCCGTCCAGGGCGGTGACCGTGGCGTCCGGTGCCGGAGCGGAGCCCGCCTTGGCCCGCGCCTCGGCGATGAGCTGGGCAGTGCGCGTGGCGGTGCCGCTCGGGGCGTCCACCTTGTTCGGGTGGTGCAGTTCGACGACCTCGACCGACTCGAAGTACGGCGCGGCGATCTGCGCGAACTTCATGGTCAGAACGGCCCCGATGGAGAAGTTGGGCGCGATGAGCACGCCCGTCTCCGGGGACTGGGCGAGCCATCCCTTCAGCTGTGCGAGGCGCTCGTCGGTCCAGCCCGTCGTACCCACGACGGCGTGAATGCCGTGGCGGACGCAGTAGTCGAGGTTGTCCATGACGGAGGCGGGCGTGGTCAGCTCCACGGCCACCTGTGCGCCGCTCTCGGCCAGCGTCTCCAGCTTGTCGCCCCGGCTCAGGGCGGCCACGAGCTCCATGTCCTCGGCGGCCTCGACGGCCCGTACGGCCTCGGAGCCGATACGGCCCTTGGCGCCGAGGACCGCCACGCGCAGCTTGCTCATCTTCTTGTGTCCTTACCCGAGACGGTTGTTAGGCGACGGCTTCGTGCAGACGGGACGCCTGCTTGTCCTTGAGCGGGCCGATGACCGACAGCGAGGGCCGGCGGCCCAGGATGTCGCGGGCGACGGTGCGGACGTCGTCCGGGGTGACCGAGGCTATCCGGGCCAGCATGTCGTCGACGGACATCTGCTCGCCCCAGCACAGTTCGCTCTTGCCGATACGGTTCATCAGCGCACCCGTGTCCTCCAGACCGAGGACCGTCGAGCCCTGGAGCTGGCCGATGGCGCGGCCTATCTCGTCGTCGGACAGGCCGTGCTCCGCGACATGGTCGAGTTCGTCGCGGCAGATCTTCAGCACGTCGTGGACCTGGCTCGGGCGGCAGCCGGCGTAGACGCCGAACAGGCCGCAGTCGGCGAAGCCGGAGGTGTAGGAGTACACGCTGTAGGCCAGGCCGCGCTTCTCGCGGACCTCCTGGAACAGCCGGGACGACATCCCGCCGCCGAGGGCCGTGTTGAGGACACCGAGGGCCCAGCGGCGCTCGTCCGTGCGGCACAGGCCCGGCATGCCGAGGACGACATGCGCCTGCTCGGTCTTGCGGCCGAGCAGTTCGACCCTGCCGGCGGTGCGCAGGGAGCGGCGGCCGTCGCGCGGGGCGATCGGGTCGGCGCCGGGGTTCTTGAAGGCGCCGGCCTTCTCGAAGGCGGCACGGACCTGTCGGACGACCTTGTGGTGGTCGAGGTTGCCGGCGGCCGCGACCACGAGGTGGGTCGGGTCGTAGTGCTTCTTGTAGAAGCGGCGGATGCGGTCCGCGGTGAGGGCGTTGACGGTGGCGACCGTACCGAGGACGGGGCGGCCGAGCGGGTTGTCGCCGAACATGGTGTGCGCGAACAGGTCGTGCACACAGTCGCCCGGGTCGTCCTCCGTCATGGCGATCTCTTCGAGGATCGCGCCGCGCTCGACGTTGACGTCGTCCTCGAGGATGAGGGAGCCCGTCAGCATGTCGCAGACGACGTCGATGGCCAGCGGCAGATCGGTGTCGAGCACGCGCGCGTAGTAGCACGTGTACTCCTTCGCGGTGAACGCGTTCATCTCGCCGCCGACCGCGTCGATCGCGGAGGAGATGTCGAGGGCGGACCTGCGGGTCGTGCCCTTGAAGAGCAGGTGCTCCAGGTAGTGCGTGGCGCCGTTCAGCGACGGCGTCTCGTCACGGGAGCCCACGTGCGCCCAGATGCCGAACGTCGCCGAGCGGACCGAGGGCAGGGTCTCGGTGACGATGCGCAGGCCGCCCGGAAGGGTCGTCTTGCGGACCGTGCCGATGCCGTTCATGCCCTTGATCAGGGTTTGGGTACGGGCGACGGCCCGCGCCTCCGAGGAGGTGCGGGCCGTCGCCGTGGAGCTGATCGACGTCACTTGTCGGTGTCGTCCTTCTTCTCATCGTCGCCTTCGCCCTCGATGACCGGGATCAGGGAGAGCTTGCCGCGGGAGTCGATCTCGGCGATCTCGACCTGGACCTTCTGGCCCACGCCGACGACGTCCTCGACGTTCTCCACGCGCTTGCCGCCGGCCAGCTTGCGGATCTGCGAGATGTGCAGCAGACCGTCCTTGCCCGGGAGCAGGGAGACGAACGCGCCGAAGGTGGTCGTCTTCACGACCGTACCCAGGTAGCGCTCGCCGACCTCCGGCATGGTCGGGTTGGCGATGCCGTTGATCGTGGCGCGGGCGGCCTCGGCGGCCGGGCCGTCGGCGGCACCGATGTAGATGGTGCCGTCGTCCTCGATCGTGATCTCGGCGCCGGTGTCCTCCTGGATCTGGTTGATCATCTTGCCCTTGGGGCCGATGACCTCACCGATCTTGTCCACGGGGATCTTGACGGTGATGATCCGCGGGGCGTTCGGGGACATCTCGTCCGGCGTGTCGATCGCTTCCATCATCACGTCGAGGATGTGGAGGCGGGCGTCACGGGCCTGCTTGAGGGCGGCGGCCAGGACGGAGGCCGGGATGCCGTCCAGCTTGGTGTCGAGCTGGAGGGCGGTCACGAACTCCTTGGTGCCGGCGACCTTGAAGTCCATGTCGCCGAAGGCGTCCTCCGCACCGAGGATGTCGGTGAGGGCGACGTAGTGCGTCTCGCCGTTGATCTCCTGGGAGATCAGGCCCATGGCGATACCGGCGACCGGGGCCTTCAGGGGCACACCGGCGTTCAGCAGCGACATGGTGGAGGCGCAGACCGAGCCCATGGAGGTGGAGCCGTTGGAGCCGAGGGCCTCGGACACCTGACGGATCGCGTACGGGAACTCCTCGCGCGTCGGCAGCACCGGCACGATGGCGCGCTCGGCGAGGGCGCCGTGGCCGATCTCGCGGCGCTTCGGGGAGCCGACGCGGCCGGTCTCGCCGACGGAGTACGGCGGGAAGTTGTAGTTGTGCATGTAGCGCTTGCGGGTCACCGGGGAGAGGGTGTCCAGCTGCTGCTCCATGCGGAGCATGTTCAGGGTGGTGACGCCCAGGATCTGGGTCTCGCCACGCTCGAACAGCGCCGAACCGTGAACCCGCGGGATGGCCTCGACCTCGGCGGCGAGGGTACGGATGTCCGTGACCCCACGGCCGTCGATGCGCGTCTTCTCCTTGATCACGCGCTCACGCACCAGCTGCTTGGTGAGCGAGCGGTAAGCGGCGGAGATCTCCTTCTCGCGGCCCTCGAACTCCGGCAGGAGCTTCTCGGCGGCGAGGCCCTTGACGCGGTCCAGCTCCGCCTCGCGCTCCTGCTTGCCGGCGATGGTGAGCGCCTGGGCGAGCTCGGGGCGGACGGCGGCGGCGAGCGCCTCCAGGACGTCGTCCTGGTAGTCCAGGAAGACCGGGAACTCGCCGGTCGGCTTGGCGGCCTTCGCGGCGAGGTCGGCCTGGGCCTTGCAGAGCACCTTGATGAAGGGCTTCGCGGCGTCCAGACCGGCGGCGACGACCTCCTCGGTCGGCGCCTCGGCGCCGCCCTTGACCAGCTGGATGGTCTTGTCGGTGGCCTCGGCCTCGACCATCATGATCGCGACGTCGCCGTCCTCCAGGACACGGCCGGCGACGACCATGTCGAAGACGGCGTCCTCGAGCTCGGTGTGCGTCGGGAACCCCACCCACTGGCCGTTGATCAGCGCGACGCGGACGCCGCCGATCGGGCCGGAGAAGGGCAGACCGGCCAGCTGCGTGGACGCGGAGGCCGCGTTGATGGCCACGACGTCGTACAGGTGGTCGGGGTTGAGCGCCATGATCGTGGCGACGACCTGGATCTCGTTGCGCAGGCCCTTCTTGAAGGACGGGCGCAGCGGACGGTCGATGAGGCGGCAGGTGAGGATCGCGTCCTCGGAGGGCCGGCCCTCACGGCGGAAGAAGCTGCCGGGGATCTTGCCGGCGGCGTACATCCGCTCCTCGACATCGACCGTCAGCGGGAAGAAGTCGAGCTGGTCCTTGGGGTTCTTGGAGGCGGTGGTGGCCGACAGCACCATGGTGTCGTCGTCCAGGTACGCCACGGCGGAGCCGGCGGCCTGCTTGGCCAAGCGGCCCGTCTCGAAGCGGATGGTGCGGGTGCCGAAGGAGCCGTTGTCGATGACGGCCTCGGCGTAGTGGGTCTCGTTCTCCACTAGCGTTTTCTCCTCGTCTTCGTCCCTCCGTGCCCGTGTGGCAGGGGGACGGTTGCGGAGAAGCGCTCCGTCTGGTGCGGGCCGGTCTTCGATCGAAGCACCCGGGGCTCACTTCCCCCGGGGGCCACTACCGAGGACCGGCGGCGGCGAGGTGCGCTTCTCCTCGTTCGTCTTGTGACGCCGCGCTACCCGAGCGGGTGCGCGCCATCACGCTGTGTCGTGCGTATTGCGTTGTGCTACCACAGTACAAAGGGGTGGCAACAGTCCGCACGTACAGCAAAGGGAGCGGCCCCCTTCGATCGGGAACCGCTCCCTTCACGGCGTCTTACTTGGCGCCCGCAGCACCGCGGCGGATGCCGAGGCGGTCGACCAGCGCACGGAAGCGCTGGATGTCCTTCTTGGCGAGGTACTGCAGCAGGCGGCGGCGCTGACCGACCAGGATCAGCAGACCACGGCGGGAGTGGTGGTCGTGCTTGTGGGTCTTGAGGTGCTCGGTCAGGTCCGAGATCCGGCGCGAGAGCATGGCGACCTGGACCTCGGGGGAGCCGGTGTCGCCCTCCTTCTGGCCGAACTCGGTGATGATCTGCTTCTTCGTAGCGGCGTCGAGCGGCACGCGTACTCCTCGTAGTCTTCATGTGGCCACCGAGTGCCCCCGGTCTTTGTCTCGGGGGAGCTTCCGTTACTCGGGAGGCGGGGATCCGCTGGGCGCGGCCTCCAGGGCGGTGGGCTCCGGGGGTGCGTACACAAACGGCCGTCACACAGGGTACCAGGAGGTGAGGGGCACTCTCACCGCGGTATCGGAATCACCCGGACGGGCGAGGGACGGCCACTAGGGTGAGCGCTCGGATCGTCGGATCGTTTCGTACGTCGAAGACATCGGACACATCGGACACGTAAGAAACATCGGGAACATCGGGGAGAGGTGTCGCTGCGGCATGACGGAGACGGCAGAGGAGATCAAGGCGCGCAAGGAGCGGGAGCGGGACGAGCTGTACGCCCTCGACATCTCCGGCGTCGAGTGGCACAGCGCACCGGGCACCGAGGAGCACGAGGAGCGGGTCGAGATCGCCTACCTTCCCGCCGGCGCGGTGGCCATGCGGTCCTCGCTCGACCACGACACGGTGCTGCGGTACACGGAGGCGGAGTGGCGGGCCTTCGTGCTGGGTGCGCGCGACGGTGAGTTCGATCTGAAGCCGGCTCCGCACAACGGAGGACTTGACGCGGAGTAGCGGAGTAGCGGAGGGGCGAAGTAGCGGAGTTGCCAACAGTCGGCGGCAGATCCGAGGGGCGGGGCGGCGACGTCCCGCCCCTCGGCGGTTCTCGCACACCTCCGCCGCTCCGCCGCTCCCGCCGGTTCGCCGCTCCGCCGCTCCGCCGCTCCGCGGAGAGTGCGGATTGCGTGGAGATCGGGGGACGCGGGCCGAAGCGCGCACGAAAGAGCCTTTCCGGGTGGGGCGTTCGAAGGTCGGACGTTCGAAGTCCGGCTTCAACTGTGCATGGTTTGTTCACTGATGAGAGAGCTGAGTACGTCCCTTCTGGGCGGGTTGTGATGCAGTGGACGGGCGCTGAGGGGTGGGCGGGCCTGCCGAGTTGGGGCCTGTGGTGATTAGGCTGGGACCGGGCGCGACACCAGACCCGTGGACGGGGTGTCGGTGCCTGAGGGGGAGGGCCGGCGGATCGGACGACCTCGAACGACTACGGACGACAAGCAACTGGTCGCCCCAGCACGGCATGAGGGTGCTCGACCACACCAGGAGGAACTGTGAGCAGCGATCGGGACGGGATCCGCGGGGGCTGGGCCACACCCGGCGATGACCAGACCGACGCGGAGTCCGCCGTCGAGACGACGGGCGAGTTCACCATCGACTACGCGCCGCCTGCCTGGTACACGCAGAACGCGTCGGAGGATTCTGGGAGTTCTGGGAGTTCTGGGAGCGGGGCTTCCGGGGCGGGCTCGGGCCCCGGTTCGGATTCGGGAGCTGGGGCTGCGGGTTCGTCGAACGTGCCGGCTGCGCCGTTGCCCGGGCTGGCGCCTCCTGCCCACTCGCTTCCTTCCTCGGGACCGGCGTCCGTTCCGGCTCCGGCTCCTGGGGCGCCCTTTACGCCGCCCGCGCCTCCGGCGCCGGCGCCCGGAGCTCCGTTCAGTCCGCCTGCTCCGCCGACCGGGAGTCCGGTCGGCGTGCCCAGGCTTCCGGTGGGGAGCGGGTTCGAGCCCCAGTCACCGCAGACCGAGGAGCGGGTGGACGCGCCCGCCGCGGATCCGGCGTCGCCCACGGCCGTACCGAACATGCCTGTTGGGGGCTTCCAGCCGCAGTGGAACGCTCCGGCCCCGGCGGCTGCGCCGGCTACTCCGGCTGCTCCGGCTTCCGAGGAGTCGGAGGACGGGAACCGTGACGTGGAGAGCGGCGCCACCATGCGGTTCTCCTCGGTTGCGCTGAAGCGGGAGATCGCGGAGCGGGCGGCGGCCGCCGAGGCGGAGCGCGGTGTGGTTGACGGCGAGGCCGAGGGCGACGGCAACGGCGACGGGGCTGTTGCTGTGCCGGAGGGGGACACCGACTCGGAGATCGTCACTGACGGTTCGTCCGATGCTGTCGTCGACGACGGTACGGCCGCGGCCCAGGATGCCGACACCGAGGCTTCGGAGCCGGACGGCTCGGACGAGGCCGATGAGGCGGAGCCGGAAGCACAGGCCGAGGCGGACTCAGAAGCGGACTCTGCATCGGAGCCCGCCGAAGCCGAGTCCGGCAGCGAGGCGCCGGAGGACGCCACTCCTGCGGTCACGGAGCCTGCGGTCACGGGGCCTGGGGACGCGGAGCCTGGGGACGCGGTACCGGCGATCGCCGAGCCCGAGGACGCGGTTCCCGCGGACGCGGTACCGGAAGACCCGGCGCCCGCAGACACCGACTCCCAGGACAGTGCCGCACCCGCAGACGCCGAGGCGCAGGACAGTGCCACACCGGAGGATGCCGGTCCTCAGGACAGCGGCTCCGCCCAGGACGCCGTACCGGCGCAGGCCGACCCGCCTCAGGACGCGCTGCCCGCTGCCTGGGCTCCCCCGCCGGCGCCGCAGAGTGGGCTGCCGCCGCTGCCGCCGTCGTATCAGCCCGCCGCGCCCGCACCGGCGGCCCAGTGGCCCGCGCAGCCGCGGCAGGCCGACCCGGTGACGCCTCCTCGGCCGCAGCCGACGGCCGCTCAGGGGCAGCCACCCGTGCCGCCGCAGCAGCCGCCTGCCTTCCAGCCGCAGGCGCCGCAGCCGGCGCCCGCGGCCTGGAACCCCGAGGCCCCTGCGCCGCAGCCCGGCACAGCGCAGCAGCCTCCGGCTCAACAGCCGAGCGGCGCCCCCGCGCCCGCGCCCAACCCACAGGGCGGCTACGGCTTCCCCCAGCCGGGCGCGCCCGCACCTGCGCCGCCCGCGCCCTCGGCTCCGCAGACGCCGACCGACGCGATCGCGCCCGGCGGCGGGTACGGCTTCCCGCAGGCCGGTGACGCACCCGCCCCCTCGACCCCGCAGACGCCCGCCGACCCCAACGCACCCGGCGGGTACGGCTTCCCCCAGCCGGGCGCACCCGTCCCTGCGTCGGCCGCCGCGCCCGCCCCGTCCGCTCCGCAGACGCCGACCGACGCGAACGCACCCGGCGGATACGGCTTCCCGCGCCCCGGCGACGCAGCCAACCCACAGGGCGGCTACGGCTTCCCGCAGCCGGGCACACCCGCACCTGCGCCGCCCGCGCCCTCGGCTCCGCAGACGCCGACCGACGCGAACACACAGGGCGGCTACGGCTTCCCGCAGCCGGGCACACCCGCACCTGCGCCGCCCGCGCCTTCGGCTCCGCAGACGCCGGCCGACGCGAACACACCGGGCGGATACGGCTTCCCGCAGCCAGGCGCACCCTCCCCCGCGCCCACCACCGCCCCCGCTCCCGCCCAGCCGGCCCCGCAGGCTCCGGCCGACGCCAACGCACCCGGCGGGTACGGCTTCCCGCAGGCCGGTGACGCACCCGCCCCCTCGGCCCCGCAGACGCCCGCCGACCCCAACGCACCCGGCGGATACGGCTTCCCACAGGCCACTGGCGCACCCGCCCCCTCAGCCCCGCAGACGCCCGCCGACCCCAACGCACCCAGCGGATACGGCTTCCCACAGCCGGGCGCTGCCGCCCCCCAGCATTCCGGCCCCAACCCCTCTGTCCAGCCGGGTGGTTATGGCTTCCCGCAGGCGCAGCCGCAGGCTCAGCCCCAGCAACCCGTTGATCCCCGTGCCGGTGCCGCATGGCCGCAGCCCGTTCAGCATGATCAGCGGCAGATGACCAACCCCGGTGCCGCGCCTCTCGGTTACACCGCGGCCGTGGAGCTGTCATCCGACCGGCTGCTCAACAACAAGAAGCAGAAGGCGAAGAGCGGGCGGCCCGCCGCGGCCGGCGGCCGGTTCAAGATCGGCGGGAAGAAGGAGGAGGCCGAGCGGCAGCGCAAGCTCGAACTCATCCGGACGCCCGTGCTGTCCTGCTACCGGATCGCCGTCATCAGCCTCAAGGGCGGTGTCGGCAAGACCACGACCACCACCGCCCTCGGGTCCACGCTGGCCACCGAGCGCCAGGACAAGATCCTCGCCATCGACGCCAACCCGGACGCCGGTACGCTCGGCCGCCGCGTCCGCCGCGAGACCGGCGCCACCATCCGTGACCTCGTCCAGGCGATCCCGTACCTCAACTCGTACATGGACATCCGGCGGTTCACCTCGCAGGCGCCGTCGGGTCTCGAGATCATCGCCAACGACGTCGACCCGGCCGTGTCCACGACCTTCAACGACGAGGACTACCGGCGCGCGATCGACGTGCTCGGGCGGCAGTACCCGATCATCCTGACCGACTCGGGTACCGGTCTGCTCTACAGCGCCATGCGCGGAGTGCTCGACCTCGCCGACCAGCTCATCATCATCTCGACCCCGTCCGTGGACGGTGCGAGCAGCGCCAGTACGACGCTGGACTGGCTGTCCGCGCACGGGTACGCCGACCTCGTCTCGCGGTCCATCACCGTCATCTCCGGCGTGCGCGAGACCGGCAAGATGATCAAGGTGGAGGACATCGTCAGCCACTTCGAGACGCGGTGCCGCGGTGTGGTGGTCGTGCCGTTCGACGAGCACCTGTCGGCAGGTGCCGAGGTCGACCTCGACATGATGCGGCCGAAGGTGCGGGAGTCGTACTTCAACCTCGCGGCGATGGTCGCCGAGGACTTCGTCCGCCACCAGCAGTCGCACGGCCTGTGGACGAACGACGGCAATCCGCCTCCGGTGGCCGCGCCGCCGATGCCCGGCCAGCCGCTCCCGGGCCAGCCGGTCCACGGTCAGCAGATTCCCGGTCAGCAGATTCCGGGTCAACAGATTCCGGGTCACCCGGTCCAGGGGCAGTACGTGCCTGGTCAGTACGCGCCTGGTCAGCCCGTACCGGGCCAACAGACCCCCGGCCAGCAGGTGCCAGGACAGCCTGTGCCTGGCCAGCCGATCCCCGGGCAGTCCGTTCCCGGACAGCAGGCCCCCGGGCAGCCCATGCCTGGCCAACCCGTGCCCGGCCAACCCCTTCCAGGACAGCAGACCCCCGGCCGGCACATCCCCAACCAGCCCACCCCTGGTCAGCAGGCCCCTGGGCAGTGGGCACCCGGCCAGCCCGGCCCGTTCCCTCAACAACCCCACCCGCAAGCCGCGCAGCCGTATGCCCAGCCGGGCCAGCCCCACCCGCAGGCCGGACAGCCGTACCCGCAGCAGCCGGGGCAGCCGTACCCGCAGGCCGGGCAGCCCAACGTGCCGCAACAGCCGGGGCAGCCCTACCCACCCCACCAGCCGGGCCAGCCCTACCCCCAGGCCGGACAGCCGTACGCCCAGCCCGGCCAGTCCGGTCCCGCGGGTCAACCCCAGCCCGGCCCGGCAGACCAGCCGGGCCAGCCCGGTCAGCCCGGTCAGCCCGGTCAGCCCGGTCAGCCCGGTCAGCCCGGTCAGCCCCCGGAGGGCTACCCGCAGACCCCGCCCCCGCACCAGCCCCCCGAGCAGTAGCCTCGCCATGACCGTGTGAGCCGTGAACAACGAAGGGCGGCCGGTGCCCACTCGCACCGGCCGCCCTTCGGCGTCGTACGGACGACTACTCGGCGGCTGCCTCCGCCGCGGCGACCAGCTCACGGCAGCGCTTCACGTCCGCCGCCATCTGCTCCAGCAGCCCCTCGATGGACTCGAACTTCGCCTGGCCACGCACGAAGGACAGGAAGTCGACGGCCACGTGCAGGCCGTACAGGTCCAGCCCCACCCGGTCGATGGCGTACGCCTCCACCGTGCGCTCCGTGCCGTCGAACTGCGGGTTCGTGCCGACGGAGATCGCGGCCGGCATCGCCTCGCCGTTCGCGTGCAGCCAGCCCGCGTAGACGCCGTCGGCGGGGATCGCGGTGTGCGGGAGGGTCTCGACGTTCGCCGTGGGGAAGCCCAGCTCGCGGCCGCGCTGGGCGCCGCGGACGACGACGCCTTCCACGCGGTGCGGGCGCCCGAGGATCTCCCCGGCGCCCTCGACGTCGCCCTCGACGACCAGGCGGCGGGTCAGGGTCGAGGAGAAGGGCTCTCCGCCGCCCGCCTCGCCGCACACGAACAGGTCGACGACCTCGACCTCGAAGTCGTAGACCTTGCCCTGCTCGGTCAGGAATGCCACATCGCCCGCGGCCTTGTGGCCGAAGCGGAAGTTGGGGCCCTCGACGACCGCCTTGGCGTGCAGCTTGTCGACGAGGACCTTGACGACGAAGTCGGCGGGCGACAGCTTCGAGAACTCGGTCGTGAAGGGCAGGATCAGGACCGCGTCCACGCCCAGCTCGGCCATCAGCTCGGCGCGGCGGTGGTGCGGGGCGAGCAGCGGAGGGTGGCTGCCGGGGCGGACGACCTCGCTCGGGTGCGGGTCGAAGGTGACGACGACGGAGGGAACGCTCAGCTCACGGGCGCGGTCCACGGCGTGCCGGATGATCAGCTGGTGTCCGCGGTGGACGCCGTCGTAGGAGCCGATGGTGACGACGCTGCGCCCCCAGTCCTGGGGGATGTCCTCCAAGCCACGCCAGCGCTGCACTGTGACCGCTCCTCGTCGCATCCTGTCGCACCCGTGTCCGTGTGTGCCTCTTACGCAGGTCTAAGGGTGCCATGCCCCGTGACCGCGCCCAGCATCGGCATGGGGCTGTGACGGGTCGCACGCGCGTGTACGGGTCATGCGGGCACGCTCGTGCCCGCCAGGTTCTCGATCATCCGGTGGGCGCTGGGGCCCACGATCGCCGTCCACTCCCCCGGGGCGTCGGACAGCCAGCCCGCGATCTGCGCGGCGAAGCCGGGGATCTGGCGGCCGAGGTCGACAAGGACGCGGTCGAAGCGGGTCGCTCCGTCCGGGGTGCGGACGAGGTGGAGGCCGATGCGGTGGACGAGGGCGCGGATGTCGGGTGCGGCACCGGCGCGCTGCTCGACCGCGGTCCGCAGCAGCGCTTCGAGGACCGTGGGGTCGTTTTCGTGCTCCAGGAAGGAGGCGAGGAGTTCCCGGCGGAGGGCGCGGGAGGCGGGGGTGCCCGGGGCTGCGAGTACGGCGGCGAGTGCGGCCCGCGCCGGTGGCGGGCCGGCGTTGACCAGGCCGGTGACCAGCGGGAGGAGGGTGGTGCGGGCGGTGGGGCCGTGGTCGAGGCGCCGGTCGAGGTACGCGGCGAGGTGGACGGCGGTCTCCGGGTGCTCCTGCACGGCTTCCCGGGCCAGGGCACTGACCCGGCGGGTCAGGGTGGGGGTGGTGACGTCGGCGAGCGTCCGCAGTGCATCGCCGGCGTCCGGCAGGCCGAGCCGCGCCCGGAAGGCGTCGAGGACCGGGTCCGGGTGGGTCGGCAGGGCCGCGACCAGCGCGTTCGGCGGGATCTGGGGGTCGCCGGCCGCGAAGCGCGCGAGCGCCTGCGGGAGATGGCGGGCTCTGGTGTACGGGTCCCGCACGAGGAGGGCGAGGGCGCCGCCGTGCAGGGCGGAGTCGACGGGGCGGGCGAGCAGGGCCAGGGCGGCATGGCGGAGCAGTGCGCGGTCGGCCTCGGTGCGGGCGTGGGGCGCGGTGCGCGTCCCGTACGTCATCGCGGCGGCCCGGCGTACGGGCCGCTCGTCGTGCGCCCACCGGTCCACGGCCCGGCAGACGGCGGACGGCTCGTCCTCGGCCAGCACACCGAGCAGCTCCTGGGCCCGCGGGTGGGCACAGTCGACCAGCACGTCCGTCAGGTCGTCCGGCGCCCGGTGCCGGTGCGTGTGCAGCAACGCCTGTGCGGCCTTGGCCACGGTCGCGTGCGGTGTGGCGGGCAACGGCCGCTCGTCCTCGAACCAGCGGAGGAGATGCGGCTGCACGGCGACGGCGTCGGCAGCGAGCATCCCGGCCACGGCATCGAGGAAGCGGGGCGCGACCGTCACTGCCGCAGCAGCATGCCGGGCCGGTGTCGTGTCGTCCGGCGTGCCTGGCGCCGCCCCCGGCGGGCCGTCCGTGAGGACGAGGTCACGGAGCAGGTCCAGGCGGGTGGACTCGGGGAGGGGGAGCGCGGTCCAGAAGGCCGGGCCGAACTCCGGTGGCAGGGGGTGGTCCCGGCGGTCCGCGATTCCCTCGGCCAGCAGCCGCAGCACCGGGGTGTACGGCGTCGCGTCCGGCACGCGCGGCAGGGTTTCGGTGAGGAGTCGCCCGGCCCACCAGGAGGACGGGTCGGCATCCAGGGCGTGCACCAACTTCTCCAGGCGGCGGGCCAGTTGGGGTGCTCCCTGCCGGCGGCCGAGGAGCAGCAGGGCCTGTACGACGGGTCCGATGCGGTGGTGCGGGAGCGGCGGCCGGGGGTCGCGGCGGTGGACGAGGGCGCGCAGGGCCTCGTCCAGGTCGAGGTGCATGCCGTGGAGCCAGTCGGCGAGTTCCTCGTGGGCGAAGCGGTAGCCGTCGCCCGCGGGCACGAGCAGGCCCTCGGCGAGGACGGCGGACGCCCAGCCGGTGCCGCCGCCGAGCCGGGCCGGCGCGGGCCCCCACGGGAACAGCGCCGTGAACGACTCGCGGTCCAGCTGACCGTGCTCCGGGCCGAGGCTGCGGCGGGCGGCCTCGTGCACCTGTCCGGCGACCTTCGCGGCGAGGCGGCGTACGGCGGTGCCGCGCAGGCCGTTCTCCGTGGCGAGCCGGACGGCGATGCGCAGGCACATCAGGTCCAGGTGGGCGGAGAGGACCTGGTCCCGGTCGACGCGGGCGGCGGGGGCGTCCTGGAGGGCGGCGTGGATCTCCGAGTACAGGCGGAGGGTGAGGGGACGGCGGGCGTCGGCTCCGGTCAGGGCGCCTTCCGGGATGCCATGGCGGGCTCGGGCCTCACGGGCTTCGTCCTCCGGGAGTTCGCCGAGGCGCACACAGGCCGGCGTACCGCCCTGCGCCGCGTCCCCCGTGGCGCCGTGCAGCAGCTCCGCCGAGAACCCCGCGGCCGCCTCCTCCCAGAACTCCGCCCGGCACGCCACCACCAGCCGCGCCCCCGTCTCCCGCAGCCAACCGGCCGTCCCCGCCGTCCAGTCCGGCAGCCGGTGGGTCAGGGCGGAAGGCATCTCCTCGGGCCCGTCGAGCAGGATCAGCAGGGGACGGCCTACGGCGTGCGCCAGGCGGGCCAGTCGGTCCGGGGTGAGATCGCAGGCGTCGGCGGAGAGTTCAGGTTGCGACGCCGCGACGGTCCGGGCGGCGGCCCGGACCAGTGCACGGCGCGCCGCGTCCGCCACAGAGCCGTCGTCGCCCATCAGATCGGCGCCCCGCAGCCACAGGGTGGGTGCGGGCTCGTCACTCCGGCCGCGCCGTCCGGCGAGGGCCACGAGTTCCGTCGTACGACCGCTGCCGGGCTCCCCGACGAGACCGAGGACGGCGGCGGGGCCGCGCACGAATGCAGTGAACTCCGCTGCGACGGCGGCCCGTTCGACGCACTCGGCCGCCGGGAGCGGAGCGTGGGTCCCGGGCGGTCCGTCCTGGCCCACTTGAGTGCGCGTCAGTTCCAGTGCGCCGGCCAGGTTGAGGTCCACGCCGTACACGGGGACGGTGGCGGCGTTGTGGGCGAGCAGCTCGGTGAGCGGGTCGTCGGCCACCGACGACCCGGACCCGTCGCGGGCCCCGGAGCCGGGTGGGCGGAGCGGTACCGCGAAGCCGGTGTCACGCTCTCCGCAGTGCAGCGCGGTGCCGAGGACGCCGAGCACGGCGCCGGTTCCGGCGTCGAGCACCGGTCCCCCGGCCGCCCCGCCGCCCGGCCGCAGCGCGTCCCGGCCCGCCGTGCCGATCGCCAGCTCCAGGGCGTCGTGAAGGCGATGGCAGCGGTCCGTGGCCGTGTACGTCACATCGGTCGCGTCCAGCACGCGTGCCTCGCGCCAGCGGCCTGCGGCGATGTGGACATAGGTACCGGGGTCGATCCGGTCCCGCGCGGCGATGGGGAGCGGGTCCACGCCCAAGCCCTCGGTCCGTACGAGAGCGAGGGCCAGTTGGGGCAGCGGGGTCACCGCGTCGGCGGTCACGACACAGCTGCGGTCGCCGGCGGCGTGCAGCACGAGCCGGGGCAGACCGTCGACGGCCTCGTGGCTGGTGATCAGCGTGCCGTCGTGGTCGGCCACGAAGCCGGTTCCGCGCGGGCGGCCCGCCGGGTCCTGGATGCCGACGAGGACCTCGGGGCGCGGCCGACGGGACCGGTCATCATGGCCCCGTCCCGCCATGTCCTACCTCCCCGCCGTGCACCGTGCCCTGTCGTCGACCGTAGGCGCGGGGCGATCAGCGGGAAAGATCGCGTGGCGAAAGCGCCCCCTTCCGCTCCCTCGGTTCACTCCGAGCGCCTGCCCGGACGGGTGAAATGGCGGGGGTTGGTGGATACACCCTAGGGGTGGGGGAACCGAGGGGGGGACCGTGGAGCGGCGGGTAGTGGACACCCGTGACCGCCGCTCCACGGACAACAGGCCCGCGGAACGTCTCACGACGCGCCTTCAGAACGTCACACGGCTCTCAGCCGAAGACCGCCAGGCTCTTCGCCTTGCCCTTGTGTTCCTCGACCAGGGCGATGAAACGGCCCTCCGGGTCGAAGACGGCCACCGCACCTGCTGCCCCGTACTCGTCGGGCATCTCCAGACGTACGCCGTTGGTGAGCAGGCGGGCCCGTCTGGCGTCGACGTCCCAGCGCGGGAACGCGGCTGCCGCGGCCTCCGCGATCGGCATCACGCTCAGCTCCTCCTGGAGCTGGTCCAGGGTTCTGGCGGAGTCCAGCTTGTACGGGCCCACGCGCGTCCTGCGCAGAGCGGTGAGGTGTCCGCCGACGCCCAGGTCGGCGCCAAGGTCCCGGGCCAGCGCCCGGATGTAGGTGCCGGAGGAGCAGACCACCGACACCACCAGGTCGAGCACGGGGGTGCCGTCCTCGGCGACGGCGTCCCGGACGTCGTACACGCTGAACGACGAGACGGTGACCGGCCGAGCGGGAATCTCGAACTCCTCGCCCTCCCGCGCCCGCTTGTAGGACCGCACTCCGTCGATCTTGATGGCGCTGACCCTGGACGGCACCTGCATGATGTCGCCGGTCAGCTTGGCGATCCCGGCGTCGACGGCCTCGCGGGTGACCTTCGAGGCGTCGAGCGACCCCGTGATCTCGCCCTCGGCGTCGTCGGTCAGGGTCGTCTGCCCGAGACGGATCGTCCCGAGGTACTCCTTCTCGGTCAGCGCGAGGTGCCCGAGGAGCTTGGTCGCCTTCTCGACGCCGAGGACGAGCACGCCCGTCGCCATGGGGTCGAGGGTGCCGGCGTGTCCGACGCGGCGGGTCCTGGCGATCCCGCGCATCTTGGCGACCACGTCGTGCGAAGTGAAGCCCGACGGCTTGTCGACGATGACAAGGCCGTCGGGCGTGGTGGTGCGCTTCTGGGTCATTCCGCGGCGTCGCCGTCCGTCTCGTCCTCGGAGCCCGGCTTCCGGTACGGGTCCGCGTCACCGGCGTAGGCGGCGCCCGCGGACGCCTCGCGCACCTTCTCGTCGGACTGGCGTGCCTTGTCGAGGAGATCCTCGATGGTCCGGGCGGTGTCCGGAAGGGCGTCGGCGACGAAGGCGAGGGTCGGCGTGAACTTCACGCCGGCCGCGCGGCCGACCTCGGAGCGCAGGATGCCCTTGGCGCTCTCCAGGCCGGCGGCCGCGGCCGCCCGCTCCTCGTCGTCCCCGTACACCGTGTAGAAGACGGTCGCCTCCCGCAGGTCACCCGTGACCCGGGTGTCCGTGATGGTGACGTGTGAGCCGAGCCGCGGGTCCTTGATCCCGCGCTGCAGCTTCTGGGCCACCACCTCCCGGATGAGGTCCGCCAGCCTTTTCGCCCGCGCGTTGTCGGCCACTGGTCCGTCTCCCGTTCTTTCCTGTCTCGTTCTTGGGTCGTCAGTCGTCTTCGCCGTGGAAGCGCCGTCTGACGGACAGCAGTTCCACCTCGGGGCGTCCGGCGACCAGCCGCTCGCACCGGTCCAGTACCTCGGTCAGGTGCCCCGCGTCGCCGGACACCATCGCCAGGCCGATGGCGGCCCTGCGGTGAAGGTCCATGTGATCCACCTCGGCCGCGCTCACCGCGTACTTCCGCTGGAGCTCGGCGACGATCGGGCGGACGACGGAGCGCTTCTCCTTCAGCGACCGTACGTCGCCGAGGAGCAGGTCGAAGGACAGAGTCCCCACATACATGTGTGTAGCCGGTTCACCCGCCGGTACGGGATCGATGGCCCTGCCATCCACCGGGCAGGGACATCAAGAAAGGTACAACGAACGGGCGGGTGGCTCGACGGGATTTCGCCCGTCTCCTTGGGCCGGTGGAGCCCCGGTACACGGCACGCCGGCCGACGGGAACCTGTCCCGTCGGCCGGCGAAGGAACCGTCGGCCGTTACGCCCGCGGCTTCTCGCGCATCTCGTACGTCGCGATGACGTCGTCGACCTTGATGTCGTTGAAGTTTCCGAGGTTGATACCGCCCTCGAAGCCTTCGCGGATCTCGGTGACGTCGTCCTTGAAGCGACGCAGACCCTCGATGTTGAGGTTCTCCGCGACCACCTTGCCGTCACGGATGAGGCGCGCCTTGGTGTTGCGGCGGACCTCGCCGGAGCGGATGAGCACACCCGCGATGTTGCCCAGCTTGGACGACTTGAAGACCTCGCGGATCTCCGCCGTACCGAGCTCGACCTCCTCGAACTCCGGCTTGAGCATGCCCTTGAGGGCCGCCTCGATCTCCTCGATCGCCTGGTAGATGACCGAGTAGTAGCGGACGTCCACGCCCTCGCGCTCGGCCATCTGCGCGGCACGGCCGGCCGCACGGACGTTGAAGCCGATCACGATGGCGTCCGAGCCCATCGCCAGGTCGATGTCCGACTCCGTGACCGCACCGACGCCGCGGTGCAGGACGCGGATGTCGACCTCTTCGCCGACGTCGAGCTGGAGCAGGGAGGACTCGAGGGCCTCGACGGAACCGGAAGCGTCACCCTTGATGATCAGGTTCAGCTGCTGGACCTCGCCGGCCTTCAGCACCTTGTCCAGGTCCTCCAGCGACACACGGCGCGTGCGCTTGGCGAAGGCCGCGTTGCGCTCACGGGCGGCGCGCTTCTCCGCGATCTGACGGGCCGTGCGGTCCTCGTCCACCACGATGAAGTTGTCGCCCGCACCCGGGACGTTGGTCAGGCCCAGGACCTGGACCGGCGTCGACGGGCCGGCCTCGGCCACGTTGTTGCCGTTGTCGTCGAGCATCGCCCGGACGCGGCCGTACGCGTCGCCGACCACCATCGTGTCGCCGACCCGCAGCGTGCCTCGCTGGACGAGGACCGTCGCCACGGCACCGCGGCCGCGGTCGAGGCGGGACTCGATCGAGATGCCCTGCGCGTCCTGGTTCGGGTTGGCCCGCAGGTCGAGCGAGGCGTCGGCCGTAAGGATCACGGCCTCCAGCAGCGAGTCGATGTGCAGACCCTGCTTGGCGGAGATGTCGACGAACATCGTGTCGCCGCCGTACTCCTCGGCCACCAGGCCGTACTCGGTCAGCTGACCGCGCACCTTGGTCGGGTCCGCGCCCTCGACGTCGATCTTGTTGACCGCGACGACGATCGGGACGTCGGCCGCCTTGGCGTGGTTGAGCGCCTCGACCGTCTGCGGCATGACGCCGTCGTTGGCCGCGACGACCAGGATCGCGATGTCGGTCGACTTGGCACCACGCGCACGCATGGCGGTGAACGCCTCGTGACCCGGGGTGTCGATGAAGGTGATCTTGCGCTCTTCGTCGTTGACCTCGGTCGCGACCTGGTAGGCACCGATGTGCTGGGTGATGCCGCCGGCCTCGCCCGCGATGACGTTCGTCTTGCGGATGGCGTCGAGCAGCCGGGTCTTTCCGTGGTCGACGTGACCCATGACGGTGACGACCGGCGGACGGACGACCAGGTCCTCCTCGGTGCCCTCGTCCTCGCCGAACTCCAGGTCGAAGGACTCGAGCAGCTCGCGGTCCTCCTCCTCGGGGCTGACGATCTGAACCGTGTAGTTCATCTCGTCGGCGAGGAGCTGCAGCGTCTCGTCGGAGACGGACTGCGTGGCCGTGACCATCTCGCCCAGGTTCATCATGACCGCGACGAGCGACGCCGGGTTGGCGTTGATCTTCTCCGCGAAGTCGGTGAGGGAGGCACCGCGCGACAGGCGAATGGACTCGCCGTTGCCGCGAGGCAGCATCACGCCGCCGACCGACGGGGCCTGCATGGCCTCGTACTCCTGGCGCCTCTGCCGCTTCGACTTGCGACCGCGACGCGCGGGACCGCCGGGACGACCGAAGGCGCCCTGCGTGCCACCGCGACCGCCCGGACCACCGGGACGACCGCCGAAGCCGGGACGGCCACCTCCGCCGGCGCCCGCGGGACCGCCGGGACGACCGGCGAAGCCACCGCCACCGCCGCCACCGGGACCGCCGGGACGACCGGCGAAGCCACCGCCGCCACCGCCACCGGGACGACCGGCGAAGCCGCCGCCCGGACGACCGCCGCCGCCACCGGGACGACCGCCGCCGCCGGGACCGCGGCCGCCGGGGCCACCGCCGCCGGGACGCGGGCCCGCAGCGGGACGCTGCGGCATCATGCCGGGGTTCGGACGCGGACCGCCGGGGCCACCGCCGCCGGGACGCGGACCGCCGCCCTGCGGACGGGGCATGCCGCCCGGCGTGGGACGCGCGCCGCCCGGAGCCTGCGGACGGGGACCGCCCGCCGCACCCTGGGGACGGGGACCGCCCTGGCCCTGCGGACGCGGAGCGCCGCCGGGAGCACCGGGGCCGCCGTGGCCACCGGGACGGGGCGCACCGCCCGGACGGGGCGCCTGCGGGCGCGCCATGCCGGTGGAGCCACCGGAGGTGAACGGGTTGTTGCCCGGACGGGGACCGGCCGGACGGGCACCGGGACGCGGGGCCTGGCCACCCGGACGCGGGGCGCCGGGACGCTGGCCCTGGCCGCCGCCCTGACCGGGACCGGCCGGACGGGCACCGGGACGCGGGGCCTGGCCACCCGGACGCGGAGCGCCCGGACGCGGGCCGGAGGCCGGTGCCGCGGGAGCCGACGGGGGTGCCGTGAACTCGGGGGCCGTCGGGGCCGGGGACGCCGGAGCGGGCTTCGGCGCGGGCTTCGGGCCCGGGGTGGGGCGCGAGCCGGGGGTTGCTGCGGGGGCGGCCGGAGCCGCGGGCCGCTCGGCCGCCGCGGGCTTGGGGGCCGCCGGGCGCGGGGCGGCCGGACGGGCAGCCTGCGCCGGGGAGGGGGCTGCCGGCTTCGCCGGGGCAGCCTTGCGGGCGGGGGCGGGCTTGCCGCCTCCGTTGCCCTGCTGGAGGGCGTCCGTCAGTTTGCGGACAACGGGCGCCTCGATGGTCGAGGACGCCGAACGGACGAATTCACCGAGTTCCTGGAGCTTGGCCATGACGACCTTGCTCTCCACACCGAACTCCTTGGCGAGTTCGTATACCCGGACCTTAGCCACTTCGCTCCTTTTAGGTCCGGGTTGCGGCCGGACCGTCGCTACTTCATGGGCGTACTCATCGCGTACTCATCGAGTGCTCATCGCAATCTCGACCTACTTCCGACTCGCGAGGTACCAGGGCCGCACGGGGTTCCGCACGACGCTTCTTACGGTGTTGCCTGCTCAGCAACTGTCTGTCTGCTCGACGTACTGGCGCAACGCCTTTGTGTCGAGCGCTCCCGGGGCGCGCAGCGCCCGCGTGAACGCCCGGCGGCGTACCGCCTGGTCGAGACAGACCAGGGCGGGGTGTACATACGCACCCCGGCCGGGCAGCGTACCGCGAGGATCAGGGACGCACGCGTCCTTGATCGCCACGATCCGCAGCAGATCGGTCTTGGCCGCCCGCTCCCGGCAGCCCACACAGGTGCGTTCAGGGCATGCTCGGGCGTGCGTCCGGCCAGACACCTTTAAGTCTACCTCCCCGCGGCCACCTCACCCCTTTGGGGCAGGATTCGAACACTTGCCGCGCATATATCTGACGTGATCCAACCGACCGCAGGCCGAGATCTATTCCCCTGGCTGTTCGGTGTCCGGACGGATGTCGATCCGCCAGCCCGTGAGCCGGGCCGCAAGCCGGGCATTCTGCCCTTCCTTGCCGATCGCCAGCGACAGCTGGTAGTCCGGCACGGTCACCCGCGCGGACCGGGCCGCCATGTCCACGACCTCGACCTTGGAGACACGGGCCGGGGACAGCGCGTTCGCCACCATCTCGGCCGGGTCGTCCGACCAGTCGACGATGTCGATCTTCTCGCCGTTCAGCTCGCCCATGACGTTGCGCACCCGGCCGCCCATGGGGCCGATGCAGGCGCCCTTGGCGTTCAGACCCGAACGGGTGGACCGTACGGCGATCTTCGTACGGTGACCGGCCTCGCGTGCGATGGCGGCGATCTCGACGGACCCGTCGGCGATCTCCGGCACCTCCAGGGCGAAGAGCTTCTTCACCAGATTGGGGTGCGTACGGGACAGGGTCACCGAGGGACCGCGGACACCCTTCGCCACCCGGACGACGTACGAGCGCAGACGCATGCCGTGCGGGTACGTCTCGCCCGGCACCTGCTCCTGCACCGGCAGGATCGCCTCCAGCTTGCCGATGTCGACGAGCACGTTCTTCGGGTCGCGGCCCTGCTGGACCACACCGGTGACGATGTCGCCCTCGCGGCCGGCGTACTCGCCGAGCGTCGCGTCGTCCTCGGCGTCGCGCAGCCGCTGCAGGATCACCTGCTTGGCCGTGGTGGCGGCGATACGGCCGAAGCCGGACGGGGTGTCGTCGAACTCACGGGGCTCCTGGCCCGGCTCCAGGTCCTCGGGGTCCTCCTTCGCCCACACGGTCACATGCCCGGTCTCCCGGTTGAGCTCCACGCGCGCGTGACGGCGGCTTCCCTCGGTGCGGTGGTAGGCGATGAGGAGGGCCGCCTCGATCGCCTCGACCAGCAGGTCGAAGGAGATCTCCTTCTCCCGTACCAAGCCCCGCAGGGCACTCATGTCGATGTCCACGGCTACGCCTCCTCCTCTTCCTTCATGTCCTTCTTGTCCTTGCGGCTGAACTCGACCTGCACGCGCGCCTTGTCGATGTCCGGGAACGCGAGTCTGCGGGTGGTGGCCTTGCGGCCTTTCACACCGGGAACCTCCACGTCGAGACCGTCCTCGTCCACGGCGAGGATGCGGGCGACGAGCTCGCCCCCCTCGCGCAGTTGGAACTTCACCAGACGGTCGGTGGCGCGCACATAGTGGCGGTGTTCGGTGAGGGCGCGCTCCGCGCCCGGGGTGCCGACCTCGAGGGTGTACTCGCCGTTGCCCATCGCGTCCGTGTCGTCGAGCCTCGCCGAGAGCGCGCGGCTCACATCGGCGATCTGGTCCAGGTCGGCGCCCGTGTCGGAGTCGACGACTACGCGCAGCACACGCTTGCGGCCGACCGAGTCCACTGCGATCTCTTCGAGATCCAGGCCTTGGGAGGTGACGAGCGGTTCCAGGAGCTCTCGCAGCCTCTCGCTCTGGGTGGTGCTCATCCGGGTGACTCCTCGGCCGCGTGTGCTGTTGTGGGAAGGTCGCGTGTCTGGTCAAAGGGTATCCGGTCCCGGAGAGTGTTGCCGTCCACCGGTCGCCGGACCTGCGCCGGGGCGTGGTGGGTGCCGCTGAGTGATGGCGGGCGGGTACACGGGTACGGTGATCACGGGCGTGCCGCCCCGCTCCGGTCTTTCCTTCCTACGAGTTCCCCGAGGACGTCTGCCGTGCCGTTCCCCCCGCCCTCGCGGACCCGTTCCGGGCCGCGTCGAAGAAGCCTGCTCGCCTCGGCCGCGGGCGCCGCCCTGCTGGCCGGCTGCTCCGACGCGTCCGAGGACTCCGCCGGCACGAGCGGCAGCCCGTCGGCCGCCCAGCGGGCACGCGCGCGTGCGGCACGCGAGAGCGGGTCGCTCGTGGAGTCGTACGACGCGGTGCTCGCCGTGCATCCGGCGCTGGCGGAGCATCTGGCGCCGCTGCGGGCGGAGACCGTGCGCCATGCGGAGGCGTTTGGGGGGAGCGGAGCGGCCGGGCAGACCCGGGAGGCGTCCCCGGCGAACTCCTCGGCCCCGGCCCCGTCCTCCGCCGACCCGTCGGCCGACCCGTCGCCCGCGGTGCCGGGGAACGGGCCGGCCGCCGTCCCGGCGAACGAGAAGGACGCGCTCGCCCAGCTCGCCGCGGCGGAGCGCGCGCTCGCCGACCGGCGCACCGAGGCGCTGCTCGGTCTGCCGGGCGAACTGGCCCGGCTGCTGGCCTCGGTGGCGGCGGCCGGCGCGGCGCACGCGTATCTGCTGACGGAGGGTGCCAGGTGAGCGGGGCGAAGGAAGGCGAACTGGAGGCGGTGCAGGCCGCGCTGGCGGCCGAGCACGCGGCGGTGTACGGCTACGGGGTGGTCGGCGGGCGGATCCGCGAGGAACGGCGGACCGAGGCCCGGGCGGCGTACGACGCCCATCGGGCGCGGCGCGACGCGCTGTCGCGCACGGTGCGGGACCTGGGCGGTGAGCCGGTTGCCGCGGCTGCCGCGTACGCGCTGCCCTTCCCGGTGGCGGACTCCGCCACCGCGGTCAGGCTCGCGGCCGAGTTGGAGGACCGGGTGGCCGGGGTGTACTCCGACCTGGTGCGGGCAGCGGAGGGCGAGCGGCGGCGCACGGCCGCCGAGGCGCTGCGGGAGGCGGCGGTGCGGGCGGTGCGCTGGCGCGGCGAGAGCGTAGCCTTCCCTGGTCTCGCCGAGCGGGCCGGCACGCCCGCGCCGTCGGCGACGCCGACGGCATAGGGCACCGCTCAGCACGTACGGGAAGGGAACAACTCGCGCATGGCTTTCGAACCGCCGCAGCGTCTTGTGAGGGCGCTCGGTGAGAGCGCGCCGGACGGTGACGACTGGTTGGACAAGCTGCCCGAGGCGCTACGACAGGCCGTCGCACTGCGCGAGTTGACCGTCGAGCGGGTCCAGGTGCCGGGCGGACGCAGCAGCCTGGTCGTGCTGGTGCGGCGGCCGGACGGCACGCCCGCCGTGCTCAAGCTCGCCCCGCAGCGGGCCCGGCCGGAGAGCGAGCGGGCCGCGCTCGCGCACTGGGGCGGCGCGGGTGCCGTACAGCTTCTGGAGCCGTTCACGGCACCGGGTGTGCTGCTGCTGGAGCGGCTGCACCCGGATGTGTCGGTGCGGTCGCTGCCGGAGGCGAAGGCGCTGCTGGAGGCGGCCGGGACGCTGCGGCGGCTGTGGGTCGAGGCGCCGGCGGGCGGTGCCTTCGAGAGCGTGGCCGAGCGGACCGGGCGGCAGGCCGAGGCGATGCGGGCGAGCGCCGACACCGATGCCGAGGTGGTACCGCTGGTCGCCGCGGCGCTCGCGGCACGCGAGGAACTGCTCGCCGCGCCGCCCGAGCGGCGGCTGCTGCACGGGACCTTCCGGCAGAGCAAGGTGCTCGCCGCCGAGCGGATGCCCTGGCTGGCCGTGGGTCCCGATCCCGTGGTGGGCGAGTGCGCCTTCGATCTGGCACGGCTGGTGCGCGACCGGGTGGAGGACCTGATCGCCTCGCCGTCGGGTGCCGCGACGACCCGACGGCGGGTGAAGCGGCTGGCGGAGTCGCTGGATGTGGACCAGGACCGGTTGCGCGGCTGGACCTTGTTCCGGGCCGTGGAGTCGGGCGTACGGGCACTGCGGGTGGGGCGGCCCCAGGATGCGGAGCTGTTGCTGGAGTTCGCGGGCTGGCTCTAGCCAGGCCTGTCGCCCGGTTCGGTGGAGGATCTGCCGACGCGGTCCGGGAGCGCGCCCCCTGCCGGGGGCGGCAGGGGGCGCTGGGAGTCCGGTCGGCGCACCTCCCGAGCTTGCCGGCCGGAGTCTCGTGGGCCCGCCGGTGCGGTTTCAGTGACCGGCAGGGTGGTCGCTCGGCTCGGTTCCGGTGGTGATGTCGTGGACGGTCGTTTCGAGTGCCAGCAGCCGGGTGTGCCGCCGGATGTGCGCGTACTGGTCGGGGCTGTCGGGGCGGTCGGGGCTGTCGTCGGGCCAGGTCTCCGGGTGGTCCGCGGCCGCTTCGGCGTAGGGCACATGGCGGAACAGGGCGAGGTCGCCGGGCGGGATGCGCCAGGACATCGGCCATCCCCCGGCCACCAGACGCAGCGAGCGGTGCGTGCCGTCCTGCGCGGTGCCGGCGGTCGGCGTGATGACGGCGCTCGCCGGGTGCAGCGCCGCCAGCCAGGCCAGGAGGTGCGCGCGCTCGTGACGGGCTCGGCCGAGCTCCCGCGCGTAGGAGTCGGCGTACTGCTGCCAGTGCGCCACCGCCTGCCGGTGGACGGCGAGGTCGGACTCCAGGCGCCGCCGCGAGGTCTCCCGCCGATGGGCGCCACGGCTCGGCAGGAGGCTGCGGAACAGGCCTCGCAGCCGCGACGATCCCCTGCTGGATACGGACATGGGGTGCTCCGGTGTGCGGTGAAGGGGGTGCCCCATCAGGGGCTGGTCTGCGCCGGTCCCGCCGCCTGCCTCCGGGTGGAACCGGTGCGGCGGTAGTGCCCTGCGCTCCGGGCGTTGGCGGCACGGCACGCGTCATCGACCGGCTCCCGCTTGCGCAGGTGCCGCTGGTACGCCGCCCGAGTACCGCAGGGCGCGGGCTCGCGTCGCGGACGGTCTCCGCCGGGGACCGGCGCCGTGGGGTCCGGCGGCTGGGGCCGGCGCCGGACCCTACGCTCCAGGTCGTACCGCTGGGGTCCGGTGAGCCCGGCGACGATGCCCCCGCGATGGCTCTTCGGCAGCCCCTCCTCGCGTTGCAGTACGGCTGCCCGGCACGGGACGCGTACGGGGCAGGCCGTGCAGATCTCCATCGCCCGTGCCTGTGTGCGGCGGGAGAACCAGAGCTCCGCGTCCTCGTGCCGGCAGGCGGCGCTCAGCTCCCATTCCCGCCCCGGGCGCGGGGCGGTCGCCGACCTCATCGGGGCCGTCCCTCGGCCGGGTGCGCGTCGGGAACCGGCGTCAGCGGGCCCGCGTACGCCTCCACGTTGGCGAGTGAACACCGTTCCGGTCGGCCGTCCGGCGACATCATCGGCATCCCGTCGGGGGTGCGCAGTCCCTGGAAGTACCAGAGGTCCCCCTGGGCATCGCGGTACGGAAGCACCAGGTCGTAGGTGATCCCGCCGAGCCGGAACGGCCGTTTCTCGCGCGCCGCTCCCCCGGCCGCCGCCCCGGGGGACGCGGGCGTGATCCCGAAGTAGGTGCGCCACCGGGCCCATTGGTCCGGGCCCTCGACATGGAGAACGACCCGCACCGTGTCGCCGTCGGCCCGAACGCTCAGCACCCCGGGCCGCCGGCCGATGTCCCGCTCGACGGCGGCGGCCACGCGCCGGGCCCGCCCGCAGGAGGCGTCCCGGGCGAGTGCCTGCCGCTCCAGCTCGGTCGCCCCCCGCGGGGCGGAGGACCAGCCCCCGTCGGCCGTGCGGTGCAGCACGATGCCGAGGAGCCGGCCGGGGTCGGCCAGGAGGCGGGCGGAGTCCAGGGCGTGGGCGATGGCGGCGGCCTGTTCGGGCCGGACGGACGCCACCGTCGTGTGGATCACGCTCACCGCTTCGGACAGGTTCCTGTTCACGCCGGCACCGCCCGGACCGTCCAGCGCAGTCGCCGCAGCGCACGGTGGGTCAGCGCCCGGACGGCGCCGACGGTCCGGCCCATCACGAGAGCCGTCTCCTCGGGCGACAGCCCGCCGAGGTAGCGCAGTTCCACGCAGTACCGCTGGGGCGGGCTGAGCGTCCTCAGGGCGCGCTGAACCGTCTCGCAGGCCTCGACGGCCTCCAGTTCGCGTAACGCCAGGGACTCGGTGCCGCAGTCGGGGGATTCCGTGTCCTGCACCTCGGCGACCAGGGTCTCCAGCCGGGTGCGACTGCGGCTCATCTCGTCGAGGTAGAGATTCCTGGCGATGGTGATCAGCCATGCCTTGAACTCCCTGCCCTGCCAGGCGAAGCCGCCGATGCCCCGCAGCGCGCGCGTGAACACCTCCTGGACCAGATCCTCGGCGAGGTGCGGATCGCGCGTGCGGAGCAGCAGGTATCGGTGCACAAGGCGGTGGTGCTCGCCGTAGAGGACGGCGAACGCCTCGCGGTCACCTGTGCGGGCCCGCGCCACCACCGCGGGCTCCGGACCGCTCGGGGCGGTCCGGGTGTCGGACTGTACGGACACGATCGGTGCTCCTTTCACATCTTCAATCTGCATGTAGATGTAGATTCGCTGCTCGCACATCAGGCACGCTCGGGCTGCTGGTTTCACACAGAGAGCACACCCGCTCCCGGAACTATCTACAGTCTTCACGTAGATGCATATAGTGTCAAGTCGCCTGCGGAGCACGAGAGTTGGGAGTAAGACAAGGCTGATACATCACGCACGAGGGGGCGCGTGATGGCGCGCCGGTCCTTCGAATGCTCCTGCACGCGACCCGGGATGGGGTCCTCGATCTGCAATCTACTTGCGCATGTAGATATTCATGGCCGATCCTCTGACGTGTGACGAGCCAGCCGACACCGCCAGTAGAGCCCGAACCGGGCGACGATCCCGCGCGCCGGGGCGAGGACCTGGCGGCCCTGCTCGAACGTCTCCTGTCGGCGTCGCAGGGCAGGACCCAGAAGGACCTGGCGTCGGAGGCGGGCATCTCGTACCCGACCCTCAACGCGTGGATGAACCGGACGCGCGGCACCTCCCGCATCGACCCGGAGAAACTGCGGGCCATGGTCGAGGTGTTCCGGCGCTGGGGCGTGCGGACGACACCCAGGGAGTTCTTCGAGGCCGTCGGCAGGCCGGTCCCCGGACCCAGCCGGGACGAGCGCGAGGCACGGCTCCTGAAGCTCTACCGGCAGCTGCCCGAGGCCCGCCAGCGGGCGCTGCTCAAGGACGCGGAGGCGATGCTGCAGGTCAGCCGGATCACCTGAGGCGACCCGGCGGCTGCGGCCCGGCCTGGCTGTAGGCCCGGCATTTGCGCCATTTCCGGCCACAGTCACTACCGCCTCCGGATATGCCGAAAACCCCACCGGTGCGCACCGGCCCCGGTACCATCAGTCAGCCGCTGTCCTCCCGGAGCGGATCACTTCATTGCCGTCGTGCATCCCTGGGGAGACAGTCGTGTGCGTCCACGTTTCGATGGCAGACCAACTGCCGGCCATGGTCGTCTGGGACCCGGACGAGGTGTGCGTCCTCGTCGCGCGGGGCTTCCCCGTGCTCGACGTGGTCAGGGAACTGCGGGCCCTGCTGACGATCGATCTGGGTGCGCCCGAGGGAAATGGCAACGTTCTCCTGTGCTTCTGCGGTGCGCGCGTGCCCCTCCCGGCCGAACTCCTCGCCTGTACCGTCGCGGCGGAGGCCTGCTGACGGCGACAAGCGGACGCCGGGTACCGCTATGACCGTTCCCCTCCGTGGTGACGTGGTGTCACGTCCTACGGTCGGGGAACGGCCCGGGAGAACTCTGTGAGGCAGATGCCGGATGCAGCTCAGGCCGTCAGGCGCGCGACGGCCTCCTCGACCGTCAGCTCCTCGCGCTCGCCGGTCCTGCGGTCCTTCAGCTCAACGACGCCCTCGGCGGCCCGCCGCCCGGCCACCAGGATCTGCGGTACGCCGATCAGCTCGGAGTCCGTGAACTTCACGCCCGGGGACACCCCGGGCCGGTCGTCCACCAGAACTCGGACACCGGCCTGAGCCAGCTTCTGGGAGACGTCGAGCGCCAGCTCGGTCTGCAGGGCCTTGCCGGCGGCGACGACGTGCACATCGGCCGGGGCGACCTCCTTGGGCCAGCACAGGCCCTTGTCGTCGGCGGTCTGCTCGGCGAGGGCCGCGACCGCGCGGGAGACGCCGATGCCGTACGAGCCCATGGTGACGCGGACCGGCTTGCCGTTCTGGCCGAGGACGTCGAGCTTGAGGGCGTCGGTGTACTTGCGGCCCAGCTGGAAGATGTGGCCGATCTCGATGGCGCGGTCGAGCTTGAGGCCGGTGCCGCAGAGGGGGCAGGGGTCGCCCTCCTGCACCACGACGACGTCGACGTACTCGTCGACCTCGAAGTCACGGCCCGCGACCACGTTCTTCGCGTGCGTGTGCTCCTTGTTGGCGCCCGTGATCCACGCGGTGCCCGGCGCCACACGCGGGTCGGCGAGGTACTTCAGCTTCTCCCGGCCCTGCGGGCCGACGTAGCCGCGGACCAGGTCCGGGCGGCCCGCGAAGTCCTCGGCGGTGACCAGCTCGACGGCGGCCGGGGCGAAGTGCGCCTCGACCTTGCCCATGTCGACCTCGCGGTCGCCCGGGACTCCGACGGCGACGATCTCGCCGTCGACCTTGACGAGCAGGTTCTTCAGGGTGGCGGAGGCCGGGACGCCGAGGTGGGCGGCGAGGGTCTCGATGGTCGGGGTCTCCGGGGTCGGGATGTCCTCGGCCGCGGGCACGCCGGCGGCGTCCACGGGCTTCAGCTCGTAGGTGATCGCCTCGGTGTTGGCCGCGAAGTCGCAGTTCGGGCAGTCCGCGAAGGTGTCCTCGCCGGCGTCGGCCGGGGCGAGGAACTCCTCGGACTTGGAGCCGCCCATGGCGCCCGCGGTCGCGGCGACGATCCGGTAGTCGAAGCCGAGGCGCTCGAAGACCCGCTGGTAGGCCTGGCGGTGCAGAGCGTACGACCGGGCGAGACCGTCGTCCTCCAGGTCGAAGGAGTACGAGTCCTTCATCAGGAACTCGCGGCCGCGCAGGATGCCGGCACGGGGGCGGGCCTCGTCCCGGTACTTGTGCTGGATCTGGTAGAGGCTGACCGGCAGGTCCTTGTAGGAGGACGCCTGGTCCTTCACCAGCAGGGTGAAGATCTCCTCGTGGGTCGGGCCGAGGAGGTAGTCGCCGCCCCTGCGGTCCTTGAGGCGGAACAGCTCCTGGCCGTACTCGTCCCAGCGGCCGGTCGCCTCGTACGGCTCCCGCGGCAGCAGGGCGGGGAGCAGCACCTCCTGGGCGCCGATCGCGTCCATCTCCTCGCGGACGATGCGCTCCACATTGGAGAGGACCTTCTTGCCGAGCGGCAGCCAGCTCCAGATGCCGGCGGCGGTACGGCGGACGTAACCGGCGCGGACCAGCAGCTTGTGGCTGAGGACCTCGGCGTCCGCCGGGTCGTCGCGCAGCGTCTTCGCCATCAACTGGGACATGCGCTGGACCGGTGCGTTCGCCATGTTCTCGTACTCCTGCTGCGTAAGGGTGATGCCAGGAGGTTAGCGGGGTGGGACGGGACGGTGGAAATCGGTTAGCGGCGAAGGAGAGGCAGCGGGGCGCCCATCACGGCATACGGCTTGGGGGCGCTGGGGAACAGGACCTGGCGAGCCAGGTCCCGGTAGCCGAGGGAGTGGTAGAGGCCGCGGGCGGGGCTGTCGGTGTCGATCGCGGAGAGGATCGAGCGGGGTTCGACGGCGGTGTCCGTGATCGCGGTGATCAGCCCGCGGCCGACGCCCCGGTTCTGGTAGCTCGGGTGGACGTGCAGCTCAGTGATCACGAAGGAGTTGTCGAGCCAGTCGTCGTGGCCCCGGGCGCGCAGATACGGCTCCACGACGGTGGACCACCAGTGGGTGCGGTCGTTGGGCATGCCGTACACGAAGCCGACGAGCCGGCCGGCGGTCGTGGCACCTAGGGCGCGGGCTCCCGGGTAGGCCATGTGCCGCAGGACGATCTGACGGCGTACGGCGATCTCGTCGGCGCCGAGGCCGAAGGCCACCGCCTGGACCGCGAGGGCCTCGTCCACGTGGGCGGAGAGGTCGAGGGGGCCGATCACGATGTCTGCGGGGTGGGGGCGGCCGTGACCGGGAAATCGCATGTGGGGAGAGTACCCGCTCAGAAAAGGACGCTCATGAACTCACCGATCTCCTGGAAGCCCACCCGCCGGTAGGTCCTGCGGGCAGGGGTGTTGAAGTCGTTGACGTACAGGCTCACCACCGGGGCGACGTCCGCGAGCGCGTAGCGGAGCACCGCCGCCATGCCCGGGGCCGCCACTCCCCTGCCCCGGTATGCGGGGTCCACCCACACGCCCTGGATCTGGCAGGCGCGGTCGGTCGCGGCGCCGATCTCCGCCTTGAAGACGACGTTGCCGTCGGGGCCGAGGCGGGCGAAGGAGCGGCCGGAGCCGACGAGTTCGGCGACGCGGGCCTGGTACAGCAGCCCGCCGTCCCCCGCGAGCGGGGAGACGCCGACCTCCTCGGTGAACATCGCCACGCACGCGGGCATGATCGTCTCCATCTCGTCCTTGCGGATACGGCGGACGTACGGATCCGGGGCGATGTCGGCGGGCATGCGGTCGGTGACCATGAGCGGCTGGTGGGCGCGGACCTCGCGGGGCGGGCCCCAGCTGGGTTCGAGCAGACGCCACAGTGCGGCGGTGGGGTCGGCCGGGCCGACGATGGACGAGCAGCGGCGGCCGGCCCGGCGGGCGCGGTCGGCGAAGGCGCGTACGGCCCGCGCAGTGGCGCAGATCGGGACCAGGTTGGCGCCCGCGTAGCACAGGGACGTCAGCATGCCGTCCTCGTACCAGCCCCACATCTCGCCGCCGAGCCGCCAGGGGTCGAGGCCGGCGACCTGCACCCGGGCGGTCACGAAGGCGTTCACGACCGGCTCGCGGTGGAGGACGGCGAGCGCGGCGTCCAGGTCGCTCGGTTCGAGAACCCGGGAGGTGGTCTGGGTCAACACGTGCGGGGCCTCACCTAGGGTCTGCTGATCCCCGCACTGTACCTGCGGAAACTGGGCGGCGCCGCCCCGTGGAGGGTGCCGTACGTCTGCACGTGACCTGAAGCCCTCTGCGGCGCCGGACGTCCCGTCAGCCCGCCACCGAGACCGACGGCTCCCCGCTCGTCGCTCCGTCCGCCTCCATCTGTTCGGCCAGCTTCATGGCCTCCTCGATGAGGGTCTCCACGATCTTGGACTCGGGGACGGTCTTGATGACCTCGCCCTTGACGAAGATCTGGCCCTTGCCGTTGCCGGAGGCGACACCGAGGTCGGCCTCGCGGGCCTCGCCGGGGCCGTTGACGACGCAGCCCATGACGGCGACGCGCAGCGGGACCTCCATGCCGGTCAGGCCGGCGGTGACCTCTTCGGCCAGCTTGTAGACGTCGACCTGGGCGCGGCCGCAGGACGGGCAGGAGACGATCTCCAGGCCGCGCTGCTTGAGGTTCAGCGACTCCAGGATCTGCAGGCCGACCTTGACCTCCTCGGCGGGCGGCGCGGAGAGGGAGACGCGGATCGTGTCGCCGATGCCCTGGGAGAGGAGGGCACCGAAGGCGACCGCCGACTTGATCGTGCCCTGGAAGGCCGGGCCGGCCTCGGTGACGCCCAGGTGCAGCGGGTAGTCGGACTGGGCGGCGAGCTGGCGGTACGCCTCGATCATCACGACCGGGTCGTTGTGCTTGACGGAGATCTTGATGTCCCGGAAGTCGTGCTCCTCGAAGAGGGACGCCTCCCACAGGGCGGACTCGACGAGGGCCTCGGGGGTGGCCTTGCCGTACTTCTGGAGCAGGCGCTTGTCGAGCGAGCCCGCGTTCACGCCGATGCGGATCGGGGTGCCGTGGTCCTTCGCCGCCTTGGCGATCTCCTTGACCTTGTCGTCGAACTGCTTGATGTTGCCGGGGTTGACCCGGACCGCGGCGCAGCCGGCCTCGATGGCCGCGAAGACGTACTTCGGCTGGAAGTGGATGTCCGCGATGACCGGAATCTGCGACTTGCGGGCAATGGTCGCGAGGGCGTCGGCGTCGTCCTGGGTGGGGCAGGCCACCCGGACGATCTGGCAGCCGGAGGCGGTCAGTTCGGCGATCTGCTGGAGCGTGGCGCCGATGTCGGACGTACGGGTCGTGGTCATCGACTGCACGGACACGGGCGCGTCGCCGCCCACCGCCACGGACCCGACCTGGATCTGCCGGCTCTTGCGGCGCTCGGCGAGCTTGGTCGGAACGGACGGCATGCCGAGAGAAATCGCAGTCATCTGCTGTGCAACCCCAAGTCGTGGATCAAGGTCCGGTCCCGTCAGCGGCGGGCTCCAGGCTTCGAGATTACGGCACATGCCAGGGACGGAGCACACCACGCCGGTAACGGCACCCGATGAGAGGCGGCCCGGAAACGAGCATTCCGGGCCGCCTCGAACACCGTGTGACTAGGAGATGCGCACCGGGTTAACCACGTCCGCGATCAGCACCAGGATGGTGAAGCAGACGAAGATCCCGGCGACCACGTAGGCGACCGGCATCAGCTTCGCCACGTCGAAGGGACCCGGGTCCGGCCGGCGCAGCACCTTCGCCGTGTTGCGGCGCAGCGACTCCCACAGCGCGCCCGCGATGTGGCCGCCGTCCAGCGGCAGCAGCGGGAGCATGTTGAAGAGGAACAGGGAGAGGTTGAAGCCCGCGACCAGCATCACGAACATGGCGAGCTGCTGGGTGGCCGGGATGTCGAGGGTGAAGATCTCGCCGCCGACGCGGGCCGCGCCGACCACGCCCATGGGCGAGTCGTCGGCGCGCTCGCCGTCGCCGAAGGCCGCGTCCCACAGGCCGGGGATCTTGGCGGGCAGGGCGGCGAGGGAGTCGACGGCGTCGCCGACCCGGTCGCCCATCCAGGTCACGGACTCGCCGAAGTCCTGCTTCACGATGCCGGTGGCGGCGCTGAAGCCGAGGAAGCCGGCGTTGACGTACTGGTCCGGGACGACCTGTCCGCCGGAGTCCTTCTTCGCGACCTGGTTGGTGGCGATCTTCGCGTGCAGGGTGACGTCCTGTCCCTTGCGTTCGACGACGATCGGCACGTCCTTGCCGGGGTTGGCACGGATGAGGTCGGAGAGCTTGTTCCAGTCGTCGGTCCGCACGCCGTTGAACGAGACGATCTTGTCGCCCGGCTTGAGACCCGCGGCGGCGGCCGGCGCGGCGGGGTCGGACTTCTTGCAGGTGTCGCGGTTCTCGCTCTGTGCGATGACGCACTGGGAGACCGAGCTGACGGTGGTGGTCTGCTGGGCGACGCCGAAGCCCATGAGGACGGCGAAGAACAGGGCCACGGCCAGGATGAGGTTCATGAACGGGCCCGCGAACATCACGATGACGCGCTTCCAGGGCGCGCGGGTGTAGAAGAGGCGGGTCTCGTCACCCGGCTTCAGCTCCTCGAACGCGGCCGAACGGGCGTCCTCGATCATGCCGCGCCAGGGGGAGGTGGAGCGTGCTTCGAGACGGCCGTCGGGTCCCGGCGGGAACATGCCGATCATCCGGATGTAGCCGCCGAACGGGATGGCCTTGATCCCGTACTCGGTCTCACCCTTCTTGCGCGACCAGATGGTCGGGCCGAAACCGACCATGTACTGCGGCACGCGGATGCCGAAGAGCTTGGCCGTGGACAGATGCCCCAGCTCGTGCCACGCGATCGAGACCAGCAGGCCGAACGCGAAGACGACTATGCCGAGGATCATCATCAGGGATGTCATGCACGGGCCTCCGCCGTCTGTGCCGTCAGTTCCCGGGTCCGGGTGCGGGCCCAGGTCTCCGCTTCGAGGACGTCCGCGACGGTGAGCGAGGTTCCCGTGCGCGGGGTGCCGTGCTCCTCCACCACGCGTGTCACCGTCTCCATGATCCCGTTGAACGGCAGCGCGCCGGCCCGGAAGGCCTCCACGCACTCCTCGTTGGCCGCATTGAACACCGCCGGGGCGGTGCCCGCGAGCCGTCCCACGTGCCGGGCGAGGCCGACCGAGGGGAAGGCGTCGTTGTCGAGCGGGAAGAACTCCCACGTCGAGGCGGTGCTCCAGTCGAAGGCCGGGGCGGCGTCGGGGACGCGCTCGGGCCAGCCGAGACCGATGGCGATGGGCCCGCACATGTCGGGGGGCGTCGCCTGGGCCAGTGTCGATCCGTCCGTGAACTCAACCATCGAGTGGACATACGACTGCGGGTGCACGACGACCTCAATGCGATCGAAGGGAATGTCGTACAGCAGGTGTGCCTCGATGACCTCCAGGCCCTTGTTGACGAGGGTCGCGGAGTTGATGGTGATGACCGGCCCCATGGCCCAGGTGGGGTGGGCGAGGGCGTCCTCGACGGTGACGTGCGCCAGCTGCTCCTTGGTGCGGCCGCGGAAGGGGCCGCCGGACGCCGTGACGACGAGCTTGCGTACGTCCGCCCGGGTGCCGGCCGCCAGGGCCTGGAAGAGGGCGGCGTGCTCGGAGTCGACCGGGATGATCTGCCCGGGCTTGGCGAGGGCCTTGACCAGCGGGCCGCCCACGATGAGCGACTCCTTGTTGGCGAGCGCGAGGGTGCGTCCCGCCTCCAGGGCGGCGAGGGTCGGGGCGAGGCCGATGGAGCCGGTGATGCCGTTGAGGACGGTGTGGCAGTCGGAGGCGGCGACCCGGGCGGCCGCCTCTGCTCCGGCGAGGATCTCGGGGATCGGCTCCCCCGCGCCGTACTGCGCGGTGAGCGCCTCACGCAGCGCCGGTACGACGTCCTCGCGGGCGACAGCCACGGTCCGCACCCGGAGCCGGTGCGCCTGCTCGGCGAGGAGGGCGACCCGTCCGCCGTTGGCGGAGAGCGCGGTGACCCGGAAGCGGTCGGGGTTGCGCAGCACGAGGTCGATGGCCTGGGTGCCGATCGAGCCGGTGGAGCCGAGGATCACCACGTCCTTCGGGCCGTCGCCCGCCACGGGGTCGTGGACGAGATGTGGGTCGGCGAGTGGGGCTGGACTGTCGCTCATCCCTCCATTGTTGCCGTAACGCAGCTCCGGGAGGACAGCACGTCCCTCGGGCGGGTGTCTTGTCTGCTCTCGCCACCGAATGAAACAGATTCCCCGTTGTGAAGCCGAGGTGAAGATCGTGTGATAACACTTCTGTCGTGGCCGGTGCATGACCGGCCGAAGGACGACATCCGGGGGGATTTCTCCATGCTTTCCTTGGTTTCCCTGCGCCTGCGCGCAGCCCTGCCCGCGCTCGCGGGCGCCGCCCTGCTCACGGGCACCCTGCTCAGCTCTCCGGCCCAGGCCGCCGGATCCGTTCACCTCTCCAAGGTGTACTACGACAGCCCCGGGTCCCCGGACAGCGGCTCCAACACGAGCCTCAACGGCGAGTGGGTCAGGATCAAGAACTCGACCTCGTCGACGGTCTCCCTCAAGGGCTGGAAGATCAAGGACGAGACGGGCTACACGTACACCTTCGGCGATGTGCGGATCGGCTCCGGCGCCTCCAAGACGGTGCACACCGGCAAGGGCACCAACACCGGGGCCCACAAGTACTGGGGCCGCTCCTGGTACGTCTGGAACAACACCGGTGACACCGCCAAGCTCTACAAGGCGAACGGCACCAAGGTCGACTCGTGCTCGTGGTCCTCGCGGGGCAGCGGCTACAAGTACTGCTGAACTGGCGCCACCGCCCCGCGGGTCACTCACCTGACGGGCCGGTGCACGTTCTCCTTCTCCGAGGGCCCGGGCGTCGCGTCGGCGATCCACGGGCCCTCGCCCGACGGGTCGACGATGCCCTCCTCCAGCCATTCGTAGGTGCCCGCCATGACGCCCTTGACGACCTTGCGGTCCAGGTCGTCGGTGTTGCTCCACAGGCGGCCGAAGAGTTCCTCGACGCGGAGGCGGGACTGGCGGCAGAAGGCGTCGGCGAGCTGGTAGGACTCGCGGCCGTGGTCGCCCTGGCCGCGCAGGAGTTCGGCACGGACACAGGCCGCGCTCATCGCGAACAGCTCGGCCCCGATGTCGACGATCCGGCCCAGGAAGCCCTGCTTGGTCTCCATCCGGCCCTGCCAGCGGGACATGGCGTAGAAGGTGGAGCGGGCGAGCTTGCGGGCCGTGCGCTCGACGTAGCGCAGATGGCCGGAGAGGTCCACGCCGTGCCTGAACTCGCCGTAGGAGCGCGGGAGTTGTCCCGGACCCGCGACGAGTTTCGGCAGCCACTTGGCGTAGAACATGCCCGCGTTGGCGCCCGCCTTCGCCTTGTCCGACAGGGACTTGTCGGGGTCGATCAGATCACCGGCGACCGACAGATGGGCGTCGACGGCCTCACGCGCGATCAGCAGGTGCATGATCTCGGTGGAGCCCTCGAAGATACGGTTGATCCGCAGGTCGCGCAGCACCTGTTCGGCGGGGACGGCGCGTTCACCGCGGGCGGCGAGGGACTCCGCCGTCTCGAAGCCCCGGCCGCCGCGGATCTGGACGAGCTCGTCGGCGATGCGCCAGCCCATCTCGGAGGCGAAGAGCTTGGCGAGCGCGCCCTCGATGCGGATGTCGTTGCGGTCCTCGTCGGCCATCTGCGAGGACAGGTCCGTCACCGCCTCCAGGGCAAAGGTGGTGGCCGCGATGAACGAGATCTTCGAGCCCACCGCCTCGTGCTGGGCGATCGGCTTGCCCCACTGCTCGCGGGCCGCCGACCACTCACGGGCGATCTTCAGACACCACTTGCCGGCGGCCACACAGGACGCCGGGAGGGAGAGCCGGCCGGTGTTGAGGGTGGTGAGGGCGATCTTCAGCCCCGCGCCCTCGGGGCCGATGCGGTTGGCGGCCGGGACCCGGACCTGGTGGAAGCGGGTGACCCCGTTCTCGATGCCGCGCAGGCCCATGAAGGCGTTGCGGTTCTCGACGGTGACGCCGGGCGAGTTGGTCTCCACGACGAAGGCGGTGATGCCGCCCTTGTGGCCCTCGCTCTTCGGCACCCGGGCCATCACGACCAGCAGGTCGGCGACGACGCCGTTGGTGGTCCACAGCTTCACTCCGTCGAGGACGTAGTCGTCCCCGTCGGGCACGGCCGAGGTGGCGAGGCGTGCCGGGTCGGAACCGACGTCGGGCTCGGTGAGCAGGAAGGCGCTGATGTCGGTGCGCGCGCACCGCGGCAGGTACGCCTCCTTCTGCTCGGGCGTGCCGAACAGCTTCAGCGGCTGCGGCAGGCCGATCGACTGGTGCGCCGACAGCAGGACGCCGATCGCCGGGCTGGCCGAGCCCACCAGGGTCAGCGCCTTGTTGTAGTACACCTGGGTCAGGCCGAGCCCGCCGTACTTGGTGTCGATCTTCATGCCGAGGGCGCCGAGCTCCTTGAGCCCGTTGATGACCTCGTCGGGGATCCTGGCCTCGCGCTCGATCAGGGCCGCGTCCACCTTCGTCTCGCAGAAGTCGCGGAGCTTGGCGAGAAACTCCTCGCCGCGCTGCACGGCCTCGGTGGCGGGGGTGGGGTGCGGGTGGACCAGGTCGAGCCGGAAGCGGCCGAGGAACAGTTCCTTGGCGAAGCTGGGCTTGCGCCAGTCCTGTTCCCGGGCCGCCTCCGCCACCTGGCGGGCCTCACGCTCAGTGACGTTGGGTCGGGAAGAGGGGGTGGGTGGAGCGGACATGAGGCTCACCTCGCCGCGAATCGGGATCTTGGACCGTATTGGTTACCGACGGGTGCTACTCGATCGTATGTACCCGATCCCAGGCCTGGCCACCACCCCTCGCGTCGTCGTTCAGCCGATGTCCACCGGGTACGCCCAGGTGTCCGGACGGCCGGAACCCTTGAAAACCTCGGGCCGGACTCGATGCCGGAGACGTACTTGTCGTTGCTGAGCAGTTTGCGCCTAACGAGTGCCTGGGGCTCAGCTCTCGCAAACCGACGTGAGAGAGCGCGCGAGCGCGACCGTGTGCAGCGGATCCGGGTGGGTGTCGCGGTGGACCTGGAGCACGGCGAGGGCGAGCTCCGGCCGGCAGGACGGCGCGGCGCGCTGCGGTGTGGAGACGGCCAGGGCCTGGACGAGCTCGGTGTTGATGCGGTTGATCTTCTGCCGGACGACGTTCAGGTCCGGCTTGGTGGTCGGCGCCTGCTCCGGATGGACGGTCCACCACCGGTGCAACCCACGCTGGACGATCTTGTTCGCCTCGATCTGGTCACGGAAGATCCGCCGCGCCTCGTCCGGATCGGCGCCGATCTGCTCCGCCTGGGCGGCCACGGAGTCGAGAACCTGCTGCTCCCGGGCGGGGTCGTCGATGGGGCTGTCGGTGCCCCACTTCGCGGCAGCGACCAGGTCGGCGGTGGCGAGGCGTTCGGCGGAGAGGATGGCGACGGGGCGCAGTGACGAGGGCGCGGCGGCGGCGGCCGCAGGGCCCGGCGCGGCGAGCAGGGCAGCCGCGGTCAGGGCGGCCGCGGCCAGGACATGACGGTGGGAGGTGGCATGACGCATGGACGTCATGAAACCCGATGCGGCGCGGCGGGCGCGGAGCCGTCCCGGTGAATGACCGGAACGGCTCCCTGTGGCTCAACTGCTACTGACCGTCAGCTCGTTGGTCCGGAAGTCCAGGCCGCCCGAGGACGGAAGGCATCCGTGCCGGGCCCCTTCTTGGACGACCTGATTCGGCTAGAGGGCGAGCCCGGTGAGGACCAGCACGCGCTCGTAGGTGTAGTCGTCCATCGCGAACTTCACGCCCTCGCGGCCCACGCCGGACTGCTTGGCACCGCCGTACGGCATCTGGTCGGCACGGTAGGAGGGCACGTCGCCGATGATCACGCCACCGACCTCCAGGGCGCGGTGCGCGCGGAAGGCGACCTGGACGTCGTGGGTGAACACGCCCGCCTGGAGGCCGTACTTGGAGTCGTTGACGGCCGCGAAGGCCTCGGCCTCGCCGTCCACCTTCTGCACGGTGAGGACCGGCCCGAAGGCCTCCTCGCAGGAGAGGGTGGCGGTCGCCGGTACGTCGGTCAGGACGGTCGGCGCGTACGAGGCGCCGTCCCGCTTGCCACCGGTCAGGAGGCCGGCACCCGCCTCGACCGCTTCCTGCACCCACGCCTCGACGCGCTTGGCGGCGTCCTCGCTGACCAGCGGGCCGACGTCCGTCGTGTCGTCGGAGGGGTCACCGGTGACCTGGGCCTCGACGGCGGCGACGATGCGCGGCAGCAGGCGGTCGTACACGGAGGCGTCGGCGATCACACGCTGCACCGAGATGCAGGACTGGCCGCCCTGGTAGTTGGAGAACGTGGCGATGCGGGTGGCGGCCCAGTCCAGGTCCGTGTCGCTCGCGTAGTCGCCGAGCACGACGGCCGCGCCGTTGCCGCCCAGCTCCAGGGTGCAGTGCTTGCGCGGCACCGAGTCCATGATCGCGTAGCCGACCTTCTCGGAACCCGTGAAGGAGATGACCGGCAGACGCTCGTCCTGGACCAGTGCGGGCATGCGGTCGTTGGGGACCGGGAGGATGCTCCAGGAGCCGGCCGGGAGGTCCGTCTCGGCGAGGAGGTCGCCGATGACCAGGCCGGCGAGCGGGGTGGCGGGCGCCGGCTTCAGGATGATCGGCGCGCCCGCGGCGATGGCCGGGGCGATCTTGTGCGCGCACAGGTTGAGCGGGAAGTTGAAGGGCGCGATACCGAGGACGACACCCTTCGGGAAGCGACGGGTGAGCGCGAGGCGCCCCTGACCGCCGAGGTCGGTGTCGAGGCGCTGGGCCTCGCCGCCGTTGAAGCGGCGGGCCTCCTCGGCGGCGAACCGGAACACGGAGACGGCGCGGCCGACCTCGCCGCGGGCCCACTTGACCGGCTTGCCGTTCTCGGCGGAGATGAGCTGCGCGATCTCCTCGGTGCGCTCGGCCAGGCGCCTGCTGACGTGGTCGAGGGCGGCGGCACGTACATGGGCCGGGGTGGCCGCGAAGTCCTCGCGGACGGCGTACGCGGCGGCGACGGCCTCCTCGATCTGGGCGTCGGTCGGCACGGCGGCCCGGCCTACGAGACGGCCGTCCCAGGGGGAGGCGACGTCGAAGGTGTCCTCGCCGGTGGCCTGGCGGCCGGCGAGCCAGAAGGCGTGGGTGGAAGTCATGTGGGAATCCGGCCCTTCCGCGTCGGGGTACGCATTGCTGTCTGGGTCCACGGTAGGGGCGGGCTGGCGGAGGGGTGCTTGTCCGAGTCGTAGTGGTGTGGGGTGGGGAGTGTGCCGAATTGGCGGGGTGGGGTGGGGGTCTGGGGGGTCTCGGGGTCTGGGGGGCGAAGCCCCCGGCAGGGTCCGCCTCTCGGCCGACCGAGATGGGTGGTGAGTGGGCATAGGCCTGGGGGCCCGGGGGTCTGGGGCGGAGCCCCCGGTCCCCTATCCCGCCGTCATTCCGCCGTCGTCGCCTTCAAAGCCAGCCACAGTTCCATCCGGACGTCCGGGTCGTCCAGAGAGCGTCCGAGGATCTCCTCGACCCTGCGCATTCGGTAGCGCAGCGTATGGCGGTGGACGCCGAGATCCGCCGCCGCCGCGTCCCACTGGCCGTGGCGGGACAACCAGGCCCGCAGCGAGGCCACCAGGTCGCCGCGGCCGGTCGCGTCGTGCTCGTACAGCGCCCGCAGCAGCCCGTCCGCGAACGCCTTCACCGCGTCGTCCGCGAGCAGCGGCAGCACGGAGCCGGCCGCGAGCCGCTCGTGCTCGACGAGCACCCGCCCCCGCCGCCGAGCGACGGACAGCGCCTGGTCGGCCTGCTTGTACGCGGCCGCGGCGGCGATCGGGCCGGCCGGTGCGGACAGGCCCACGACGATCTCGTCCTCGTCCCCCGCCGGTTCGCGCACCGTCAGGGGCGCCCGCGCCGCCTCCAGCGCCGCCGCGTACTCCCCGCAGGCGGCGACCGCGGCGCCCCCGTCCGCGGCCAGCACCACGAGCCGCTCCCCCTCGCCCTCGGGCACCACCAGCAGCGCCTCCCCGGCGCGGGCGGCGGCGGACTCGACGACCTCGGCGAGAGCGCCGAGCGCGTCGCCGCCGGACTCGGCCTCGCTCACGGCCGGCGCGGCGGACGCGGAGGCGGGCGCCGAGGCCGGCTCCGCGACGATCACCCGGAAGGGAGCGTCCAGCAGACCCCCGTACAGGTCCCCGGCCACGGCCCGCGCATGGTCCGGCTCCCCGGCGAGCAGCATGCGCAGCACTGCCGCGCCGATCCGCTGCTCGGCCGCGTGCAGGGAGCGTGAGCGTTCCGTCGTCAGCGTCAGCAGGGCGATGGCCGAGTGGACGGCGTACCGCTCGGCGGTGCCTAGGGCCGCGGCCGTGCCCACGGCCAGCGCGGCCCGGGGCCGCCGCCCCGTGCCGAGGGAGTGCAGCTCGACCCGGTCCGCGGTGTCGGGGTCGTCGGGCCCGCCCACCACCGAGGAGGCGGGCGCGGGCCGCTCCCGCAGCCGCTCCACGTCGGCGGTGAGCCGGGCGGCCCGCCGCCCCGCCCACTCCGGTGCCGTGGCGACCACGGTGCCGGACGCGTCGTAGAGGGCGGCCCAGCCGTCGACCTGGGAGGCGAGGGCGGCGAGGAGTCCCTCGGGACCGTCCGTCAGCGCCTGCCTGGTCAGCTCGCGCTGGGCGGCGAAACCGGCCGTGACGGCGCGGTACTGGTCGGCCGCGATCTCCGCGGACACCGCCTTGCTGATGGCGAGGAAGGGCGTGCGGCGCGGCACTTCGAGGAGCGGCAGCCCTTCCTGCTCCGCCGCGTCGACGAGCGCCTTCGGAATCTCCTCGTAGTTGACCCCGACAGCGAAGCCGAGCCCCACGACCCCGGCTCCGACCAGCCGCTTCACATAGCGCCGCATCGTGTCCGGGTCCTCGGCGTCCAGCTTGAGCGCGGTGATCAGCAGCAGTTCCCCGCCCTCCATGTACGGCACGGGGTCGGCGAGTTCACTGGCGTGCGCCCAGCGGACGGGCACGTCCAGGCGGTCCTCGCCCGCCCGCACGGTCAGCTTCAGCGTGGAGTGGTGAACGAGCGACGCGAGCGTGGGGGGCATGAGGCCTTCAGGTCTGCATCGGGTCTGCTTCGGGCTGTGCGATCTTTGTGATCTTTTGGCCGGGTTGTATGAACGGCTTGTGCCGATTCTGCCTCACCGTACGGTCGACCGGTGACCTCATGCCCATAGATCCTGCTCAGCCGCGCAGATCCACCAGAAGCGGCGGCGCGTGCTCCCCCTTCACCGTGGTCAGCGACAGCACCGCGTGCCCCGGCGGCACCGCATGCGCCAGCTCGGACGCGGACCACCGCTCCCGCTCGACCTGCCGCACGGTCACCGCCCGCGCGGTCGGCGCCTTCCCGGTGATCACCCGCCGCACCATGTGCAGCGCTTTTCCGGCCGGGGTCTCTGCGATGATCTGCCGGTCGGTGACGTCCCGTGCCTCGATCCACTCCTTGCCCCACACCTCGGCGAAGTCCTGACCGTCCCACGGTGTGAGCCCGGACAGCGCCATCCGGCATCCGGTGGCCCCGAGCAGTGGCCCGCGCAGCGGACGCGGTACGTCGTCCAGGGTGCGCAGGGTCAGCACGACCCCGGCGTTGCCGGACCGCAGCCGCTGGATCCCCCGTACGGCCTCGGGCGTCACGACTCCCGTGGCGTCGTCGAGGACCAGGCAGGCGAACAGCGACCGGTCCTCCCGCACCGCGACGCTCGCCGTGAACTGCGCGAGCACCAGCCGCGCCAGCATCCGCGAGGCGTCGGCGTGCCCGCGTTCGGGCAGATCGATGCGCACCCGCACGGGGTGGTCGAGCGCCTTGAGCGAGAAGGGCCGGGACTGCCCCGAGGTGTCGAAGAACCCGGCGAAGGCGGGCCGGTCGAGCAGCGCGACACGATCCGCGAGCACGCCGCCCACATCCCCCGGATGTCCCATCTGCCGCTCCCGCGCGTCCAGTTCCCGCAGCAGCGACTCCTGCCCTGAGCCCTCCAGCGCCTGCCGCAGCGCGGTGAGCGCCCCGGGCGCGCCGTCGAGCAGCTGCCGCAGCTCGGGTACGGACGGGAAGCGCCCGTGCACTGCCTTGAACGGCCCGAGGAGCTGGGCCAGGACGCTGGTGGACCGGCGGGTGTCGCCGCCCTGGTGCGGTTCGGCGAGGTCCCCGACGAGCGCCTCGGCGAGCACGGCCGCCGCCTCGTCGGGGTCGGTGGTCCCGCCGTACAGGTCGAGGTCGTAGACGGATTCCTGGTTGCCGATCCGTACGACGACGTCGTAGGCGTCGGCCGGGCCGAGCCCCGCGCCCGCCGCGCCGACCACGACGACCGCTGCCCGCCCGGCGAGCGCGTGCAGGCACAGCGACTCGGCAAGCGGCCGCACCACGGTGCCGGTCTTGCCGGAGCCGGCCGGTCCGACGGCGAGCAGCGAGGTGCCGAGCAGATCGGGTCCGAGACCGAGGCCGGCGCCACGGTAGGCGTACGGGTTGCGGGCGTCGTCGGCGGTGGTGCCGAGGCGCACCTGGCCGGTCACCAGGTCGTGCCGGGCGAGCCGGGCCGGCAGATCGCGCTCCCCGGAGGGGTGCAGACAGGCGGCGGAGCCCTCCTTGAGCACCGAGCCGGTGAAGGCGGCGAGGCTGTGCCGGCCACTGCGCACGCCCTGCCAGGCGCGGACGATCCGGGCGTGGTCGACGTCTCGCATCAGCCCGGCACGGGCCTCGCCGGCCAGCCGTGCGGCAGCGTCGGCGGCACCGGCGGCGCGCAGCTCGGGCCACTCGGCAGGGTCGTGTTCCGGCGTCGGGGGCCGCTCGGGGGCGGGTACGGTCCGGCGCCAGGCGGGCGGGCCCCAGCGGCGCCAGACCTCGCTCCAGCGGCCGAGGCGGCCGACGACGAGCATGATGCCCAGGGCGATCAGCGTGTAGTAGCCGTACCAGAGGACCGCGTTGCCGACGCGGTCGTTGTTGTGGAGCCAGGAGTCCGGCGTGAAGAGTTCGAGGGGCAGGACCCACCAGCCGCCGAGGTAGCCGTTCCACAGCAGCGACCAGACCAGCCAGCCCACGAGGAAGGCGATCACCGCCCCGCTGAGCAGCTGCCGCGCCGGGATCAGCTCGGGCTCCTCCTGCGGCCGGGGTGTGTGCCCGAGCCGCCACACGCCCGGCGCCGCGTCCGGCCGGGGGGTGCGCAGCCAGGTCAGGAACGCCGAACCGTCCGGAGGCGGCGGCATGCCCGGGGCACGAGCCGGCCGTGGTGGCGCGGCAGGCACCTCTGGAGGCCCTGCCGGGCGCGGCACCGGGTTCGCGTGCGTGCCCCGCGCCTCCTGCGTCCCGTCGCTGTCCATCGCCCTTGCCCCCTGACCAGCCGTTCCGTCCACCATCAGCGGTCAATCTAACGCCCCCGCAAGGGGAGTTCACCGTTACGCGGCCGGGCCCGGGGTGACCGGGCCGTACTCCTCTATGTCCAAGGCGGACAACCGGGCACGCCGAAAACGCCCACATGGAGCATGCCCACCCCTCCTTCCCCGTCCTAGCCTGCGAGAAAAGAAGAGATGTGTCCGCAAGACCCCCAGGAGCCCCTCATGACCGCACTTCCGCAGGAGCGCCGCGTCGTCACCGCCATCCCCGGCCCGAAGTCGCAGGAGCTGCAGGCCCGCCGTGTCGCCGCGGTGGCGCAGGGCGTGGGCTCCGTGCTGCCCGTGTTCACCGCGCGCGCGGGCGGCGGCATCATCGAGGACGTCGACGGCAACCGTCTCATCGACTTCGGTTCCGGTATCGCGGTCACCTCGGTGGGCGCGTCCGCCGAGGCCGTCGTACGCCGGGCCTCGGCGCAGCTCGCCGACTTCACCCACACCTGTTTCATGGTCACGCCGTACGAGGGGTACGTGGAGGTCGCCGAGGCGCTCGCCGAGCTGACCCCGGGCGACCACGCCAAGAAGAGCGCGCTGTTCAACTCGGGCGCCGAGGCGGTCGAGAACGCGGTCAAGATCGCCCGCGCCCACACCAAGCGCCAGGCGGTCGTCGTCTTCGACCACGGCTACCACGGCCGTACCAACCTCACGATGGCGCTGACCGCGAAGAACATGCCGTACAAGCACGGCTTCGGCCCGTTCGCGCCCGAGGTCTACCGGGTGCCGGTGGCCTACGGCTACCGCTGGCCGACCGGCCCGGAGAACGCGGGCCCCGAGGCCGCCGCGCAGGCCATCGATCAGATCACCAAGCAGGTCGGCCCGGACAACGTGGCCGCGATCATCATCGAGCCGGTGCTCGGTGAGGGCGGCTTCATCGAGCCGGCCAAGGGCTTCCTGCCGGCGATCCGCCAGTTCGCCGCGGACAACGGCATCGTGTTCGTCGCGGACGAGATCCAGTCCGGCTTCTGCCGTACGGGCCAGTGGTTCGCCTGCGAGGACGAGGGCATCGTCCCCGACCTGATCACCACCGCGAAGGGCATCGCCGGCGGTCTCCCGCTCGCTGCCGTCACCGGCCGCGCCGAGATCATGGACGCCGCGCACGCCGGCGGCCTGGGCGGTACCTACGGCGGCAACCCGGTCGCCTGCGCCGGTGCGCTCGGCTCGATCGAGACGATGAAGGAGCTCGACCTCAACGCCAGGGCGAAGACCATCGAGTCGGTCATGAAGGCCCGCCTCACCGCAATGGCCGAGAAGTTCGACATCATCGGTGACGTCCGGGGCCGGGGCGCGATGATCGCCATCGAGCTGGTCAAGGACCGCGCCACCAAGGAGCCGAACCCGGAGGCGACGGCCGCGCTGGCGAAGGCCTGCCACCAGGAGGGCCTGCTGGTCCTCACCTGTGGCACCTACGGCAACGTGCTCCGCTTCCTGCCGCCGCTGGTGATCGGCGAGGCCCTGCTGAACGAGGGTCTCGACATCATCGAGCAGGCGTTCACCCGCATCTGAGCGAGTGGCCCGCACGTCTGAAAGGGCCTAGCGTCGGAGGGTGTGAAGAACGTGTGCGAGGTGCATGGCGGGACGGGAATTGGCCTGTCTCACCCTCATCCCCTGTCGTAGGTTTTCTTCCAGATGAGAGATACACCCCGCTCACAGGGCACTGTGGGCGACAACAGGCCGGGGCCTCCCCAGCTACGGTCTGGTCGTGCCCTCGCGCACACAAACGGGGCTTCTGGCTCCGGATCTCCTCACCGATCGGACAGTCGCCCGCCCCAAACCCCCCGGGGCGGCCGGCCATCCGATCAGGACGGCCGCCTCGGAACTACCCCCCCCTGTTCCGGGGCGGCCGACCTCCTTCCTCCTCTTCCTCCTTCTCGGCCTCCCGGCCTCCCTCTTCGCGGTGATCACCTGGCAGGTCGTCGCCGACGGTGCCCTCATACGGGCGGACAAGCGCCTCAGCCGCGCTCTGGTCCACCCGGACCACGCCTCCGAACTCCTCGCCGATCTCGGCAGTGTCCAGGTCGCGGTGCCGGTCCTCGCGGTCGTGCTGGTGTACGTCGCCTGGCGGGCCCGCCGCGCCGGCAGGGACCGCTGGTGGCTGCCGGCGGTCGCGGCGGCCGTTCTCATGGCCCTTCTCCCGGCGCTGATCGTTCCGCTCAAGGAACTGACCGACCGTCCGGGCCCGCCGGTCAACCCTCCCAGCAACACCGGCTTCTATCCCTCCGGCCACACCGCGACCGCCGCCGTCGCCTATGGCTCCGCGGCGTTGCTCCTCCTTCCCTGGCTGTGTGGCGCGTACACCCGTCTCGTGCTTCTCGCCGCCTGCGTCGCCGTCAACACGGCTGTCGGCTTCGGTTTGGTGCGGCGCGGCTACCACTGGCCCCTGGACGTGCTGGCCAGTTGGTGCCTCGGTGCGGTGCTGCTGACGGGGCTCGCGATCGCCCTCAGCCGAAGTAGCCGTCGAACGTCCGCTGGAACTCCCAGCCCCCGTAACGGTCCCAGTTGACCGACCACGTCATCAGACCGCGCAGGGCGGGCCAGATGCCATGGGTGGCGTACGAGCCGCAGTTCGTCTTCTTCGTCAGACAGTCCAGGGTCTTGGTGACCTCGGACGGGCTGACGTAGCCGTTGCCCGCGTTGGTGGAGGCCGGCATGCCGATCGCCACCTGGTCGGGGCGCAGCGGCGGGAAGACGTTGTTCGCGTCGCCCGCGACCGGGAAGCCGGTCAGCAGCATGTCGGTCATCGCGATGTGGAAATCGGCACCGCCCATCGAGTGGTACTGGTTGTCGAGGCCCATGATGGGACCCGAGTTGTAGTCCTGGACGTGCAGCAGCGTGAGGTCGTCGCGCATCGCGTGGATGACAGGCAGATACGCTCCCGCGCGCGGGTCCTGGCCGCCCCACTTGCCGGTGCCGTAGTACTGGTACCCGAGCTGGACGAAGAAGGTCTCCGGCGCCATCGTGAGCACGAACTTCGAGCCGTACTTGGCCTTCAGGGTCTTCAGGGCCGAGATCAGGTTGACGATCACCGGCGTCTTCGGGTTCTTGAAGTCCGTGTCGTCGGCGTTCAGGGAGAGCGAGTGGCCCTCGAAGTCGATGTCCAGTCCGTCGAGGCCGTACTGGTCGATGATCTTCGAGACGGAGGAGACGAAGGTGTCGCGGGCCGCCGTCGTGGCCAGCTGCACCTGCCCGTTCTGGCCGCCGATGGAGATCAGCACCTTCTTGCCGGCCGCCTGCTTCGCCCTGATCGCCGCCTTGAAGTCGGCGTCGCTCTCGACGTTCGCGCACTCGGTGACCGGGCAGCGGTTGAAGCGGATGTCGCCGGAGGTCACCGACGTCGGCTCGCCGAAGGCCAGGTCGATGACGTCCCAGCTGTCGGGAACGTCGGCGAGGCGCGTATAGCCGGAGCCGTTGGCGAAACTCGCGTGGAGGTAGCCGACGAGGGCGTGGGCGGGCAGGTCGGCCGAGCCGCCGGAGCCCGCCGAGGTGGTCGCGGTCACCGTGGCGGACTTCGCGGACTCGCCGGCGTCGTTCAGGGCGGTGGCCTGGAAGGCGTACGCCGTCGACGGCGCGAGTCCGGTGACGGTCGCCGACGTCCCGCTCACCGTCTGGACCTTGGCGCCGTCGCGGTAGACGGCGTAGCGCGTCGCTCCGGCGACCGCCGACCAGGACAGGTCGACGCTGGACGAGGTGACGGTGCCGGCCTTGAGGCCGGTCGGGGCCGCGGGCGGCTGACCCGCGTCCACGCCGGGGCCGGTCAGCGAGATGTCGTCTGCGTAGTAGGCGCCGGTGCCGTACCAGCCGTGGGTGTAGATCGTGACCCTGGTGGTGGACGGGCCGGTGCGGAAGGTGGTCGTCAGCTGCTGCCAGGCCGGGGCGGACTGGGTCCAGGCGGACACGTCGGTGGTGCCGGTGCCGCTCGCGCCGAGATAGACGTAGGAGCCGCGGACGTAGCCGGACAGCGTGTACTGGGAGTCCGGCTTCACGGTCACCGTCTGGGCGCACCGGGCGTTGTCGCTGCCGGCCGGGGTCGCCTGGAGCGCCGAACTTCCACTCCGCACCGGTGAAGCGACGGTGACTCCGGCCGAGCAGGTCCAGCCGTCGAGGCCCGCCTCGAAGCCGCCGTTGCGGGCCAGGTCGGCGTCGGCCGCGCGGGCGGCCGACGAGAGCGCGGTGATGCCGGATGCGGCCAGCAGCGTGGCCGTGAGCGCGGCGAGAACGGATCTGGTGCGATCCACAAGTGCCTCCGGGAGTGGGGGAATTGGAGGGTGGAGCCCGCTCAATTTGGTCCAGACCAATTAGGTTGTCAAGGGCCTCGGGAGACATTCGGAGACATTCGGAGACGTCCTGAGACGTCCGGAGACGTCAGAGTCCGTTGGTCACCAACTGCTGCCATCCGTCGCCAGATCCGCCGCCGCCTCGTGCATGGCGAGTTCGAGGAGAGCCGGATCGGTGAGGGTGCCCGAGCCGTCCGGCGGGACCAGCCAGCGGATGCCACCGCACGAACGCCCCGGGTACGGCACGACGATCCAGGTGCCGGGGCCCGCCGTACGGATGCCGGTGCCGAGCCAGTGGGCCGCCGTGCCCGGCGGCACGAAGAAGCCCGTCCGCGCGTCGCCGAAGTCGACCAGCACCGGGCCGGGCCGGTCGAGGACGCGGGTGAGGACGTCGAGCGTGGGGTACCCGAGCCGACCGGGCAGGATCAGCACGTCCCAGGCCTTGCCGGCGGGCAGCAGCGAGATCCCGCGGGGGTTGCGCTCCCACTCACGGCGGCAGCTCTCCGGGTCCGCTGCCACCGATGCCAGCCACTCGACCGCCCTTTTCGCCCCAGTCATGATGAGCCCCCCTGCTTCGTCGTGAACGCGTGTCGCGTCACGGGAGAGGGAGGTCTCCTGCCAGGCATTACGCGTGTTCCGGCACCCCGTTGGAGTGAACCGGAACACGCTCAGCTGTCGAAGCCGAGCCCCAGCTTGTCCATCGTCCGCAGCCACAGGTTGCGGCGGCCGCCGTGCGTGTCGGCGCGGGCCAGCGACCACTTGGTGAGGGCGATGCCGGTCCATGCGAAGGGCTCCGGCGGGAAGGGCAGCGGCTTCTTGCGGACCATCTCCAGCTCGGTGCGCTCCGTGCGCTTCCCCGCCAGCAGATCCAGCATCACATCGGCGCCGAACCGGGTCGCGCCCACGCCGAGACCCGTGTAGCCGGCCGCGTACGCGACCATGCCGTGGTGCGCGGTGCCGAAGAACGCCGAGAAGCGCGAGCAGGTGTCGATCGCACCGCCCCAGGCGTGGGTGAAGCGGACGCCCTCCAACTGCGGGAAGCAGGTGAAGAAGTGTCCGGCGAGCTTGGCGTACGTCTCCGGGCGGTCGTCGTACTCGGCGCGCACCCGGCCGCCGTACGGATAGATGGCGTCGTAGCCGCCCCACAGGATCCGGTTGTCGGCGGACAGCCGGAAGTAGTGGAACTGGTTCGCCGAGTCCCCGAGTCCCTGGCGGTTCCGCCAGCCGACGGACGCCAGTTGGCCGGCGGTCAGCGGCTCGGTCATCAGCGCGTAGTCGTAGACCGGGACCGTGTAGGCGCGGACCCGCTTGACCAGGTTCGGGAAGATGTTCGTGCCGAGCGCCACCCGGCGTGCGCGGACCTGGCCGTACGGGGTGCGTACGGCCATCCCGGCACCGTACGGCTTCAGGCTGAGGGCGGGCGTGTGCTCGTAGATGCGGACGCCGAGGCCGAGGCAGGCGCGCTTGAGGCCCCAGGCGAGTTTGGCGGGGTGCAGCATGGCCACGCCCCGGCGGTCGTACAGCCCGGCCAGGAATGTCGGTGAGTCGACCTGCTCCCGGACCGCCTCCCGGTCCAGGAACTCGGTGCCGTCGGCGAGGCCCTGGCGCTCCATCTCGGCGTACCAGTCGCGCAGTTCCCCGGCCTGATGGGGTTCGGTGGCGACGTCGATCTCGCCGGTGCGCTCGAAGTCGCAGTCCAGGGAGTGCCGGGCGACCGCCTTCTCGATCTCGTCGAGATTGCGCGCGCCCAGTTCCTCCAGCTTGCGGATCTCGTCCGGCCACCGGGTCAGGCCGTTGGGCAGGCCGTGGGTGAGGGAGGCGGCGCAGAAGCCGCCGTTGCGGCCCGAGGCGGCCCAGCCCGCCTCGCGGCCTTCGAGCAGCACCACGTCCCGCTGCGGATCGCGCTCCTTGGCGTTGAGTGCGGTCCACAGTCCGCTGTAGCCGCCGCCGACGACCAGCAGGTCACAGGTCTCGGCGCCGGTGAGCGCGGGCTCGGGGTGGGGCTTGCCGGGGTCTTCCAGCCAGTACGGGACCGGCCGGGCTTCGGAAAGAGACGTTGTCCAACGGTTCATGGCGCTTGGGGCCATGATTTCAACTCCCCACAGGATGCTTGCGGTTATGCCTTCTGCCGGTTACGGCGATTGCTGACGACCATCGAGGCCAGGACGAGCAGAACGGCGACGAGGAACATGGCCGTACCGATGACATTGATCTGAACGGGCGTACCGCGCTGCGCCGATCCCCACACGAACATGGGGAAGGTGACCGTCGAGCCCGCGTTGAAGTTGGTGATGATGAAATCGTCGAAGGAGAGCGCGAAGGCGAGCAACGCACCCGCGGCGATTCCCGGTGCCGCGATGGGCAGGGTGACCCGGAGGAAGGTCTGGAGCGGTCCGGCGTACAGGTCCTGAGCGGCCTGTTCCAGCCTCGGGTCCATCGACATGACGCGCGCCTTCACGGCCGTCACGACGAAGCTGAGGCAGAACATGATGTGGGCGATGAGGATCGTCCAGAAGCCGAGCTGAGCGCCCATGTTGAGGAACAAGGTGAGCAGCGAGGCCGCCATCACGACCTCGGGCATCGCCATCGGCATGAAGATCAGCGAGTTCACGGCGCCCCGCGCGCGGAAGCGGTAGCGGACCAGCGCGAAGGCGATCATCGTGCCGAGGAGGGTGGCGCCGACCGTCGCCCAGAGGGCGATCTGAAGGCTGACCGACAGCGAGCCGCACATGTCGGCGACGCCACACGGGTCCTGCCAGGCGGCCGTGGAGAACTGCTGCCATTCGTAGTTGAAGCGCCCCTTCGGCTGATTGAAGGAGAACACCGTCACCACGACGTTCGGCAGGAGCAGATATCCGAGTGTCACCAGTCCCGCGATGACGACGAGATTGCGCTTGAGCCAGTTGACGAAGGCCATTTAAACCAGATCCTCCGTGCCGGACTTGCGGATGTAGAGCGTGACCATAATGAGGATCGCGGCCATCAGGATGAACGAGAGCGCCGCGGCCGTCGGGTAGTCCAGAATGCGCAGGAACTGCGTCTGGATGACGTTGCCGACCATGCGGGTGTCCGTGGAGCCGAGCAGGTCCGCGTTGACGTAGTCGCCGGCCGCCGGGATGAAGGTCAGCAGCGTGCCGGAGACCACGCCCGGCATCGACAGCGGGAAGGTGACCCTGCGGAACGTCGTGACCGGCTTGGCGTACAGGTCGCCCGCCGCCTCGTGGAGCCGTACGTCGATGCGCTCCAGCGAGGTGTAGAGCGGCAGGACCATGAACGGCAGGAAGTTGTACGTCAGACCGCACACCACCGCGAGCGGTGTGGCGAGGACACGGTCGCCGGAGGTCATGCCGAGCCAGCTGGTGACGTCCAGGACGTGCAGCGTGTTGAGGGCGCCGACGACCGGGCCGCCGTCCGCGAGGATCGTCTTCCAGGCGAGCGTGCGGATCAGGAAGCTGGTGAAGAACGGTGCGATCACCAGGATCATGATCAGGTTGCGCCAGCGGCCGGCGCGGAACGCGATCAGATACGCGAGCGGATAGCCGAGGATCAGACACAGCACGGTCGCCGAGCCCGCGTAGAGCACCGAGCGCAGGAACTGCGGGTAGTACTCGGACAACGCGTCCCAGTAGGTGCTGAGGTGCCAGGTGACCTTGTAGCCCTCCTCCAGGGAGCCCGTCTGCACGGACGTGGAGGCCTGGTAGATCATCGGCAGCGCGAAGAAGATCAGCAGCCACAGGATGCCGGGCAGCAGCAGCCAGTACGGCACCAGCCGGCCGCGTTTGCGCGGCGGCGTCTCCTCGGGAGCGGTCGGGGTCAGAGGCGGTGGCGCCTCGGTGAGGGTCGCCATCACACCGCCGCCTGTTCGTCGATGCCGGCGGAGTCCACTGTCCCAGCAAGCAGGGACTGGGCCGCGTCCAGCCCGAAGGTGTGCGCCGGGTTCCAGTGCAGGACGACCTCGGCGCCGGGCACGAGCCGGGCGTCGCGGTCGATGTTCTGGGCGTAGACCTCGAACTCGGGACAGACGGGGCTGTCGATGACGTACTGCGTGGAGACGCCGATGAAGCTGGAGTCGGCGATCCTGCCGGTGATCCGGTTGCGGCCCTCGGGTATCTCACCCGCCTCGTCGGCGTGGGTGAGGGAGATCTTCTCCGGGCGGACGCCCACCAGCACCCTGCCGCCGGTCGTCGTCGGGGCGGAACACCGCGCCTCGGGCAGCACCAGCTTGCCGGCGCCGCCCGCCTTGAGGACGATGTCGCCGTTGGTCTTGGAGTCGACCTCGGCCTCGATCAGGTTCGAGGTGCCGAGGAAGTTGGCGACGAACGTGGTCTGCGGGTTCTCGTAGAGGTCGGTCGGCGAGCCCAGCTGTTCGACACGGCCCGCGTTCATCACGGCGACCGTGTCGGCCATGGTCATGGCCTCCTCCTGGTCGTGCGTGACATGCACGAAGGTGATGCCGACCTCGGTCTGGATGCGCTTGAGCTCCAGCTGCATCTGGCGGCGCAGTTTGAGGTCGAGGGCGCCGAGGGGCTCGTCGAGGAGAAGCACCTTGGGGTGGTTGATCAGCGCGCGGGCCACCGCCACCCGCTGCTGCTGGCCGCCGGAGAGCTGGTGGGGTTTCTTACGGGCCTGCTCGCCGAGCTGCACCAGGTCGAGCATGTCCTCGACCTGCTTCTTCACCGACTTGATGCCGCGCCGGCGCAGACCGAAGGCGACGTTCTCGAAGATGTCGAGGTGCGGGAAGAGGGCGTACGACTGGAATACCGTGTTCACGGGCCGCTTGTACGGCGGCAGATGGGTCACCTCCTGGTCGCCGAGGAAGACGGTGCCGGAGGAGGGTTCCTCCAGGCCCGCGATCATGCGCAGGGTGGTCGTCTTGCCGCAGCCGGACGCTCCGAGCAGCGCGAAGAAGGAGCCCTGCGGCACGGTCAGGTCCAGCGGGTGTACGGCGGTGAAGGAGCCGTAGGTCTTGCTGATTCCGGTGAGGCGGACGTCGCCGCCGTGGTCGGTCTTGTTCGTCACGGTGATCACGCCCCAGTCAGCTTCGCGAACTTCTCTTCAAAGGCCGTCTCTTCCTTCGAGCTCAGTGAGCGGAAGGCGTGCGACTTGGCGGCCATGGCCTTGTCGGGGATGATCAGCGGGTTGTTCGCCGCATCCTTGTCGATCTTCTCCAGTTCGGTCTTCACCCCGTCGACCGGACAGACGTAGTTGATGTACGCGGCGAGCTCGGCGGCCGGCCTCGGCTCGTAGTAGAAGTCGATGAGCCGCTCGGCATTCGTCTTGTGACGGGCCTTGTTGGGGATCAGCATGTTGTCGGTCGACGTCATGTACCCGCTGTCCGGGATCAGGAAGTCGATGTCCGGGCTGTCCGCCTTGAGCTGCACGACGTCACCGGCCCAGGCTATGCAGGCGGCGAAGTCGCCGCTGGTCAGGTCGGAGGTGTAGTCGTTGCCGGTGAACCGGCGGATCTGGCCCTTGTCGACGGCCTTCTGGATCCGGGCGATCGCCGCGTCGTAGTCGTCGGCGGTGAAGTTCGCCGGGTCCTTGCCCATGTCGAGCAGCGTCATGCCCATGCTGTCCCGCATCTCCGACAGGAAGCCGACGCGCCCCTTGAGCTTGGCGTTGTCGAGCAGGTCGGACACCGACTTCACCTCGACACCGTCGAGCGCCTTCTTGTTGTAGGCGATGACCGTGGAGATGCCCTGCCAGACGTACGAGTAGGCGCGGCCCGGGTCCCAGTCGGGGTCACGGAACTGCGCGGACAGGTTGGCGTAGGCGTGCGGCAGGTTGGACGGGTCCAGCTTCTGCACCCAGCCCAGACGGATCAGCCGGGCCGCGAGCCAGTCGGTGAGGACGATGATGTCGCGGCCGGTGTCCTGGCCCGCCGCCAGCTGCGGCTTGATCTTGCCGAAGAACTCGACGTTGTCGTTGATGTCCTCGGTGTACTTGACCTTGATGCCGGTCCGCCGGGTGAACTGGTCGAGCGTGGGGTGGTGCCGCTCGCTCTCGTCGACGTCCATGTACTCGGTCCAGTTGGAGAAGTTGACGCTCTTCTCCTGCGCCGAGCGGTCGTCCGCGGAGACGCCGCCCTCGGTGTTGCCCGCCGCGGGAATGCCGCAGGCGCTCAGGGCGCCCAGTCCGCCGGCCGCAAGCGCGCCGCCTGCGGAGGCGCGCAGCAGCGAACGGCGGGTGAGGGAAGCCCTGCCGTTGCGGAAGCTGCGCCGCATGGCGGCCACTTGGGCCGGGGACAGGCGGTCGGGCTCGTACTGCTCCATGCGCTTGTGCCCTTTCGGGAGGGATGAGGTGGCCGGGATTCTGGCGGTCTGTGCACCGCCGGGCGTAGCTGCCTGAGGCCGATGTCCGGCTACCGCCGGGTGGCGGCTACGTCCGGTCCCCGAAGATCGTGCGGTGCCAGTCCTTCTCGGCCACCTCGGTGTTGTCGAACATTACGTGCTTGATCTGTGTGTATTCCTCGAACGAATACGAGGACATGTCCTTGCCGAAGCCGGATGCCTTGTATCCGCCGTGCGGCATCTCGCTGATGATCGGAATGTGGTCGTTGACCCACACGCAGCCCGCCTTGATCTCGCGGGTCGCGCGGTTCGCCCGGTAGACGTCACGGGTCCAGGCGGAGGCGGCGAGGCCGTACGGGGTGTCGTTGGCCAGCCGGATGCCCTCGTCGTCGCTGTCGTACGGCAGCACGACCAGAACCGGTCCGAAGACTTCTGACTGTACGACCTCGCTGTCCTGAGCAGCGTCCGCGATCAGGGTGGGACGGTAGTACGCACCGCTCTTGAGGTCGCCCTGGGGCGCCTCACCGCCCGTGACCACGCGCGCGTAGCCACGCGCCCGGTCGACGAAACCGGCCACGCGGTCACGCTGGACGTGCGAGATCAGGGGACCGAGGTCGGTGCCCGTCGCGAACGGGTCGCCGAGACGGACGGTTTCCATGAGGGCCGCCGTCTTCTCGACGAACGCCTCGTAGAGGGGCCGCTGCACATACGCGCGCGTGGCGGCCGTGCAGTCCTGGCCGGTGTTGATGAGCGCGCCCGCGACCGCGCCGTTGACCGCCGCCTCCAGATCGGCGTCGTCGAAGACCACGAAGGGCGCCTTGCCGCCCAGTTCCAGGTGGAGCCGCTTGACGGTGGCGGTGGCGATCTCGGCGACACGCTTTCCGACGGCGGTGGAGCCGGTGAAGGAGGTCATGACCACATCGGGGTGCCCGACGAGGTGCTCGCCGGCCTCCCTGCCGGTGCCGGTGACGATGTTGATCACCCCGTCCGGGATACCGGCGTCCGTCGCGGCCCGGGCGAACATCAGCGAGGTCAGCGGGGTGAGCTCGGCGGGCTTGAGCACGATGGTGTTGCCCGCTGCGATCGCCGGGAGGATCTTCCAGGCGGCCATCTGGAGGGGGTAGTTCCAGGGCGCGATGGAGCCGACGACACCGATGGGCTCGCGGCGGACGTACGAGGTGTGGTCGCCGGAGTACTCGCCCGCCGACTGCCCCTGCAGATGCCGGGCGGCACCGGCGAAGAAGGCGGTGTTGTCGATGGTGCCGGGAACATCGAACTCGCGGGTCAGCTTCAGCGGCTTGCCGCACTGGAGTGACTCGGCGCGGGCGAAGTCCTCGGCACGCTCGGCGAGCACGGCCGCGAAGCGGTGCAGGGCGTCCGAGCGTTCGCCGGGGGTGGCGGCGGCCCAGCCCGGGAAGGCCTCGCGGGCGGCGGCGACGGCGGAGTCCACGTCGTCGGTGCCGGCCAGCTCATAGCTGAGGACGGCCTCGCCGGTGGCCGGGTCGACGACCGTGTGTGTGCGACCGGAGGTGCCCTTGGTCAGGCGGCCCGCGATGTACTGCGCGCCGTCCGCGAATCGTTCCTGGGCCGGAAATCGGTCCGGGTTCTGCATGTCGCTCTCCTCCGCCGTCGTCCCGCGTTCCCGGAGACGGATGGCGTAGCTCCAGCTCGATTTGAGTGCCGATCCTGACAGAGGAGAGGGCATCCAACAAGTGATTCCGTTGTTGCCTTTTGGTTACGCGACGGAATCTGTCGACCAGGTGTCGAGTCGGCGTCGAAAAGGGGGGACGGAGTGTCAGTGGTGGCTGCCAGACTCGCATGCATGGAAAGGATCACGGGGAAGATCGATTCACGGGATGCCCTGGTCAGGGAGGTCCGCGCGGGGGCGAGGATCAAATACCTGTACTTCTGGGGACACCGGCCGCGGCCGGACGGCAGTGTCGGCGCGAGCTGTCTGAGTCAGTGGTGGCCGTCGCCGTTCGCGGTCGGCTCGGTCACCTATGCGACGGCCGAGCACTGGATGATGGCGGCCAAGGCGCGGCTTTTCGAGGACGCGGAGGCGGAGCGGCGGGTGCTGGCCGCGGAGCATCCCGCCGAGGCGAAGAAGGCCGGGCGGCTTGTGCGGGGCTTCGACGAGGCGATATGGGAGCGCGAGCGGTTCGGGATCGTCGCCGAGGGCAATGTACGGAAGTTCGCCTCCGATCCCGCGCTGCGGGCGTTTCTGCTCGGCACGGGTGAGCGGGTGCTGGTGGAGGCGAGCCCCGTGGACCGGGTATGGGGCATCGGTCTGGCCGCGGACGACGAGAGGGCGACAGACCCGGAGCGGTGGCGGGGGCCGAATCTGCTGGGGTTCGCGCTGATGGAGGCGCGGACGACACTGCGGGAGGGGGCTGTCTGACGGGGCCGGTCTGCGGGTGCCCCCGCCGTGGCCCGCACCGTGTCAGGTCGCTATCAAGAACGCGATCATCACCAGGCCGAGGACGATACCCGCCGCTCCGCAGATGATTCCGGCGAGCGCCTGACCCGGGTTGGTCGCCTCACCGCGGTGGGCCTTGCCGCGGCCGATCATGCCGAAGACCACGGCCATGATGCCCAGCAGGATCGCGATCGGCCACAGGCAGAAGACGACGGCCGAGATGATGCCGATCACGAGACCGGCCGTGCCCAGCCCGTTGCTCGGCACGGGCGTCATACCGGGCCAGCCGTAGTACGCCCCGGCGCCCTGGGACTGCGGACCGTGGGCTCCGCCGCCGTAGGAGGGCTGGGAGGGGTAGCCGTAGCCGCCCGGATAGCCGTAGGGCACCTGGCCGGGGCCGTCCGGGGAGATCGGCGGCGGGGGCACCGGCTCACCCTGGGCGTAGGACGGGCCGACGGGGGGCGCGAAGGGACCGGCCGGGCCGCCCACGGGCGCGGAGGGGGCGGGCGGGACGAACGGGTTGCCGGCGGAGCCGTTCGCCGGTGCGGAAGGAGCGGGCGGGGCGAAGGGATTGCCGGCCGAGCCGTTCGCCGGTGCCGAGGGGGCGAGAGGGGTGAACGGGGATGCCCACGGCCGGGGAGCCGGCGAGCCGTCCACGCCGGGGAGCGAGGTGACCGTCTGCTGGTCGTGCACGGAGGGGGTGTGCGGAGTCGGTGAAGCCGTGTCGGCGATGGTCGCCCCTGGTCCCACGGAGCCGTCGTTCACCGGCGGCGCCCAGGGCTGCGGCACCGGCGCGGCCCCGCCGCCGGCCTGGTCCGGCTTGCTCAGCGGCACCCTGGGCGGCGTCTGCGCGTCGTCGGACATGCGCGGGATCCCCTCTGTTGAACGTCCCGTCATGCTAGGGCCTGTCCGGCGGGCCATGTCGCAGAGGAGCGGCGGCTCCTGATCGGCCGAGGTGAGGGCCGAGCACGGCCCGCGAAGCCTCGGCCTACGATGATCCCCGAGTCATCGATCAGCCGATCACCCGCGTCCCGCCGCATTCCGGGCCCGGACGCCGTTCCCGGGGAGGAACCTTGACCGACCACCTCGTCGACGCTCGCGTACCGCGCGACCTGCACGCCTTCATCGCGTCGCTGCCCAAGGCCGAACTGCATGTGCACCACGTCGGCTCCGCCTCCCCCCGGATCGTCTCCGAGCTGGCCGCACGCCACCCCGACTCCAAGGTGCCCAGCGATCCCGAGGCCCTGGCCGACTACTTCACCTTCACCGACTTCGCCCACTTCATCGACGTGTACCTGTCCGTCGTGGACCTGATCCGCACGCCGGAGGACGTACGGCTGCTGACCTACGAGGTGGCCCGGGACATGGCCCGGCAGCAGGTGCGCTACGCCGAGCTGACCATCACCCCGTTCTCCTCGACCCGGCGCGGCATCGACGAGCGTGCCTTCATGGACGCGATCGAGGACGCCCGCAAGGCGGCCGAGGCCGAGTTCGGGACCGTACTGCGCTGGTGCTTCGACATCCCGGGCGAGGCCGGTCTGGAGTCGGCCGAGGAGACCACGCGGCTGGCCACCGACGACCGGCTGCGTCCGGAGGGGCTGGTCTCCTTCGGTCTCGGCGGGCCGGAGGTCGGCGTACCCCGGCCGCAGTTCAGGCCGTACTTCGACCGGGCGATCGCCGCCGGCCTGCGGTCGGTGCCGCACGCGGGCGAGACCACCGGGCCGCAGACCGTGTGGGACGCGCTGGTCGACCTGCGCGCCGAGCGCATCGGTCACGGCACGAGTTCCGCGCAGGACCCCGAGCTGCTCGCGCACCTCGCCGAGCACCGCATCGCGCTGGAGGTCTGCCCGACCTCCAATATCGCCACGCGCGCGGTCCCCACGCTCGACGAGCACCCGATCAACGAGTTCGTGCGGGCCGGGGTCCTGGTGACCATCAACTCCGACGACCCGCCGATGTTCGGCACCGACCTCAACAACGAGTACGCGGTGGCCGCCCGGCTCCTCGACCTCGACGAGCGGGGCCTGGCGGACCTGGCCAAGAACGCGGTCGAGGCGTCCTTCCTCGACGAGGACGGCAAGGCCCGCATCAGGAACGAGATCGACACGTACACCGCGGCCTGGCTCGCCCCGTGATGGCCACGACGAGGCACCCCGAGACGATGCACGCCGAGACGACGGACCGCGAGACGATGGACCGCCGGACGATGGACCGCGAGAAGAACCTGACGGCCGTGGCCCACCGCGGCGACCCCTACCGTTTCCGCGAGAACACGCTCGACTCGCTGCGGTCCGCGCTCCGGCAGGGCGCGGACGCGGTCGAGATCGACGTACGGCTCACCCGTGACGGCGTGCCCGTGCTGCTGCACGACGAGACGCTGAAGCGGCTGTGGGAGCTGGACCGGCCGCTGCGCTCGCTGTCGGCGGACGAGGTGCGCGGGCTGACGGACGGCGGCGTGCCGACCCTGGCGCAGGCACTGACCGCGACCCACGGGGGCCGGGTGCTGCTCGACCTCCCGGGGACGCCGGACGCGCGGGCGGTGCGCCGGGTGGTGGACACGGTGCGCGAGTGCGGGGCCGAGGACCGTGTGTACTACTGCGCGGGCGCCCCGGCCATGCTCGCCGTACGCGCCGCCGCCCCGGCCGCCGAGATAGCGCTGACCTGGACGACGCTGGCGCCGCCGCGGCCCGCGCTGCTGGACGCGGTGCGTCCGCGCTGGCTCAACTACCGCTTCGGCCTGGTGGACCCGGGGCTCGCCGCCCGGGTCCACCGCGACGGCTATCTGCTCTCCGTCTGGACCCCCGACACCCGCCGCTCCATGCGCCGACTCCTCGACGCCGGCGTCGACTCGATCACCACGAACCGCATCGGCACCCTGTGCGCGCTGCGCGACCGCGCCTAGCAGCAGCGCAAGGGACCGCTGGGGCGCCGGCATCCGGAGGCTTCCGGGACAACGGTTTGTGCGCCCCCTCTTGATCCTTCACGTGGCCGTGGCCGTGGCCGGTACCGGGTCCGGGGTCATCCTCGCCAACCGCTTGATCTTCTTCCGTACGACGTACAGCGGGATCACCCCGAACACCCCGAACGACATGTCGATCACGCTCCACCAGAAGGGGATCTCGCGGATCGGCCCGCAGATCAGCGCGAGCGGGATGATCCCGGCGCAGGCGATCATCCCGAACTCGACGACCCAGATGTTGCGGACGGGGTCGCGGTAGGGGCCGTAGAAGGCGACGGCGATGACGAGGTGCGCGAAGGCCAGCCAGTCGGTGCCGTAGAGCACGAAGGGGTATGCGGCGTCGGTGGCGTCGAGGCCGCGCCGGACGTGCTCGATCCAGTCCATGAGGCCGGGCAGATGCTCCGGGACGGACAGGGCCCGGAGCAGGTCCTCGGTCCAGCGCAGTTCGTGCACCAGCGGGAAGGCCGTGGCGCCGCTGAGCACCAGGCAGACGACGAAGAGGGCCAGCCATGCGCGGATGCCCTTGAGAAGGGCGGCTCTGTCGCTCATGCCCCGAGCGTACGCCGTTAATTGAACACGTTCAAAACCGGGCCGCGCCCCAACGTGGCCCGGCGCGCCGGCCCTTCGGGCTCATGTCACTCCGGAGGGGCTGTCCTGCAGGGCACCGGCGACCTGCGACGTCACGGCTCCCGCACGGCGGACGGCTCGTCAAAGACCCTGGGCGGCTCGTCCGAGACCGTGGGCGGTGCCGTCGGGGTCTCGGCCGGAGTCGAGGTCCGGGATGGCGACGGACGGCGGGTCGGGCTCTCCGAGGTGGCGGGGCTCGGGGTTGCGGTCCGCTCCGTGGGCCGGGGGCGGACCGGCTCCGGGGAAGCCGGCGGGGCCGAGGGGGTGCTCGCGGGCGGCGGGGCCAGGGGAACCGCCGGGGACACGGGTGCGTCGGGTGCCGCCAGGCGCAGCGGCAGCATGATGCATGCCGCGACCGCGCAGGCCACGCCCGCTCCCGCCGCGGTGCGCAGCAGCCGGCGGCGCGACGCACGGCGGCGGATCGCCTCGTAGCGGCCGACGGGCGGTCCGAGGTAGTCGGAGGCGGGCCGCAGGATGACGGCGAGGGGGTCGTCGGGGTCGAAGTCCGGACCCTCGTCAGAGTGTGTGATCAAGACTTCTCCTCAGGTGGGCGCGGAGCAGTTCGCGGGCCGCGTGGAGGTCGGCCTTGACGGTTCCTTCCTTGCGCCCGGTCAGCACGGACACCTCTCTGACCGGCATGTCAGCGTAGTAGTGCAGCAGGATCGGGACGCGCAGCCGTTCCGGCAGGGCCTGCACGAGCAGACGTACCGACGGATCGGCCTGTTCGGGCGGCGGGCGTACGGCGGCCTCGGTGGTGGCGCGGCGCACGGCACTGCGTTCCCGTTCGAGCTTGCGCCAGTGGTCACGGACGAGGTTGGCCGCGGTGACGTACAGGAAGCCGCGCGGCTCCGCGACGGCCGTCCAGCGGGCCCAGAGCCGGGTGAACGCCTCCGAGGCGATCTCATGGGCCGTCTCGTCGTCGTCGACAAGACGGCGGCACCAGCCGGCGAGGCGCGGGTAGAGGGCGGCGAACAGTTCGGACGCGGCCTTCTCGCGGGACCGTTTCAACACTCTCCATGCTCGTGGGGGCTCGTGGGAGCTCGTGGGAGCTCGTGGGGGAAGACCCCGGGCCGGCGGCATGGGTTCCGCGGCCCGGGGTGAGGGTGGACGGCGGGTCAGGGGCCCGCGGAGGACAGCGCGGCGAAGACGATCACGTTGTCGGGGTAGCCGTCACCGGTACGGGGGCCGCCGCAGGTGATGAGCCGCAACTCCGGACGGTCCACGTCCCCGTAGACCTCGTCGGCCGGGAAGTCCGCCTTCGGAACCGTCCGTACGGCGGTCACGGCGAACTCCGGCGCCGCCCCCTCCGCCAGACGCGCCACGATCCGCTCGCCCCGCCGCAGCCGGGCGAGGTGACGGAAGACTCCGTCCCCGTAGGCGCCGACCGTGACATGACCGACGATCACCGACGGGCCGACCTGGCCCGGCGTCGGCGAGTGGCGGTACCAGCCCGCGCGGTCGTGCGCCGTGACCGGAGGCACCTCCATGCTGCCGTCGGGGGCCAGCCCCAGCCGGATGACGGGGGTGTCGACCCCAAGGACCGGTATCCGCAGCCCGACCGGGACCGAACGCCCCACGGCACGAGCCGCGTTCACGGGAGTGCGCGACCGCGTCGGCGTGCTGCGGGGGCCGGATCCCGTCTCCGGGTCCGCCCGGTGGCCGGCGCAGCTCACGAGCAGCGACGCCGTCGCCGCGGTGACGAATGCCCGCCTGGAGGGCGGGTTCACGCCCCGGTCGCCCGCCGGCGACGTACGAGAAACACGGCTCCACCGGCGGCGAACACCGCGGCGGCGGCCCCGCCGATCAGCCCCGTCTGCGCTCCGGAGCCGTCCTGCGCCGGTGCCACACCGGTGTCGGGCGCCTCCCTCGGTACGACCGACACCTGGCCCTCGGCGGGCGCCCGGGTCGGCTCGGCGCTCGGGGCGGTGGACTCGGCCGGGGCGGGTGAAGCGGTGACGCTCTCCCGGGGGCTGGGGACCGGGCTCGCCCCGTCGGCGAACGCGGGCACCGTGCCCGCCAGCACGGCGGCGCACGCAAGTGCCGTGGCGCTCAGAACAGTTCGGCGCATGAATCGCTCTCCTTCGTCGGCCGGCCCGCCCGCTGTCGGGGCGGGCCGGGTCACGGATCGAGGGGAGAGACGAGGGGGCGACGGGGCAGGTTGTAAAGAACAGGCAAAGTCAGGCGGGCGGGCAAGTCTGGCCCGGGAACAGCTTCTTGGCGGCGTGCGGGCCCTCGCGCCTACAGCCCCACGATCCCGTTCCACCGCTTGGTGAACTCCGCCCGTTCCTTCGGTGTGATGTCCCTCGCGACCGCGAGGTGTGCGCGCATCTCGTCGTCGGGGAAGATCAGCGGGTTCTCGGCCAGGGCCGCGGTGTCCTTGTCCTTGGACGCCGCGAGGACGTCCCGGGCGGCCGGGACCGGGCAGACGTAGTTCACCCAGGCGGCCAGCTCCGCTGCGGCCTCGGGCTCGAAGTAGTAGTCGATCAGGCTCTCGGCGTTCGCCTTGTGCGTGGCCCGGTTCGGGACCATCAGCGAGTCCGACCAGAGCTCGGCGCCCTCCTCGGGGACGACGAAGCGGATGTCGGGGTTGTCCGCCTGGAGCTGGATCACGTCGCCGGAGTACGCCTGGCAGGCCAGCACATCACCGCTGACCAGGTCCTTGGTGTAGTCGTTGCCGGTGAAGCGGCGGATCCGGCCGCCGTGCACGGACGACTCGACCTGGTCGCACACCGTGTGGAAGTCGTCGGCCGTCCACCGGGTGATGTCGACGCCGTTGCCCTGCATCAGCAGCGCGAACGCCTCGTCGAGGCCCGACAGCAGCGTCACCCGGCCCTTGAGGTCGCTCGCCCACAGGTCGGAGACCTGTCGGATCTCCCGGCCGAGCCTGCGGCGGTCGTAGGCGATACCGGTGATGCCGGACTGCCACGGCACGGTGAACCTGCGGCCGGGGTCGAAGGCGGGTGAACGCAGCAGCGGGTCGAGGTATTTCGTGACATGCGGCTGGCGGGCGCGGTCCATCTCCTGGACCCAGCCGAGGCGGACGAACCGCGCGCACATCCAGTCACTGATGACGACGAGGTCACGGCCGGTGCGCTGATGGTTCATCAGCGCGGGGCTGATCTTGCCGAAGAACTCGTCGTTGTCGTTGATCTCCTCGACATAGTCGACGGAGATCCCGGTGCGCTTGCCGAAGGCCTGCAGGGTGGGCCGCCGCGTCGAGTCGTCGTCGTCCGTATCGATGTACAGCGGCCAGTTCGCCCAGGTCAGCCGCTTGTCGGTGACGGAGACATCGGCGACGGCACGGTCGCCGGGAGCCACATACGCGGCGGGCACTCCACAGCCGGCGAGACCGGCCAGTGCCGCGCCCGAGCCGAGCACGCGCAGCAGGCTGCGGCGCGAGAGGGGGGACGTCCTGGGTGCGAGGGGCATGGGGGCAGCATGCCGGGGCGTGCCGCGTGCCCACAATCGACGCTGCGTCGAGCAGGCCCGCGCGGGGTCGACACCCTGTCGATCACCGTCTGGCAGGGGAAAGACGGCGGCCCCGGGACGGTCATCTCCCGTCCGGGGCCGCGGGCTTGAGGCCGACAGGCCTTCAGCCACTCAGCTGACTCGGTCACTCGGTCACTCAGTCGAGCGACGTCATCACGTGCTTGATGCGGGTGTAGTCGTCGAAGCCGTACGCCGACAGGTCCTTGCCGTAGCCGGACTTCTTGAAGCCGCCGTGCGGCATCTCGGCGACCAGCGGGATGTGGGTGTTGATCCACACACAGCCGAAGTCGAGGTTCTTGGACATCCGCATCGCGCGGCCGTGGTCCTTGGTCCACACCGAGGAGGCGAGGGCGTACTCGACGCCGTTGGCCCACTCCACCGCCTGCTCCTCGTCGGAGAAGGACTGGACGGTGATGACGGGGCCGAAGACCTCCTTCTGGATGATCTCGTCGTCCTGCTTGAGGCCGGAGACGACGGTCGGCGCGTAGAAGTAGCCCTTCTCGCCGACCTGGTGGCCACCCGTCTCGACCTTGGCGTGGGCGGGCAGGCGCTCGATGAAGCCGGAGACCTGCTTGAGCTGGCTGGGGTTGTTGAGCGGCCCGTACAGGACGTCCTCGTCGTCGGGCTGCCCGGTCTTCGTCTCGGCGGCGGCCTTGGCCAGCGCGGCGACGAACTCGTCGTGGATGGCCTCCTGGACGAGGACGCGGGTGGCGGCCGTACAGTCCTGGCCGGCGTTGAAGAAGCCCGCCACCGAGATGTCCTCGACGGCCTTGGCGATGTCGGTGTCGTCGAAGACGACGACCGGCGCCTTGCCGCCCAGCTCCAGATGGACGCGCTTGACGTCCTTGGACGCGGACTCGGCGACGGACATGCCCGCGCGGACCGAGCCGGTGATGGAGGCCATGGCCGGGGTCGGGTGCTCGACCATCATGCGGCCCGTGTCACGGTCGCCGGTGATGACGTTGAAGACGCCCTTGGGCAGGATCGAGCCGATGATCTCCGCGATCAGGACCGTGGAGGCGGGCGTGGTGTCCGAGGGCTTCAGCACCACGGTGTTGCCGGCCGCGATCGCCGGGGCGAACTTCCATACGGCCATCATCATCGGGTAGTTCCACGGCGCGACCTGCGCGCAGACGCCGACCGGCTCACGGCGGACGATGGAGGTCATCCCCTCCATGTACTCGCCGGCGCTGCGCCCCTCCAGCATCCGGGCCGCGCCCGCGAAGAAGCGGATCTGGTCGACCATCGGAGGAATCTCCTCGGAGCGGGTCAGCCCGGTCGGCTTGCCCGTGTTCTCCACCTCGGCCGCGATCAGTTCCTCGGCGCGCTCCTCGAACGCGTCCGCGATCTTCAGGAGGGCCTTCTGACGGTCGGCAGGGGTCGTGTCGCGCCAGCCGGGGAAGGCAGCGGCGGCGGCCGCCATGGCGGAGTCCACGTCCGCCTGCCCGGACAGCGGCGCGGTCGCGTACGCCTCCCCCGTCGCGGGGTTGACCACCTCGGTGGTCCGCCCGTCGGCGGCGTCCCGGAACTCACCGTTGATGTAGTTGCGCAGACGACGCAGCTCGGTGCTCACTGCCGGCCTCCTGTCAAGTTCGACGTGTCCAATCACTGAGACACCCACCCTAATCTGCAGACCCACGTTTTCAACACCCCTGCTCGCCGTAAGGCTGCGAAATCCGCAGGTCTCAGTCTCGTAAACAACGAATTTCATTGATGCAGCCTTGCGGAACTGTCGAGACGTCGTGCAGAGTGAGCGCGTGGCCAGTCGAAGCGCAGACCCCAGGGACTCCCGTGAGTCCAGGAGCGGCACTCCCCAGCTGGATGCCGTGTCCCTCGCCATCATCGAGCAGCTTCAGGAGGACGGGCGCCGGCCGTACGCCGCGATCGGCAAGGCCGTCGGCCTGTCCGAGGCGGCCGTGCGTCAACGCGTCCAGAAGCTGCTCGACCAGGGCGTGATGCAGATCGTCGCCGTCACGGACCCGCTCACCGTGGGCTTCCGCCGGCAGGCGATGGTCGGCATCCACGTCGAAGGCGACGTGGAGTCCGTGGCGGACGCGCTGACCGCCATGTCCGAATGCGAGTACGTGGTGATGACCGCAGGCTCCTTCGACCTGATGGTGGAGATCGTCTGCGAGGACGACGACCACCTCCTGGACGTCATCAACAAACGCATCCGGGCCATCCCCGGAGTGCGCTCCACCGAGAGCTTCGTCTACCTCAAGCTCAAGAAGCAGACCTATATGTGGGGAACCCGATAACCGTGAGCTCAAAGGACCTCAGCCGCACCGCGTACGACCACCTGTGGATGCACTTCACCCGCATGTCCTCGTACGAGAACTCCCCCGTCCCGACCATCGTCCGGGGCGAGGGCACCCACATCTACGACGACAAGGGCAGGCGCTACCTCGACGGTCTCGCCGGTCTGTTCGTGGTCCAGGCCGGTCACGGCCGCACGGAGCTCGCCGAGACCGCCTTCAAGCAGGCGCAGGAGCTGGCGTTCTTCCCGGTGTGGTCCTACGCCCACCCCAAGGCCGTCGAGCTGGCGGAGCGTCTCGCCGACGAGGCGCCCGGCGATCTGAACAAGGTCTTCTTCACCACCGGCGGCGGCGAGGCCGTCGAGACCGCCTGGAAGCTCGCCAAGCAGTACTTCAAGCTGACCGGCAAGCCCACCAAGTACAAGGTCATCTCCCGCGCGGTCGCCTACCACGGCACCCCGCAGGGCGCCCTGTCCATCACCGGACTGCCGGGCCTCAAGGCCCCGTTCGAGCCGCTGGTGCCGGGCGCGCACAAGGTCCCGAACACCAACATCTACCGCGCCCCGATCTTCGGCGACGACCCCGAGGCCTTCGGCCGCTGGGCCGCCGACCAGATCGAGCAGCAGATCCTCTTCGAGGGCCCCGACACCGTCGCCGCGGTCTTCCTGGAGCCGGTACAGAACGCAGGCGGCTGCTTCCCGCCGCCGCCCGGCTACTTCCAGCGGGTCCGCGAGATCTGCGACAAGTACGACGTCCTGCTGGTCTCGGACGAGGTCATCTGCGCCTTCGGCCGCCTCGGCACGACGTTCGCCTGCGACAAGTTCGGCTACGTCCCGGACATGATCACCTGCGCCAAGGGCATGACCTCGGGCTACTCCCCCATAGGCGCCTGCATCGTCTCCGACCGCCTCGCCGAGCCGTTCTACAAGGGCGACAACACCTTCCTGCACGGCTACACCTTCGGCGGCCACCCGGTGTCGGCCGCCGTGGGCCTCGCCAACCTCGACCTGTTCGAGCGCGAGAACCTCAACCAGCACGTGCTCGACAACGAGGGCGCCTTCCGCTCGACCCTGGAGAAGCTGCACGACCTGCCGATCGTCGGCGACGTCCGCGGCAACGGCTTCTTCTACGGCATCGAGCTGGTGAAGGACAAGGCGACGAAGGAGTCGTTCAACGACGAGGAGACCGAGCGCGTCCTGTACGGCTTCCTCTCCAAGGCCCTCTTCGACAACGGCCTGTACTGCCGTGCCGACGACCGCGGCGACCCGGTCGTCCAGCTCGCCCCGCCGCTGATCTCCGACCAGGGGACGTTCGACGAGATCGAGCAGATCCTGCGCGCGACCCTGACCGAGGCGTGGACGAAGCTGTGATCAGCTGACGCTGTGATCAGTTCCGGCCCCGGGCCGCCCATTCGAGTGAGAAAGGGCGGCCCGGGGCCGCGTGCTGTCCGGCGTCCCCGCGTGGACTGCCTAGCGTGCCGAGTGACCGATCGGCCCTGCCTTCGTTCCCCCGCACGGGGGATCCCGCAGGGAAAACGGATCAGAACCGAGGTGTACGCGCATGGTGGCCCCGCCCGACAACGACGTGCTCTGGGCACGCGCCCTGCACTTCCAGCACCACGACGGCTCGCCCGCGCTCAGCGGTGTCTCTCTCGGTGTCCGCGAGGGTGAGATCCTCGCCGTCAGCGGGCCCCGGGGCAGCGGCAAGACGACGCTGCTGCGATGCCTGTCGGGCCTGACTCCGGCCCAGCGCGGCGAGGTCTGGTTCAACAGCGTGCCCGTGCACACCATGGGCACGCTCACCCGGGAACGGCTGCGCCGCGACCGTTTCGGCTGGATCGACCCGGTCCCCGTGCTCGTCCCCGAGCTCAACGTCTGGGAGAACGCGGCCCTCCCCCTGATGTTGCGCGGCACCAGCCGGCGCCGGGCCAAGACGTCCGCGGTGGAGTGGCTGGAGCGCCTCGACATCGGCGACAGCATCCGCAAACGCCCGCACCAGCTGCACCAGGCCGAGCGTCAGCGCGTCTGCATCGCCCGCGCCCTCGCTCCCGCCCCCTCGATCCTGTTCGCCGACGAGCCGACGGCGCCCCTGCATCGCGCGGACCGCGCCCACGTCCTGCGCACCCTCACCACCGCGGCCCGCTCGCACGGCATCACGGTCGTACTGGCCACCCATGACGCGGAGACCGCGGCCCTCGCCGACCGCACCGTGTCCCTGCTGGACGGAAGGTGCGTGACCACCGTGCATCTGCCCCCGGTCGCCGAGACGGAAGGCCGGGCCGCGTGCTCGCTCTCCGTCTGACCCGCGGCGCCCGTCCCGCCGTACAGCTGCGCCGTCTGCTGGTGGCGGTGGCCTCGGCGGGCACGGGCTTCCTGCTCCTGTGCACACTCGGCCACGCCCTCAGCCACCCGGACGACCCCGCCGCCTCCCTCCTGCGCCTCGCCTGGTGTCTGACCCCGCTGGCCGCCACGGTGTACTTCGCCGTCGCGGTGGCCCGCACCGACCCGGGCACCAGACCGCGCCCCGGCCTCGCGGCGATCGGCCTGGGCCCCGCCCGGCTGATGGCCGTCTCGGCCACGACGACGGCCCTGTCCTGCACCCTCGGCTCGATGCTGGCCCTCCTGGTCTTCCTCCACCTGCGCGGCGACCTGACGGGCCTGCCGTTCGACGGCGCGGCAGCACACGCCCTGGCCGCGGACAGCCCCCTCCCCCTTCCGGCGACGGTGACGCTGCTGTCCCTGGTACCGGCGATCGCGTCGGTGTCGGCGGCGATGACCCTGCGGCCGCAGGGGGCGAAGGGAATGTTCGGAACGCGATGGAGGGGCAGCCTTCGCCGCCCGGACGCGCGCCAAGCTGCGGGCGGCGCCTTCGGCCGCCCGTCTGCGGGCATCCGCGCCACTGGGGCGGCGCCCGTCCCGAGGAAAGGCGGCACCACTCCGGCGCCGGTCCGCGCAGCCCACGTCCCCACAGCAACCCCGGCCACCCCACAGCCCGACCCCGACCTGACCCACACGACAGCCCCACCCCCCACCCCGGACGGCCTCCCCTGGGGCATCACCATCCTCGCCGCAGGCCTCGCCACGGAGGCCTACGCGATCCAGGCCGGAAACCCCCCGGGCCTCACCCTCCCCGGCGGCACGGCCACCGCCCCCGCCGTCCTGATCGGCTGGCTGCTCACCGCCCTCGGCCTCGCCCTGGCCGGCCCCGGCCTCACCCACCTCTGCGGCCACCTCCTCCAGTCCGCCCGCCCCGGCCCGCTCCGCCTCCTGGCCGGGCGCATCCTCATGGCGGAAGCCACCCGTATCGGCCGCCCCCTCGGCGTCGTCTGCGCGGTGGCGTCCGCGGCGTACGCCGTGATCACGCTGTACGACACCGCCGACCCGTCGTTCGGGCCGCTGACCCTCCTCGGTGCGGCCCTCGTGAGCGGCTGCACCGTCGCCACCCTGCTGACCGCCGCACTCGAGGCGAAGCAGGCCCGCGCCGACACCACCGCCGCGCTGCTGCGCCTCGGCGCCCCGACGGCGATGCTGCGCAGTGTCGCCGCCCTCCGCGCGGGCGCGCTGCTCACGGTGTTCGTACCGCTCACCCTGGCCGTCGCCCGGCTGGCGGCGCTTCCGCTGGCCCGCTGAAAAGTCCACGCGAACAATTTCCCCGGACGCCGATGAGTTCCGCACCGGCTACCGGTCTACCCAGGCGTACAGCACGCATCCGACGGGAGACCTCGCATGTACCAGCAGATGATCTTCGTGAACCTGGCCGTGAACGACGTCGACGCCGCGAAGAAGTTCTTCTCGGAGCTCGGCTACACGATCAACCCGCAGTTCACCACCGACGACTGCGCCTGCGTCGTGATCAGCGACACCATCGTCGCGATGCTGCTGAGCAAGCAGCGCTACGCGGACTTCACCAAGAAGGAGCTCGCGGACTCCACGAAGACCAGCGAGGTCCTGCTGTGTCTGAGCGCCGAGAGCCGCGAGAAGGTGGACGAGCTGGTCGACAAGGCGATCGCGGCCGGCGGCACCGCCAGCGGCCAGACGCAGGACCACGGTTTCATGTACGGCCGCGCCTTCGACGACCCGGACGGTCACACCTGGGAGGTCATGTGGATGGACCCGGCGGCGGTCCAGAGCTGACAACACGTACGTACAGGAGGTCTTCGCCCTGGTTGACCGGATCGGGGAGGCTCCGGAGGGTTTGAAACGCCTCGGTGGTTAACGAAAGAGCAAAGCCAATGTGCCCCAGGGGCATATGCATTGACACCGCCGATGGAGCGCTTATAAACCTGTGAGACTGCTGGGGGTGGTGAAGCCTCGCCTCACCGTCGCGTCATCTCCCCCCGAGCCCCGCTCAGTTGTACGACCCGCGAAGGGCAAACGTGTTCATAACCCGCCGCACCGCACGTCGTTCCGTGCGCATCCTCGGTGTCGCCTCCGCGTCGGCCGCGCTCGCGCTCGGCGTCGCGGGAAACGCGCTCGCCGTCGACATCATCGAGTTCTCGGCCGAAGCCAAGTGCGACGGCAAGAAGGGCGTCATCACCGTCACCGACGTGGACCCCACCGGGACCCCGGCGACCGTCTCCGTCTTCCTCGAGAACAACGGCGCCGATGCGAAGAAGGTGGGCGAGCAGGAGGTCAAGGGCTCGCGCAAGGGCACCACGGTCACCTTTGCCGAGAACTGGAAGCCGGACGCCGTCTACCGCATCCACGTCAAGACGGACGACGGCAAGGTCGACGCCGATGTCACGCCGAACCTGACCACCCCGTCCGTCGCCTGCAAGAAGGAGGACACCGGGAAGCCGTCGGCCAAGCCGTCGCCCTCGAAGTCCGCCAAGCCCCCGGCCGACGACAAGGAGTCCAAGACCCCGGCCCCGTCCGCCTCACAGAGCGAGAGCACCCCGCCCGCGGACACCTCGAGCAACGAGCCCTCGCCCGCGGCCGGTGAGTCGAACCTCGCCGAGACCGGTGCCAACTCCAACACCGGGCTCATCGCCGGTATCGCGGTCGCCCTCGTCGCCGTCGGCGGCGGCGCCGTGTTCTTCGGCATGCGCCGTCGTGGGAACAACTCCCGCTGATCCGCCCGTACGCGACCACGGCCCGTCCCCTCACCGGGGCGGGCCGTCCGCCTGTCAGCCGAATGTGGCCCGCTCCAGCCAGAACTCCAGGAGCTCCCGCTCGCCGACGATCTCCAACTCGGGGCTGTCCAGCGGCAGTCGACGGTAGAACGCGAGCAGTACGGCGGTCAGCGGGCCCCTCAGCTCGACGGTCGCCTTCTCATGGCCAGGCCGCCACACGACGACGTCCTCGGTGAACTCGACCACCCTCCCCCACCCTTCGGGCGAGGAGACCCCCAGCTCGCTTCGCTCGGCGTTCAGCCCGGCGGACGTGGCGGTGGCATGCAGATGGATACTGCGCCCGGGACCGCGCAGTTCGGTCGCCGAGTCGTCCGGCAGGGTCCGCTGCGCCCACTCGACGATCTGCAGCCACTCGTCGACGGCGTCGGCGGCCACCTCGGGCGCGACCTCGTAGGGCAGCCCGGCGGCCAGCGTGGCGTCGGCGCGGTGGACCGTGATCTCGTGGGTCATCCGCCGGGCCCAGAAGCCCGCGTCGGGGATCCCGGCCCAGCCCCACACCTTCGCGTCAGGGCCGGCCTCCCGCAGCGTGCCGACCAGCAGCTCACCCGTCTCGGCGAGCCAGGCGTCCAGCGCGGCGGCGTCGCCGCGCGCCTCGGGTCCGTCGTGCTGGGGCACCCGCTCCTCGGGGATGTCCTCCTCGGCTCGCGTGCGCACCAGGAGCTCCACCCAGCGCAGCGCACCGCCCACATGCCGTACGAGCTCTTCCAGCGACCAGTCCGGACAGGTGGGCACGGTGCCGGACAGATCGGCCCCGGAGGTCACCACCGCCCTCAACAGACCGACTTGGTGGTCGATTTCGTCGCAGTAGCGGTCGTACGGGAGCAGCGTCATGGCCCGCACCCTATGCGCCGGACGGCCGCCCCAGCACCACGATTTCCGCCGCCTCGAACTCCACCCCGACGGTGTCCCCGACCTCCGGCGCCTCCCGCAGCGCGCAGGCCGCTTCGAGCCGCTGGGCATCCTCGGGCTGCAGATGTACGGCGACGTGGCTGCCCTTGAAGGTGCGCGCGGCGACCGTGCAGCGCAGGCCCTGGTCGGCGGCCACGAGCCGCACTCCGGCGGGCCGCACCAGCAGTGTGTGGCTGCCGTCCGGGGTGCCCGCCGGGACCGGCAGCTTGCCCCATGGGGTGACCGCGGCCTCCCCGCCGACCGTGCCCTCGACCACGTTGTCGAAGCCGAGGAAGCGGGCCACGAACTCGTCCGCCGGCCGCTGCCAGACCTCCAGGGGCGTACCGGACTGGGCGATCCGCCCGTCCCGCATCACCACGACCCGGTCGGCGAGCGCGAACGCCTCGCCCTGGTCGTGCGTCACGGCGAGCACCGTCGTGCCCAGCCGCCCGAAGAGTTCCTTCAGTTCGACCACCAGCCGCTCCCGCAGCGAACGGTCGAGCTGTCCGAGCGGCTCGTCGAGCATCAGCAGCCGCGGCCGGGGCGCGAGCGCGCGGGCCAGCGCCACCCGCTGCTGCTCACCACCGGACAGGGAGGCGACGGCCCGGCCCGCGGCGCCCGGCAGTCCGACCAGGTCCAGCAACTCCCGCACCCGGGCGTCCCGCTGTCCCCTGGACGCTCCGCGCATCCGCAGCCCGAAGGCGACGTTGCCGCCCACATCCCGCTGCGGGAACAGCTGATGGTCCTGGAACATCAGCCCGACCCCGCGCCGGTGCGCGGGCACCCCCGCCTGGTCGCGCCCGTCGAGCAGCACCCGCCCACGGTCCAGCGGCTGCAGCCCCGCCACCGCCCGCAGCAGCGTCGACTTGCCGCTGCCGCTGGGTCCGAGCACGCACACGACCTCATGCTCGGCGACGTCCAGACCGACCGCGTCCAGCACGGCCCGGCCGCCGAACCGCACGGTCGCGTCCTCCAGGCTCAGCAGCATCAGAACTCCCCGGTCCGGTCGCCGCGGAGCCGCTCGAGGACGAGCAGCGCCACCGCGCACACCACCATCAGAATCGTCGAAAGGGCCATGGCCTGTCCGTAGTTGAGCTCCCCCGCCCGCCCCAGCAGCCGCGCCACCGCGACCGGCAGCGTCGGATGGTCGGGCCGTGCGATGAACACCGTCGCCCCGAACTCCCCGAGCGACACCGCGAAGGCGAACCCGGCCGCGATCAGCAGCGCCCGCCGCACCATCGGCAGATCGACCTCCCGCCACACCCGCCACGGCGAGGCCCCGAGCACGGCCGCCGCCTCCCGCAGCCGCTCGTCCACGGCCCGCAGCACGGGCAGCATGGTCCGTACGACGAACGGCACACCGACCAGCGCCTGGGCGAGCGGCACCAGGATCCAGGAGCTGCGCAGATCCAGCGGCGGCTCGTCGAGCGCGATCAGGAACCCGAAACCGACGGTCACCGCGGACACCCCGAGCGGCAGCATCAGCAGTGCGTCGAAGCCCCGCACCAGCCGGCCCGCGTCCCGCCGGGTCAGGGCCGCGGCGGCGAGACCCCCGATCACCACGGCGATGACGGTGGCGACCACGGCGTACTCCAGCGAATTGCCGATCGCCTCGATCGGCGCGACGAGGAAGATGCCGCTGTCGTCGCTGGTCAGGGCCCTGTAGTAGCCGAAGTCCGGTGCGTCGAAGGACCGCTGCACCAGCACGGCCGGCGGCAGCACGAGCAGCAGGGCGACCGAGACGAGGACGCCGGCGAGCAGCGCCCACTGCCCGGCTCCGCGCGGCCGCCGCGCGGTCGTGGACGCGTCCACGAGACGCAGGGCGGTCTCCCGTCGCCGTACGGTCCAGGCGTGCACGGCGAGGACCGCTCCCACCGCGGCGAACTGGATCAGCGTCAGTACGGCGGCCGTGGACAGGTCGAAGATCTCCGAGGTCTGCCGGTAGATCTCGACCTCCAGGGTCGAGAAGGTCGGCCCGCCCAGGATCTGCACCACACCGAAGGACGTGAAGGTGAACAGGAAGACCATGAGCGCGGCGGCGGCCACGGCGGGCCCGAGCGCGGGCAGTGTGACCTTCCGCCAGGCCGCGATCCGCGAGGCGCCGAGCATCCGCGCGGCCTCCTCCTGACGCGGGTCGAGCTGCGACCAGAGCCCGCCGACCGTTCGTACGACGACCGCGTAGTTGAAGAAGACGTGCGCGAGCAGGATCGCCCAGACCGTGGTGTCCAGCCGCAGACCCCACAGCTCGTCGAGCAGACCGCCGCGCCCCACGAGGGCCAGGAACGCCGTGCCGACCACGACCGTCGGCAGGACGAACGGGACCGTCACCACGGCCCGCAGGACGTGCTTGCCAGGGAAGTCGAGACGGGCGAAGACATAGGCGCCGGGCAGCGCGATCAGCAGGGTGAGCGCCGTGGAGGCGAGCGCCTGCCAGGTGGTGAACCACAGGACGTGCCGGATACCGGCATCGCCGAGCACGTCCGTGATCCGGCCGAGCTGCCAGACCCCGTCGGCCTTGAGACCGCGCGCGACGATGGCGGCGACGGGGTAGGCGAAGAACACCGCGAAGAAGGCGACGGGCACGGCCAGCAGCCCCAGCCGCGCCGCCACGCTCTTCGCGGCGCCTTTGCGCTCCCCGCCGTTCTTGCGCTTCCCGGCGTCCTTGCGCTTCCCGGCGCCCTTACGGGGGGTTACTTCAGTACGAGCGAGGTCCACGACTTGACCCACTGGTCACGGTTGTCGGCGATCTTCGCCGGGTCCATGGTCTCGGGATCCTTGGCCTGGGGGCCGTACTTCACGAACTCCTCGGGCACCTGGGCGGCCTCCCGCACCGGGTAGACGAACATGTTCATCGGCATGTCGTCCTGGAACGTCTTGGTGAGCATGAAGTCGAGCAGCGCCTTGCCGCCCTCGGCGTTCTTCGCGTTGCTCAGCAGTCCCGCGTACTCGACCTGACGGAAGCAGGTGCCGGTCGCGACGCCCGTGGGCGCGGTGCTCGGCTTCGGGTCCGCGAAGATCACCTCGGCGGGCGGCGAGGAGGCGTACGAGACCACGAGAGGCCGGTCGGCCCCCGCCTTCTTGCCCCCGGCGGAGCCGGAGAACTCCTCGTTGTAGGCCTGCTCCCAGCCGTCGACGACCTTCACGCCGTTGGCCTTGAGCTTCTTCCAGTAGTCCGGCCAGCCGTCGTCGCCGTACTGCGCGGCGGTGCCGAGCAGGAAGCCCAGGCCGGGCGAGGAGGTGGCGGCGTTCTCGGTGACGAGGAGGTTCTTGTACGCGGGCTTGACCAGGTCGTCGAAGGAGGACGGCGGGGTCAGCTTGTGCTTGCTGAAGTACGCCTTGTCGTAGTTGACGCAGATGTCGCCGGTGTCGATCGGCGTGACCCGGTGCTTGTCCTCGTCGGCGCGGTACTCCGGCATGACCAGGTCCGAGCCCTTCGGCTCGTACGACTGGAACAGCCCGTTGTCGAGTGCGCGCGAGAGCAGGGTGTTGTCGACGCCGAAGAAGACGTCGCCCTGCGGGTTGTCCTTGGTGAGGATGGCCTTGTTGACGGCTTGCCCCGCGTCACCGCTCTTGAGGACCCTGACCTTGTAGCCGGACTGCTTCTCGAAGTCCGCGAGCACGCTTTTGGACACGGCCCATGAGTCGTGGCTGACGAGGGTCACGGTCTTGGAGCCGGCGCCTGAGTCGGCGCTGTCGGAGTCGGACGACGAACCGCACGCGGACAGCACGGGCAGCGTGACCAGGCCCAGGCCGACGGCCATGGCCGCGAGCTTCTTGGTAGTGCTCACTGAAATTCCTCCTGGCTGACCAGGAAGAGACGCGGCCCTGCCCGGGACCTCTGACAGTTCCCGGGCAGGGCGCAACAGCTTGAGTGATGACCGAACTTCCTACCCAGAATGACCTGGGCAAGGTTCAGAGGGTCTGCGGTCCGTCCCGCACTCTCAGCGCTGTGGCGCTCCCCTGTCGGATGATGAAGATGTTGAGCTGATGAACGAGTCCTTACGCCGGTCAGACTACCGCTCGGTCGCGGCGAGCTGACCACACGCCCCGTCGATCTCCTGACCACGGGTGTCCCGGACGGTCACCGGCACACCATGGGCGGCGATCGCCTCCACGAACGCCTTCTCGTCCTCCGGCCGGGAAGCGGTCCACTTCGAGCCCGGCGTCGGGTTGAGCGGGATCAGGTTGACATGCACCGGCTTACCCCGGAGAAGCCGGCCGAGCCGGTCACCACGCCAGGCCTGGTCGTTGATGTCCCGGATCAGCGCGTACTCGATCGACAGCCGGCGCCCGGACTTCCCGACGTACTCGAACCCGGCGTCGAGCACCTCCCGCACCTTCCACCGCGTGTTCACGGGGACGAGGGTGTCGCGCAGCTCGTCGTCCGGGGCGTGCAGCGAGATGGCGAGCCGGCACTTGAAGCCCTCGTCGGCGAAGCGGTGGATGGCCGGGACGAGGCCGACCGTCGAGACGGTGATGCCGCGCTGCGACAGGCCGAGGCCGTCGGGCTCGGGGTCGGTGAGCCGGCGAATGGCCCCGACCACCCGGTTGTAGTTGGCGAGGGGCTCGCCCATGCCCATGAAGACGATGTTGGACAGCCGCGCGGGGCCACCGGGAATCTCCCCGTCCCTCAGGGCTCTCATCCCGTCCACGATCTGATGCACGATCTCGGCGGTGGACAGGTTCCGGTCCAGCCCCGCCTGCCCGGTCGCACAGAACGGGCAGTTCATCCCGCACCCGGCCTGGGAGCTGATGCACATCGTCACCCGGTCCGGATAGCGCATCAGCACCGACTCGACGAGCGTCCCGTCGAACAGCCGCCACAGGGTCTTACGGGTGGTGTCCTGGTCGGTCGACAGATGCCGCACGACCGTCATCAGCTCCGGAAGCAGCGCCTCGCGCAGCCGGCCCCGGGAAGCGGCCGGAATGTCGGTCCACTGCTCCGGGTCGTGCGCATACCGCGCGAAGTAGTGCTGCGAAAGCTGCTTGGCACGAAACGCCTTCTCCCCGACCGCGGCAACAGCGTCCTTGCGCTCGGCGGGCGTGAGATCGGCAAGATGCCGCGGCGGCTTCTGGGCTCCGCGGGGGGCGACGAAAGTGAGTTCTCCGGGCTTAGGCATGGCCGTACCAGTGTCGCAGATCCACAAGCGACACCGACCCGGGCTCCAGCAGGGCCGACGCGGCGGCTGCGCGCGTCGTAGTGGAGCCCGGGGAGGCCGTGCTACGCGGCCGTGTGCTCCAGGCGGTCCTTGAGCAGTTGTTCGTTGCGCGGGAGCTCCTTGCGGACCTGGGGGCGCACGACGAGGGGCAGGAGGACCTTGCCGACGCCGTGGCCCTCGAAGTCGAGGTCCAAGGTCACGCGGGAGGCGCGGCCGTCGTCGAGGGGGGTGATCTCGCCGTGGACGTGTCCCCGGATGGGGCCGTCGATCCCGCGCATGCCCCAGGTGTGCGGCGGCTGGAACTCGGTGACCTCCATGGTCATCGGCATCTCGCGGCGGCGGCCCACATGCCGGGTGACCCGGACGCGGGAGCCGACACCCATCGGGCCCTCGTCGAGTTGCTCCGCGGAGATGGCGCTCGCCTGCCATTCGGGCAGGTGGGAGGGGTCGATGACGTAGGCCCAGACATCTTCGGGAGTGCGGTTGACGTCGATCTCTTCGTGGAAGCCGGACATGGCTCCCCCTTTCCGAGGCGACCCCGTTATGGGGGCCTGCACCGGAATCGTCCCACCCGTCCGGTCGGGGCGCCATCGCCCGAGGACGCCGTGACGCGGAGGAGCCCCCGCCCTCGACGACCCCGAAGTCCTCGAAGTCCTCGAAGTCCTCGTAGTCCTCGAAACGGCAGGGGCTCCGTGCGACTCGTTCCGGTCGGCCGGGCCCTCAGCCGGACCCGACGAACAGCACCATCAGCAGCCACACCACGGGAGCCGTCGGCAGCAGTGAGTCCAGCCGGTCCATGATCCCGCCGTGCCCGGGGAGCAGCGTGCCCATGTCCTTGATGCCCAGATCCCGCTTGATCATGGACTCGCCGAGGTCGCCCAGCGTGGCGCTGGCCGCGACCGCGAGGCCGAGCAGCAGGCCCTGCCACCAGCGGCCGTCGTCGATCAGGAACTGCATGCACAGCGCGCCCGCCACCATCGCGAACGCGATGGCCCCGAGCAGGCCCTCGCGGGTCTTGCCGGGGCTGATGCGCGGGGCGAGCTTGTGCTTGCCGAAGCGCCAGCCGACGGCGTACGCGCCGGTGTCGCTGACGACCGTCAGGACCAGGAACGTCAGCACGCGGAAGGGGCCGTCGTCGGCGGTCAGCATCATCGCGACGAACGTGGCCAGGAAGGGGACGTAGAACGCCGCGAACACGCCCGCCGTGACGTCCTTGAGGTAGCCCTCCGGTGGTTGCGTCATCCGCCAGACCAGGACGGCCAGCGCGGTGAGCGCCATGGCCACCCAGGCGCCCTCGGCGCCGCGGACGTACCCGGAGACGACCATTGCGGCGCCGCCGAGCGCGAGCGGGACCAGGGGCGCCTTGATGCCCTTGCGCTCCTCGAGCCGCGTGGTCAGCTCCCACAGGCCCACCACGACGGCGGCCGTTATCACCCCGACGAACACGGCTTTGACGACGAACAGCGACGCGACGATCACCACGCCGAGCCCGATACCGACCCCTATGGCCGCACTCAGGTCCCGGCCCGCGCTCTTCTTCTGCGGCGCGGGAGCCGGCTGCGAGGCGTCGGGCATGGGCTCCGGATTCTGCGGCACCTCCCCGTAGGGGTGGGCCTGCGGCGTGTCGTAGGTCCCGTACGGCTGGGCCTGCAGCGGGTCGTACGGCGGAGTCTGCGGCGGGTCGTACAGCTGCGACGGGTCGTACAACTGCTGCGGCTCGTCGCGGAACAAGGGGCCGCTCAGCCGAGCGGCCCCCCGGTCGTCATCCTGGTGTCCGCCATGAGCGGGTGCGTCGGGCGCGATGGGCATGGGGCGAGTGTGCTGCGCGTCATGCGCATCGTACGCGGGACCCGCCGGGGCTGCCCCCTGGACAGGCCCCTGGTCGGACGGCCCCCAGTACCCGGCTTGTGGCGGCGCTCCCCAGGAAGAGTCGTTCATCAGACCTCGAGCAGCTCCGATTCCTTGTGCTTGAGGAGTTCGTCCACCTGGGCGACGTACTTGTGCGTCGTGTCGTCGAGCTCCTTCTCCGCACGGCGGCCCTCGTCCTCGCCGATCTCGCCGTCCTTGATCAGCTTGTCGATGGCGTCCTTGGCCTTGCGGCGGACGGAGCGGATGGACACCTTGGCGTCCTCGCCCTTGCCCTTGGCGACCTTGATGTACTCGCGGCGGCGCTCCTCGGTGAGCTCGGGGAACACCACACGGATGATGTTGCCGTCATTGCTGGGGTTGACGCCCAGGTCCGAGTCGCGGATCGCCTGCTCGATGTTGCGCAGCGCGCTCTTGTCGAACGGGGTCACGACGGCCATGCGCGGCTCCGGCACGGAGAACGAGGCCAGCTGGTTGATCGGCGTCGGCGCACCGTAGTAGTCGGCCACGATCTTGTTGAACATCGCCGGGTGCGCACGCCCGGTGCGGATCGCGGCGAAGTCCTCCTTGGCGACCACGACGGCCTTCTCCATCTTCTCCTCGGCCTCGAGGAGGGTCTCTTCGATCACCACTTGCTCCTGCGTGTCTTGAGTAGGCCCGGCTGCGGTTCCTTGACGGGGGCGGCGGCCGGCTGCGTCGCGTCTTCTTCCTGCACGGTTCCCGACCGGCAGGACATTGTCCATCCCCCGGTCAGGGTGATCAGCCCTGGCTGCCTTGGTCACCGACAAGCGTGCCGATCTTCTCACCCTTGACGGCGCGCGCGATATTGCCCTCCGTCAGAAGCTCGAAGACCAGGATCGGAAGCTTGTTGTCGCGGCACAACGTGATCGCCGTGGCGTCGGCGACCTTGAGGTCGCGGGTGATGACCTCGCCGTAGCCGAGGGAGTCGAACTTGACGGCGTCCGGGTTGGCCTTCGGGTCGGAGTCGTAGACTCCGTCCACGCCGTTCTTGCCCATCAGCAGCGCCTCGGCGTCGATCTCCAGGGCGCGCTGGGCGGCGGTGGTGTCGGTGGAGAAGTACGGCATGCCCATACCGGCACCGAAGATGACCACGCGGCCCTTCTGCAGATGGCGCACGGCACGCAGCGGGATGTACGGCTCGGCGACCTGCCCCATCGTGATGGCGGTCTGCACCCGGCTGTCGATGCCCTCCTTCTCCAGGAAGTCCTGGAGGGCGAGGCAGTTCATGACCGTGCCGAGCATGCCCATGTAGTCCGAGCGAGCCCGGTCCATGCCGCGCTGCTGCAGTTCGGCTCCGCGGAAGAAGTTGCCGCCGCCGATGACGACCGCGATCTCCGCTCCGTCGCGTACGACGGCCGCGATCTCGCGGGCGATCTTGTGCACCACATCGGGGTCCACGCCCAGGCCCCCGCCTCCGGAGAAGGCCTCTCCGGACAGCTTCAGCAGAAACCGGCCGCGTACTTTGCCGTCGTCGCTCTTCTGGGCCTTCGTGGTCATGGCGTTCTCCTCATGGTGCACATACGAAGAAGACCATTGCCGGTGGGGTGTGGTTCGCAACCCATACGCGGCAATGGCCTCCTCGTCAGATCTGCTGTCGTCCGCCACACGCGCGTGTGCAGCGGCGTACTCGGACGACTGCTGTCGACCCTAGCGGGATTACTCCCAGGATCGCGCGTCGATCGCGGTACGGACTCAGATGCCGACCTTGATACGCGAGAAGCGCTTCAGGGTGACACCCGCCTCGTCCAGGATCTTCTGGACGGACTTCTTGTTGTCGAGCGCGTACGGCTGGCCCAGCAGCGTGGCGTCCTTGAAGAAGCCGTTGAGGCGACCCTCGACGATCTTCGGCAGGGCGGCCTCGGGCTTGCCCTCGGCGCGGGTGGTCTCCTCGGCGACGCGGCGCTCGGACTCGACGACCTCGGCCGGCACGTCCTCCTTGGAGAGGTACTTCGGCGCGAAGGCGGCGATGTGCTGGGCGATGCCCTTGGCGACGTCGGCGTTCGGCTTGTCGAACTCGACGAGTACACCGATCTGCGGCGGCAGGTCGGGCATCGTGCGGTGCATGTACGCCGTCACGAAGCCGTCGGCGAACTGCGCGTAGCGGTCCAGGACGATCTTCTCGCCCAGGTTGGCGTTGGCCTCGTCCACGAACGCCTGAACGGTCTTGCCGGCCTCGATCTCGGAGGCGAGGAGCGCCTCGATGTCGGCCGGGGAGGTCTTCGCGACGTGCTCGGCGATCGCCTTGGCGACGGCCTGGAACTTGTCGCCCTTGGCGACGAAGTCCGTCTCGCACTTCAGCTCGACCAGGACACCGGAGGAGTTGTCGTCGGCGATGACGGAGACCACGGCGCCGTTCTCGGCGGAGCGGCCCTCGCGCTTGGCGACGCCCTTCTGGCCCTTGATACGGAGCGCCTCGACGGCCTTCTCGACGTTGCCCTCGGCCTCGTCCAGCGCCTTCTTGCAGTCCATCATGCCGGCGCCGGTGAGCTCACGGAGCTTCTTGACGTCGGCGGCGGTGTAGTTCGCCATGATTCCTGGAGTCTCTCTCGAAGTCTCTGAAGATCTACGGGCCGGACGGCGGGGGTTTGCGACCCCCGCCGTCCTTGACCCGAAGCGGTGAGGGGTCAGGCCTGCTCGGCGTCCGCGGCGGGGGCCTCAGCGGCCGGAGCCTCGGCGGCGGGAGCCTCGGCAGCCGGAGCCTCGGCGGCGGGGGCCTCGGCCTCGGCAGCGGGAGCCTCGGTAGCCGGAGCCTCGTCGGCCTTCTTCTCGCCCTCGAGCAGGTCGCGCTCCCACTCGGCCAGCGGCTCGCCCGCGGCCTTCTCACCCTTGCCCTCGGCGGCGACACCGGAGCGGGCGATGAGGCCCTCGGCGACCGCGTCGGCGATCACACGGGTGAGCAGGGTGACGGAGCGGATCGCGTCGTCGTTGCCCGGGATCTTGTAGTCGACCTCGTCGGGGTCGCAGTTGGTGTCGAGGATGGCGACGACCGGGATGTTGAGCTTCCGGGCCTCGCCGACCGCGATGTGCTCCTTCTTGGTGTCCACGATCCAGACGGCGCTGGGCACCTTCTGCATCTCGCGGATACCGCCGAGGGTCTTCTCCAGCTTGGCCTTCTCACGGGAGAGGACCAGGAGCTCCTTCTTGGTCAGACCGGACGCCGCGACATCCTCGAAGTCGATCTGCTCGAGCTCCTTGAGGCGCTGCAGACGCTTGTAGACGGTCGAGAAGTTGGTGAGCATGCCGCCCAGCCAGCGCTGGTTGACGTAGGGCATGCCGACGCGGGTGGCCTGCTCGGCGATGGCCTCCTGCGCCTGCTTCTTCGTGCCGACGAACATGACCGTGCCGCCGTGGGCGACGGTCTCCTTGACGAACTCGTAGGCGCGGTCGATGTACGACAGCGACTGGAGCAGGTCGATGATGTAGATGCCGTTGCGCTCGGTGAAGATGAAGCGCTTCATCTTCGGGTTCCAGCGACGGGTCTGGTGACCGAAGTGGACGCCGCTCTCCAGCAGCTCCCGCATCGTGACGACGGCCATGGCCGTTCTCCTTGAATTTCTCGGTTGTGCCGCGGGTGCCGGACGGCACTCGCGCCTGACGCCCACGTGCGCCGTGCCGCGAAGGACCGAGGAGCGCTGACACCGGCTTTTGATCACCTGGTGTCGGGGCGTGCGAAGTCGACCCGGTGACCCGGATCGCCAGAAGAAGTGTACGGGACCGGCGAGGCACCGGGTGACGCCGCTGTCCACAACCGACCGGTAGTCCACAGATCCCGGCCATGATCGACGCAGCTGCGGGACGGTTCTCGCATGCGAGTGAACCGATTTGAGCGGCGGGTATGTAGGGAGCTGTGGCTGCTGCTGTTGCTGACGGCGACGGTGGTCACCTCGACGGCCCGGCCGGGCGTCGCGGCGCGGCCGCCGTCGTGGGAGCCGGCGGGCCGTGGCACGCCGGTCCCTCCCGTGGCCCGCACTTGGCCGGTGGGCCCGGTGGGCACGAGGCCCGTGGTCCTGCGCGGCTGGGAGCCTCCGGCGACGGTGTACGGGCGCGGACACCGGGGCGTGGACATGGCCGCGCCAGCAGGCACTGCGGTACGGGCGATCGCGGCGGGCCGGGTGTCCTTCGCGGGCCGGGTGGCCGGCAGGGGCGTCGTCTCGGTCGAACTGACGGACACGGGCTCCCCACCCCTGAGGACGACGTACGAGCCGGTACGAGCGTCGGTGCGGAAGGGCGACGAGGTGGCGGCAGGCGGCGTTGTGGGCACGGTGGAACCCACGGGCTCGCACTGCACGGCCGCGTGTGTGCACTGGGGTCTGCTCAGAGGGGAGACCTACCTGGACCCCCTGTCGGTACTGCCACCATGGCTGCTCCGCAGGGGCCCGTCCCGCCTACTACCGGTGCACGGAGTGCCACTCCCGTAGCCGCGAGCCGCCAACCGCGGGCCTCCCGGCAGGCAGTCGTGCCGCCGCGGCGGCACGGGAGGGCGCGCACGGCACCCGTCAGCGCCGGACCGCGAAACCCACCCCACCCCGGCCACAGCCGACCAGCTCGACATGCTGCACGGCATAGCACTGCCCCACGCCGACCGCAGTCGACCTCAGCCCCGCACACCCCGCAGCGCCATCGAAACCGCCGCGGCCGTGATCGCCGACGGATCTTCCGCCGCCCCCAGTTCGATGCGCCGCACAGCCGCGTCCACGACTCCCTGCAGCAGCATCGCCGCCAGCCGGGGCTCCGCGTGCCCCATCTCCCCCAGCGCTTCGACGATCATCGCGACGAGGCCCCCGTGCGCGGCCCGGATCTTCTCGCGGGCCCCGGCGTCCAGCTCACTCGCCGAGATCGCCACCACGGCCCGGTGCCGCCGGTCCCCGACCAGCGCCAGCTGCTGCCGCACATAGGCCTCGACCTTGGCCTCCGCCGAGTCCTCCCGTTCCATCGCAGCCGACACCTCGGCGGCCCAGACCGGGAAGTCGACCTCGCACAGCTCCTCGACCACAGCCGCCCGGGACCGGAAGTACTCGTACACGGACGACCGGGCGAGCCCCGTCCGCTCGGCAAGGGCCGGGAAGGTCAGCGCCTCCGTCCCGCCCTCGGACAACAGGGAACGAGCCGCGTCCAGCAGGGCGGCTCGCTGCATCGACCGGTGCTCGGCCACGGAGGCCGCTCGAATCCTTGGCACGTCAACCACTGTACGGACGCGGCACCCCGCACGGGAGTCACTCCACGCGACCGACGCGCGTTCGACGGCCACCCGACGACCGGCCACGGCCACTGGCCGCCGGCTCCGGTCAACGTCCAAAACTCGCCAGCTTCGCGCGCAGCTGCAGCACGGACTTGGTGTGGATCTGACTCACCCGGCTCTCGGTCACTCCCAGCACGTTCCCGATCTCGGCGAGCGTCAGGCCCTCGTAGTAGTACAGCGTGACCACGGTCTTCTCCCGCTCGGGCAGCGTGTTGATCGCCCGCGCCAGAAACCGCCGCAGCTCCCGGTCCTCGGCCACCTCCACGGGGTTGTCGGCGGCGGTGTCCTCCAGTGTGTCCATCAGGCTGAGCCGGTCGCCGCTCTCGCCCCCCACATGCAGCAGCTCCTCCAGGGCGACCACGTTCGCCAGCGACAATTGGCTGAAGACCGCGTGGAGTTCGTCCACCGCGATCCCCATTTCCGCGGCGACCTCGCTCTCGGTGGGTGTGCGCCGCAGCCGCGCCTCCAGCGTGGCGTAGGCCCGCTCGACGTTGCGTGCCTTCTGCCGCACGGACCGCGGAATCCAGTCCAGCGCCCGCAGCTCGTCGATCATCGCGCCGCGGATCCGGGTGATCGCGTACGTCTCGAACTTGATCTCCCGGTCGATGTCGAACTTCTCGATCGCGTCGATCAGCCCGAACACTCCGGAGGAAACGAAGTCCGCCTGCTCGACATTGGGCGGCAGACCCACGCTCACCCGGCCGGCCACGTACTTCACGAGCGGCGAGTAGTGCAGGATCAGCTGCTCGCGCAGCCGCTCGTCCCCCGTCGCCTTGTACGACCGCCACAACTCGTCGAGCGTCGAGGGAGCGGGGGGCCGCACGCTGCCACCGTCGCGGGCGGCTGCGGGGATCGCCGCCCGGTCGGACCCGGAGGTGTGCTGGGGCATTCGTCGCCTTGTGCCGTTCTGCCGTGAAGTGCAGCTGCTTGAGTGAGCTGTCGGTCTGATGTCGAGATTGCCTGTCTGCGTGAGAACCCCCGTGAGCGTAGCGTGACTGGAGTGTCGCGGTGTGCGAAGAGCGATGCTCATCGCGTGCGCAGATACGTTCCGCTGAACGCCCTGCCGAGGCGCGCCGATCGCTGTGCGTGATCACCGGTTTGCGCCAACTCCGGGATTTCTCAAGGGCGTCAGGGTTCCCCCGGACGGCCGAACACGCTCGGTCAGCAGCGGCTCCGATCACCGCGTACGGAGATCATCGACTGGCGTGTCAACTTCCAGCCGTCGCCGTGTCGTTCGACGTAACCAAGTGATCGGAGTTCGTACAGCCTCGCGATCGCGTCGTCCTGCGTCGTCTGCGCACCGCGCGCGATCTCTTCCGCCGTGGCGGCGCGGCGGGCAGGCAGTGCGGCCAGGACATGCCGGGTGGGGGCGTCGAGCAGGTCGCGCGGCAGCACCGGCCCGAGCCGGTCCGGGGCCAGCTCGCCCATGTCGCCGACCAGTTCGACGACCTCCGCGGCGTCGGTGACCAGGACCGCGTCCTTGCGCAGCAGCTCGTGCACGCCCGCGGAGAGTGCGCTGGTGGCCGGGCCGGGTACGCCCATCGTGTGACGTCCCAGCCGCTGCGCCGCCCGGGCGGTGACCAGTGAGCCGCTGCGGTAGGCGGCCTCGACGACCACGGTTCCCCTGGTGAGAGCTGCGATGACCCGGTTGCGCAGAACGAATCTGCTCGGCGTCGGATGATCGCCGGGCGGCAACTCGCCGACCACCAGTCCCTGTTCGGCGATCCTGGTGATCAGCCCGGTGTGCCCGCGCGGGTAGGGCCGGTCGACGCCGCAGGCGAGCACGGCGACGGTGGCACCGCCCGCAGCGAGGGCGCCGCGATGGGCGGCTCCGTCGACGCCGTAGGCGCCCCCGGACACCACCACCCAGCCACGCTCGGCGAGCCCCGCGGCGAGGGTGGCCGCCATATGGGCGCCGTACTCGGTGCAGGCCCGGGCGCCGACCACGGCGACGGACCGCAGTGCCCATATCCGCAGACTGGGCCGACCGCGGACCCACAACCCCAGCGGCCGTGTGTCGCCCAGGTCGTCGAGCTGTCCGGGCCACTCGGCGTCGCCGGGGCACACGAACCGCACCCCGGCTTCCCGCGCCACGTCGAGGTCCCGGCGGGGCTCGGCCTGCCCGGCCCGGGCCCGCAGCCCCGCCCACCGTTTCTCACTGACCGCCGGTGGCCGCGGCCCGCCGTCCCGCAGCCGCCGTGCCGCCTCCCGGACCCCGCACTCCCGCATCCACCGTCCGCAGACCTCGTCGCCGGGCTCGATGACACGGGTGAGGAAGACACGGGCGAGCAGTTCGTGATCCGGGTCGTCACCGGCGCTCATGTCAGCGCCCCGATGGCCATGGGCACGCCTCGCGGCACTCCGGTGCGCAGTTGCAGCGCGAGGGCGACGTCCGTCGCGTCCGGCCGGTCATGGCCGACGAGGTCCGCGACGGTCCAGGCGACGCGCAGGACGCGGTCGATTCCGCGAGCGGTCAGTACGCCCCGCTCCAGGTTCCGTTCGGCTTCGTCCATGGCGCCGGTCACGGCGTGCCAGCGGTTGCGCAGTTCACGGCCCGGGATGTCGCTGTTGGTGCGCCACGGGGTGCCGGCGAGTCGTGCCACCGCCCGCTCTCTGGCCGCCCGCACCCGGTCGGCGACCGTCTCGGTGGACTCTCCCCGGGCACCGCGTTCGGTCAGCTCCGCCCGTGTCACCCGGTCCACCTCGACCCGTAGATCGACCCGGTCCAGGAGCGGGCCGGACAGCCGGGCCTGATAGCGGCGGATGGCCGAGGGCGGGCATTCGCACAGCGAGTCCTTGAGGGAGAAGCGGCCGCACGGACACGGGTTCGCGGCCAGCACCATCAGGAACTTCGCCGGGAAGCGCACGACCCCTGCGCTGCGGGCGATCACGACATGGCCCGCCTCCAGCGGCTGGCGCAGCGCATCGAGAGCCTGGCTGCTGAATTCCGGTGTCTCGTCCAGGAAGAGAACGCCCCGGTGGGACAGTGACACCGCTCCCGGCCGGGCGATACCTGGGCCGCCGCCGACCAGTGCCTGCATCGTCGCCGAGTGGTGCGGGGCGCAGTAGGGGGCGATGTCGATCAGTGGTTTGCCGGGCGGCAGCAGGCCCGCCACCGAGTGCACCGCCGTCACCTCCAGCGACTCCTCGCGGCTGAGCCGGGGCAGGATGGCGGGCAGCCGTTCCGCGAGCATCGTCTTGCCGGCGCCTGGCGGACCTTCGAGGAAGAGGTGGTGTCCCCCGGCCGCGGCAACCTCCACCGCCGTGCGTGCCGAGATCTGGCCCACGACATCGGCCAGGTCATGGCCGTGGTCGTGCTGTGCGGCGCCCATGCTGTGCGCTCCCGTGGCCGCGCCGGTGCCCGGCATGCGCAGACCCGCGAGGAGCGGATCGGGGCGGCCCGGGTCGACGGGCTCCTCGTCGGGCACGGGCTCGTCGGCGAGCACGGCGATCAGCTGGCGCAGGCTGCGCACGCCCAGCACCGACACACCGGGGACCAGGGAAGCCTCGGCGGCTGCGCACTCCGGCACGACCACCTGCTCGTAGCCGGCGTCCGCGGCGGCCAGCACCGCGGGCAGGATGCCCCGTACCGGACGCACCCGTCCGTCCAGGCCGAGCTCCCCGATCATCACGATGTCGGCCAGGACCCGCGGGTCGATCCGCTCGGCGGCACCGAGCACGGCGCAGGCGACGGCGAGATCGAAGCCGCTGCCCGCCTTCGGCACGGAGGCCGGGCTGAGACCGACCGTCAGTTTCTTCTGAGGCCATTCGCCGCCCGAGTTGACCACCGCAGCACGCACCCGGTCCCGGCTCTCCGTCAGGCTCTTGTCGGGCAGTCCGACCAGCGTGAACGCCGCGACGCCCGGTTCCAGGTCGGCCTGGACCTCGACCACCACGCCCTCGACGCCGACCAGCGTCACCGCACACGTACGGGCGAATCCCATCAGGCCACCCCCCGCACATGCTCGACGACGGGCGCGCCGCGACGGGGCAGGACGACGCCGATCAGATCGATGCGGACCCCGCCCGGTGGTGCGCCCCCGTGTTCCTGCGTCCAGCGTTCCGCGAGGCCCCGCAGACGGTCCGCCTTCACGGGCGTGACCGCTGCCATGGGGTGCTGGAAGGGACCCGCCCTGCGGGTCTTGACCTCGCAGACGACCAGGACGTCGCCGTCCCGCGCCACGATGTCGATCTCTCCGGCCCGCCCGCAGCGCCAGTTGCGCTCCAGGACCGTCATTCCGGCCTCGCCCAGCCGCCGCGCGGCCAGATCCTCGCCGTATGTGCCGAGTGCACTGCGTGCCCGGTCTGCGTTCATGTCGGCACCACCTCCGGCGCCAACCGTCACGCAACCGCCCCCAAGAAGTGGATCTTGGTGGATAACTCAGCGGTTGTGGATAACTCCGTCACCCGCTCGGGAGCTCGAGATCGCTCTTGTTCAGCTCCTCGATGTTCACATCCTTGAATGTGAGCACCCGTACCTGCTTCACAAAGCGAGCCGGCCGATACATGTCCCACACCCAGGCATCCGCCATGGACACCTCGAAGAACACCTCACCCTGGACCGAGTGCACCTGCATCTCGTAGTCGTTGGTCAGGTAGAAGCGCCGCTCGGTCTCGATCACATATTTGAACAGACCGACGACATCGCGGTACTCCCGGTAGAGCTTCAGCTCCATCTCGGTCTCGTACTTCTCGAGGTCCTCGGCGCTCATGGCATGTTCCCCTTCAGCCGTGCGATCCCACCATTGTGCGCCAGTCCCGTCAGCCCCTAGACGATTTCGGTGTCAAGGGTCACGGGCCCGGCCGGGGGACCTTCGTCGAGCACCCTGCGCAGCAGCTCGGCGAGTCTGGTCGGATACACCGTCTCATGTGCCCGGCCCAGTTCCTGACACGTCCACCAGCGTGCTCCGGCGACGCTGCGCCGCTCCAGTTCGGTGAGGCCCGCGGCCTCGGTGGACGTCTGGGTCGTACGGGCCAGGTAGTACCACTCGTCCTGGTCCCAGCGGCGGCCCGCGAACGGGAAGGAGCACATCCGGCGCCACAGCACCGGGCCCAGCTCGACCTCGGTGATGCCGGTCTCCTCGGCGAGCTCCCTGAGCGCGGCCTCCTCCCGGCTCTCGTCGCCCTCCACGCCGCCGCCGGGTGTGAACCACCAGTCGTCCGCCGGATCGTCCGGCTCATGGCCGTGCAGCAACAGGATGCGGTCCTGCGGGTCGAGCAGCACCACACGGGCGACCTTCCGCAGTCCGCCCCGGGAAGAGTCGGCCCCTTCGCCCGTCTCGGTCGCCTCAGCGGGCACCGGCCGGCTCCGTCCGCGTACCGGAGCGCCGGCCGCCGAGGCGCTTGGCGACCGGTCCGTACGCGGCGCCGCCCAGGATGAGCGCCGCGCCTACGACGATCATGGCGACCATGGTGCGCAGCGGGCCCGGCTCGGAGAGGGTGCCGAGCGCCTCGAAGCCGGTGGGCCGCTTCAGCATGCCGTCCATGGGCCAGACGACCGCGTCCACCCGGGCGGTGACCGCGTTACGCGACACCGTGCCCTGGGCCGCGTCGGCCAGATGGGCCGTGGAGTCGAGCGAACCCTGGCGCTCGTCACCGAGCAGGAACAGCCGCCCCTTGGGCACCGTCACGGTCGGGAAGTCCGTGATCTCGGCCAGGCTCCCCTTGGGCAGATACGGTTCGTCGATCCGCTTGCCGTTGACGGTCAGCTTGCCGTCCGTGCAGCAGGCGACCGTGTCACCGCCGATCGCCACCACGCGCTTGAGCACGGGGGCGTTGGTCACCCAGGTCTTGTCCGTGAAGACGACGACATCGCCGCGGCGGACCTCCCCGCCGTCGACGCGCTGCGCCAGCACCCGGGCGCCCGCGTCGATCGTCGGGCTCATCGAGCTCGTGGGCACGGTGTACGGCCGGTAGACCACCGCTCCCCAGCCGAATCCCCCGAGGAACAGCACAAGGCCCAGCGCGACGGCCAGCCCGGACAACCGCTGCCCGGTCCGGCTGCCGCCCGGGCCCGTGTTGGAGCCGCCGCCGTGCGGGGCCGTACGCGTCGTGGTCTCACCCATGGGTCCGCACCCTACCCGGCAGTACGGGACCCGGTCAGCCCCTCCACCTCGGCCGAGGTCAAGAGCTCCACAAGGGATTCACGACGGTGCAGATCGAGGACCTCAGCGGGTCTCGGCCGCCGCGGTCTTCCGGCGGCGCCACAGGGCGAAGGGCACCACGCCGGCCAGTGCGAGCCCGTTCGGGGCGACCGTCAGCGCGGCGGCGGCCGAGGACTGGTCCGACAGGCCGGGCTGGTCGAAGGTGTCCGGGACAGGGAGCGTGCCCCAGCGGCTGATCGGCCAGGCCTTGACGATGGCCCGTCCCACGGCCTCGTCCACCGGGACCATGCCGTGGTGCTTGTCCGACTGGTTGTAGCGGGAGTCACGTGAGTTCTGCCGGTGGTCGCCCATGACCCAGATGTAGCCCTCGGGCACCTTCACCGTGAACTGGCCGCCCTGGTCGTCGACGCTGCACGGGGTGTTGCCCGGGTACACGTACGGCTCGTTCAGCGCCTTGCCGTTGACCCTCAGCGGGCCGGTGCCCTTGCAGGAGACGGTGTCGCCGCCGACGCCGATGACGCGCTTGATGAGGTCCTTCTCTTCCGAGGACGGCATCAGGCCGATCCAGCTGAGGAAGGTCTGCACGGCGTTCGGGTTCGACGTCGGCTCGCCCGCGAGCCAGTTGTCCGGGTCGTGGAAGACGACGACCTCGCCACGCTCGGGCTCGGAGCCGAACCAGGGGGTGAGCTTGTCGACCAGGACGCGGTCACCCTGCTGGAGCGTGTTCTGCATCGAGTCGGAGGGGATCGAGAACGCCTGTACCAGGAACGTCTTGATCAGCAGGGCGAGCACCAGCGCGATGCCGATGAGGATCGGCAGCTCCTTCCAGAAGGAGCGCTGCTTCTTGGTCCTCGGGCCGGAGTCACCCGGCCCCTGGTTCCCGGAACCGCCGCGCCCGCCCGGCGCCGTACCGTCCTCGCTCGCCCCGGAGTCACTCCCGGGGGTCACGGCGCTGTCCGCGGCCGGGACAGCTGCTCCCACGGGGCGTCCGCGGTGTTCCTCGCCGTCGTGTCCGGACCGTGCGCCGACCGCCACATCCCCCACGCCAACTCCTTACTCTGTGCCGCCGCCTGCCCCACACACGGTGCAGGCCCACCACTCCCATAACGAGCGGGAGTTCCGCAGGGCTCGGGAGTCGGATCGTTCCGTTGAGATCCTCTGGAGCAACCCTATGCGACGGTGCGGCAGCCGCGGGCGACCCGGTTGCCGAGTCGGACACAGAAGCGTAGGTGTTCGGCTCCTTCAGTGAAGTCCAGTGACCGAAGGGCCAGGCGATGACCATGGCGCGGCCCACCACGGAGTCCTCGGAGACCGTGCCGCCATTGGTGTCCTGGTGCGAGCGGGAGTCCGCGGAGTTGGCGCGGTGGTCACCCATCACCCACAACCGCCCCTGGGGCACGGTGATGTCGAACTTCGCTTCGGACGGGACATTGCCGGGATAGAGGTAGTCCCCCTCGTTCAGGGGGACGCCGTTGACGGTGACGCGTCCTTGCGCGTCGCAGCACTTGACGCGGTCACCCCCGACACCGACGACCCGTTTGATGAGGTCCTTCTCGTTGTCGGACGGCAGCAGGCCGATGAAGGTCAGACCTTCCTTGACCTGTTTGACGACGACGGGGTCCTCCTTCTTCGCGGTGGGCTGCTCGTCCTTCAGCCAGCCGCCCGGGTCCTTGAACACGACGACGTCCCCGCGCCCCGGCTTGGAGCCGAACCACGGGGTGAACTTGTCGACCAGGACACGGTCGCCGATCTGGATCGTCTGTTCCATGGAGCCGGACGGGATCACGAACGCCTGGACGAGGAAGGTCTTCAGGACGAGGGCGATGAGGACCGCGACGCCGACGAGGAGAGGTATCTCCTTGACCGCCGAGCGCCTGCGCTTTCGCTTGACCTTGCGCTGCAGCTTGCGCCGCTCGGCACGCGTGCGGCCGCCGACCGGGCCGGAGAACGCACGCCGCGAACCCGTGGGCAGGAGATTGTCGGCGGGGCTGCTGGACGAACCGCGCGGTTTGCCGCGGTTACCCATGGGCACCGTCCGCCCTGCCCGACCCCCCGGCCTCCGGAGCGGGTACGCGCGCGTAGGCGCCGGGGCGCTCGAGGCGGGCCCAGTGGGCGGTGGGCCATACGATCCACTCGGCCCGGCCGATGACGTCGTCGACGGGGATCATTCCACCGCCCGGCGAGCCCAGGTGGTCGCGGGAGTCACTGGATGCGCTGCGACGGTCGCCGAGGACGAACAGCGTGCCGTCGGGCACGACGACGTCGAAGGGCACCGTGGACGGGCTGTCACCGGCGTCGAGGAACGCCGACTCGTCGACCGACCGCCCGTTCACCTGGATCCGTCCCTCCTTGTCACAGCAGACCACGTGGTCTCCCCCCACACCGACAACGCGCTTGATGTAGTCCGCGTGCCCGAAGTAGCCGGTGCCGTCGAACACGACGATGTCGCCGCGCCGCGGCTCGGCACCAAAACGGTACGCCAACCTATTTACGAGAACGCGGTCCCCGATCCTCAATCCGGGCTCCATGGATCCGCTGGGAATCTGGAACGGTTTGGCCACGAACGCGTTGAGGAGCAGCAAAAACAGCAGGCAGATCAGCAGGGTCAGGCTGATCCGGCCACCGGGAAGCCGGTCGGTGATCCGCGCCACCCATACGAAACGCGACCGTCCCTCCCGTCCTCCGGTGTCCGAGGTCTCCTCGGAGTCGGAGGGGCGGGAGGAGCGGTCGCGCTCCTTCGGCTGTGCTTCGGTGTCCATCGGGGCCAGATGGTATCCGGACCCGCTGTGAACGCCTCTTCTTACAGCGCGCCGCGAGATCAGTTCTCGCGCTTCTCCTTGATCTTCGCGGCCTTGCCGCGCAGGTCGCGCAGATAGTACAGCTTGGCGCGGCGCACATCACCGCGGGTCACGAGCTCGATCTTCTCGACGATCGGGGTGTGCACCGGGAAGGTGCGCTCGACGCCGACGGAGAACGAAACCTTGCGGACCGTGAAGGTCTCGCGGACACCGGCGCCCTGACGGCGGATGACCACGCCCTTGAACTGCTGCACACGGGAGCGGTTGCCCTCGATGACGCGCACGTGGACGTTGACGGTGTCACCCGGGCGGAAGGCCGGGATGTCGCTGCGCACCGACGCGGCGTCGACGGAGTCGAGCAGGTGAGACATTTCGTCTGCTTTCTTCGCTGATGCCACAGGTCATCAACGGGAACTAGGTGTTCTGGATGAAGCCGTGCGGGTCGGGGCGGGCGTCGTGTCCCCCTGCGGCAGGGGCGCACGCCGGACGGCGCACAACAGCGGCCTATTCTTCCATGCCCTCTGGCCTGCGCCAAAATCGGCCGTACGGCTCCCCCTCCGGGTCCGGCGCCCAGCCCAGGATGGAGAGCATTTCGCGGTCCTTCTTGTCGAAGGCCCTGGGATCGCAGCGCTCGATGAGGTCGGGCCGGTGGGCGGTGGTGCGCCGGAGGGCCTCGTCGCGGCGCCAGCGGGCGATCTTCCCGTGGTGACCGCTGAGCAGCACGTCCGGGATGTCACGGCCGCGCCAGACGGGCGGCTTGGTGTAGACGGGCCCCTCCAGAAGACCGGCCATCGCTCCGGGAGCGAAGGAGTCGTCCCGGTGGGACTCGGCGTTGCCGAGGACGCCGGGCAGCAGTCGCGCCACGGCCTCGGTGACGACGAGGACGGCAGCCTCGCCGCCGGCGAGGACGTAGTCGCCGATGGACACCTCGTAGACGGGTATCCGGGTGGCGTACTCGTCGATGACTCGGCGGTCGATGCCCTCGTAGCGGGCGGGCGTGAAGATCAGCCAGGGCCGCTCGGAGAGCTCGACGGCGAGTTCCTGGGTGAAGGGGCGGCCGCTGGGGGTGGGCACGATGAGCGCCGGCGCATGGGAGCCGGTCTCGTAGCCGTCGGCGAGGACGGAGTCCAGCGCGTCACCCCAGGGGTCGGTCTTCATGACCATGCCGGGGCCGCCGCCGTACGGGGTGTCGTCGACCGTGTGGTGCCGGTCGTAGGTCCAGGACCGCAGATCGTGCACCTGCACATTCAGCTGTCCACGCGCGCGTGCCTTGCCGACGAGCGAGACGTTCAGGGGCTCCAGGTACTCGGGGAAGATCGTGACGACGTCGAGCCGCATCACGCCTCGTCCCGGGTGGATGCGATCTCCGCGCGGTCGTCGATGAGTCCGGGCGGCGGGTCGATGACCGCGCGCTGCTCCTGGAGGTCGATCTCGGTGACGATCTCCTGGACGAACGGGATCATCACCTCGCTGCCGTCGGGGCGCTCGACGATGAACAGGTCCTGCGAGGGCAGGTGCGAGATCTCGGTGATCCGGCCGACCGCCATGCCGTCCCCGGTCACGACGTCGAGGTCCATCAGCTGGTGGTCGTAGTACTCGTCCTCCTCCTCGGGCAGCTCGTCCGGGTCGACGTCGGCGATGAGGAGGATGTTGCGCAGGTCCTCGGCGGCGTTCCGGTCGCGGACGCCCTCGAAGCGCAGCAGGAGCCGGCCGCTGTGCACCCGGCCGGTCTCGATGGTGAGCGGGCCCGCGGAGGCGGGGTCGGTGGCCAGTACGGCCCCGGGGGCGAGCCGCAGTTCGGGCTCGTCGGTACGGACCTCGACGGTGACCTCGCCCTTGATGCCGTGGGCGCGGCCGATCCGTGCGACTACGAGCTGCACTTTCGAAGATCTCCTGTGGATAGGACCCGTAACGACTACGGGCCGGGGAAGGCCTCGTGGCCTTCCCCGGCCCGAGCCGGTGCTGCGTTCGGCGTCAGCGGACGTGGTCCACGTCGACGAGGTCGACGCGGACACCGCGGCCGCCGATGGCGCCCACGACGGTGCGCAGAGCGCGTGCGGTGCGGCCGTTGCGGCCGATCACCTTGCCGAGGTCGTCGGGGTGGACCCGGACCTCGAGCACCCGCCCGCGGCGCAGGTTGCGCGAGGCCACCTGCACATCGTCAGGGTTGTCGACGATGCCCTTCACGAGGTGCTCGAGAGCCTCCTCGAGCATGCTCAGGCCTCGGTCGGCGCAGACGCAGAGGACTCGGCCGAAGCCTCGTCCTTCTTCTCAGCCTTCTTCTTCTGGGTGATGGCCTCACCCTTGCCCTCGTCGTCGCCACCGAGAGCCTCGAACGACGGACGCGCAGCCTTCGGGGCCGGCTGCAGCAGCGGCGCCGGGGCGGGCTCGCCCTTGAACTTCTGCCAGTCGCCGGTCTTCTTCAGGATGGCGAGCACGGGCTCGGTCGGCTGGGCGCCGACGGAGAGCCAGTACGCCACGCGCTCGGCGTTGACCTCGATGCGCGAGGGGTTCTGCACCGGGTGGTACAGACCGATCTCCTCGATGGCCCGGCCGTCACGGCGGGTACGGGAGTCGGCGACGACGATGCGGTAGTGAGGCGAACGGATCTTGCCCAGACGCTTCAGCTTGATCTTGACTGCCACGGGAGTGGGTTCTCCTGGATTTGACGTGGTTGGGCACGGCGAGATGGCCGCGTGGGGCTGCGGTACCCGAGTGCCCGATGGACGCGTCAGCCGGAGGAGAGAGGGGTCCTGTACGGCTGTCGAGTACAGCTAGCCATTGTGCCACACCCTGCGGGGGCCACCGACCGGGGCCCGGGCATGACGGAGAGGCACCCAGCGCCGCAGGTGCCCTCGTGCGGGTCGCGGCACCCCGGCGCGTCAAGGTGCCGCTGCGCCCACTCCCGACTGCTTGTCCGGCACCCACGAGATGCCGGGATCGCAGTCAGCCTGCCGCCGCCCCCACGACCTCGGGGATCCGGAACGGCTTCCCGCAGCCGCCGCACACGATCGGCGCCTGGGCCAGGACGGACGGGACGACCCGTACGTTGCGGCCGCAGTCGCAGACCGCCTTTACCCGCACGCCTCCGCCGGAGGAGCCGTGGCGGGCGGCCGGGCCGCGGAACGAGCGGGCCGTGTCCCCGGCCGTCGCGGCCGTGTGGGCCTTGAGAGCGCGCTGGAGGCGGTCGATCGTCGGACGGTAGCGCCGTTTCGCCTCGGGGTTGAGCGTGACCAGGGAGAAGCCGCTGCTGGGGTGCGGCTCCTCGGGGTGGTCCAGGCCCAACTCCTCGGCGATCGCGAGGAATCTGCGGTTGTGGTAGCGGCCGGCACGGGACGTGTCGCGCACCCCGCGCGCGGCGGCGATGCCATGGACTGCTTCGTGAAGCAGTCGCTCGAAGGAGAGTTCGTGCCCGCAGGCGGACGAGGACTCCCCGATCAGTGACTCGGGCGCGGCAAGATCGGGCAACTCGGGGTGGTACCGCTGGATGTCGGCCCACGCGAGCGCCAGTTCTGCGGCGAGTACAGGTGGTGTCTGTGTCGTGCTCACGTAATGACAACGAGCCGGAGTGCCTCTGTGTTCCGATTCCGGGGCATCCCAAATAATTTGCACGTACCCGTCAGTTGCCGCTGATGCGTCCTGACGAGGGCGGGTGCGCTGATCTGCGGAGAAGCCTCGCAGGTCCCAACAATGTGGTGCGTAGTCTGACGTACGACCCCGCGCGTAGACCATGTCCACACGCCGGGGCACCTGTGGTCCGCGCGTGCGCAAGAGGCGTTTCGGCCGCTCTCCCGCCGGAGGGCGCCACTTCACTCAGCGCCTGGGACGCCCGCGACGTTACCCGGACTCGGCGGCGGCCCCTGATCGCCATGGCGCGATGCTACGGGCCCAGGTTGCCGGAATGTGAAATCTGGCCACAGGGCCTTCCGACCCGCAAGCAGGGACCGACAACCCCTGGACGCGGGGTCGAGTGCGGAGTTACCTGGCTTACGGGGGGAGTGCGAGCGCACGTCACGGGGGCCATGGAAACGGGCACAGCGGCAAACTCTCGGCGGATTGGGGCGCTTACCTATGACACCTACGCTCGTGCGGCACCATCCTTCTCCCGCGGGATCCGCTCCCCGCGTGGACCGGTGGGCACGCGCGCGTGACTGGTCGGAGATCCAGGAGCGGATGCTCGTTCCGCTCTACGAGGCGGTTTACGAACGACTCGAAGTGGGCCCCGGTACGCGGCTGCTGGGCCTCGGCTGCGGCAGCGGGCTCGCCCTCCTGATGGCGGCGTCCAGAGGCGCCTCGGTCACCGGTGTCGAGCCCTGCTCCCCCGAGCGGCTGGCCCTCGCGCGGGAGCGGCTGCTCCCGGACGCGTGGGACAAACGCGCGCGTGCGGACACCCGGCTCGTCGGCGGTCCGCCCAGGGACGCGGCCGACGCGGAGACGCCCGCGTACACCCTGGTGACCGCCTTCGATCCCATAGGGTGCCTCGCGGGCGACACGGAGGGGCTCGGGGAGATGCTCGACGCGGCGACGCCGCTCGCCGGGCACGGGGCACCGGTGGTGCTGGCCAGCTGGGGTCCGCCGGAGCGCTGTGCCACCGCGGCCGTGCTGCGCGTCGCCAAGAAGCTGGCGGAGCCGCTGCGCGGCACGGGCAGCTGGCGCCCCGCCGGCCGGGACGACCTGGAGGAGGTTGCCGAGGGCTCCGGCCTCAAGCCGGACGGCTCCGGCCGGGTCGCCTGCCCGTTCGGATACGCGGGCGTCGACAGCGCCGTACGCGGACTGCTGTCGACGGGGCTCTTCGACGCAGCGATCTCGGCGACGGACCAGGCGCAGGTGGACAAGGAACTGAAGGAGGCGCTGCACCCGTACCAGCGGCGGGACGGGACGGTGTGGATGCCGAACGTGTTCCGCTATCTGATCGCACGAACCCGGTAGCCGCCCCTCAGGCGTCCTGCTCCTTCTTCAGGCGGGTGATCCCGGCGATCCGGTACGCGTCCGCCTCTTCCAGGGTCTCGTTCTCCAGCAGGGCCTCCGTCAGGGCGTCGAGCTTGCCCCGGTGCTCGCGGAGTTTGCGGCAGGCCTCCTCGTAGCACTCGTCGACGATCCGGCGCATCTCGGCGTCGATCACATCCAGGGTCTGCGGCGCGGCCGAGAGTCCGTATGCCTGCTGGGCGTCGCTCGGCAGGGCGGACAGCCGGCCGACGCGCTCGCTCATGCCCCAGCGGGCCACCATCCCGCGCGCGATGTTGGTGACCTGTTCGAGGTCGCTCTCCGCGCCCGTGGTGATGACCCCGTAGACGACCTGTTCGGCCGCCATGCCGCCCAGGGCGCCGATGATGCGGCCGCGCAGGTACTCCTCCGAGTGCGCGTACCGCTCCACCTCGGGGGTCGACATGGTCACCCCGAGTGCCCGGCCGCGCGGCACGATGGTGATCTTGCGGACCGGGTCGGCGCCGGGCTGCAGCATGCCGAGGAGGGCGTGCCCACTCTCGTGGAAGGCGGTGCGACGGCGGTCCTCCTCGGGCATGACCAGGGTGCGTTCGGCACCCAGCTGTACCTTCTCCAGGGCCTCGGACAGATCGGGCTGGGTCACCTTGTCCTGCTTGCGCTTGACCGCGAGCAGAGCGGCCTCGTTGGCGAGATTGGCCAGATCCGCACCTGTCATGCCCGGGGTCGTGCGGGCCAGCTGGGCCAGGTCCACGTCCTCGGCGAGGGGGATCTCCCGAGTGTGGATCTTCAGGATGGCCTCGCGTCCGCCGCGGTCGGGCGGGGAGACGGTGACCACCCGGTCGAAGCGGCCGGGCCGGGTCAGCGCCGGGTCCAGGATGTCGGCGCGGTTCGTGGCCGCGACGACGACCACGCCCTCCGAGCCGGAGAAGCCGTCCATCTCCGTGAGGATCTGGTTCAGCGTCTGCTCGCGCTCGTCGTGGCCGCTCACCGACGGGCCGCCGCCCCGCTGCCTGCCGATCGTGTCGATCTCGTCGATGAAGATGATCGACGGCGCCACCTTGCGGGCCTCGGCGAACAGTTCACGGACGCGGGACGCCCCGACGCCGACGATCATCTCGATGAACTCGGAGGCGGAGGCGGAGAAGAACGGCACGCCCGCCTCGCCCGCGACCGCCCGTGCCAGCAGGGTCTTGCCGGTGCCGGGCGGACCCGCGAGCAGCACACCACGGGGCATCTTCGCGCCCATGCGGCGATAGGCGTCGGGGTGCTCCAGGAAGTCGACGACATCGTCCAGCTCCCCCTTGACCTCGTCGATGCCGGCCACGTCCGCGAACGTCGTGCGCTCGGTGCCCGGCAGCAGCTCGACCGGTTTGGGCGGCGCCTTGCGGCCGAACATGCCGCCCGCTCCGCCGAGGCCCGCGCTCATCCGCCGGGCGAAGAAGACCCACACCGCGACCAGGAGCACGATCGGGATCAGGGAGATCAGCAGGTTGGACAGAAGGCTGCGCTCCTGCACGACCGGCCGCGCGGTCACCGTGACGTCGTGGCTACTCAGGTTCTGCCAGAGATTGTCGTCCGCGAAGGCGGGGCGCTGGGTCCTGAACTTGGTGTACTCGCCGCCGTCGTCGGGATCGTCCCGCGCCTCCTTGAGCTCGCCCTGGATCGCGTCGCCCTTGGAGTAGATCTTGGAGACGTTGCCGGCGTCGACCTGCCTGCTGAACTCCGTGTAGGAGATGGTCGGCTCGTCTCCCTTGCCGAGGTAGTTCAGCCCGATGTAGGCGAGCAGAAAGACGATCACCGCGGTGACGGCCAGGCCCCACCATCTGCCGCGTGTCCTTCTGCCGCCGGGCCGCCGGGGCGGCTCGTCCGGCGTGCCCTCGGTGCGCCACGGCTGATCAGGGGTCTTGCGGGGCGGCGCGGCATTGCTCATACATGGACGTTACGGCACACAGCGGGCCTCGGCACGCAGTGAGGGCGCCCCCTGGACAGGGGCGCCCTCACTGTCGTACGGCTTCGCGTGTCAGCCCATGAACTTCTTGAACTCGTCCGGCAGCTCGAAGTCCTGGCCGGCCTGCTGGCCCGGGAGGCCGAAGGCGCTGCCGCCCTGGGCCCCGGCGGCGCGGCGTGCGGCCTCCTCCTGCTCCTGCTGCTTGCGCTTCATCGGGTTGCCGGAGCGCTGTTTGCCCTTGGCCTTCTTCGGCTGCTTCTTCGTCCGGCCGGGGCCGCCGCCCATGCCCGGGATCCCCGGCATGCCCGGCATGCCGCCGCCCTGGGCCATGCGGGACATCATCTTGCGGGCCTCGAAGAACCGCTCGACCAGGTTCTTCACCGCGCTGACCTCGACGCCGGAACCACGGGCGATACGGGCGCGCCGCGAGCCGTTGATGATCGTCGGCTCCTGGCGCTCGCCCGGGGTCATCGACTTGATGATCGCGGCCGTGCGGTCGACATCGCGCTCGTCGAGGTTGTTGATCTGATCCTTGATCTGGCCCATGCCCGGGAGCATGCCGAGCAGCTTGGAGATGGAGCCCATCTTCCGGACCTGTTCCATCTGGGCCAGGAAGTCGTCCAGGGTGAAGTCCTGGCCCTTCTTGGACGCCAGCTTGGAGGCCATCTTCTCGGCCTCTTCCTGGCTGAACGTCTTCTCCGCCTGCTCGATCAGGGTGAGCAGGTCACCCATGTCGAGGATGCGGGAGGCCATCCGGTCCGGGTGGAAGGCGTCGAAGTCGTCGAGCTTCTCGCCGTTCGAGGCGAACATGATCGGCTTGCCGGTGATCTGCCGGATCGACAGGGCCGCACCACCGCGGGCGTCACCGTCGAGCTTGGAGAGCACCACACCGTCGAAGCCGACGCCGTCACGGAAGGCCTCGGCCGTGTTGACCGCGTCCTGACCGATCATCGCGTCGACGACGAACAGGATCTCGTCCGGCGAGACCGCGTCCCGGATGTCCGCGGCCTGCTGCATCATCTCCTGGTCGATGCCGAGGCGGCCGGCGGTGTCCACGATCACGATGTCGTGGACCTTGGACTTCGCGAAGTCGATGGAGTCCTTGGCGACCTTCACCGGGTCGCCGACGCCGTTGCCCGGCTCCGGTGCGTACACCGCCACGCCGGCGCGCTCGGCGACGACGCTCAGCTGGTTGACGGCGTTCGGGCGCTGGAGATCGGCGGCGACCAGCAGTGGCGAGTGGCCCTGGTCCTTGAGCCACCGGCCGAGCTTGCCCGCGAGGGTGGTCTTACCGGCACCCTGGAGACCCGCCAGCATGATCACGGTCGGCGGCTGCTTGGCGAAGCGCAGTCGCCGGGTCTCGCCGCCGAGGATCGTGACCAGTTCCTCGTTGACGATCTTCAGGACCTGCTGGGCGGGGTTCAGCGCCTTGGAGACCTCGGCGCCGAGCGCACGCTCCTTGACGTTCTTGATGAACGTCCGCACGACGGGCAGTGCCACGTCCGCTTCGAGGAGCGCGATACGGATCTCGCGCGCGGTGGCGTCGATGTCCGCCTCGCTCAGACGCCCCTTGCCGCGCAGATTCTTGAAGGTCGCTGAGAGGCGATCGGAGAGAGTATCGAACACGGCGGCGTCGGTCCTCGGGAGTCGGGGGCAGTATGAGCGTCTTCCAGGGTATCCGGACCCGCAAGACAATCCTCCCCGCCTGCGGCATTCAGGGCCTGGGAGGGAACGACGGGGTCACGCCCGTAGCGTCTGCTCCAGCTTCCCGGCCACCGCAGCCGCCTCGTCGCCCGCCAGCGGCACTCCTGCGGCGGTCGTCACATAAAAGGCGTCGACCGCATTGGAACCCAGCGTGCTGACGTGCATGCTCCGCACCTGCACCGCCGCCTCCTCCAGTGCCCGGCCGATCCGGTGCAGCAGACCGGGCGCGTCATGGGCGCGGACCTCGATCACCGTCGCCAGCCGTGAGGCGGACGGGGCGACCGTCACGCGCGGTGGCGGCGCCACCACACCCCGGCGGCGCGGGTAGGCGGCGTCGCGTTCGGCGAGGCGGCCGGCGATGTCCAGGGAGCCGTCGAGGGCCCGTACGAGATCGGCGCGCAGCCGGGCGGCCTGCGGCAGGGAGCCGTACTCGGCGGCGACACGCCAGTTCAGCAGCAGTACGGAGCCGTCCACGCCGTCCGGCAGGTCCTGGGCGCGCAGTTCGGCCGTGCGGACCGTCAGACGGTGCATGGCGAGGACACCGGCCACGGCGGGCAGCACACCCGGCTGGTCCGGTACGGCGATGAGCAGCTCCACGCCGAGGGGCTCCGGGTCGCCGGCCGACCGCTCCTCCGCAGGGGGCTCGGTCTGCGCGCGCAGCGCCAGCACCGGGCTGCCCGTGGCGACCGCCTCGATGGCGAGCCGCTCCTGCTCCGCGGTCGGCGCGGCGGCCTCCGGCTCGTCCGGGTCGTCCCCGGCGAGCACCGCGGCGACCCGCTTCACCAGGTCGGCGACCAGGGACCCGCGCCAGGACGACCAGGCGGCCGGTCCGGTGGCCAGCGCGTCCGACTCGGTCAGGGCGCGCAGCAGCTCCAGGGTGCTCTGTGTACCGACAGCCTCCGCGACCGAGCGCACGGTGGCGGGATCCTCCAGGTCGCGCCGGGTGGCCGTCTCGACGAGCAGCAGATGATGGCGTACGAGGGTGGCGAGCACGGTGACGTCGGCGCGGTCGAAGCCGATCCGCGCGGCCACGTCCTTGGCGATGATCTCGCCGGCCACCGAATGGTCGCCCGGCCAGCCCTTGCCGATGTCGTGCAGCAGCGCACCGACCAGGAGGAGGTCGGGCCGGCTGACCCGGCGGGTCAGCTCGGAGGCGCGGACCGCGGTCTCGATGAGGTGCCGGTCGACGGTCCAGACGTGGACGGCGTTGCGCTGCGGGCGGCAGCGCACCCGCTCCCAGTCCGGCAGCAGCCGTGTGATCAGGCCCTCGGCCTCCAGCGCCTCCCAGACCTCGACGGTGGGACGGCCGGAGCCGAGCAGTGTCACAAGCTGCTCGCGCGCTTCCGCGGGCCAGGGTGTGGGCAGCGGGCCCACCGTGGCGGCCATGCGCCGCACGGCATGCAGGGAGAGCGGGAGGCCCGCCTGAGCGGCGGCCGCCGCGGCGCGCAGCGGAAGCACGGGGTCGCGTTCGGGGCGCGCGGCGCGGGCGAGGACCACCTCGCCGTCCTGCTCCACCACCCCTTCGGCCAGCGGGGAGCGCTCGGGGACGGGCTTGCCGCCTCCGAGCATGGCGCGCAGACGCGGCCGCACAGCGCGCGACCGCAGCACGCGCCCCACCTCACGCCAGGTCACATCGCTCGCGTACGAGATGACGCGCGACGCCTCGTAGACCTGCCGCAGCAGAGCGTCGCCGTCGAGGAGGCCGAGCTCGACGGACACCTGGTCCTGTTCCTGGAGGGAGAGCCGGTCGGTGGCCCGCCCCGTCGTCAGATGCAGTGCGTCACGGACGTCCAGCAGCCGGCGCCGGGCGTCGTCCAGTCCCTCTCGCGGGGCGTCGGCCAGCCAGGAGGCGGCGACGGCGCGCAGCGCGGTGGCGTCACGGAGGCCGCCCCGGGCCTCCTTGAGGTCGGGTTCCAGGAGGTACTGCAACTCGCCCTGGCGCTCGGCGCGTTCGGCGCACAGCTCCTGGAGTTCGGGGAGGCGTTTCGGCGCCTGGTTGCGCCAGTCGGCGAGCACGGCCGTGCGCAGTCCGGCGGTCAGGCCGAGATCGCCCGCGAGATGGCGGGCGTCGAGCAGGCCGAGGTGGGCCTTGAGGTCCTCGGCAGCCGTCTTGCGGGCCTCGGCCGGGGTGCGGACCGAGTGGTCGAGGGCGAGGCCGAGATCCCAGACGGGGTACCAGAGGCGGTCGGCCAGGGCGGCGACCGCGTCGGAGTCGCTGCCGTCGTGCAGCAGCAGGAGGTCGAGGTCGCTGCGCGGGGACAGCTCGCCGCGGCCGTAGCCGCCGACGGCGACGAGGGACGCCCCGCGCAGTCCCGGCGCGGCCGCGTCGAACAGGCCGGACAGCCAGTGGTCGGTCAGTTCACTGAGGGCGGCACGGCGCGGCGGCCCGGTCCGCGCCCCCTCCTGGAGGAGGCGCAGCCGGGCCGCCGCGTAGCCGCCGGGTCCCGAGTCCTCTGCTTCGTTGCGCATGTCCGTACGCGTCACCCGGCGACTCCTGTTCCTTCTTCTGCTGTCAGAGGGCGTCCGGGCCGCGCTCGCCCGTCCGGACCCGTACGGCGGTCTCGACCGGCAGGGACCAGACCTTGCCGTCACCGATCTTGCCGGTCCGGGCGGCCTTGACGATGACGTCGATCAGCTGCTCGGCGTCGTCGTCCTCGGCCAGCACCTCGATGCGGATCTTGGGGACCAGGTCCACGGTGTACTCGGCACCGCGGTAGACCTCGGTGTGGCCCCGCTGACGACCGTAGCCGCTCGCCTCGGTGACCGTCAGTCCGTGCACCCCGAAGGCCTGGAGGGCCTCCTTGATCTCGTCGAGCCGGTGGGGCTTGACGACGGCGGTGATGAGCTTCATGCGTCCACCTTCTTGCTCGCAGTGTCGGCGACCGGAGCGGAGGCGGCGGTCCGGGCGGCGCCGCCGCCGGCCCCGCTGAAGTCGTATGCGGTCTCGGCGTGCTCGGCCTGGTCGATGCCGGAGATCTCCTCGTCCTCGGAGACCCGCATGCCGATCGTCTTGTCGATCAGGAAGGCGAGGACCGCGGAGGCGACGAGCGAGTAGGCGAGGACCGCGAAGACACCGGCGCACTGCTTCCAGAACTGGTCGAGGCCGCCGCCGTAGAAGAGGCCCTGGACCTCGGACTGGCCCTTGCCGCTGGCGAAGAAGCCGATCAGCAGGGAGCCGGCGACACCGCCGACCAGGTGGACGCCGACGACGTCGAGGGAGTCGTCGTAGCCGAGCTTGTACTTCAGGCCGACGGCCATGGCGCACAGCAGACCGGCGATGGCGCCGACGGCGATCGCGCCGACCGGGGAGACCGCACCACCGGACGGGGTGATGGCGACCAGACCGGCGACCGCGCCGGAGGCGGCGCCCAGCGTGGTGAACGCGCCGTGGCGGATCTTCTCGTAGATGAGCCAGGCCAGCATGGCGGCCGCGGTGGCGATCTGCGTGTTGACGAACATCAGCGCGCCGACGCCGTCGTCGTTGCCGAGCCACGAACCGGCGTTGAAGCCGAACCAGCCGAACCACAGCAGACCGGCGCCGAGCATGACCAGCGGCAGGCTGTGCGGACGCATCGGGTCCTTCTTGAAGCCGACGCGCTTGCCGATGACGAGGATCACGCCGAGGGCCGCGGCACCAGCGTTGATGTGGACCGCCGTACCACCGGCGAAGTCGATGACGCCCAGCTCGAAGGCCCAGCCGCCGGCGCCCCAGACCCAGTGGGCGACCGGGAAGTAGACGACGGTGGCCCACAGGGCGACGAACAGCGACCACGCCGTGAACTTCACGCGGTCCGCGAGGGCACCGCTTATCAGGGCCGGCGTGATGATCGCGAACATCAGCTGGAAGACCATGAACACGAAGATCGGGATGGTGTATCCGTCCCACAGCTCCGTCAGCCCGATGTTGCTGAGGCCCACCCAGTCGGAGGTCCAGCCGACGACACTGCCGGAGTCCGTACCGAAGGCCATGGAGAAGCCGTACAGCACCCACAGGATGGTGACGATGCCGATACTGATGAAGCTCATCATCAGCATGTTGAGGGTGCTCTTGACGCGGACCATGCCTCCGTAGAAGAAGGCCAGGCCCGGTGTCATGAGCAGCACCAGGGCGGAACAGATGAGCATGAAACCTGTGTTGGCGGCAGAGAGCTTGGGCGCCTCTGCGGCAAGCGTGATGGCTGGTGCCATCGGCGTCTCCTCGTCGTTGGTACGGCCCCGTGCGGGCGAAGCCTGAGCGGATTGAGGGGTGGGCCGGTTATGCGCCATGAGATTGGCGCAGCGCGGTTTCGGTGGAAGCCCCTCGTTGTTTCGCCGCCGTGACGAAGGCGCCGTGTGTGTTACGCGTCGATGAACTGGCGGATATGGCCCACGTCGATCGTTATCGTGGCGCAACCTTCGGAAGAGGAAAGAAACCGGCCGCGGGCGGCCTTCCGATGACCTGGCGGGGGGAGCCGAGTCGGGCAGTTCGGGAGGGCCGGCCGCGGCCGGGGCCTGGCGGGATCAGACCGCTTCGGCGGTCTCGGGCAGCTCTGCGGCGAGCTTCTCGGTCAGGTCCACGACGTCGGCGAGGTCCCCGAAATCGCGTACGGCCGTGTCGACCGTCTTTCGGATACGAGTGTTGACGCGCTCGGAGCGGACCTTCTTGGCGATCCGCATGGCATCGGCGGCCGGCCCGGTGCTCCGTTCGGGCTCGCGCTGGAGCAGGTGCACCGTGGCCAGACCGATCAGGTTCAGCGCGTACGAGCGCTGGTGCTCGTCGTCCTTGGCGAAGAGGTCGACCGCCCGCTGCATGAGGGGCTCGGCGAGGGAGGCGTAGGTCGGGCTGCGGCCGGCAACGTAGGCGAGGTCCCGGAAGGAGTGGGAGTTCTCGCCGTACAGCTCGGCCTCGGAGAAGAAGCGGATCCAGTCGGGGTCCGGCTCGTCCCACTCGTCGATGTCGGCGAAGGTGTCCTCGGCCATCCGGACCGCCCGCTTGCACTTGCCGGGCTGTCCCATGTTGGCGTACGCGCGCGCCTCCATCGCATACAGCATGGACTGGGTGCGCGGACTCGCGCAGTCCCGGCTGCCGTACTGCGCGAGGTGGATGAGCTCCAGGGCGTCGTCGGGCCGCCCGAGATGAATCATCTGGCGGCTCATGCTGGACAGGACGTACGAGCCGAGCGGCTTGTCGCCCGCCTCCTTGGCGGCGTGCAGGGCGAGCACGAAGTACTTCTGGGCGGTGGGCTGAAGCCCCACGTCGTACGACATCCAGCCCGCGAGTTCCGCGAGCTCGGCGGCGACCTTGAACAGCTTGCGCGTGGTGGCCTCGGGCTGGGGTTCCTGGAGGAGGTCGGTCACCTCGTGCAGCTGGCCGACGACCGCCTTGCGGCGCAGACCGCCGCCGCACTGGGCGTCCCACTGGCGGAACATCACCGTGGTGGACTCGAGGAGCTCCAGCTCGGGCCGGGACAGCCGGCCGCCGCGGCGGCTCGCCGACGGCTCGGGATCCGCTTGCGGGGCCGCCGCGGTGGGCACGAGCCAGCGCTGCATCGGCTCGATGAGGGACGGGCCCGCGGACAGGACCAGCGAGGTCCCGAGGAAGCCGCGCCGCGCCAGCATCAGGTCGCTGCGCGAGAACTCGCTGAGCAGGGCCACCGTCTGCGGGCCCGTCCAGGGCAGGTCGACGCCGGACACGGAGGGTGATTGGCGGGTGGCGCGCAGACCGAGGTCCTCCACGGAGACGACACAGCCGAACCGCTCGGAGAACAGCTCGGACAGGATCCGCGGGATGGGTTCGCGCGGGTTCTCGCCGTCCAGCCAGCGGCGCACCCTGGAGGTGTCCGTGGAAATGTGGTTGGCCCCCAACTGGCGGGCCCGGCGGTTGACTTGGCGGGCGAGTTCGCCCTTGGACCAGCCGCTGCGCACGAACCACGAGGTAAGGAGCTCGTTGGGGCGTTTGTCAGCCTGCGCAGCGTTTCCAGCGCTCGTCCCGCTTCCGCCGTTGCCGCCCACTGGAACGCCCCCATCCCTGAGACCACTTGTCACTGAGTGCGCCAAGCCCTATCAGAATGCCGGTAAATACGTCCTCCCGTCCGGTAGTTGTCACCCTTGGAACGGAAAGCCGACTTGCCTCCGGCATACCCACGAGCACATGCACCCTCAGGACTCGTGCACTCAAAGTAATCCTACGATCACGCGTCCAGCCATGGCGAACCCGGAAACGCCACCATTCGCCACCCCATCGAATGAACTCACGGTCGCCCGCGCGCGATTCACTTGACACAGGACGAACGGAAGTGGGCGGAGCGGTGCACTCGGGGGCGCGCAGGGCCGGGCACACCACGCGGGGCGCTTCCGAGCGCGACATGCACCGGATCAGGTGACGGAGAGTCACACGTCACGCTCGTCGCGTAACCACCGGCGCGCTGGACCCGTTGGAGGGGGCATGGGCTTCACGATCGGCGGCATCCGGGAGATCCGCCCCGGCTCGCGTCGGCGCGGGCGCTCCTCGGAGTGCACCGCGGTCGCCGAGTTCACCGGGCTGTGGGGCTGGGACGTCGTGCCGGGTGCACGGGCCGCGGCGGGCGCGTGCTCGTGCGGCCACGCGGACTGTCCCGCTCCGGGCGCCCATCCGCTCGACTTCGCACCGCAGGTCCCGGCCGGCGCCACGCTCGACGAGGTGACCAGGGCCTGGGCGGAGTTTCCCGGCGCCTCGGTGATGCTGCCGGTCGGGCGGGCGTTCGACGTGATCGAGGTGGCCGAACCCGCCGGGCGCCGCGCACTGGTCCGGCTCGAACGCATGGGCCTCCCCCTCGGCCCCGTGACCGCAACACCTCATGGCCGCGCCCAATTCTTCGTCGCCCCCGGCGCCGCCGCCGACCTCCCCGGACTGCTCTACCGCATGGGCTGGGACGACCCGACCTCCCTCGACCTGCACGGCCTCGGCCCCGGTACGTCCATCACGGCCCCGCCCTCCGACCGCGGCGGCCTGGGCCCGGTCCGCTGGCTGCGCTCCCCCGCCCTGGACTCGGCGACAAGGCCGCCGGCGGCCCGGCTGCTGCTGGGAACGCTGGCGTATGTGGCACACCGGTCACGGGCGTAGGCCTGCGACCCGGACTCAGGCGTGTCCGGGCTCACGGCGTACACAGCGAAGGGCCCCGGCGCATCTGCACCATGCGGTGGGGCCCTTTTTCAGCTGCACGCAGCCAGGTGCCACCATCGAGTGTGGAACCACGACGGTGAGGGACCCGGTCCGCGAGAGCGGCGCCGACTCAGGCGCAAAGACAGCAGCGCCCGCCTCCGACTGCACTTTGGGGCGGGCGCTTCTTGCGTGACCTCCGAGGAGCGGATCCCGGATGCAGGAGGTCCTACTCCCCGATAAGGGCGTCAACGAACGCCTCCGGCTCGAACGGCGCCAGATCGTCCGCGCCCTCGCCGAGCCCGACCAGCTTGACCGGCACGCCCAGCTCGCGCTGGACCGCGACCACGATGCCGCCCTTCGCCGTGCCGTCCAGCTTGGTGAGCACGATGCCCGTGATGTCGACGACCTCGGCGAAGACACGGGCCTGCACCAGACCGTTCTGCCCGGTCGTCGCGTCGAGGACCAGCAGCACCTCGTCGAGCGGCGCGTGCTTCTCCACCACCCGCTTGACCTTGCCAAGCTCGTCCATGAGCCCGGTCTTGGTGTGCAGACGGCCCGCGGTGTCGATGAGCACGACGTCCATGCCCATCTCCTTGCCCTCCTTGACCGCGTCGAAGGCGACGGAGGCCGGGTCGCCGCCCTCCGGACCGCGCACGGTGTAGGCGCCGACCCGCTCGCCCCAGGTCTGGAGCTGGTCGGCGGCGGCGGCACGGAAGGTGTCGGCGGCGCCGAGGACGACGGTGCGGCCGTCGGCCACCAGAACACGGGCGAGCTTGCCGGTGGTGGTGGTCTTGCCGGTGCCGTTCACGCCGACGACCATCACGATGCCCGGCTTGCTGGTCTCGGGCTCGGTCTTGACGGTGCGGTCGAAGTCGGTGCCGACCAGCTTGAGCAGCTCCTCGCGCAGCAGCGCGCGCAGCTCCACGGGCGTGCGCGTGCCGAGCACCTTCACCCGCTCACGCAGCCCGTCCACCAGCTCCTGGGTGGGCTGCACCCCGACATCGGCAGTGAGCAGCGTGTCCTCGATCTCCTCCCAGGTCTCCTCGTCGAGGTGCTCGCGCGACAGCAGCGTGAGCAGCCCCTTGCCGAGCGCGTTCTGGGAGCGGGAGAGCCGGGCGCGCAGGCGCACGAGGCGTCCGGCCGTCGGCTCGGGGATCTCGATCTCGGGAACTTCGAGTTCCGGGGCGGCCGGAGGCTCCGCGACGGCCGTCGGGGCCGAGCCGTCCGGAAGGTCCACCTCCTCTATCGTCCGGCGCGGTTCGTCGCGCGGGGTCTCGGCCTCGTCGCCGATGTGCGGCTCGGCCGGAGGGGCGGTGATGTCGGGCGCGGACGGGGGCGGCGGGGGCAGCGGCTTCTTGCGCCGGGTGCCGATGACGAGCCCGCCGAGCGCGCCGAGCACGACCACGGCGATGACTACAGCAAGGATGACGGTTTCCATAACAGCTCCAGTATGGCGTGACCTTTCCGCACCGCCTTTCTTCGTCCGCGCCTCTGCGTCCGCGCCGGGATGTGCGCCCAGCTTTTCGAACACCTGATCTATCGTTCTCGGCTATGGCTGTCTGACGCCCCGTCAGTTAACGTCCCCCCTCACACCCGCCCTGCGAAGGGGGACCCGCCATGCCCGTATCGGTCGTACGCTTCAACCTCGTCGAGCCGGACGCCACCCCCGCCTCGCTCGGCGCCCGCTACCGGGCCGCCCTGGAGATGGCCGCGTACGCCGACGAGCGCGGGATCACCACCGTCCAGACCGAGGAGCACCACGGCGTCGCCAACAACTGGCTGCCCTCGCCGTTCGCGTTCGCGGGCGCGGTCTTCGGCGCGACCCGGCATCTCGCGGTCACGGTCTCGGCGGTCATCGGCCCGCTGCACGATCCGCTGCGGCTCGCCGAGGACATCGCCGTACTCGATCTGCTCAGCGGCGGGCGGCTGGTGACGGTCTCCGGTATCGGGTACCGGCCCGAGGAGTACGCACAGTTCGACGTGGAGTGGCGCCGGCGCGGAAAGCTCCAGGACGAGGTCCTGGAGACGCTGCTGAAGGCCTGGACCGGCGAGGAGTTCACCTACCGGGGCCGCAGGGTGCGGGTCACCCCGCGCCCCTGCTCCGACCCTCACCCCCTGCTGCTGGTCGGCGGCTCCTCGAAGGCCGCCGCCCGCCGCGCCGCCCGGCTGGGCCTGCCCTTGTTCCCCAGCGCGTATCTGCCGGAGCTGGAGGCGTACTACAAAGAGCGGCTCGTCGAGTACGGCACCGGGGGCTGGACCATGATGCCCGCCGCCGAAACCCCGCTGCTGCACATCGCCGAGGACCCGGACCGGGCGTGGGCGCACTACGGCGAGCACTTCCTGCACGAGGCACGGACCTATGCCTCCTGGCAGACCGGGGACATCACGTCGGCGGTGAGGTCGGCGGCCACGACGGTGGACGAGCTGCGGGCCGAGGGCGTGTACCGCATCCTCACGCCCGAGGCATGCCTGGACCTGGGCCTGGACAACCTCGTGCTGCATCCGCTGGCGGGCGGGATGCCGGTGGAGGAGGGCTGGCGCAGCCTGCGGCTGTTCGCGGAGCGGGTGGTTCCGGCGTTGGGCGGCTGACCTGACCCTATGAGGGCGGGGGCTCCCCCTCCCGGCTCGTTCAGGGAACAATCGTTCTGGGGGAGCCGAGTCGGGGTCTGGAGGCCCGCGATGTCGGCTTACGTAGGGATCGATGTGCACC
>NZ_VZRB01000026.1 GCF_008806595.1 Streptomyces luteolifulvus | reverse complement strand
GGGCCCAGCCCGGTCGACCGCGCACGGCCGGGCAGCAAGCACCACGTCATCACCGACGCCCAGGGCATCCCGCTCGCGGTGTCGCTGACCGGCGGCAACCGCAACGACGTCACCCAACTCCTGCCCCTGCTCGACAAGATCCCCGCCGTCGCCGGGACCGTAGGCCGGCCCCGACACCGGCCCGACGCGCTGCTCGCCGACCGCGGCTACGACCACAACAAGTACCGGCGCCTGCTGTGGGCCCGGGCATCCGCCCGGTCATCGCCGAACGAGGCCAGCCCCACGGCTCCGGCCTGGGCATCTTCCGGTATGTCGTCGAACGCACCATCGCCTGGCTGCACGGCTTCCGCCGCCTGCGCATCCGTTGGGAACGACGCGACGACATTCACGAGGCATTCCTCGGCCTCGCCACCTGCCTCATCACCTACAGACACGTCCAACGCCTTTGTTAGGACCTCTAAGTCACCGGATCCTCGGCATCCCGGAATGAGTCAAAGATCTTCTCTTTCGGTGATCTCGGCAGGTGTTGGCGGGTTCATGTGGTGCTCTGAACGGCAGCTTTGAAAGCGTTTCGGTCGCCTGTATGTAATGCGTAGGTCACCCTGCTGTTTCTTGGGGGGCCTGCTGACGCTCGGGTCAGTAAGGCGGCCATCTCCGCGCTGCGGCTCGTGCCTCGCTGGCGTCGTGGCGTGACACTTGTTACTGGAGAGTATTTTCGGACCAGAGTTGTCGGTTTCCGGTCGGAAATAGATGCAGCTATTTACGCAGGACGACCAAAGCGATCGACAATGTCCCGGGATCGGAAGACCAGATTCACTGCGTGGTACGGCTGAGCACTCCGCTCACGTTCAGGACCTCGTGGCACTCCTGCGCCTGACGGCCCGTGGCCGGTGTCCCAGGCTTCGCGCAGGTCACGTCGATGGTCACGGTGTCGTTCTCAGGGATCTTGATGGGAGTCACCCAGTGATAGTCCTGGTTGCGGAAGGTCTCCAGCGCGATCGTGGTGATCTTCCGGTCGCCGAAGGTGATCGTCATCACCCCTTCGTCGCCCTGGAAGTTGGCGACCACGATGTCCGTGATCCCGAACATGCTGTCCTTGGGCACCTTGTACGTGCCGGTCCTGGTCTCGCCGCTCGACGTCTTCAGGTCGATGGTCGCCGAACTCTGCCGGCCGCCGCCGGCGGCCGAGGTGCCGTCGCCGGTCGAACCGTCTTCACCGCCCGATCCGGCCGGTGCCCCCGACTCCTGTCCGCCGCCGGGCCGGGAGTCCGAACCACCGCTGGTGTCGGCGCCCGGACCTTGTTCCCCGGGGGGCGTGGGACGCGGCTGGACCGCCTCGTTGGCTGCTTCCTTGGCGGCGCTGCGCACGACCGGACGGACCAGGGCGAACCAGGCGAGCAGCAGCGCGAGCAGTGCCGCGAGCAGCGCGAGCAGCCACTTCGGGAAGATCGGGATCTGGACGAACTCCGCGTCCAGCGGCGCCCGTACGGCGGGGTCGTCCCACCGGGGCTGCTCCTCCGTCCGGTCACCGGTCTCAGCGGTCTCTGTGGTCTCTGTGGTCTCGACCGTGAACGGCCACACCACGGGGGTGCCGAACCACACCGGCTTCGCCGTGCGGACCCGCAGCCCGGCCTCCGCCGACTCGCCGGGCTCCAGCTTCGGCTGTGCCGGGTTGAAGGCGAATCCCAGCTCCTCGCCCGCCTGACCGGGGGTGAAGCCGACCTGCACCGGGGTGTTGCCCTGGTTGCGCACGGCCAGCCGGTAGCGGCCGCGCAGCCAACCGCGCCGGCGGCGCGGGGCGATCTCGGTCTGCAGCTCGTGGAACGGCTCGACCTGCACGGTGGTTTCCAGGACCCGCACCGACTCGGGGTGCTCGGTCGGCAGGACGCGTACGCCGAGCGGCTTCTCGCCGGCCCGGATCTCCGGGGAGCGCGGCGGCGCCAGACGGATCGTCACCGTTTCCGAGGTGCCGGGGTACAGCGACACCCGCGTGGGCTCGACGGTGGTCCAGGGGGCGCAGTCCCCGACGACCTCCAGGCGGTACGCCTCGACGATGTCGCTGTCGTTGCGCACGGTCAGGCTGGTGGTGGCGATGTCACCCGGCGCCACCGTCACGGCAGGGATGTCGAGGCCGGGCGCACCCGGGCCGGAAGAGGCTGCAGAAGGGGTCACGCCACCACGCTAGGGATCTGCCGGGGAGTGCCACGAGGAACGCGAGGGCAACACCCGGGCAGTCCCGGTGCCCGCAAAGTCGCCGTCAACTCCCCTGTAACAGCGAGCTGTTGATGTGGCCCGCCGCCTTGCGCGCGCCGCCGTTCCCCGGTGGTTCGCTCCGTTCCTGCACCCTCCCATCCCCCCATGAACTCACGAAACAGGTACCACCCATGTCCTCCGAAGAGAAGTCCGAAGAGGAGAACGGCACTGCCATGCCCGACGCCAAGTTCCGTGTGCCCTTACAGACCCGGGTCACGCACCGGGCCGCCGGCCCCGGTCGCCCCACCCGGGTGACCGTGGCCGTCTACGCCGCCGATCCGGTCCTGCGCGTCGGAGTGGTGCAGCAGCTGCGGCAACGCCCCGAGGTCGACCTGGTCGACGCCGACGCGGGCGCGGCCGAGGTGTCGCTGGTGGTCGTCGACAAAGTCGACGACGAGTGTGTCGCCCTGCTGCACCGGCTGCGGCACAACAACGCCACCCGCACCGGCCTGGTGATCGGCACGCTCGGGGCCGGAGCGCTGCAACGCGTCATCGAGTGCGGTGTGGCGGCGGTGCTGCGGCGCATCGAGGCCGACCAGGACCAACTGCTCCATCTGGTCCTGGCGATAGCCAACGGCGAGGGAGTGCTGCCCGGTGATCTGCTCGGCAAGCTGCTCTCCCACGTGGGCAGCCTGCAACGCTCGGCGCTCGACCCCGGCGCGCTGTCCCTGTCCACGCTGACCACGCGCGAGGCGGACATGCTGCGCCTGGTGTCGGAGGGCCTGGACACGGCGGAGATCGCCCGCAAGACCTCGTACTCCGAACGGACCGTCAAGAACGTGCTGCACGAGATCACCACGCGGCTGCAACTGCGCAACCGGGCCCACGCGGTCGGCTACGCGCTGCGCAACGGGCTGATCTGACAGCCGAGTCGACGGCTGATCCGACCGAATCGACTGCTGGTCCGATCCCGAACCGACGGCTGGTCCGACGCCGGCCGGGAACCCCGCACTGCCCGAAAGCGCAACCCGCGCTTCCCCCGGGTACGGACCCGCCGCCCTGCCGCCCCGCGAGCGGGCGGTGCACGGTGGCGGGGGCACATCCAGACGCTGCACCAGACTGCGAAGGGGACCGTGATGGAAACCGCTGGCCCCGGCGGGCGGTACCGCCTGGGGAGACTCGGCATGTCGTTACTGCTGCTGCTCCCGCTGCTCGGGGCGACGGCGGCCGCCGGGCCGGGCAGCACCGTGCCCCGGGCGAAGGCCGACGCCGACGCCGCGGACACCCGGGTCGCCTACGCCGGCACCCGGCACCGCAGTCTCGGCCGGGTCGCCACCACCACCTCCAGCACACCGCTGTTCGGTGCGGGCCCTGCCCACTACGACGTCCAACCGTCGGCCCTCGGCGACCAGATGGTCTTCGCAAGCCGCCGCGACGACAAGAACCCGCAGATCTACCTGCGGTCCGCCGACGGTTCGGTGCGCAAACTCACCACGGGCCGGGACGCGGCGCACCCGCGGCTGACGCCGGACGGCCGGGCCGTGGTATTCGACTCGGCCGAACCCGGCGGCCCGGACGGCGGGACCCAGCGCGACCTGTGGCTGGTGCGCACCGACGGCACCGGCCTGACCCGGCTGACCGACACGCCCGCCGACGAGGAGTGCCCGACGGTGTCCCCGGACGGGCAGCGCATCGCGTACTCCAGCGACAGCAACGCGCTGGTCGGACAGCAGATCTACGTACGGCCCCTGACCGGCGGCACCGCCACCCGGATCACCGACCCCGCAGGCGGCGCGGCCACCGAGCCGGTGTGGAACCCGGTGAACGACGGCGAGAACCGGAACTGGATCGCGTACACCGCCACCACCACCGTCGACGGGCAGTCCGTGCCCCGGCTGCGGGTGACGGACGGCACCAGCGACGAACCGCTGCTGGGGGGCGCGCAGTCACAGTGGCGTGCGCACGGGGCAGCGTGGCTGCCCGACGGCGACGGGGTGCTGTTCCTGAGCCCCGAGATCACCTGTGAGTGCGAGGGCGACTGGGACCATGTGTTCCGGTCGACCGCCCACTCCGCCGACACCCCCTCGCTGGTGCTCAACGAGAACCGGGAGGTCCTCTCGCCCACCTGGCTCGGCCCGCTCGACGGCGGCGGCGCGGTGGTGGAGCGCACCTCGGCGGCCGACCCGCACACGGTGACCCTGCAGGACGCCCGGATGGACGGAACCGACCCGCGCGACCTGGGATTGACGATCCTCGACGAGGACCCGGCGGCCGACACCAACACGGATCCCGCCAAGGACCCGCTGTTCCGGCCCGCGTCCGGGTACGACCCGTGGACGGAGCGGCAGAACTACACCCCCGACGGCCGCCGGATCGTCGTGACCCGCTTCGAGGACACCCAGAACGGCCGGATCGAACGGATCTGGATGGTGGACGCCGACGGCTCCAACGCGGCCCCGCTGCCGCTCGCGGGACGGGGCCCGACGGACTGGGACACCGATCCGACGTTCTCCCCGGACGGCAAGTACCTTGCCTTCACCCGGACTTCGCCGGGCGGAGTCGGGGACGCCGCGGGAGCCAGCCGTATCCTCATCGCGGACGTGGCCACCGGCGCGATCACCGGCGGGATCACCCCGCCGGCGGGGCAGCTCCAGGGCCAGGACGCCCAGCCCACCTGGTCCTCCGACGGCACCACCCTGGCCTTCACCCGCAACACGGAGATCAACGGGGGCGGCGGCAACAAGCACATCTGGACCGTGCCCGTGAACAACCTGGCCCGTCAGCTCGACCTGAGCGCCACGAACTGCCCGGGCGACTGCGAGGTCATCGACGACAGCCCGGCGTTCTCCCCGGACGGGCTCGGCATCGCCTTCAACCGCAAGAACGGCGGCGGCCGGATCGACGAACGGAACGGCATCCTTCTCACGTCCGTGTCGGGCGACGAGTGCCAGGTGCTGCTGCCCGCCGCCGCCCGCGACCTGCCCGGCGCCTGCGGCCGGGAACTGCCGGAGAACACCGGCCCGTTCCAGCCCCGGGACGCCGCCTGGACGGCCGACGGCAAGGGGCTGGTGATCAGCGCCCGCCCCAGCCGTCCGGTCAACACCCCCGAGAAACTCAAGCTCCTGGACATCGCGTCCGGCAAGCTCACGAAGCTCACGACCGAGCTTCCGGGCCGGCAGAAGGAACCCAGCGTCCAGCAGTCCGTCGACCTCGCCGTCAAGGCGCCCGGCACCGTCCCGGAGGTGACCGTCGGCGACTCCACCACGGTCCGCGTCGACGTCGTGAACAACGGACCCGCCGCCTCCCCCGGCACCCGGCTGACCATCGCCCCGCCGTCTAGCGTGCGCGTCACCCGGATCACCTGGTCCGGGGGCACCTGCGCCGCCGCCTCCCTGCAGTGCGACGTCGGCGTGGTGCCGCCCGGCACGACTGTTCCGGTGAACGTCACCCTCACCGGGGTCACCGCAGGCGACGCGCCCGTCGACTGGTCGGTCACCGGCACGGTCCTGGATCCGCGGCCCAGCGACAACGCGGGCCGGACCGTGGTGCCGGTGCGCGAGGCCACGCCGCCCCCGACGACGCCAACTCCCCCGACGACGCCAACTCCCCCCACGACGCCGCCCGCGCCGCCCACCGTGCCACCGGAGCCGGAGGAGCCGAAGGCCGGGCCCGGGGTGCGGGTCAGGGCCCAGCCGAACCCCGGATATGTCGGCGGGCGGGTCGTGGTGACGTACACCGTCCGCAACGGCCGTAACGCACTCGCGACCGGGCTGCGGCTGCGCGTCGGCCTGCCCAAGGGCATCCCGAACAGCGGGCCGCCGGCGGGCTGCGACCGCTCGTGGGTGTGCGCGCTGCCGGACCTGACGCCGGGCGCGAGCACTGTCGTACGCATCGTGCTCAGCCCCGACAAGGCACTGACCGGCCGTGTCACCGGCGTCCTCACCACCACCGGGACGGACGCCGACAAGGGCGACAACACCGCACGGCAGCGGCTGCGCATCCTGCAGCCGCGCATCATCGCGGTGCCGGACATCGGCAAGCCCGGGTTTGTCACCTCGGTGCGCGGCAAGGACTTCCCGCCGGGCGCGCCGGTGCGGTTCACCTGGAAGCCGGGGATCACCGCGGCGGCGGCGCCGACCGTTCCGAAGCCGGACGGCACGTTCATCGGCCAGCTGCTCATCCTCGCCAAGGACCAGACGGGACCGCGCGTCATCACCGCCAAGGGCCCCGGGTTCTCGCCGGTGACCACCGACTTCCTGGTGGTCAGCGGCAGCGTGCAGCCGCCCGACGAGGTGACCCGCCGGTGATCCACGAGGTCGACGAGGGGCTGCGCCGGCTGCTCGGCGAGTCCGGCCTGGAGGCGTCGGGGGTCGACGTGGTCTTCGACGCCCCCACCCGGGACTGGGCGGCGCGCCGCAGCGCCCCGACCGTGTGCGTCTTCCTGTACCACATCCGCGAGGACGCCACCCGGCGCGGCAGCGGCGCCGGGGAGGTGTACGACGACGACGGGCACCTGGTGGCGCGGCGCAGTCCGCCGCGCTGGTTCGGGCTGACGTACCTGGTCACGGCGTGGGCGAGTCGCCCGCAGGACGAACACCGGCTGCTCTCGCAGGTGCTCGCCTGTCTGGTGGCCAACGACACGCTTCCCGCGCGGCTGCTCACCGGCACGCTCGCCGAACTCGGCCTGACCGTGGGACTGGACACCGCCGGGGCCGCGCTCGACGCACCGGCCGCCTCCGACGTGTGGTCGGCGCTCGGCGGGGAGATGAAGGCCTCCCTCGCGGTGCGGGTGCGGGCACCGCTCGCCGGTGTGACCACGGCCGCCTCACCACCGGTCACCGAAGGCCTGGTCGTCCGTTCCGCGGCCGGGCGCGAGGGCGAGGAAGTGACGTCCGGGCGCCGGTTGCGCTACACGGAGGTCGGCGATCCGGGCCCGGAGGGCTTCACCGGCCCGCGTGAACGGCCTCCCGCCCCCGCCCGACGCCGCCGCCGGGGGGACCGCCAGCCGTGACACACACCGCCGAAGATGTCGCGGACGTCCGAGCCGAAAGCGAAGCGGAGGTGGCCGGCCCCTCCGGTACCGAAGCCGACGTGGCTGCCCACAGCGCTGTCCAACCCGGCGCCGGCGCCGGCGCCGAGGCCGTCCCGGACGACGTGGAGCGCACCGCCGAACCTGCGACGGCCGCCCGAACCGACGTCCGCCCCGATGCCGATGCCGATGCCGATGCCGAAGCCGTCTCCGCCGACGTGGACCACCTGTGGACGCGGCTTCGCGTGGTCGAGGAGCGCGTGCGGCACGCGGTGGCGGCCCGCCGGGCCGGCGACCCCGACCCCGACGACCCGTACCGGGGCCAGTACCTCACCCCCGAGGCGGCGGCCCGCATCCTGGACGAGCCGGGCGGCCTCGACGTACCCGCGCACGATCCGAGGCAGCCGCCCGCCGGTTCCGTTCTCGACGGCCTCGCCCGGAGGTTCGGGCTGTCCCCGCTCGACCTGGACCTGCTCCTGGTCGCGCTGGCACCCGACCTCGACGCGCGGTTCGAGCGGCTCTACGGCTACCTCAACGACGACCTGACACGACGGCGCCCCACGGTCGGGCTCGCCCTGGAACTGTGCGGGCTCGCCGGGGCGGCGTCCGCCCGGTTCCGGCTTGCTCCGGGCGCCCCGCTGATCGCGGGCGGTCTGGTGGAGGTCACCGAGCCCGAACGGCCACCACTGTCACGGGGGTTGGCGGTCTCCGACCGGGTCACCGGGCATCTGCTGGGCAGTGCTCGGCCCGATGCCCGGCTCGCCGGGATGCTCGGCGAGGCCCGTGAGGACCCGACCGCCGAGGCGGCCGACGTCCACCGCACGGCGGCCGCGGCCGGCACCGGCGTCGGCCTCGTTCATCTGCGGAGCCGGGGCGGCGATGCGGCGGGTCTCGCCGTCACCGCCCTGCGCGCGGCCGGGCTGCAACCGCTCGTCCTGGACGCGGTGGCCCTGGCCCGGCGCTCGGCCGACGTACCGGAACTCGCCCGGACGGCCGCCCTCGAAGCCCGCCTGACCGGCGCCGGAGTCGTCCTCGGCCCCCTGGAGACGCTCCCCGGGGAACCCGTCGAACGGGCCCGCACGCTCGGGGCGTTGTGCGCGGCGCTGCGGGGCATCCCCGTGATCACGCACGGCACCGTCGGCTGGGCCCCGGAGTGGGCGGCCGACACCCCCGTGGTCCTGACCGTGCCGGCGCCTTCGCCCGAACGGCAGGCCGCGCGCTGGCGGCACGCCCTCGCAGGGGCAGCCGACGACATCTCGGGTGACGACCTCGCGACCGGTGACGTGGAAGCGCTCGCCGAGGCGGTCGCCGCGCACCGCCTGGACGCCGGGCAGGTGCGCCGCGCTGCCGACGTGGCGGTGCGCACGGCTGCCCTCGCGGGCCGCCCGGTCGGCCCCGACGAGCTGCGCACCGCCGTACGTGCCCAGAACGGCGCGGGGCTCGAACGGCTCGCCCGCCGGGTGGAGCCGGGCGTCGGCTGGGACGACCTGGTGCTGCCGCCGGCCACCCACCGGCGGCTGCGTGAACTCGCGCTGCGCGCCCGCCATCGCGAGCAGGTGCTCGGGCAGTGGGGGATGCGGCCGGGCGGCGGCCGGGGGCGCGGCGTGATCGCGCTGTTCGCAGGGGAGTCGGGCACCGGTAAGACCATGTCCGCCGAGGTCGTCGCCGCCGACCTGGGCATGGACCTGTACGTGGTGGACCTGTCCACAGTGGTGGACAAGTACGTGGGGGAGACCGAGAAGAACCTGGAGCGGATCTTCACCGAGGCGTCGGCGGTCAACGCCGTGCTGCTCTTCGACGAGGCCGACGCGATCTTCGGCAAGCGCTCGGAGGTGAAGGACGCGCACGACCGGCACGCCAACATCGAGTCGGCGTACCTGCTGCAGCGCATGGAGTCCTTCGATGGGATCGCGGTGCTGACCACCAATCTGCGGGCCAACCTGGACGAGGCGTTCACCCGACGGCTGGACGTGGTGGCGGACTTCCCGGTGCCCGACTCCGGCCAGCGGCTCGCCCTGTGGGAGCGCTGCCTGGGCGAGCGGCTGCCCCGCGCCGACGACCTCGACCTCGCCTTCTGCGCGGACCGCTTCGAACTCGCCGGCGGCTCCATCCGCGCCTGCGCGGTGACCGCGGCCTACCTCGCGGCGGAGACCGGAGAACCGCTCACCATGCGGCAGGTGGTGACGGCGGTCGCGCAGGAGTACCGCAAGCTCGGACGACTGGTTCTGGAGAACGAGTTCGGGCCGTATCTGGCGGAGGTCACCGGCTACTAGGCCGTGTCTTCGTCGTACCTGGTGGTCATCGCGCGGCGCGCTCCATCCGCGCCTGCGCGGTCACCGCGGCCTGCCTTGCGGCCGGGGGCGAGTTCGGGCCGTATCCGGCCGTGGCCGGCGGGATCTGAGGGCTCGACGCCGGGTACGTGAGGCCCGGAGCGGGGATCGATCGGGACAACCCCGTTGCCTGAAGGGGCAGAGTTCCGCAGCGGCCCCACCAGGGGACCCGAGGGTCTGGTACCACGGGTCTTGACCCTGTGGAAAGGACTGCGGATGCGTGCCCACGAACAACCGAAAGAGGCCGACGGGCAGGGGAACGCGAAGGCGCGGTCGGCGGCACCGGCGGCGAGTGTCCTGGGACAGTCCGCCGCCGGGGCGACGACACCGGCCGGGTTCCTGGCTCTGCAGCGCTCCGTGGGCAACGCCGCCGTGGTACGGATGATGGTACGGGAGCGGCACACGCACACCGCGAAGTGCGGCCACCCCCGGGACCCACAGGCCCTGCAGCGTCGCGCGGCGCCGAAGGACGCGGGGGACGTGGACATACCAGTGCAGCGCCGTGCGCGCGTGCACGACGTCCTGAAGTCCCCGGGGCGTCCCCTGGCGGAATCCGTTCGGAAGGAAGCCCAGAGCCGCATGGGAGCGGACTTCTCCCAGGTACGGGTCCACGACAACAGCGACGCCCGCGCGTCGGCTGCCGACATCGGCGCCCGCGCGTACACGTCCGGCCAACACGTCGTCCTCGGTGACGGCGGTCGCGACAAACACACCCTGTACCACGAACTGGCGCACGTCATCCAGCAGAGCCAGGGCCCCGTCGAGGGCACCGACATGGGTGACGGTACGCGGATGAGCACCCCGGGCGACCGGCACGAGCGCCAGGCGGACGCCTGGGCCCACAGCGCCCTGTCCCGGCCGGTCTCCGCCGTGCAGCGTGCCCTCGCGCACGAGGGAGACGAAGCCCACGGGCAGCACCAGGGTGACGGGCCGGGCGTGGTGCAGCGGATGACCAGGGCGAGCACGAAACGCACGAAGGACAGCCCGCCGCCCACCGACCCGCCCCCCGCCAAGGGCGGACGGCGGACCACCAGGTCCAGCGGCAAGAAGGCGGACCTCAGCAGGCCGGTCCTGACCTTCGAGTCCTCGTACGACGGGGTGGGGACGCAGCGGCTGGCCGACAAACAGCGGATCGGGTTCGAGCAGGCCGCCACGCTGAGCCGCCCCGACGGGGCACCTCAGAGCACGGCGTACTACTACCACTTCTGGCAGGAAGTCAGGGACGAGTTCGTATCGACGGACGAGAGCGGCAAGGAATACACGACGGCCCTCGGGGATTGGAAGCAGGACCTGAACTACTGGCCGCCGTACAACAACGCGGTCATCGACAACACTCCGGGATCGATCACCTTCAACGACAACCCCGGCTGGTCGACCGACCGGCATATCGAGTCGGGGCAGTGGCTCAAGTCCTACCAGGTCAGTTTCCGCTGGAAGGTCGCGTACGCCAACGGTGCGTTCCGTCGGGGTGCGAACGGCACCGTGGCCGACTGGACCAGTCCGGCGGTGACCCACACGATGACCTCCGAGTTCGACCAGGCCAACCCCGACACCGAAGCTCCGGTCGTGGCCAACGCCGCGGGATCACGCCGTTGGACGGTCAATCTGCCGGCCCGGGAAGAGGGCTGAGCGGTGCGATTACCGGTCACGGTCTACTTCTTCGACTTCTTGTGCTGGCTCACTCCGTCCTCGTACGCCACCGCCGCATGCCCCGGATCGGACATCATCGCCATGTCATCCGCATTGCGGACCAGCTTGACCTTGTCGAACAGCTCGGCGGGGACGACGAGTTCATCGGAGCCGTGGAACATCATCGCCGGACCGGGTCCGGCGGATCCGGCGCTCTCGAACCCGACACCGTCCTCCGAATCCGAGTCACCGAAGTACTGCTGCACATCGGCGTCGTTCTTCACATAGACGGCGACCAGGAACTTCCCCCAGGTCTTCGCATTGTTCTTCGCGGCGGTTGTGCCTGGCGCCTTCATTCCGGTGGGTGCGACCACCGGAGCGACGTAGAATCCGGCCCCCTTCCCGATTCCGTTCGCCTGACCGATCCTGCTCAGATCCGGCCCATCCGTGATCAGACTTCCGAGGCTCTCGATCTGGGTGCCGTGGAACCCGACCAGACGGTAACCGGACAGACTCTCGCTCTGTACCCTCCGGCGTTCCGCTAGTTCCTCCGCGGGCATCTCGCGCCGGAATTCCAGCGGCGCCGACACCCCGAACGTGTCCGTACCCCACTCGCCCTCGTCCCACTGGTCCCCCGAAAGGGACCGCGACGAGGCCGTGCTGGAGGTGTCCGAGTCCTCTTCCTCGTCGCTGCTGCTGTCGTCGCCGCGCCGGAAGAAGCCGCCGCCCTCGCTGCTGCTGTCGCTGTCGCTGCTGCTGTCGCCGGCCAGCTGTGCCTCTTGACGGGCGAGGACCTCCCGCACGGCGTTCCACACCGCGTCGTGGCCGACGGGGCCGTCCACTTGCTCCAGCCGGGCCAGGACCCGCTGCAGGACTGCCGGTTCGGCCCAGTTGCGAGGAGCGGGGCGCGTGGGGTGGCCCACCAGCCATACGAGCAGGTCCGACGCGGAGCGGATCGTCGTGGGCCCTTCGTTCCCGTCCTGGATGGCGAGTTCCTCGCGCTGGACCACCGTCGCCCGCTGGACGGCCGTATCGCCGCGCAGGACGTCGTGGACGGCCGAACGGCGCTGCACGGGAGCTTCGGCGCTCTGCGCGAAGGCCTGCTCGTGGCCGCATCCGGCGTCGTGCTCGTGCACTTCCTGAGCCGAGGGGTGGCCGGCCCGGCGGAGTATCTCGACGACAGCCTCGTTCCCGGTGGCGCGTTGCAGTGCCACCAGGCCGGGGAGCCGCGACCCGCCCGCCGCCGCCGGCGCGCGCGCCGAAGTGCGCTCGTTCTCGGTGTCCGTGTTTCTGGCGTTGTCTCGTGCGCGCAAGGGCCGCTCTTCCCGCGTAGGAAACGCAACCTCTCCTGGATACGCGGTGGATGACCGTGGGGTCCAGGACTCGGAGGGCAGGAATGGTGGCCGGAAGGGCAGTAGGCGGTGGCGTCCGGACGGTCAGCCCGGGGAGTCCGGAAGGGCAGTGTTCTTGCCCCCTGCCAGGGCCGCGGGCACCTGCCGCTTCGTTGGAACGCCGAGCAGACTCGGCCTGGACACAGGTGACCGATCCGTAAGGACGTTAAGGAGCGAGCATGCCGACGTACCTCACCCCGGGCGTGTACGTGGAGGAGGTGCAGTCCGGTGCCCGGCCGATCGAAGGGGTCGGCACCGCCGTCGCCGCGTTCGTGGGCTTCGCCGAGAACGGCCCGTTCCACGCGCCGACGCTGGTCACCGGCTGGGACCAGTACACCCAGCTGTTCGGTGGCTTCACCGAGGATGCCTACCTGCCCCACGCGGTCTACGGCTACTTCGCCAACGGCGGCGGCGCCGCGTACATCGTGCGGATCGGCGGATCCGCCGAGGGCGCCTCCGCGCCGGCGGCCCATGGCGCCGAGCGGCAGGGGGCCAAGGCCGTGGAGCCGACGGAGCTCGGCGGATTCCTGGTCGCGGCCAAGCCGGGCGTCTCCGGGGTGTCGGTGGAGGTCGCCGACGCGGACGGCGAGAGCCCGCCGGAGGACCGCTTCAAGGTCCTGGTCCGCCAGGGCGACCGGGTGGCGGAGACGTACGAGGCCTCCACCCGCAAGAACGTCAAGGGCTATCTGGTCAACCAGGCCCGCCCCTCCCAGCTGATCGAGGTCACCGAGCAGCGCGGTGCCACCCAGAGCAGGCCCGCCAACCAGACCGTGGCGCTGGCCGATGCCCCGGCCGCGCCCGCCGTGCCCGGCGCCGGCGGGGTGTCCCGCCTCGGCCCGGCCGAGTACGTCGGTGACGCCGGGGCCCGCACCGGCTTCGGCGGCCTGGAGACCATCGACGAGATCACCATGGTCGCGGTGCCGGACCTGATGAGCGCCTACCAGCGTGGCGACATCGATGCCGAGGGCGTGCGCACCGTGCAGCTCGCCGTGATCTCGCACTGTGAGCAGATGGGCGACCGGGTCGCCGTCCTGGACGCCCCGCCCGGGCTCTCCGCCCAGCAGGTGCGCACCTGGCGCAACGACGAGGCGGGCTACGACTCCCGGTACGCCACCCTCTACTACCCGTGGGTGCGGGTCTTCGACCCGGCCCTCGGCCGCAACAGCACCGTCCCGCCGAGCGGTCACATCGCCGGTGTCTGGGCGCGCAGCGACGCCGAGCGCGGCGTGCACAAGGCGCCCGCCAACGAGGTGATCCGCGGTGCGGTCGACCTGGAGGTCCGGCTCAGCAAGGGCGAGCAGGACCTGCTGAACCCGATCGGCGTGAACTGCGTACGGGCCTTCCCCGGCCGGGGCATCCGGATCTGGGGCGCCCGCACCCTCTCCTCCGACCCGGCCTGGCGCTACCTGAACGTGCGCCGTCTGTTCAACTACCTGGAGGAGTCGATCCTCCTGGGCACCCAGTGGGTGGTCTTCGAGCCGAACGACGACCGGCTGTGGTCGAGCATCCGGCGCAACGTCACGGCGTTCCTCAGCGAGGAGTGGCGCCAGGGCGCGCTGTTCGGCCGTACCGCCGAAGAGGCCTTCTACGTGAAGTGCGACCGCGACAACAACCCGCAGGAGTCCATCGACCTGGGCCGGGTCATCTGCGAGATCGGCGTCGCGCCGGTCAAGCCCGCCGAGTTCGTGGTCTTCCGGCTGGCCCAGTTCTCCGACAGCACCAGCCTCATCGACGAGTGACCCGCGGGTCCGCAAGGAGAAGGTGACAGACAGTCATGGCAACGGGCGATGCTCTTTCCACCCACGTCTTCGGCGTGCAGCTCGGCGGCTACCTGGTCGAGTCGATCCAGGAGATCAGCGGGCTGACCGTCGAAGAGGAGGTCGTCGAGGTCAAGCAGGTCAGCTCGGACGGCAAACAGATCATCCGCAAGCAACCCGGCGCCCGGCAGGCCGGCGAGATCACGATCACCCGGGGGCTCGACCAGAGCAGCGAGTTCACCAAGTGGATCAAGGAGACCCTGAACAAGGGCGCCGTGAACTCCGCGCGGCAGAACCTCACCATCGAGATCAAGGACTCCGAGGGCAACACGGTGCGTCGCATCCAGCTGATGCAGGGCTGGGCCTCCAAGTGGGAAGGCCCGTCCCTGAAGGCGGGCGAGTCGTCCCCGGCCACCGAGTCCGTCACGATCGTGTTCGAGGAGATCGTCGTCGAATGAGGCGCCGTACGGTGACGGCGGGCAACCTGGAGGAGATACTCCAGGCCACGGCGCCCGCCCAGGCGTCGGAGCAGGCGGTGGCCGCCCCGGCCGCCGCGCCGCCGCGCCGGGAGGACCAGGGGCCGCGCACCGAGTTCGAGTTCGAGCTGCCGCGCGGGTACGTCGACGAGGCGGGCACCGTGCATCGGCACGGCGCGATGCGGCTGGCCACGGCCCGCGACGAGCTGCGGCCCCAGATCGATCTGCGGGTCAAGGAGAACCCGGCGTACCTGAGTGTCGTCCTGCTCAGCCAGGTGATCACCCGGATCGGCAGCGTCACCGACGTACACGCCGGGATCGTGGAGCGGATGTACGCCACCGACGTCGCCTTCCTCCAGGACTTCTACCGCCGCGTCAACAGCGAGGGCCACACCCGCGCCGCGGTGACCTGCCCGCACTGCGAGGGCGGCTTCGAGGTCGACCTCTCGGGTGGGCGCCTGGGGGAATCGTGACGTACGCCCTTCCCCGGCTCCGGGAGGAGATCGCGTACATCGCCTACCACTTCCACTGGCAGCGCGAGGAGCTCCTCGACCTGACCCACGGCGAACGCCGGCAGTGGGTGGCCGAGATCGCCCGTATCAACACCCGCATGAACGAAGGCGGTTGAGCGCATGGCATGGCGGGACAGGCTGCGCCGCCGGGCCGCCGGACCGGACGCCGCGGACCGTCGTCCGCGGCGTACGGGGCGTTCCGACGCCGGGGCGGACGGTGTGTCCGGCGAGGGCCCGGACCGGGGCGCGCCCGGTGACCGGGGTTCCACCATGCCCGGCGACTCGGGTCCCTCTGCGACCGACGGCCACGGTCCCTCCCTGCCCGGCGACTGGGACGGCGGCTGGCGTCGCACCGCACCGCCGCGACTCACCGTTTCCCGCGCCCCGCTCGGCGTCAGCGACGGCCTCGCCTTCCGCGCGGGCCTCGCCGCCTGGCAGAACCCGTCGTTCGACAGCGGCCTCGGCCACGCCCTGCTGCCCTCCGCCCCGACCGGCCTGATGCGCGGCGTCACCCGGCCGGCCGCCCCGCGGCCCACCCGCACCGGCGGAGGTCCGCTGCTGCTCCGGGCACTGCGGCCGGAGGGGGCGGACAGTGCGCCGGATGCGGGGCTGCCCGACGCGGGGCTGCCCGACGCCCCTGCCCCGAGCACGCCGGTCGCGCGCCGGACAGGTCCGTCCGGCTCGGCGCCCTCCGGTTCGAGGACGTCGGGTTCGACGGCGTCCGGCTCGGTCCCCTCCAGCCCGGCACCCTCCGACGCAGGGCCTTCCCGTGGCGGCTCCGGCGGCGCACTAGCGGCGGACACCGGCTCCGGGACAGGGCCCGTGGTGGCCGGTCCCGGCAACGGCGGCGACAACAGCACTGCGGGGAAGGGGCGTTCGAGCGAAGCGCCGCGGACCCGTGGCATCACGTCCGGGGATTCCCCCGACGTGCTCTCCTCGTCACCTCCTCCCGTCCAACGGGCCGTGGCGCCGGGCACGGCCCCGGTCGTGACCCCCGCCGACACCGGCCGCCCGTCGGCCGCTCGGGAGATTCCGCTGGTGCGACGTGTGTCGGTGCTCCCGGGCGCAGTCGCCGACGGGGGCGTGGCACGGTCCGCTTCCGACGGGTCCGCCTCTCAGACACGGGTCGGCACGCCCCAGCCGGACTCCGGAAGCACATCCCGGTCTTCGGCCGGTTCAGGGGGCCGTAGGCCCGCCGGCCCCGCCGTCCGGCGCAGCGAGACGGGGACGACAGGGCCCCGGTCCGCCCGGGGAGGCAGGCAGCCGGAGGCATCCCGTGCCTCCGGCGCCGAGGTGCTCCGTGTCTCCGGCGCCGAGGTGCCCCACCCTGCCGTCCGGCTCCGGCCGGTGGGGCCTCGCCTGACGGTCGCCCGGCGACCGGCTGGACCCGTGCGCCGTATCCGCGCCCTGCGGCCCCCCGCCACCCCGGCGACCGCAGACGGCGCCACCCTTGACGCACCCCGTCCCGCCTCCGCCCCGACCGCACCGTCCGGTACCGGGGTGCCTTCGCCCGCCCCCGTACAGCGTGCCGCCACGCGCACGGCGAGCCGCGCGCCCCTCGGCGCCCCGCTGAGCGAGCTGCCCTCCACAGCCGCACCGCCCGCGGAGGGCGCCCCGGCCCCACACCCCGCGCCCGGCGCCGGATCCGTGTCCGGTCGGGCGCTCCCCGTCGTCCAGCGTCACGTGGACAGCACAGCGGAAGGCACCGTCGGCACCCCGCGCCCGTACGACGACGACGGCGGTGCGAGGGGGACGACTCGGGGCGCCTCGCGTCCGGCCGATGGCGGTGGCGGCGGGGGGACGGCCCACGGTGCCCTGGACGGCCCCGCCGAGCCGCGCCACACCCCCGGCCCAGGACGGAGCGGTGCACGTGTGCGCGGTGGCCTGGGCGCGCCGCTGCCCGCGCTGCCGCCCAGCGCCGACCTGCCCGGTTCAGCCGCGTCCGGCACCCGCCCTGCTCGCCCGGCGCCCGGCCCGGATGTCCAGCGCGCCCCGGCCCGCCAGGACCAGGGTTCCGGAGCCGCTCCGGCACCGTCCGCCGCGGATCGCGACCGGACGCCCGGCGAGGCCGCACCCCTCGCACGGGAAGACGCGCGGGAAGGGAGCAGAGCGGACGCGCCGCTGCTGGGGGCCGTCGACGTCCAGCGCAGCCTCGGGGACCACCCCACCACCCGGGGCACCACGCCGCCCGGCCCCGCGGACCATGGGAACGGGCCGCCCACACCGCTGGTGACGCCGTCCCCGGGCGTCGCGCCTCACAGCCCGGCACGGGGAGGCGCCGTAGGCCCGGAAGGTCCGGCCGGGAAGGCTCCACGACTCACCGCGACGTCCGGCGGGCCGGGCCCCGGCGACCGACGGTCCCAAGGCCCCGCCGTCCCGGGCCCGGTCGTCGTCGCCCGTGCCATGTCCGAAACCACCGCAGGCGCACGGGCCACGACCGAATTCGGGGGAAGCGCCGGGGCCGCGACCGGCGGCGCCCGGCCCACGACCGAAACGATCGCGGGCGCCCGGGCCGCGGCCGAAGGTGCCCGGGGCGCCCGGACCCCCGGCGCAGCCGACCCGCGCCCTCTCGCCGTCACACGCCCCGGAGCCCTCACCGCTCCGGCGGCACCCTTCCGCACTCTCCAACTGCTCCCCGCGCGCCCCCTCACCCTGAACACCCGCGCCCCGGAAGGCGTCGCACCCGCCGCGGCCCGTCCCCGCGGCCGTCCGGTGGTGGCCGCGCGCTGGCCGGGCACACCGGCCGACGCCGGGGGAGACCCCGCCGGACCGCACGGGGGACCCGCAGGGCCGACGCGGGGACCGTCCGCGGGAACCCCGGCGACACCGGGACCGTCCGCCGGAGCCCCGGCGACTCCCGCGGGCCGGCGCGCCGCCACCGCGCATCCCGGACCGGACAACCCGGGTGTACGAGGCACCGGTTCCCCCGCTCCCGTTCAACGCGTCCCGGTCGTCCGGCCCGCGCCGCCGCAGGGGCAGGCACCCGCAGTGGTCGCTCCGGCGGCCGCCGTACCGGCGCGGCCCCTGCCCGTGACCGCCCCGCAGGCGCCGCCTCTCGCGGACCGCCCGGCGGCCACGCCGACCCCGTCGGCACCGGCGGAAGGCGTCCCTGTGGTCCGGCCCAGGCCCGTCACGCCGGGCCCCGGACCGGCGGTGGGCGGCGGCAGCGGAGGCGGGGCGGCAACCCCGGTCCAGCGGGAGGCCTCCGGCGTCGGTGGTGCCGTACCCAAGGGCGTACCGGACAAGGCGGTGCCGACGCGCGGCCGGTCCCGGTCGGCCTCCGTGTCCTCCGGTTCCGTCGGCTCCTCCGGCAAGCGTGCCGCCCACCGCGCCGAGGCGCCGCAGGACCCCGGCATCGACCTGGACGACCTGGCGCGCCGTCTGCTGGACCCGATGGCCCGGCTGCTGCGCACCGAACTGCGGCGCGGCCGGGAACGCACAGGCCGCCCCTACGACGGACGCCGCTGAGGGCGCGGAACGGATCGGACGGATGACGGACGAATGACAAGCAGCATCTTCGCGACGAGCGTGTTCTTCCGGCTCGCGATCGGCGGCAACGACCTGGGCGCCTTCCACACCTGCTCCGGCATGGGTGCGGAGGTGGAGATGGAGAGCTACGCCGAGGGCGGCAACAACGGCTTCACCTGGCAGTTGCCCGGCCGCGTGACCTGGTCGAACATCACGCTGACCCGACCGGTCACCGCCGACACGGCGAAGATCGCCCGCTGGCTCGACGAGACGCTGAAGCGGGTGGAGCCCAAGGACGGCGAGATCGTGGCGCTGAAACCGGACCTGACCCGGATCATCAGCTGGCAGGTGTCCGGGATCGTGCCGGTGCGCTGGCAGGGTCCGTCCTTCGACCCCAGCAGTTCCCAGGCCGCGGTGGAGACCCTGGAGATCGCCCACCAGGGACTGCGTCCGTCCTGACTCTCCGTCATAAACACTCCGTCATAGACCCCTGTCCGCCCGCCCAATCGTTTCTCGGAAAGGAAGTCCCGGCATGTCCCCCTCGGTCCGCTCCAGTCGGGCCCGGGCCCAGCTGACCCTGAAGGAGCCCCCCGCTTCGGTCGGCGCGAAGCCCGGCGGGACGATCGCGCGGCTGAACCTCCAGTTCAACCCGTCCACCCTGGAGCTGCGCAAGACCACCGAGTGGCGGCGCTCCCCGTCCCGCATGGCGGGGCAGTCGGCGCTGCCCGAGTTCGTCGGCAGCGGCCCGCGCGAGCTCAGCCTGTTGGTGTTCCTGGATGCCACCGCCACCCACGACAACTCCGTGGAGCTCGCGGTGGAGAAGCTGATGAAGGCGTGCGTGCCGACCCCTGCCAGCCTGGGCCGCAAGAAGCCGGCCAGCCCGTGGGTGCGGTTCGAGTGGGGCAGCGCGCGGACGACCTCGTTCGACGGGGTGCTCTCCAGCCTGTCGGTGACGTACACGCTGTTCGACGTGGACGGCAAGCCGCTGCGGGCCACCTGCGCGCTGTCCATCGAGGAGGCGAGTGTGGATCCGCCGGGCCAGAACCCGACGTCCGGCGCGCGCACCGCCCGCAGTACGCACACCGTCGTGGCGGGCGACAGTCTGGCTCTGCTGGCCTGGCGGGAGTACGGCGACGCGACGGCCTGGCGGGTCATCGCGGAGGCGAACGACATCGACGACCCGATGGCGCTGGTACCCGGCACCGAACTGGTGGTGCCGGGGCTGCGCGACGCGGGCGAAGAGGAGGAGCGGTGACCACAGCCGCAGAACGGGGCGGACGGTCGTTCGCGGCGGACCCGGTCGTGGAGACGCCCGGCGAACTTCCGCCGATCTGGGCCGCCCAGCTGGTGAGCTGCGTGGTGGACGAGAACATGGGCCTGCCGGACGCGGCGGTGCTCACCTTCCGCGACCCCGACCACGAGTTCCTGAAGGCGACCGCCATCACTATCGGCACCCCGTTGAAGGTGTCGGTGGTGACCGTGTCCGGGCAGGCCCGCGAGCGGCTGTTCACCGGCGAGGTGACCGCCCTGGAGGTGGACGGGGACCGCACGGGCTCGTTCACGGTGGTGCGCGCCTACTCCAAGGCGCACCGCCTCCAGCGCGGCCGGAAGGTGGTGGCGTACCGGAACATGACGGCGGCCGCCATCGTCCGCAAGGTCGCCGCCGGGGCGGGCCTGGCCTGCGGAACGGTGCAGGCCGCGCCGGTCACGTACAAGCAGCTGTCGCAGGCGAACGTGTCCGACTGGGACTTCCTGCAGTACCTGGCGGCCGAGAGCGGCGCGCAGGTGTGGGTCGACGACAAGGGGCTGCTGCAGTTCACCAAGCCGCAGAAGGCGTCCGGCGCGCCCGCGCCGTCGACCTCGGCCACCCGTAACCCGATGGTGCTGGAGTACGGGCGGAACCTGCTGGCGCTGCGGGCCTCGCTGTCGGCCGCGGACGGCGCGCAGCAGGTGGAGGTGCGCGGCTGGGACGTGACCACGAAGCGGCCGCTGGTGGCCCGGCAGCCGTCGGTGAACAGCGAGACCGTGGTGCCGGGGCTGAGCCCGGCGTTCGCCGCCCGGTTCGGCAAGTCGTCGAAGGTGACCGTCGCCGACACCCCGTACCGCACTCAGGCGGAGACAACCGCGGTCGCGGACGCGGTGGCCGGTCAGGTCAGCGCGGGCTTCGGGGAGCTGGAGGCGCTGGTCGTGGGCAACCCCCGGCTGCGGGCGGGCAAGCCGGTGGCGCTCGGCAACGCCGGGCAGGCGTTCTCCGGCAAGTACACGGCGACGGCCGTGCAGCACGTCCTCGAACCGCACGGCGGATACCGCACGACGGTGTGGGTCAGCGCCAGCCCGGACCGCTCCCTGACCGGCCTGGTCACCGGCGCCAACGCACCGTCCCGTGGCCCGCGCATGCCGGGTCTGGCGATCGGCGTGGTGACGGATGTGCGCGAGCCGGGCGGCGCCGAGAGCGGTGCGGTGAAGCTGAAGTTCCCCTGGCTGGACGACACGTACGTCACCGACTGGGTGCGCACCGTGCAGTGGGGCGGCAAGGGCGGCGGGGGCGTGGTCAGTCCGGAGGTCAACGACGAGGTCCTGGTGGGCTTCGAACAGGGCCTGCTGGACAGTCCGTACGTCATCGGCGGGCTCTACAACGGCGTGGACAAGCCGTCGAAGCACGACGTCCCGCTGATCGACAGAACCAGTGGGAAGGTCAACCGCCGTTCCATCGTGTCGCGTTCGGGGCACCGGGTGGAGCTGCTGGACGCGAGGGCACCCGGTCGCTCCGGCGTGCGGTTGATGACCGGTGACGAGCGCCTCGAAGTGTTCCTGGACGACCGGCGGGACCGGATCGAGCTGAAGGTGTACGCCGGGAAGGGCAGCCGGCAACCCCTCACCTCCGTCCTGCTCGACAAGAAGGGCATCACCCTGGACGCGGGGCGCGGAAACGTGAGCGTGTCGGGCCGGAACGTGGACATCAACGGCAGGGTCGGGGTGAAGATCGGCGGCCGCACGGTGAGAGTCGCCGGCAGCTCGAACGTCACCGTCGACGGCGGTCTGCTCGGTGTCCTCAAGGCCAGGCTCATCCGCATCAACTGACCTTTGCCCACGACTCTTCACATCTTCGCAAGGAGCGCCGCATGCCAGCCGCAGCCCGTACCGGCGACCCCACCAACCACGGCGGGGTGATCGCCACCCCGCCGCCCGCCGCCGCCAGGGCGGTGGCGACCGTGCTGATCGGCGGCCGCCCCGCCGCCGTCGTGGGCAGCGTGCACACCTGCGCGACGCCGCCGCACGCGGCCCTGGGACCGGGCAACGTGATCATGCCCAACCCGGCCGCGGCCACGGCGGGCACCGTCCTCATCGGCGGGTTGCCGGCCGCGCGGGCGCGCGACCAGACGACATGCGGCGCCATGATCGTGACCGGCGCCCCGAACGTCCTGATCGGGGGTGTGTGATGAGCGAGCGGTTCATCGGGCGCGGCTGGGCGTTCCCGCTGCGGGCCGGGCCGACCGGCGGGATCGGCATGGTCGAACGGGAACGGGAGATCGAGGAGGCGATCCGGCTGGTGCTCGGCACCGCGCCCGGCGAGCGCCCCATGCGCCCCGAGTTCGGCTGCGGCATCCACGACTACGTCTTCGCCCCGGGCGACGGCGCCACCGCCGGGCGTATCGCACAGCAGGTGCGTGAGGCTCTCGAACGGTGGGAGCCGCGGATCGCGGTGGACGACGTGGTGGTGGCCTTCGACGCGGTCGAGGACGGCACCCTCTACATCGACGTGCACTACACGATGCGTTCCACCAACGACCGGCGCAACCTGGTCTTTCCCTTCTACACGATCCCCTCCGAGGAGGGGGCCGAGGAAGTGGTCGCGGACTGATGGCCCTGCCCTCCCCCAACCTGGACGACCGGCGGTTCCAGCAACTCGTCGACGAGGCGAAGCGGTATGTGCAGCAGCGCACCCCGGAGTGGACCGACCACAACGTCTCCGACCCGGGCGTCACCCTGATCGAGACGTTCGCCTACATGGTGGACCAGCTGCTGTACCGGCTGAACCGGGTCCCGGACAAGAACTACACCGCGTTCCTGGACCTGTTGGGCATCCGCCTGTTCCCGCCGGCCGCGGCCGGGGCCGACGTCGACTTCTGGCTGTCGGCACCGCAGCCCGACACCGTGGCGCTGCCCGCGGGCACCGAGGTGACCACCGCGAGCGGCGAGTCCGAGGACACCGTGGTGTTCACGACCACGGACGAACTGCCCATCGTCCCCAGCGAGTTGATACGACTGGTGACCGCGCCGCGCACCGGTGAGCAGACCGACATGACCGGCACCCTCGCCGAGGGCCGGGACGTACGCTGCTTCCAGACGGCACCCGAGCCGGGCGACGCGCTGCTGTTCGGGCTGCCGGCGGCGGTGCCGCGCTGCATCGTCGCGGTGCGCCTGGACAGCCGGGTCGAGGGCATCGGCGTGGACCCGCGTCAGCCCCCGCTGGTGTGGGAGGCGTGGGACGGTGGCGGCTGGCGGCAGTGTGAGACCGGGACGGACACCACCGGCGGCCTGAACCGCCCCGGTGAGGTCATCGTGCACGTACCTGCCGGACACGCGGCCTCCGTGATCGGGGGGACGCGGGCCGGCTGGCTGCGCTGCCGGGTCACCGAGGCGGAGCCGGGCCAGCCGTTCTACTCGGAGTCCCCGACGGTGCGCGAGGCGGTGGTGTTCACCGTCGGCGGCACCATGTCCGTCGAGCACGCCGAGACCGTAACCGACGTACCGCTCGGCACCTCGGAGGGCGTGGCCGGGCAGACATTCCGGCTCGGCCGCCCGCCGGTCCTGCTCGACACCGACCCGCCGGTCGTGGAGGTGTCCTCGGACGAGGGATGGCAACGCTGGGACGTGGTCGAGCACTTCGGCCGCTCCGGACCCGCCGACCGGCACGTCCGCGTGGACGCCACCACCGGCGAGTTCGGCTTTCCCCCGGTGCTGCGCGAGCCGGACGGCACGCTGCGGCACTGCGGCGCCGTACCGCCCAAGGGCGCCCGGATACGGGTGGCCCGCTACCGCACCGGCGGCGGCCCGGCGGGCAATGTCGCCCGCGGCGCGATCTCCGTGCTGCGCAGCTCCGTTCCGTACGTCGCACGGGTCACCAACCGGGAGGCGGCGCGCGGCGGTGTCGCCGGTGAGACCGTCGCCAACGCCAAGCTGCGGGCGCCGGAGGTGCTGCGGATGCAGGAGCGTGCGGTGACCGCCGAGGACTACGAGATCATCAGCCGCCAGGCGGCGCCCTCGATCCGCCGGGTCCGCTGTCTGCCCGCCGGGGACGGCGCGGGCACGGTGCGGGTGCTGGTGGTGCCGGACGCGGTGGCCGACGAGGGCGACGACCGGCTCCGCTTCGAGCAGCTGATCCCCTCCGACCAGGTCCTCGAAGCGATCACCGCGAGCCTCGACGAACGCCGCCTGATCGGCACCCGCCTCGTGGTGGAGCCGCCGGTCTACCAAGGCGTCACCGTGGTGGCCCGGCTCGCGACGGCACCGGGCGACACCGACCGCGTCCGCGACGCGGCCCTCGACGCCCTGTACCGCCACCTCAACCCGCTGAACGGCGGTCCGGACGGCACCGGATGGCCGTTCGGGCGGCCGGTGCAGTACGGGGATGTGTTCGGCGTGCTGCAACGCGCCACCGGCAACGCGCTGGTCGAGGAGATCCTGCTGTTCGCCGCCGACCCGGTCACCGGACGCCGCGGCGCCCCGTCGGACCGCATCGACGTGGCCGCGGGCGCGCTGGTCTTCTCGTACCAGCACCAGGTGGTTGTTGCACCGATCGAGGCGGAGGGGCGTGGATGAGCCGCGCCGTCGTGCCCGGCCTGCCGAGCAAGTACCCGATCGGTGAGCAACTGCCCGCCCTGTACGCCGACGACGACTTCGCGCAACGGTTCACCGCCGGTCTTGACACCGTCCTCGCCCCGGTGTTCGCGACCCTGGACAACCTGCCCGCGTACCTCGACCCCCGGGTGACGCCGACCGACTTCCTGGCCTGGCTGGCATCGTGGGTGGGCGCCATCGACGACCCGCAGTGGCCGGTGGAGCTGCGCCGCGAGGCGGTCGTCCGCGCGGTCGAACTGCATCGCTGGCGCGGCACGAAGCGGGGCCTGGTCGAGGCCCTGCACCTCGCGCTCGGCGTGCACGCGGAGGTGGCCGACGACGGTGGCTCGTGGTGGTCGAGCACCGCCGGAACCGACCTGCCGCCGGAGCCCCCCGCCGGGCCACTGGTCCGGGTGTGGCCGGGCCGCGAGGCGCGGGTGAATGCGGCCAGGGTCCACGAGATCGTCCGGACGATGTGCCCGGTGCACACCGTCTGCCGGGTGGAGGTCCTGCCCGGCCCGCCCGCCGACGAAGGGAGGTGACGCCATGCGCGCGTGTCCCGCGTGCGGGGCGTCCAACGGCTCCACGGACGACTTCTGCGGCAACTGCGGCGCGTATCTGGGCTGGTCGGACAGGACATCGCCCTCGAACACGCCGTCGGCTACGGCGCCGGAGCGGTCGGGCCCCGGGCGGCCGGGCTCTGGGCGGTCGGGACCCGAGCAGTCGGCCCCTGCGCCGTCGGAGCCGAGCGCGCCCGGGCGGCCCCAGGCCGGACCCGACGACGACGCCCGTACCGATGCGCCCGCCACCGCGCGCCGCTCGACCGGAGGTGACGAGGAGGCCTCCCGCACCGACGAGCCCCAAGACGCTTCCTCCGGCGGGGCAGCTGAGTCCACGACACCCGCGCCCACCGCACCACCCACGTCGGCCGGTTCCGCACCCACCGCATCATCCGCTTCGACGGCACGGCCACCCCAGGCCCCGCCCGCACCACCGGCCCCCGCCCCCGCCACGGCCCCCGCCCCCGCACCGGCCCCCCGGAACACGCCGGGCCCCCGCCCCCCTGCCACCCCCACCCCGGAGGCACCGGCGGCGGACCCCGTCGGCCCCGTGCGCCCCGCGAAGCCGGTGGCCCCCCGCCCCGTCGTTCGACAGGCGGCGGTGCCGGAAGAGGGAGAGGGGGTGCCCTGCCCTTCCTGCGCCACGCCCAATCTGCCGAGCCGCCGGTTCTGCCGACGTTGTGCGGCCGAGCTGAAACCCGCCGCGAAGGCGGCGCCGCTGCCGTGGTGGCGTACGGTGTGGCCGTTCCGCCGCCGGGTGCGGGCCAGCTCGGGCCGCGGGGTGCGGCTGCTGGTGATCCTGGCCGTGGTGCTGGCGCTGTGCGCGGGCGGCTTCCTGCTGCTGCCGGCCGGCCGTGCCCTGTTGGAGGACACCCGGGACAAGCTGGGCAAGGCCAAGCCCGTGACGCCGGTGGGCATCGAGGCGAGCGCCGAGGTCCCCGGGCACCCGGCGAAGAACAGCACCGACGGGCTGAGCGATCGCTACTGGGGCGCGCCGGCGCCGGGTGCGTCAGTGACGTACACCTTCGGCAAGCCGTTCCGGCTGGTCGACCTGATCATCACCAATGGCGCGTCCGCGAAGCCGGAGGCGTACGCCGGCCAGGCCCGCGCGCTCCAGGTCACCATGGAGGTGACGTCGCAGGACGGCGAGAAGCGCACCAAGCAGCTCACCCTCAGCGACAAGCCGGGCCCGCAGCCGATCCACACCGGCATCAGCGACGTCAGGACGATCCGCCTGGTCCTGCGCTCACCCACCGGCCTGACCAAGGGCCGTCATCTGGCCGTGGCGGAGGTCGAGTTCTTCCAACGCAGCTGACGGGGGAAGTACGGGGAAGTACGGGGAGTCACGGACACTGCGGGTGGCACGGGCGGGAGTTGTTCGAATGACACGGAGTTGCCGCTTCGCGCTCGATCCCGGCTAAGACGCGGCAGAAGGGTGCGGCGGTCGTCGGCCTCGGGCAGCGACAGCCACAGCACCGCTGGGGGCGGCGCGTGGGCGATCGCGTTCGTGACCAGTTCGGACATCACCAGGACGGCCGCGTCGACGGTCTCCGGGGGAAGGCCCCAGACCGTGAGGACCCCACGTGCCCGGCCCGGCGGCGCACCGGGGAGGCGGCACCGGGGATGTGCGGCAGCGGGCAGAGGTGTTCGGTGTGCGGGTGCGGGGCCACGTCGGTGGTGGACAGGGGCGTGGCCGGACGGTCATTCGGCGTTGGCGAGGACGTCGGCCAGCGCGGTCACCGCCCGTTCGGCATCGGGGCCTTCTGCGCGGACCGTCACGGTGCTGCCCGCTGTCGCGCCCAGGCCCATCACGGCGAGGACACCGGTCGGGTTGACGGTCCGTCCGCCGTGCTCCAGCCGGATGGAACTGGTGAATCCGGCAGCGGCGCGGGCGAGTTGGCCCGCCGGGCGGGCGTGCAGGTGGGCAGGCAGGACGATGGCGATCTCGTGTCCAGCCGCGGTCACGTCGGCCGTGGCGGCCGTGGTGGTCGTCGCGGCGGTTGTGCCGGTCGCGGCGGTTGTGCTGGTCGCGCCGGCCGTGCCGGTCGTACACCTCGTGTCGGTCGTACTGCTCGGGCCGGTCATGGTGGTGGGGGCGTCAGAGCTTGTGGACATTGCGGGCCTCCTCGGCTGCTTTCACGACGGTCGTCAGATCGGCGCCCGACGCGGCGGTGACGACCGCTGCGACGGCTCCTTCGACGAAGGGCGCGTCGACGATGGTGACGTCGGTGCGGGGATGGTCTTCCAGGACGGTTCGTGCCGTCAGGACGGAGCTGCCGAGGTCGGGAAGGACGACGACGCCCGCTCCCTGGTCGGCCTGTTGAATGGCGGTGAGGACGAGGTCGTAGCTGGTGCCGATCCGGCCGTCCTCGGTTCCTCCGGCGGTGGCGAGGGGGACTGTGTCGGAGCCGATCTGCTCCACCAGCAGGCGAAGGCCCGCGGCGAGCTCGGCACTGTGGGACACGAGTACGATGCCGACAGGTGTTCTCATGAACAGTCACGGTAGATGTCAGAACGCTGTTCATCAATACTGAATCAGGGAGAACTTTTCGATGGTGCAGGCGGTACACCGGGCGGTGCAGATCTTGCGTGAGCTCGCCTCCACGGGGCCTCGGCTGGGTGTGACCGAGCTGGCCGACCGCCTGGGCGTGGCCAAGCCCACCGTGCATGCGCTGCTGCGCACGCTGGAGGCCGAGGGGCTGGTGGTGCAGGACCGGGGCAGCTCGAAGTACCAGCTCGGGCCGGACCTGGTGCAGCTGGGCAACGCCTACCTGGATACCCAGGAGCTACGGACCCGCTCGCTGACCTGGGCGGACCAGCTCGCCACCCGGGCGAACGAGGCGGTGTGGGTGGGCGTGCTCACCGGCGACCACGTCCTGGTGGTCCACCATGCCTTCCGTCCCGAGGGTGCCGTGCAGATCCTGGAGGTGGGGGCCAGTATTCCGTGGAGCACCTGTGCCCTGGGCAAGGCCATCGTGGCGTCGGTTCCGGCCGCGGAACGCGAACGGCTGCTCGCAGGAGGGCCGGTGGTGCTGACCGGCGCCAGCATCACCGACCCGGAGGAACTGGCGGGCCAGCTGAAAGAGGTGCTCCGGACGGGATACGCGATCGAGGACCAGGAGTCCGCCATCGGGGACGCAGGCGTCGCATCCCCTGTGTTCGACCGCTCGGGTGAGGTGGTCGGCGCCATCGGCATCGTCGGTCCTGTCGAGCGTCTGCTGGTCGAATCGGCACGTCAGGAGCTTGCGGTGGCGGTCCGGGAGACCGCCCGGAACCTCTCGCGCGACCTGGGTGCTCCCCGCGGGGCCGCGCGCATGGCCGGCGCCTGATCCGCCTGCTCGACAGGCCTCGACCGGGCCCCTCGGTATCGCGCCGAGGGGCTTTTCTCGTGTCCGCGGTGCCCGTTCCCGCCGCACCTCTTGACACGCGTGAAAGCCGGGCCTAATTTCCGGAACAACGTTCATCAATGATGAACTAGCAGCCCGGATGTCATCGGCAATCCGGTTCCCCTGAGCCGGCCGCCAGGATGCCCACCCCTGACCACCTGGCGGCCACCTCCCTTCACAGCCCGCTCCACGCGGAGGAGGTGAGACGCCCACGCCGCTCGGCGCTGGGCGCCATCAATGGAAGAAAACACCTACCCACAAAAGCTCGCGGCCGAAATGCTCGGCACCGCGGTGCTGGTGTTCATCGGCGTCGGTTCGGTCCCCGCGACGCTCATCGTCGGCGGCGACGCCCCGTTCACCATGGCGCAGCTGGGCATGATCTCGCTGGCCTTCGCCACCGCCGTCATCGCCCTGGTCTACGCGATCGGCCATGTCTCCGGCTGCCAGATCAACCCGGCCGTCACCCTCGCGCTGGCGGCCACGAGGAAGATGCCCTGGCGGGACGTCCCCGGCTACATAGCGGCCCAGGTGGCCGGGGCGGTGCTGGGAGCCCTCGCGATCGTCGGAGTGCTGGGCAGGAAGGCCGTCGACGTCGGCCTCGGGATCGCCGCCTACGGCACCGATGTCGGCACCGGACAGGCGTTCTTCGCCGAAGCGGTGGGCACGTTCATCCTTGCCTTCGTCGTCTTCGGGGCCATCGACCGGCGCGCGGCCGGGGGCTTCGCCGGCATGGCGATAGGCCTCGGGGTGTTCGCGATCATCATCCCGGTGGCGCCGGCGACCGGGGCGTCCATCAATCCGGCCAGGACGCTCGGCCCGATGATCACCGGGCAGCTGTACGGCGGCACGGTCCACTGGGACCAACTGCCCGTCTACCTGATCGCCGAGGTGCTCGGCGCCCTCGCCGCCGGTCTCGCTTACACCGCGCTCAACTCCCACCACAAAGCAACCGCCGTCGACAACCCGGTGGTTGAGCCCGCCGCCGCCGAAGGAGCCCTGTCGTGAAGAAGCTCATCAACGCCCCCGAGGCGGTACTGGACGAGGCCCTGGCCGGAATCGCCGCCGCCCACCGGGAGCTGACGGTCGACGCGGAGAACAAGGTGATCACCCGCGCGGGCGGCACCGCGGCCGGCAAGGTCGCCCTCGTTTCCGGCGGAGGCTCCGGGCACGAGCCGTTGCACGGTGGTTTCGTGGGGCTCGGCATGCTGGACGCGGCCTGTCCCGGGGAGGTGTTCACCTCGCCGGTCCCCGGCCAGATGCTGAACGCCGCGCAGGCCGTCGACACCGGCGCGGGCGTGCTGTTCATCGTGAAGAACTACACGGGTGACGTCCTCAACTTCCGGATGGCCGCCGAACTCGCCGGCGAGGAGGGCATCACCGTGGAGACCGTGCTGGTCGACGACGACGTAGCGGTCCAGGACTCCACCTGGACGGCGGGCCGCCGCGGCACCGGCGCCACCGTCTTCGTCGAGAAGATCGCCGGGGCTCTCGCCGAGCAGGGCGCCGACCTCGCCACCGTCGCCGAGATGGCCAAGCGGGTCAACGCCGCCTCCCGTTCCTTCGCCGTGGCACTGACCGCCTGCACCACTCCTGCCTCCGGCAAGCCGGGGTTCGATCTGCCCGAGGACGAGATGGAGGTCGGCGTCGGTATTCACGGCGAGCCCGGCCGCCGCAGGGAGAAGCTCCGCCCGGCCGGGGAGATCGTGGCCACCGCCCTGAAGGCGATCCTCGCCGACCAGCCGCTGGTCGCCCGGGACGAGACCATCGTCATGGTCAACGGTCTGGGCGGCACACCGCTCATCGAGTTGTACGTGGTCTTCAACGAGGTGGCGGCCGCGCTCGCGGGCAAGGGCGTGGTCATCGCCCGCAGTCTTGTGGGGAACTACGTGACCAGCCTGGACATGGCGGGTGTTTCCATCACCGTGTGCAAGGCCGACGCCGACATGCTGTCCCTGTGGGACGCACCTGTGAACACCCCGGCCCTGCGCTGGGGCGTCTGAACCGAGCCGGGGGCAGGGCCGCGACGCGCGAGGCCGGGCCCGGGCCTTCCCGCGCCGGCCCTGGCGGACCGCGCTGCGCGTGTACGTGTCGGCCCTGGCGGACCGCGCTGCGCGTGTACGTGTCGGCCCTGGCGGACCGCGCTGCGCGTGCCCGTTCCGGCCCTCCCGGACCGGACGGCGCGAACCGTGCCGGTCCTCCCGGACCGGACGGCGCGAACCGTGCCGGTCCTCCCGGACCGCACCCCGCGTATCCGGGTCGGCCCTGGCGGACCGCGCTGCGCGTGCCCGTTCCCCCGACCGCTGCACGTATCCGCGCCGTTCCCCCCGGACCGCCCACCGCGTATCCGCCCCGTCCCCGGCTCCTCCACCTCGAACCCGTCACGCATCGACCTCGACCACGACTTCGACCTCGACTTCGACCACGACCACGACCACGAACGGAGACACCGTGGACATCGACCTCGCCCGCACCTGGGTGCAGGCCATCGCCGCCGCCGTGGACCAGCACAAGGACCACCTCACCCAGCTCGACTCGGCCATCGGCGATGCCGACCACGGCATCAACATGCAGCGCGGCTTCTCCGCCGCCACCGCGGCCCTGGCAGGGCTGGAGCCGGACACCGTCGGGGCCGTCCTGGTCAAGACGGGCACCACGCTCATCTCCACCGTCGGCGGAGCCTCCGGTCCGCTGTACGGCGGAGCCTTCCGCGCCATCGGCAAGCCCCTGGACGCCCCCACCGTCACGCCCGGGCAGTTCGCCGCCGCACTCGCCGACGGCCTGGCGAGTGTCCGGAAGCTCGGCGCGGCCGCACCCGGCGACAAGACCATGATCGACGCCTACGCCCCCGCGCTGGCCGCCTTCCAGCAGCAGGTGGACGCCGGAGCCGACCTCGCCGCCGCCGCGCTCGCCGCAGCCGACGCCGCCGAGAACGGTATGCGCGCGACCACCCCGATGCAGGCCCGCAAGGGCCGTGCCTCCTACCTCGGCGCCCGCAGCATCGGTCATCAGGACCCCGGCGCCACCTCCACCGCCCTGATCTTCCGCGCCCTCGCCGAGACGGCGGTGGCCAGATGACCGGCCGTCGTACCTATACGGGCCACACTGCCGCGCCCGGCACAGCCCTCGGTTTCCTGCATCGCACCGACCGCCCGCTCACCCGTGCCACGCTGCCCCGCCGCGCCGACGGCGACCCCGCCCGGCAGATCACCGACGCCTTCGACGCCGTGGCCGAGCGTCTGCTCGATCTGTCCCGCTCCCTGCGCGAACAGGGCAAGGACGAGCAGGCCGACATCATGGAGGTCAACGGCTACATAGCCCAGGACCCTGACCTGCGCGACCAGGCCGTCAGGCGGGCCCGTGACGGGCGGCCCGTCCCTGTCCCCGTCGCCGTCCGGCAGGCCGTCGACTCCTACGCCGGCACGATCGCGGCCCTCGACGACCCCACCCTCGCCGAACGCGCCGCAGACGTCCGCCAGGTCGGCCGCCGCGTCCTGGCCCACCTGCACGGAGGCACCGGCCCGGCCCCGGACCAGCCCCTCGTCCTGGCCGCCCAGGAGATCGGCGCCGCCGACCTGCTGGAACCCGGCCGGACGGTGACCGCGGCCATCTCCGTCACCGGCGGCCCCAACTCCCACGCGGCGATCGTCGCCCGCTCCCAGGGGATACCCCTCCTGCTCGCCGTGGACCCGGAACTCCTCGAACTGCCCGACGGACGGGAGATACTGCTCGACACCGACCGGGCCACCGCCGTCGTCCATCCCGACGCCGGCGAACGCACCGCGGCTCTCCAAGCCGTCGAAGCCGCCCGCACCCGCCGCCTCGCACTCGCCGGGGAACGCCATCTGCCGGCCCGGACACGCGACGGACACCGCGTCGCCCTGCGGGCCAACGTGGCCGTCGCCGCCGATGCCCGGGCAGCCCTGACCACAGGTGCGGAGGGCGTCGGGCTGCTCCGCACCGAGCTGCCCTTCCTCAACCACCCCGCCTGGCCCACCCGTGACCAGCACGCGGCCGCCCTGGTCCCTGTCCTGCGCGCACTCACCGGACAGACCGTCACCGCGCGCACCCTCGACTTCGCCGACGACAAGCTCCCACCCTTCCTCGCGCAGGGCGGGCGTCTCGGCCGTGGCCTGCCCCTCATGCTCGCCCAACCCCAGGCGTTCGCGGACCAGTTCCGCAGCCTGCTCGGTGCCGGAGCCGAGACCGACCTGCGCATCATGATCCCCATGGTCGCGACCGTCGACGAACTCCGCGCCTGCCGGTCACTTCTGCACAGCGCGGCAGCGGAACTCGAGCTCGCCGCACCCCCGCTGGGCGTCATGGTCGAACTCCCGGAAGCGGTCGCCGCAGCCGACGGCCTCGCCCGCGAAGCCTCCTTCCTGTCCATCGGCAGCAACGACCTGACCTGCCAGATCCTGGGGCTGGACCGGCGCGATCCCGCCGCCACCCCCGCCATGGCCGCTCACCCGGCCGTGCTCGCCGCCATCCACCAGGTCGTCACCGCCGCACACCGTCATCACCGTCATGTCTCCGTCTGCGGCGACGCCGCCGCACATCCCCTCGTCACCCCTCTTCTCGTCGGTCTCGGCGTCGACAGCCTCTCCGTGGCCCCGGCCGCACTCGACGAGGTCCGCGCCCGCATCCGCCGGCTCCGCCACGACACCTGTGCGACCACGGCCGCCACCGCCCTCACCCTGCGGACGCCCGAGGAGGTGTGGCAGCTCGTCCGGCAGCACTGCCGGCCACCCCTGCCGTGACGGCGGTGTTTACTGGCTTCATGAGCGGTCGAAGCCCCAGCGGGTACTCCGCTACGCCGCTCGCCAGGAAGATCGGCGTCAGGTCGGGGGACCGGGTGCGGCTCAGGGCCGCCCCCGCCGGGTGGGAGATCCCCGGGCTGCCCGACGGCTGTGACGTCGCCGACGGCGGGCCGCGCGGAGCGGATGTCGCCCTCGCCTTCTACCGCGAGCACAGCACCCTCTCGGCGGACGCGCCGGGGCTGGTCGGCGACCTGGCCGACGACGCCATGCTCTGGATCGCCTGGCCCCGCAAGGCCGCCGGGCACGTCAGCGACATCACCGAGAACGCGCTGCGCGAACTGTTCCTCCCGCTCGGTGTCGTGGACGTGAAAGTCGCGGCGCTGGGGGAGGACTGGTCGGGCCTCAAGTTCGTGTGCCGCAAGGAGAATCGCAAGGAGAATCGCAGAGAGAGACGGTAGGAGAGGGGTAGGAGAGCGGTAAGAGAAACGCAGGAAGAACAAGCACCTGCCGACGCGTCCGACTGACGCATCGGCGTATGGAACAAGTCCTCACCGTGAACGGCTAGCATCGCGGGCGCAGACGCCGACCGGGATGGGGTGAGGAACGTGGGAGCGCCGCCGAGGATCGCCGTTGCCGTCGTCACGATGGGCAACCGGCCGGCCGAAGTGGACGCGCTGCTCGAGTCCGTGGCCAAGCAGGATCTCGCCCCCGCCCGGATCGTGATCGTCGGAAACGGGTGCCGGCTGCCCGAGTTCGCGCGCCGGCTGTCCCTGCCCGGTGAGGTCACCACGATCGATGTCGAGGAGAACCTCGGCTGCCCCGGCGGGCGGAACGTGGCCCTGGCCCGGCTGCGGGATTTCGGTGACATCGACGTCGTCGTCGAGCTGGACGACGACGGACTGCTGGTCGACGCCGATGTCCTGCGCCGCGCAAGGGACTTGTTCGAGGACGACCCCCGGCTCGGGATCGTCGGGTTCCGTATCACCGACGAGCACGGGGAGACACAGCAGCGGCACATCCCCCGGATCGGGTCCTCGGACCCCCTGCGCGGCGGGTATGTCACCGGGTTCCTCGGCGGCGGGCACGCCCTCCGGACGGCGATGCTCCATCAGATCGGCGACTGGCCCGCCGAGTTCTTCTTCGCCCATGAGGAGACCGACCTGGCCTGGCGGGCCGCCGACGCGGGCTGGCGGATCCGGTACGCGCCCGAACTGCTGCTCCGGCACCCGAGGACCTCGCCCGCCCGGCACGCCATCTACTACCGGGTCAACGCCCGCAACCGGGTGTGGCTTGTGCGCAGGAGGCTGCCGATCGCGCTGATCCCCGTCCATCTCGGTGTGTGGGTGCTGCTCACGCTCGTACGCGTCCGTTCGACGGAAGGGCTGCGTGCCTGGTTCGGCGGGTTCGCGGAGGGGATCCGGGAGCCGGCCGCTGAGCGGCGGCCGATGAGCTGGCGTACGGTGTGGCGGCTCAGCCGGCTGGGCAGGCCGCCCGTCATCTGACACGGGCCGGCGGACGACTCGACGAGGGTCCCGGCCGTTCACCTCCGCCGACCGGAACCCCCGTGCGTCCCCGGATCCGGCCGCGACGGCGACACTCCCCCGAGTTGCGCGTCGTACGCGCGCGCCCTCCGGCCAGATCCGATGGAGTGATCACATCAGGTCGCCCTAACGGATCGCTAACATATGGCCAACGGTTTTCCGCTTGGCGGGAATCCGACCTGTAAAAAGAGAGGCGATCCCCGGGACGCGAGAACGTCGGACCGCGAGACCGGAAGCAGGAAGGCAGTGGGCGGCGTGATGCGGTGCGAGCTGCGGTTCGGACTGCTGGGACCCCCTGTCCTGTACGACGTACAGTGCGGTTCTCGTGACATCAGGGCTCATGACGCCCAGCACGGCGTGCGGGCCGTCCGGAGTCCCAAGGCGCGGGCCCTGCTCGCCGCCCTGCTCCTCGAAGCCGGCCGTGTCGTCTCCGTCGACTCGCTCAAGGACGCGCTGTGGGACGGCGCTCCGCCCCCGTCCGCCCGGGCCTCGCTGCACAACCATGTGACCAGGCTGCGGCGGCTGCTCGACGACCCCGAACGGCTGCAGACGGTGCCGCCCGGCTATCTGCTGCGGGTCGAGCCGGGCGAGCTGGACGTCCAGGTCTTCGAACGGTACGTCGCCGCGGCGCGCGGGGCGCACACCACCCGGAACTGGGAGAGGGTCGTGCGCGAGTGCATGGCGGCGCTCGCACTGTGGCGGGGCGCGCCGCTGAGCGGCCTGCCCTCCGACTTCGGCGGGTACGCGTTCATACAGCGGCTGGAGGAGGCACGACTGCTTCTCCTCGAATGGCGGTACGACGCCGAACTGGTCGTCTCCGGCAGGCGACTCGACGTCCTCGTACCGGAGCTGGCGGCGCTGGCCGCCGCGCATCCGCTGCGGGAGGCCTACCACCGCCAGCTGATGCTCGCCCTGCACCGCACCGGCCGCCAGGCCGAGGCGCTGGCCGTCCACCGCGATCTGCGCAGGCGCCTGGTCGAGGAACTCGGCATCGAGCCGGGCCCGGCGGTCCGGGAGGCCCATCTGGAGGTGCTCCGGGGCACGTCGGAGGCGGTCGCGGCCGGCGCGGCCGACCGCTCCGCCGCCACCGACGTGGCGGACGGGCACACCACCCCCGACACGGTCCACCACCCCACCCCCGACACAGCCGACCCGGCAGTCGCCCTGGACCATCCCACCGCCGGCCACCCGGCCGACCCGGCCACCACCCTCACCCACGCCCCGGCCGACCCTCCACCCCGCCCAGCCCAACTTCCCCCACCCCCGGCGCACTTCATCGGCCGAGACTGCGTCCTGGACGGCCTGCGCCGCACCCTGACCGCCGGTGGGCAGCCGGCCGTCGCTGTCATCAGCGGCATGGCCGGCGTCGGCAAGAGCGCGCTCGCGCTGGAAGCCGCCCATGGCCTGCGGGAGCGTTTCCCCGACGGCCAGCTGTACATCAACCTGCACGGCGCCACCCCGGGCATGACCCCCCTCACGCCCGGCCAGGCCCTCACCTCGCTGCTCCGCGACCTCGGGGCCGAACCCCGCCGCACTCCCGAACACCCGGAAGGGGCAGCCGCATTGCTGCGTTCGCTGCTCGCGCCGACCCGCACGCTGATGGTGCTCGACGACGCCGCGCACGCCGCGCAGATACGGCCGCTGCTGCCGGCCGGCGCCGGATGCGCGGTGATCGTCACGAGCCGTTCGCCGCTCACCGCGCTCGACGGGGCCCGCCGCTTCCCGCTCGGCCCCCTGAGCGACGAGGAGAGCGCGGCGCTGCTGCGGGCGGTCTCCGGCCGGATCGCCCTCGACGCGGCCCACCCCCTCGTCGAACTCACCGGCCGCCTTCCGCTCGCCCTGCGCATCGTCGCCGCCCGGCTGGCCGCGCGCCAGGCCCTCACCGCGGATGCGCTGGCGGGCCAACTGGCCGCGACCGAGGGGCGGTTGCAGCATCTGGAGTACGACGACCTCAGCGTCCGCCGCTCCCTGGCCGTCGCGCAGGACGCGCTCGCCGCCTCGGACCGCCGCGCCGACCAGGACGCCGCTCTCGCCCTGCGCCGTATCGGCGGCCTCGACCTCCCGGCGTACGGCGCCCCTCTCCTCGCCCGCCTCATCGGCACCGACACGGCCCGCGCCGAGGCCGCCCTCGACCGCCTCGTCGACGTGGCCCTCCTGGAGGAGACGGCGTACGGGCGTTACGCGCCCCACGATCTGGTCCGTGACTTCGCCCGCGAACTGGCCGGAGCGCAGCCCGACGGCAGGGCCGCCGAGGACGCGCTGAGCTGGTACGCCGCCGTCGCCGAACGCACCCTCACCGCGATCGTCGAACCGGGCCTCGACCAGGACGACCGCCGCCGGCCCACCCCGGCGCAGCTGCCCGAGCACGCGGTGCACGTCACCGCCGCCCGGCCTTTCGGCAGCTCCGAAGAGGCCTTCGCCTGGGGAGATCTGGAGCTGGAGAACATCGTGGCGCTGGTGGAGCGCCACACCGACGCCCCCGACGACCGCACGGCCGCCAGAGTCTCCGCTCTGCTGCGCCTCTTCTTCCCCTACCTCCTGCGCAGCGGCCATGTCACAGAGATGGAGGTCCTCGGCCGGGCCGCCCTCGCCGTGGCACAGCGGCTGGGTGACGAGCCGGCCGAGGCGTACGCGCTGGGCGATCTCGCGGCCGTGCACTTCCTGACCGGCCGGCTGAACGAGGCCCTCGCCCTCAACGACCAGGCCCTGACGAGCTGGCGGCGGCTCGGCGCGGTGTCGTGGATACGCCGCTGCCTCAACAACCGCGGGCTGCTGCTCGAAGGGCTGGGCCGCTACGCCGAGTCCGGCCGGGCGCTGAGACGGAGCCTTGCGTACTCACGGCAGCTGAGCGACCCGCACGGCGAGGCCGTGACCCACAGCCACCTCGGCAATCTGTACGAGCACACCGACCCGCGGGCCGCCATCGAGCAGCACCGGCGGTCCCTCGCCATCGGCGACGCGATCGGCAACGTCATCGTGCAGCACTCCGCGCACTGCAACATCGGCTATGCGCATCTCACCCTCGGCGAACCGGCCGCCGCCGTACCCCACTTCGAGGAGAGCCTGCGTATCCTCGGCGGCCACGGCGACTGGCACGGCGAGTCCCAGACCCGGCTCGGTCTGGTCCGCGCCCTGCGGCTGCTCGGCCGCGCGGAACGGGCCGGCCGCGAGTGCGCCGAGCTGCTGCGCGGCGCGGACGCCCGCGCCGACCACTACACGGGCGGTCTCGCCCGCCATGAGCACGGGCTTCTGCTGCGGGAGCTGGGGCGTGCCGGGGAGGCGTACGTGGAGTGGCGGTCGGCGTTGGACGCGCTGGCCGGGACGGACGAGACCGCGGTGGTGGCGGAGCTCCGGGAGCTGCTCGTCGACCTGGGAACGGACACGTATGCCACCCCCGACCGCTGCTGATCACTTGGCGTCCGCATAGCACTCCACCACCGCCGTGGTGAACGGAAACCGCACCGGGGTCTCGCCGAACGTCAGCCGGCCCGCGAGGTCCGCCGCCTCCCGGATCGCCGTCACGACCGCCTCGGCCTCCTTTTCGGGACAGTGCACGATCACCTCGTCGTGCTGGAAGAAGACCAGTTCGGCCGCCATGTCCGCACAGGCCTTCCGCAGCGCGGCGAGCAGCAGCAGGGCCCAGTCGGCGGCGCTGCCCTGCACGACGAAGTTGCGGGCGAAGCGGCCACGGGCCCGGGCGTTGGTCGAGGCGTACCCGGGCACCCACTCCTGCCCTGCCGCCTCGTCCTCGACCGCCGGGATGCCCGCCTCCTCCGCCGCGTCGTCGTCCGCCGTGACCGCCGGGGGGCAGGTCCGCCCCAGCCAGGTGCGGACGAGCCGTCCCTCCTCGCCCGCGCGGGCCGCGTCGTCGACGTACGCCACCGCCCTGGGGAAACGGCGTCTGAGCGCGGCGAGGTTCTTCAGGCCGTCGCCGGAGGTCTGGCCGTAGACCGCGCCGAGCACGGCGAGCTTGGCCTGGGCGCGGTCGCCGGAGAAGGCGCGGTCGGAGACCGACTGGTACAGGTCGCCCTCCCGCCCGGCCACCTCCATCAGACCGGGGTCGCGGGAGATCGCCGCCAGGACCCGTGGCTCCATCTGGTCGGCATCGGCGACGACGAGCCGCCAGCCGGGGTCGGCGACGACGGCACGCCGGATCACCTTGGGGATCTGCAGGGCGCCCCCGCCGTTGGTGACCCAGCGGCCGGTGACGGTGCCGCCCGCCAGGAACTCGGGCCGGAACCGGCCGTCGCGCACCCAGTCCTGGAGCCAGGACCAGCCGTGCGCGACCCGGATGCGGTACAGCTTCTTGTACTCGATCAGCGGCTTCACGGCCGGATGGTCGATCGACTCGATCTCCCAGCGGCGGGTCGATCCGATCCTGATGCCCGCCTGCGCGAAAGCCTTGATGACATCGGCGGGCAGATCGGGCCGGACACGGCGGCCGAAGGCGGCGGACACCTCGTCGGCGAGCTCGGCCAGTCGGCGGGGCTCGCCACCGCCCGCGTACCGCTCGCCGAGCAGTTCGTGCAGCACCTGGCGGTGCACGTCGGCGCTCCACGGCAGGCCGGACCGGTTCATCTCGGTGGCGACCAGCATGCCCGCCGACTCGGCCGCCGTCAGCAGCCGCATGCGCTCCGGGTGGGCGGTCCGGTCGTGCCGGCGCTGCTGCTCGGCGTAGACCTCGGCGAGGTCGGCCAGCGGCAGATGGACGGCCTGCGGTTCGAAGAGCGAGGACTGCGAACCGGGTTCGGCGGACCTCAGCGGTGGGTCGGGCGGTACGGGACCACCGCGCAGCCGGGCCAGGGCGGCCGCGGCCGAGCGGGGTTCGCCGTACCGGCCCTCGTGGCCGAGGAGGAGCGTCTCCGCGTCCTCGATGTCGTAGCACCGCTCCACTCGCACCCCCGTGGCGAGCAGACGCGGATAGACCTCGGACGTCGACCGCCACACCCACCGCGTGACCTCGGGCCGGCCGCGCACGGCCGCGGCGAGGTCCGCCTCCCGCAGGACGGGCCCGGCGGGCAGCCCGGCCGGACCGAGGGGGGCGATCTCCACGCCACCGTCCTCGGCCGGAGCGAGCGCCCACCGGTCGGCCATGCTGCGAGTGTGCCAGGGGGGTCTGACAGCGAGGACGGGCGCGCAGGCTCCCCCTAGCTCTGCGCGTTCTCCGTGTTCTCCGTGTTCTCTGCGTTCTGCGGGTTCTCTTTGGCGAACGCGGCGAGGGCATCGGCGACGTACCCCTCGACCGCCGCCTTGGTGATGCCGAGGCCGGACAGGACGCCCTCGCCGTGCTCGAACTCCAGCAGGGCCAGCAGGAGATGTTCGGTGCCGACGTAGTTGTGGCCGAGGCGGAGGGCCTCGCGGAAGGTCAGTTCCAGGACCTTCTTGGCGTCGGAGCCGTAGGGGACGAGTTCCGGGACCTCGTCGGCGGCGGGCGGCAGTGCCGCGGTGGCGGCCTGGCGTACGGAGTCGAGGAGGACGCCCTGCGCGGTGATCGCCTTGGCGGCCAGTCCCTCCCGCTCGGCCAGCACGCCGAGGACCAGGTGCTCGGGGCGGCCCTCGGGGTTGCGGGCGGCGATGGCCTCGTTGTGGGCGGTCATCACCGCGTTGCGGGCGCGCGGGGTGTAACGGCCGAAGCCCTGGCCGGCGTCGAGGTCCGTGGACTCCTTCGGCACGAACCGCTTCTGCGCGGCCTGCCGGGTGACCCCCATGCTCTTGCCGATGTCCGTCCAGGAGGCGCCCGAGCGGCGGGCCTGGTCCACGAAGTGGCCGATCAGGTGGTCGGCCACGTCGCCGAGATGCTCCCCGGCGATCACCGCGTCCTCGAGCTGGTCGAGGGCGTCGGAGTGGACCTTCTTGATCGCCGCGATGAGGTCGTCGAGGCGTACGGATGACGTGATGATCGGATTCGTCGTCATGTGTCAACCCTAGGTTGACGCTCCCTGACTGTCAACCTCGGGTTGACACCATGCGGGCCGGTTTTCGCGGAGTGAGACCATCGCCGGGTGAGTACGACCAGCACTGTCGAACGCGCCTTCCGGGCCGCCCTCTACGCCGACACCGACACCGCCCTAGACACCGGCGCGTCGCTGCTCGCCGCCGACCCTTCGGCGGACGCCGAACTCGCCCGGCGCGGGGAGGAGTTCGTGGCGGGGGCCTGGCGGCGGGGCTGGCAGCCCGCGGACCTCGTACGGATCGTGCGACGCGAGCTGGACGACGTGCACATACGCCTGGTGTCGTCGCTGATCCGCAGCCAGGCGCCGTACGACCGTCCGCGCGGACCCCGCTGGACCGCTCAGCTGGCACAGCTCGCCCAGCCGGACGGCCCGACCGACACGGCACCGCCGCGCACAGACCGCTTCGCGCACGCCACCGCCGTCCTGGAGCTGTACCGCCTGCTGCTGAGACTGCCCGCGCTGGAGCCGCTGGAGGAGCCCCGGCAGGAGCCGCACCGCGAACAGCGGCCCGAGTCCCGCATGCTCTCCCGTATCCGCGCGCTGCTCGCCAAGGCGGAGGCGACCGGCTTCCCGCAGGAGGCGGAGGCGCTCAGCGCCAAGGCACAGGAGCTGATGGCCCGGCACAGCATCGACGAGGCCCTGCTGTCGGCGGGGGCGCCGGCCGGAGACGTGCCGGGTGCCTGCCGTATCGGTGTCGAGCCGCCGTACGAGCAGGCCAAGGCGGTGCTGCTGGACGCGGTGGCCGGCGCGAACCACTGCCGGGCCGTGTGGAACGAACCCCTCGGTTTCTCCACGGTCGTCGGGTTCGAGGCCGACCTGGAGGCGGTCGAACTCCTCTACACCTCACTCCTGGTGCAGGCCCAGACCGCGATGACGAAGGCGGAGGCCGCCCAGCGCGCGGGCGGCCGCAAGCGGACCAAGACCTTCCGGCAGTCCTTCCTCGCGGCCTACGCCCACCGCATCGGCACCCACCTGACGGCCGCCGCCGAGACCCAGGTGGCCGCGGACCTCCTCCCGGTCCTGGCCACCCGCGAGATCGCGGTGAGCGACAGCCTGGACCGGCTCTTCCCGCAGACGACCACGACCCGCCTGCGCGGCGTCAGTGACGCGGCGGGCTGGACGGAGGGTTCGGAGGCGGCCGACCGGGCGCAGGTACGGGCCCGGCGGCCCCTCCGCTGAGCGCTCAGCGGTTCAGCAGCACAGCGGCTCAGTCGCCCGCCTGCTGGAACGGGCTCACCGAAGCGTCCGGATCGCCCGGGCTCTTGAGGGCCACATCGCCGTACGACCAGGGGAAACCGTGTGTCTGCGCGGCGCCGGGCAGGCTGAACTTCACCGTCTTCACGGCGAGGCTCTTCTCGCCCCCCGCCTCGCCGCGTGCATAGGTGAGCGTGAAGGTCACGGCACCACCCTTTGCCAGGGTCAGCTTCCGCGGCTTCGCGGCCTCGTCCGGGGCGACGGTGGCGGAGGTGCCGCCCGCGTACAGGCCGACCGCGGGCATGCCGTCGAGGGTGCACTCGGAGCCGCTGTTGGTGATCGTGACGGGGACGATGCCGGTGTCACCGGCGGCGGGGGCGGCGCTGGCGGGGCCGACCTCCACCGCAACTTCGTCGATCGTGCAGGCCGTGCCGTCCTGGCTCTTGGCCGAGCCGTCGCCCCCGTCCCCGCCGTCGCCGCAGGCGGTCAGGAGCAGCGCCGCGGTGAGCGTGGTGACGGCGACGGGGATGGCGCGCATAGGGGTCCCTTATGTCCGTGTGACGACTTACGAGCCGAGGCTCGCCGTGGGCAGCCCCGACGGCAGTGCGCCGCCCTCGGTCTTGGTGTACGTTTCCGCGCCGAGGCCGTTCTCCCAGGTCACCTTGAGCGCCGACTTGCTGACGGAGTCGACCATGCCGGTCGCCCGGTCCTTGCTGCCGTCCGTGCACTTGAGGTGGATCATCTGCATGCCCGCCTCCTCGCCCGCGGTGCCGCTGCACACGGTCCCGCCGGTGGCGAAGAGCCCGGCCTGGCTGCCGTTGATCACCAGGGCCACGGCCTGGCCATCGGTCGTCGCCAGCCAACTGCCCTCGAGCTTGCCGGCGGGGGAGGCGGACGCCGAGCCGCCGGTGCCGCCGCCCGTGTCCGCGCTCGCGGAGGTCTCGGTGCCGGCCGAGGGCTCGTCGTCCGAGCCGCTGTCACCGCTGCACGCGGTCAGCAGCAGCGTGCCCGCGAGGCCGGCGGCCGCCGCGGCGATCCGCACCTGCCGACGGGACAGCCGACGCGAGGGACGCGAGACGGTCGCCGAAGTCGCCGTAGTCACTGGAAGCTCCCAAGCTGTAGCCGGTCGGGCCCGCCCGCAGCGGTCGGGCCTGCGGTCGGCCGGCCGGTGGCCGAAACGACCGCAGCAAGCTACCAGGGCGGCCTGTCGGGACGTCTTGGCGGCCCACCCTGACGACAGGGCGGGCTACCAGGACCGCCTTGCGTACCCCCGGGCCGGCCGTGACCGACTGCTGCAGATACCGGCATGCGCCTACCCCGCAGACACCTCCGGGCCGGCCCGAACGCCCGGAAGCAGCCGCGCGGCCGTCCGTCGATCCGGTCGCGATTGCGTACGCGCGGGGCACGGACGTGGCACGGGCGTCATGCGGCTGCCCACGCAACTCGCAAGAACGCGCGGGACGCGGCGCTGCTGGCGTACGGCAGTCGCCGAGGAGGGGGGCCCCGGCGGCCTCCGGCGATCCGGCCGACTCGCGTCTACCGCCCGGAGGCGGCACCGCGGCGGTCTGCTCGACCGGGTGCCCGACGATGACATGACATGAGTCACACGGCGGGGCCCACGCCCGGCCCCGCTCCCGCCTGCGCGGGGGTGATACCGAGGCGGAGATTCGCGCTGACGTCATCGAACGGATGCCGTCGGTCCGCCGGTGGGACGCCCATCCGGCCAACCCTGCGGACTGGCCCCTCACTTGGATGGTGGAACACGAAGGCCGCTGCGTACGTCTGTTTCCAGTAGGGGCGGTCGCATGCACGGCAAGCCCGGGGCAGACGCGGAACGCATTCGGTGAAGCGATCGTCAAACCTGTAATCGCAGGGCCACCCGGCGTGCACGTGCATCTGCCCATGCATCTGCACGTGAACAGGGCTATGATCCGGGTCTGTTGAGTACTGCATCAATGGCCACACCAGCCAGTGCACCACCGGGGAGCGACCTGTGGACCACGACGTTGACGGCGTGTACGGGGAGTACAACGTGATCGACGTGCACAACGGCATGGCGGCCACGCATCTGCGGGGGGTGGCCTGGCAGAAGAGCCGGCACAGCAACTCGCAGGGATCCTGCGTGGAGTTCGCCCGGCTGCCCGGCGGAGACGTGGCCGTGCGCAACTCCCGCTTTCCCGACGGTCCCGCGCTCGTCTACACGCGCGCGGAGATCGAGGCGATGCTCCTGGGCATCAAGGACGGCGAGTTCGACCATCTGATCTCGGGCTGATCCCGGGCCGCGACGGCCCGGACGCAGAGCGTAACGCGCGTAGAACCGCGGCGTCAGAAGGCGCCGCGGTTCGTCATTCGGCCGACTGCTGCTCCAGGAGGAACAGCGCCCAGACGACCTTGCCGCCCAGCGTGCCGGCGAGCGGGTGCCAGCCCCAGCTGTCGGCGAAGGAGTCGACAAGGAACAGCCCACGGCCGGACTCCGCCGAGAAGTCGTCCGTCGCGCGCGTCACGGGGCTGTCGTGACTGGGGTCGCGCACCGCGCACACCAGCCGCTCGGTCCAGCGCAGCAGATGCAGCCGCACGGGCTGGTTCTGCTCCGGTACGCGCGGGGTGTTGGCCGGCAGCGCGTGCCGCAGCGCGTTGGTGACGAGTTCGGAGACCACGAGACACACGTCGTCGAAGCGGTCGTCCAGCTCCCACTGGTCCAGCGTTCTGCGGGTGAACTGCCGTGCGTCGCGCACCGCTTCGTAGCGGGCGGGCAGAGCACAGGAGGCGGCGCCGGACACGGCTGCGGGGTCGAGCGGCGGAAGGCCCTGCCGTAACGGCTCGAGCATGGTCGATCCATTCGTCCCCATGCGAGGCACTCCCGGGAATTCGCGGTCGGTGCGATGCAGCGGTTGCGCGGGACCATGGTTTCGGATGCGTACTGCAGATGCAAGGGCAGATGCACGTGCACGCGACCGAATTGGACCCTCCCGTACCACTTGTTGGCCATTTTTTCCGCCATATTCGAGGGCTGCGCTCGCCCCTTCCTCCCCGCGACCCACCCACATCCTGTGCGGAAACTTTGGCTTCTTTCCATCTCTGTAATCGGACGAGTACTGCTCGGAGTGATTTAGTGGCAGACTTTGGCCCCTAAGACGGTTGGGGAGGCTGGCGAACGTGAGCGCGGGAGAGCCCGGATCGGTGGTGCGGCGCATGCTGCTCGGCTCGCAACTCAGGCGGCTGCGTGAGGCGCGTGGCATCACGCGCGAAGCAGCGGGATATTCGATCCGCGCGTCCGAGTCGAAGATCAGCCGGATGGAGTTGGGCCGGGTGAGCTTCAAGACGCGGGACGTCGAAGACCTGCTGACGCTGTACGGCATCACCGACGAGACGGAACGCAACTCGCTGCTCTCCCTCGCCAGAGAGGCCAACGTCGCGGGCTGGTGGCACAGTTACTCGGACGTGCTGCCCAGCTGGTTCCCCACCTATGTGGGCCTGGAGGGCGCCGCCTCCCTCATCCGCGCCTACGAGGTCCAGTTCGTGCACGGGCTGCTGCAGACCCCGGCCTATGCCCGCGCGGTGGTGCGGCGCGGGATGAAGGGCGCGAGCGAGGAGGACGTCGACCGGCGTGTGGCGCTGCGCCTGGAGCGGCAGAAGTACCTCCTCTCGGAGGGCGCCCCCGAGTTCCACATCGTCCTGGACGAGGCGGCCCTGCGCCGGCCGTATGGCGACCGCGAGGTGATGCGCGGCCAGCTGCAGCACCTGATCGAGCTCTCCGAACGGCCCAACGTACGGCTGCAGATCATGCCGTTCAGCTTCGGCGGCCACTCCGGCGAGTCCGGTGCGTTCACGATCCTCAGCTTCCCGGAGTCCGATCTGTCGGACGTCGTGTACCTGGAGCAGCTCACCAGTGCGCTGTACCTGGACAAGCACGAGGACGTCGCCCAGTACGAGAAGGCGCTGAAGGAACTGCAGCACGACAGCCCGGGTCCGGACGAGAGCAGGGACCTGCTGCGCGGGCTGCTTCAGCTGTCCTGAGAATTCACCCCGCTGTCCTGGGGAAGTTCTCCGCTGGTCTGTTGGCGGATCCCGTGCGAACACCACAACTCACTTGAAACACAAGTACGATGACGTGTGATCAGACCGTTAAGTATGTTGGGATTGAGGGATCACATGTCGTCGTCCTACTTCACCGATCTGGCCCAGCAGTACATCGACGGTGAGTGGCGCCCGGGCACAGGGTCCTGGGACATCATCGACTTCAACCCGTACGACGGCGAGAAGCTGGCGTCGATCACGATAGCCACGGTCGAGGAGGTCGACGACGCCTACCGGGCCGCCGCGCGCGCCCAGAAGGAGTGGGCGGCGACCAACGCCTACGCCCGCCGCGCGGTCTTCGAGAAGGCACTCAGAGTGATCGAGGAGCGCGAGGAGGAGATCGCCGAGGCGATCATCGCCGAGCTCGGCGGCACCCGGCTGAAGGCCGGCTTCGAGCTCCACCTCGCCAAGGAGTTCCTGCGCGAGGCGATCCATCTGGCGCTGCGCCCCGAGGGCCGCATCATCCCGTCGCCGATCGACGGCAAGGAGAACCGCGTCTACCGCGTGCCGGTCGGTGTCGTGGGCGTCGTCAGCCCCTTCAACTTCCCGTTCCTGCTGTCGATCAAGTCGGTGGCGCCCGCCCTGGCCCTCGGCAACGCCGTGGTGCTCAAGCCGCACCAGAACACCCCGATCGTCGGCGGCACCCTGGTCGCGAAGGTCCTCGAGGAGGCCGGCCTGCCCGGCGGTCTGCTCAACGTCGTCGTCACCGACATCGCGGAGATCGGCGACGCCTTCATCGAGCACCCGGTCCCGAAGGTCATCTCCTTCACCGGCTCCGACAAGGTCGGCCGCCATGTCGCCACGGTCTGCGCCTCGCACTTCAAGCGCTCGGTCCTCGAACTCGGCGGCAACAGCGCGCTGGTGGTCCTCGACGACGCCGACCTCGACTACGCGGTCGACGCGGCCGTCTTCAGCCGGTACGTCCACCAGGGCCAGGTCTGCATGGCCGCCAACCGTGTGCTGGTCGACCGCTCGGTCGCGGACGAGTTCACCGAGAAGTTCGTGGCCAAGGTCAGGACCCTGAAGGCCGGCGACCCGCGCGACCCCGAGACCGTCATCGGCCCGGTCATCAACTCCTCCCAGGCGGACGCCATCTCGTCCGCCGTCGAGCAGGCGATCGCCGAGGGCGCCACGGCGCTGGTGCACGGCGCGACCACCGACAACCTGGTCGAGCCCTCCGTCCTGACCGGCATCCCCGCCGACTCCGCCCTGCTCCAGCAGGAGCTGTTCGGCCCGGTCGCCTACCTCATCCCGTTCGACGGCGAGGAGGAGGCCGTACGCCTCGTCAACGACACCCCGTACGGCCTCAGCGGTGCCGTCCACACGGGTGACATCGAGCGCGGCGTGAACTTCGCCAAGCAGATCGACACCGGCATGTTCCATGTGAACGACGGCACCGTCCACGACGAGCCGATCGTCCCCTTCGGCGGCGAGAAGAACTCCGGCGTCGGCCGCCTCAACGGCGAGACGATGCTGGACGCGTTCACCACTCAGAAGTGGATCTCGGTGCAGCACGGCCGGAGCGGGTTCCCGTTCTGAGTCTTTCGCCGTCTTTTGTGGGACCGGGCCCTTGCGGACTGAAGCTGACCGCAAGGGCCCCTAGCTTTGTCGGTGTCGGCAAGGGGAAGTCCTACGAAAGGCAGCCGGTCATGGTCACTCACGTGCGGGCAGAGGCGCAGGGCGACGAGCGCGGGGCGTTGCTCTCCTTCCTGGCGGAGCAGCGGGGCGGTATCCGGCGGGCCCTGCTCGGGCTGACCGAGGAGCAGGCCGCGAGCAAGCCCAGCGCCAGCGACCTCTCGCTGTCCGGCCTGCTCAAGCATGTCGGCGAGGTGGAACAGGGCTGGGTCGCCCGCGCCAAGGGCGAGCCGCCGGCCGTCCACCGGGACGAGTCGACCTGGCAGGAGTGTTTCGTCCTGGTCGAGGGCGAGAGCGTGGAGCAGCAGCTCGCGTACTGGGAGAAGGCCGCCGCCGAGACGGAGGCCTACGTCCGCTCGGTCCCCAGCCTGGACGACACCTTCCCGCTGCCGAACGACCCCTGGTTCCCGCCGGACGAGAGGGTCTCGGTGCGCTGGCTGGTCCTGCATCTGATCCGTGAGACGGCCCGGCACGCGGGCCACGCCGACATCATCCGGGAGTCGCTGGACGGGAAGACCGCGTTCGAGCTGGTGGCACAGGAGCAGGGCAGCTCCTGGGGGTGACGCCCGGGGTCCTACGCTGGACCGCATGTCAGCGATCCGTCTCCTCGTGCTCGGCGCGGTCCGCCAGCACGGGCGGGCCCATGGCTACCAGGTGCGCAACGACCTGGAGTACTGGGGCGCGCACGAGTGGTCCAACGCCAAGCCCGGCTCGATCTACCACGCGCTCAAGCAGCTGGCGAAGCAGGGCCTGCTGCATGCGCACGAGATCGCGCCGTCCACGGCCGGCGGCCCGCCGCGCACGGAGTACGAGATCACCGGCAAGGGCACCGAGGAATACCTCAGGCTGGTGCGCGAGGCGCTGACCTCCTACGACCAGAACATGGACGTCAAGTCGGCGGCCATCGGCTTCATGCTCGACCTGCCGCGGGGTGAGGCGGTGGCTCTTCTGAAGGAGCGGATCCGCCGTATCGAGGAGTGGCGTTCCGCGGTGACCGAGCACTACGTCCCCGAGGGCGGGCCCGAACAGCTCGGTCACATCGGGGAGATCATGAACCTCTGGGTCCACACCGCCGACGCGGAGGCCGAGTGGACCGGTGGTCTGATCGAGCGGATCGAGGGCGGGGCGTACACGTTCGCCGGGGAGGGCGAGCCTTTCGTCGGGGTGCTGGCGGAGGGCGAGGAGAACCCGTATGCGACGGGGGAGCGGCATCCGGGAGATGCACGCTAATCAAGTTTGACCAATCACTTCGAGTGCGTTACGTTCCATAGGTAGTCAAGTTTGACTAGGGAGGGAGTGCGGGCACGTGGCCGACACGGCGATCACCGTCGAAGGCGTTCACAAGACGTACGGAGACAGGACGGCACTGGACGGGCTCGACCTCCGGGTCGCCCGCGGCACGGTGCACGGAGTGCTCGGGCCCAACGGCGCGGGCAAGACGACCCTGGTCAGGATCCTGGCCACCCTGCTGCGGCCGGACGCGGGCCGGATCCAGGTGGCCGGGCACGACATCGTGACCGAGGCCCAGGCGGTGCGCTTCCGCATCGGCCTGCTCGGCCAGCACGCGGCCCTGGACGAGGAGCTCGGCGGCCGCCAGAACCTGGAGATGTTCGGCCGCCTCTACCACCTGGGCGCCCGGCACGCGCGCGTGCGGGCCGGTGAGCTTCTGGACCGCTTCGGTCTCGGCGACACCGGCCGCAAGCCGGTCCGCGCCTACAGCGGCGGGATGCGGCGCCGTCTGGACCTCGCTGCGTCCCTGATCACCGAACCGGAGGTGCTGTTCCTGGACGAACCCACGACCGGCCTCGATCCGCGCGGCCGCGCCGAGGTCTGGTCCGCGGTCCGCTCCCTGGTCGGCGGCGGTACGACGGTCCTGCTCACCACCCAGTACCTGGAAGAGGCCGACCAGCTCGCCGACCGTATCTCGGTGGTCGACCGCGGCCGGGTCATCGCCGACGGCACGGCGGACGAACTGAAGGCGGACACGGGCGGCGACCGCATCGACGTGGTCCTGCGCCACCCGGGACAACTGGGCGCGGCGGTCGCCCTGTTGCCCGTCCCGAAGGAGGACGTCTCCGCGGACCGCGACCGCCGTCTGATCAGCGCACCGGTCACCGACCGCATGGCGGCGCTCTCCGGCGTCGTCCGCGCCTTGGAGGAGGCCGGCATCGAGGCCGAGGACATCGCCCTGCGCCGGCCCACGCTGGACGAGGTGTTCCTGCATCTGACGGGACGGGACGACCGTACGAAGGAGGCCGTGTGACCACCTACGCGCTGACCGACTCCTGGACCATGACCCGCCGTGAACTCGCCCACTGGGCACGGCAGCCCGTGCAGGTTCTCGTCGCCCTCGCCTTCCCGGTGATGCTGCTGATGATGTTCGGCTACCTCGTCGGCGGCGGCCGGGGTGTGCACGGCGACTACCTCGGCTATCTCGTCCCCGGCATGCTCGCCCTCACCATGGCCTTCGGCCTGGAGGGCACGATGCTCGCCGTCACCCAGGACCTCAACAAGGGCGTGATCGACCGCTTCCGTTCCATGCCGATGGCCAACGGGGCCGTTCTGGTGGGCCGTTCCGCCGCCGACATGCTCCAGTCGGCGCTGGGCCTGGCCGTGCTGACCGGCGTCGGGTACGCGCTCGGCTGGCGTGCGCACGGCGGGCCGGGGGCCTTCCTCGCGGCGATGGGGCTCCTCCTGCTCTTCCGCTTCGCGATGCTCTGGATCGGCATTCACCTCGCCCTGGTGGCCGGAAAACCGGAGCTGGTGCAGGCCGTGCAGATCCTGGTCTGGCCGGTCGGCTTCCTGTCCAACGCGTTCGCCCTCCCCGAGTCCATGCCCGGCTGGCTGGGCACGGTGGTCGGCTGGAACCCCATGTCCCACACCGCCACGGCGGTCCGGGACCTGCTCGGCGGCCCCGGCGGCGAGCCGGGGCACGCATGGGCGGCAATCGCCTGGCCCCTCGCACTGCTGGCGGTGTTCTTCCCCCTGGCGGTACGACGGTTCGCGCGCCTGAGCCGGTAGGGCTTTCAGGGGCGCCGCCCGAGGGACCCCCTAGTGGTGGAACCCGGTGGCGGCGCCCCTCTCCTGGTCCAGGGGGCCGTCCTGGCGGCGCAGTTCCGGCAGGAGCTGGCTCAGATCGTCCAGGAACAGGTCCGCGAGGTCGGTCGAGAAGCCGTTGCGGCACACGATCCGCAGGACGGACAGGTCCTCGCGGTGGGGCGGGAAGGTGTACGCCGGCACCAGCCAGCCCCGTTCGCGCAGCCGCCGGGAGACGTCGAAGACGTCGAACGCCTTCACCTCCGGCGCCGTCGTGAAGGCGAACACCGGCAGCTGGTCGCCCCGGGTCAGAAGCCGGAAGTCGCCGAGCGCCTCCACCCGGTCGGCGATGCTCCGGGCCACGTTCCGTGTGGTCTGCTGAACGGACCGGTAGCCCTCGCGGCCCAGCCGCAGGAACGTGTAGTACTGCGCCGCCACCTGCGCGCCGGGGCGCGAGAAGTTCAGCGCGAAGGTCGGCATGTCGCCGCCCAGGTAGTTGACGCGGAAGACGAGCTCCTCGGGCAGCGCCTCCTTGTCCCGCCACAGCGCCCAGCCGACCCCCGGGTAGACGAGCCCGTACTTGTGCCCCGAGGTGTTGATCGACGCCACGCGCGGGAGGCGGAAGTCCCACACCAGGTCCTGGTCCAGGAAGGGCGCGACCATCGCGCCGGACGCGCCGTCGACATGCACCGGGATGTCGAGTCCGGTCCGCTCCTGGAGGTCGTCCAGCGCGGAGCAGAGGTCCGCGATCGGCTCGTACGAGCCGTCGAAGGTGGAGCCGAGGATGCCCACGACCCCGATGGTGTTCTCGTCGCACAGCTCCGCCGCCGCCTGCGGGTCGAGGTGGAAGCGCTCGCCCTCCATGGGCACCAGGCGGGCCTCCACCTCCCAGAAGTTGCAGAACTTCTCCCAGCAGACCTGGACGTTGACCCCCATGATGAGGTTCGGGCGGACGTCGCCGGCGGGGTAGCGGTCGGCGTTGCGCTGCGCCCAGCGGCGCTTGAGCGCCATCCCGGCGAGCATGCACGCCTCGCTCGACCCGGTCGTCGAACAGCCCACGGCCGACGACGGATCGGGCGCGTTCCACAGATCGGCGAGCATCGCCACACAGCGCCGCTCCAGCTCGGCCGTGCGCGGGTACTCGTCCTTGTCGATCATGTTCTTGTCCCGGCACTCCGCCATCAGGACGCCGGCCTGCGGTTCCATCCACGTGGTGACGAACGTCGCCAGGTTCAGCCGGGCGTTGCCGTCCAGCATCAGCTCGTCGTGCACCACCTGATACGCCGTCATCGGCGGCAGGGGAGCGTCGGGGAGCCGGTGCTTGGGCGGGGCCTCGGTCATGCCTCCGACCGGATTCGCCTCGCCGAAGAAGGGGTTGACGGACATCGGGCGCTCGTCGGGCTTCTCGGGACCTTTGTGAAGCGGCATGTCGTGCCTCCTTGAGAGGTTCAACGGGGGATCAGCGGACGGAGGTTCCGTCCGCGCGCAACTGCATCTGCGGCCGGCCGGTGACCAGCAGCCAGGCGGGCAGCGAGGCGATGCAGAGAAGAGCGAGGATCGCGGGCGAGGAGACCAGGACGGCGGCCGTGAACAGGCTCACCCAGCCCTGCCGGGTGATGGCGAGGAGCACGCCCAGGACGCCCGCGGCGACACCGAGCGCCGGCTGTACGGCCGGTACCAGGGCATGGGCGCCGAGGCCGAAGGCGGTGCCGACGAAGACCGACGGGAAGATCCGCCCGCCCCGGAAGCCGCAGGACGCGGCCACGACCAGTGCGGCGAGCTTCACCACCGCCATCGTGGTGAACTCCCCGGCCGACCAGCCGTCGGGATCGCGCGCCAGCTCCTCGACCTCCTCCAGCCCCTTGAAGAGCGTCAGATGGCCGCCCAGGGCGCCGAGAAGGCCCAGCACCAGCCCGCCGACCGGAAGCGCCAGCATCGGGTGCCGGAGGCGGGCGAAGCCGCCGTGGACGTACGGGAAGGCGTGCACGGCGCACATGCCGAGCAGCGCCGCCACCGACGCGACCACCAGCGCGGCCAGCAGATCGCTCCAGCCGGGCTGTCCGAACGGGGGCAGATGCAGGTCGAAGGCCGGTTCGGCCACCACGGTGGTGGTGATGGCACCCGCGGCGCCCGCGGCGAGCGGTGCGAAGACGCTGTCCCACAGCGGCCCCCGTACCGCGCGCCCGGCCAGCGCCTCGGAGACGATCAGCGCCGCCGCGACGGGAGTGCCGAAGAGGGCACCGATCGTCGCCGCCTCCGCCAGCGCCACCCACCCTTCCCCCGGGCTGCGCGGAAACAGCCTGCGGCCCAGCCAGAACGCCAGCCCCGCGTTCACGGCGATGACCGGGTTCTCCGGGCCGAGGCTCGGCCCGCCCGCCAGCATCAGGGCCGTCGCCAGCAGCAGCCCCGGCAGCACGGCGGGCGGCAGCACGGGAGCGTTCAGTCCGATGGTGGCCGGGTCGGGGCCCGCGTGCCCCGGCACCTTCCACACCACGAGGCCCACCAGGACGCCGGTCGAGGTGAGCACGACCAGCATCCACAGCGCGGAGTACCGGCCCACCCCGAGTGCGTCCGGCAGGTCCTGCCACAGCACGTCCTGGAGCTGTTCGGCCGCCGCCTCCACCCCGAGCAGCAGCAGACTCGCCCCGACGCCCACGACAAGGGCAGGCAGGATCAGCGGCAGCAGGGCGCGCGCCGGGGTCGCCGGGGCGGTGGGCGCCTGCTGCGCGGTGTCCTGGGCCACGGGGTCACCATAAGCGGGCAAAACGGGCGGAACATCTTGAGTGAACGGGCTTGCACCTCACGTGGCGTGAGGCGTCAGCGTGGAGTCGTACCGAGAAGGGAGCGGACGAAGTGAGCTACTCCGTGGGACAGGTCGCCGGCTTCGCCGGGGTCACGGTGCGCACCCTGCACCACTACGACGACATCGGCCTGCTCGCCCCGAGTGAGCGCAGCCACGCGGGCCACCGGCGCTACAACGACGCCGACCTCGACCGGCTGCAGCAGATCCTGTTCTACCGGGAGCTCGGCTTCCCGCTCGAAGAGGTCGCCGCCCTGCTCGACGATCAGGCCACCGGAAGAGCAGACCCGCGCGCGCACCTGCGCCGCCAGCACGAACTGCTGACCGCCCGGATCGAGAAGCTGCAGAAGATGGCGGCGGCCGTGGAGCACGCCATGGAGGCACGCACGATGGGCATCAACCTCACGCCCGAGGAGAGGTTCGAGGTCTTCGGCGACCAGAACCCCGAGCAGTACGCGCAGGAGGCGGAGCAGCGCTGGGGCGGTACCGAGCCCTACGCCGAGTCGCAGCGCCGGGTCGCCCGCTACACCAAGGACGACTGGAAACGCCTGCAGGCCGAAGCGGCCGCGTGGGGCGAGCGCTACGCCGCCCTCGTGGACGCCGGTGAGCCGCCGTCCGGCGACGCGGCGACGGACCTGGCCGAGGAACACCGGCAGCACATCTGCACATGGTTCTACGCGTGCTCGTACGAACTCCACACGGGCCTGGCCGAGATGTACGTCGCCGACGACCGCTTCAAGGCCCACTACGACGCCGTGCGCCCCGGCCTCGCCGAACACCTCAAGGAGGCGATCCTGGCCAACGCCGCCCGCAGGACCGCGTAGGAACCCGGTCCGGGAGAGGGCTACTCCCGGGCCAGGACCACCGCCGTGCCGTACGCGCACACCTCCGTGCCCACGTCGGCCGCCTCGGTGACGTCGAAGCGGAACATCAGCACGGCGTTCGCGCCCCGCGCGCGTGCCTGCTCGACGAGCCGCTCCATGGCCTGGTTCCGGGTCTGCACCAGCGTCTTGGTGAGCCCCTTGAGCTCACCGCCGATCATCGACTTCAGACCCGCGCCGATCTGGCTGCCCAGGTGCCGTGAGCGCACGGTCAGCCCGAAGACCTCACCGAGGACCGACTGCACACGGTGGCCGGGTACGTCGTTCGTGGTCACTACGAGGACGTCGGGCTCGGGGCCCTGACCGCCGCCGTACTCTTCGATGCTCATGGCTCTCAGCTTTGTCCCAGCAGGGGCACAGTGCATCCTGGGAGAGCCATTGGAACCTGGGCCCCCGGTGCCGCGTTGATACTTTTGGGGCAGCCCGACCCAGCCCGCCTTCCCAGCAGGAGCCACAAACCCGTGACCACCCTTGCGCTCGGCCCCGAGTGGATCAGTCCCGACTATCTGATCGAGACCTTCAGCCTGGCCGGCATCCTGCTGATCGTCTTCGCCGAGTCGGGGCTCTTCGCCTTCCTGCCGGGCGACTCGCTGCTGTTCACCGCGGGCCTGTTCGTGGCCCAGGGGCAGTACATCAGCCAGCCGCTGTGGCTCGTCTGCTTCCTGATCGTGCTGGCCGCCGTCCTCGGTGACCAGGTGGGCTACATGATCGGCAAGTTCTTCGGCCCGAAGATCTTCAACCGGCCGAACTCCAGGCTCTTCAAACAGGAGAACCTGGACAAGGCCCACGAGTTCATGGAGAGGTACGGCCCCAAGGCGATCGTCCTGGCCCGTTTCGTGCCGATCGTCCGCACGTTCGCGCCCATCGTGGCGGGCGCCGGCCGTATGAAGTACCGCACGTTCCTCACGTACAACGTCATCGGCGGCGTGGCCTGGGGCACCGGCGTCACGCTCGCCGGCTACTGGCTCGGCCAGATCGACGTCATCAAGAAGAACGTCGAGGCGATCCTCGTCCTGATCGTCCTGGTCTCCGTGGTGCCGATCGCCATCGAGTACCTGCGCGAGCGCTCCAAGAAGAAGCGCGCCGCGGCCCAGGCCCCGGCGACCCCTCAGCAGCAGCCGCCGCTCATGGACGACGCCACGACCCGCCTGCGCCGTATCCCGCCGACCGACGACCCCCAGAACAACAACCACCAGCAGTACGGCAACCACGGCCGGCAGCACTACGCCGAGCCGCCCCAGCAGCCCTACGTCCAGCAGTACCCCCAGGGCTACGCCCAACAGCCGTACAACCAGCAGCAGAACAACCAGTACCCCTACAACGAGGGCTACTGAGGCGCGCCCCCAAGGGGTGCGGGGCCGTGACGCTGTGCGGCGGCGCTAGAAGCCCCGTGTCCGCTTGGCGGCCCGCCGCTTCTCCACGGACCCGATCCGCAGGAACAGCCGCGAGATCTCGGACCCCAGATTCACCCCGATCGCGATGGCCATGGCCAGCGCCACCGCCTTGGTCAGCGACACCAACCCCTTGTCCACCTCGTTCTGAGCGATCGACAACAGCCCGAAATACGTGGCGGACCCCGGCAGCAGGGGCCCGATCGCCGCGGTGGTGTACGGCAGCGCCGAAGCGAACCGGTACCGCGCCAGCAGCTGCCCGAACAACCCCACCAGCCCCGCCGCGGCGGCCGTGGACGCCACCGGTGAGATCCCGCCGGCGTAGTGCATCGCGCCGTACACCGACCACGCGACACCCCCGTTCAGCGTCACCGCCAGCACGGTGGACCGCTCCTGCTGAAGGAGCACGGCGAAGGTCAGGGACAGCAGCATCGAGGCGCCGATCTGCCACAGCGGCCGCTCGGCGAGGCCCAGTGCCGCGTCCGGACGGAGATGGGCGCCCACCTGCACACCGACGTAGAGCATCACCAGCACGCCGATGACGATGCCGACGAAGAAGTACATGACCTCCAGCAGGCGCGCGGCCGCCGTGATGTAGAAGCCGGTCAGCCCGTCCTGGACGCCCGCCACCAGCGCCCGTCCCGGCAGCAGCGCGAACAGCCCACCGGTGATCACCGCGGACGCCTCCACGTCCACATGTGCCAGCGTCAGCGCGACCCCGATCGCGCCGGGCGGCAGCGCGGCCACCATGAACTGGTAGAACTCCGGCAGCCCGCGCCCCGCGCACAGCCACGCCAGCCGGTCGCCGAGCATCGCGCCGAGCGCGGCCGCGACGAACACGACCAGATCACCGCCGACCAGCACCGAGGCCGCGCCCGCGAGCAGGCCGCTCGCCGAGGTCAGCACCCAGGTCGGATACGGGTGCCGGTTGCGGCGGATCTCCGCGAGCCGCCGGTAGGCCTCCTCCAGGGAGATATGGGTCTCCGGGTCGCTGAGGTCGTCCACCAGCCGGAACACGGCCGCGAGACGCGTGTAGTCGGTGCCCCGGCGGCGCACGGTCCGCGACGCCGTCACCGGGTCGTCGACCAGGGACGGCTGGTAGGAGATCGACAGCAGGGTGAAGGTGACGGTCGGTTCGCAGCGGTCGAGGCCGTAGGAGCGGCAGACCGCGAACATCGCCGCCTCCACGTCCTCCGCGCCCTCGCCGCCCGCCAGCAGCAGCTCGCCGATGCGCAGCGTCAGGTCGAGCACGCGCGGGACGGCCGGGCCCTCCTCCTCCGCCTTCTGCACCGGCTCCGGCGCGGGCCGCTCGGCCACCGGCATCCGCAGCATCGTGCGCATCCGGTCCTGCCAGGGCAGGTCCTTGGTCAGGCTCACCGCGGGGATGCCGACCGGCGGCGTGAAGGCCGGCGGGGCCTGCCGGGCGCTGTAGGTACGCGGCGGGCTGAAGGCGGACCCCTCGGATTCGGCCCCGGGCTGCTGCGGGACGGCGAGCCCGTCGGGCACGGCGAACTCGGACGTCGTCGACGACTCGCCGTCCGCCGCCGGAGGTCCCGGAGGTGCGAACACACTCCGCGCCTCGTCCGATCGCGGCTTGCGGTTCTCCGCGTCCGTCACTGCGCAGCGCTCCCTGTACGACGGTTCGGCAGCCCAGTATGCGCACAGATACGCAAACGGGCCGCACGCGTACGCGTGCGGCCCGTGAGACGGCTCAGGGCTCAGTGACCGCCCTGCTCCTTGAAGCGCTTGTAGGACCGCTCGATCTCGGCCTCGGCGTCGGTGCGGCCCACCCAGTTGGCGCCCTCGACGGACTTGCCGGGCTCCAGGTCCTTGTACACCTCGAAGAAGTGCTGGATCTCCAGGCGGTCGAACTCGGACACGTGGTGGATGTCGCGCAGGTGCTCGACCCGCGGGTCGTGTGCGGGCACGCAGAGCAGCTTGTCGTCGCCGCCGGCCTCGTCCGTCATCCGGAACATGCCGATCGCACGGCACTGGATCAGACAGCCGGGGAAGGTCGGCTCGTCCAGGATGACCAGCGCGTCCAGCGGGTCGCCGTCCTCGCCGAGGGTGTTCTCGACGAAGCCGTAGTCGGCCGGGTAGCTGGTCGAGGTGAAGAGGCGACGGTCCAGGCGGATCCGACCGGTCTCGTGGTCCACCTCGTACTTGTTCCGCGAACCCTTCGGAATCTCGATCGTGACGTCGAACTCCACCGGTGGCTCCTCCATGATCAGCACATAGTTCTGGTGGTTAAGTGTCCCTCACGCACGTGTGTGATCGCGAAAGGGGCTGGTGATCGTGCCAGAGCTGAGGCCTTGGCGGACCGCGAGACCGCACATGGTGCGGGCCGCGAACGCCGTACGACCGCGACTGGCACGGGCCGCGGCGGCCGCGAAACCGCAGATCACACGGCTCGCGAGGACCGCGAAACCGCAGGTGGCGCGGATCGCACGGGCCACGGGACCGCAGGTCGCGCGGATCACGAGGCCGAAGACCTGGCAGTACACCGCCGGCGCCGCCACCGCCGGGCTGGCGCTGGCCGCCGCGGTGGTGACCGCCGCCGGTCCCTGGGACTCCTCCGGTCAGCGTACGGCGGAGCGGGACCGGGCAGCCGCCTGGGAGGGCGCGGGTGGCACATCTCACGGCCGTGCCGCCGGGCCGGGTTCCACGCCCCCGGCGCCCCGGCCGGCCCCCAGCGCGGCCTCCGTCCTCACCGGCCTCGGCGGCTCCGCCGGCAGCGCGGGCAGCACCGGTTCCGCTCCGGACGCGCAGGCCCTCGCCGGTGTCCTGGACCCGCTGCTGACGGACGCGGCACTCGGTTCGCGCCGGGCCGCCGTGGTCGTGGACGTCGCCACCGGCAAGCGCCTCTACGGCACCGCCGCCGGCGCCTCGCTGACCCCCGCCTCCACCACCAAGATCGCCACCGGTGTCGCCGCCCTGTCCGCCCTGGGCGCAGACCACCGCCTCATCACCCGCACCGCCCTGGAACCCGGCACCGGCGGACTCGTCCTCGTCGGCGCCGGGGACCCCACCCTCACCGCCCAGAAGAACGCCGAGGGCTGGGCCGGCCTGCGCACACTCGCCGACCGGACGGCGGCGGCCCTCAAGAAGCGCGACGTCCGCGAGGTGGCCCTCTCGTACGACACCACCCTTTTCGCGGGCGCCCGTATGCACCCCATCGGGGTCAACGACAACCTCGCCCCGGTCAGCGCCCTCATGGCCGACGAGGGCCGCACGGACGACTCCACGAGCGGCCCGGCGGCCCGTGTGCCGGATCCGGCGGCCGACGCCGCCGCCAAGTTCGCGGCGTTCCTCGGCGACCGCGGCATCAGGGCGACCGCCGCAGGCCCCGCCCGGGCCACCGGCCGGGCGAAGACCCTCGCCGCCGTCTCCTCGCCGCCGCTGTCCGACCTCGTCGAACGCATGCTCACCAACAGCGACAACGACATCGCCGAGGCCCTCGCCCGCCACACCGCCCTGGCGACCGGAAAGCGCGCCGACTTCGCCGGCGGCGCCGCCGCGATCGGCGACCGGCTGAAGAAGCTCGGACTGCCCCTATCCGGCACCGAGTTCCACGACGGCAGCGGCCTCGACCGCTCCGACCGTCTCACCGCCGGCCTGCTCACTGAGCTGCTCGTCAAGGCCGGCGACCCCGCCCTCCCCGAACTCCGCCCGGTCCTCACCGGCCTCCCCGTGGCCGGCTTCACGGGAACCCTGAGCAGCCGCTACACCGACGGCGCCGCAGGCGTCGTACGAGCCAAGACAGGCACCCTGACCGGGGTGAACTCCCTGGCCGGAACGGTCGTCGACCAGGACGGCCGCCTCCTCGCCTTCGCGTTCCTCGCCTCCGGCACGACGGACCCGCAGGCGGCCCAGGCGGCACTGGACAGGGCCGCGACCGCGCTCGCGGGATGCGGCTGCGGTGAGGACAGGTCCCGGCGGCCGCCACGGCACGGCCTGCCCGCAGCGGCGGCGCTCACGTACGGTTGACGCATGACGAGCATCGGTGGTGCTGCTTCATCCGGCATGGTCGACTGGAATCTCGCGGTGGCGACCGCGACCCGGCTCGTACGGCCGGGTCCGGAGGTGAGCCGTGACGAGGCCCGCGAGGTCGTCGCGGAACTGCGCCGACACGCCAAGGCCTCGGAGGCGCACGTCCGTGGCTTCACTCGCATGGGCACGGAGGACATCCACGACACCCCGGTCCTCGTCGTCGACCGGCCCGGGTGGGTGCGGGCCAACGTCGCCGGGTTCCGCGAGATCCTCAAACCACTGCTCGACAAGATGCAGGAACGGCGCGGCAACACGCCCGGCGGCGCAGTCCTCGGCGCCTTCGGCGGCAAGGTCACCGGCGTCGAACTCGGCATGCTCCTGTCCTTCCTGGCCTCCCGCGTCCTCGGCCAGTACGAGACCTTCGCCCCGAGCACCCGCGAGCTGCCCGCCGGCGAGAACGGCGGCGGCCGACTGCTGCTCGTCGCCCCGAACATCGTCCACGTCGAGCGCGAACTCGACGTCCAGCCCCATGACTTCCGCCTGTGGGTGTGCCTGCACGAGGAGACGCACCGCACCCAGTTCACGGCGGTGCCCTGGCTGCGCGACCACCTCGAGGGCGAAATCCAGTCTTTCCTGGGGGAGACCGACGTCGACCCCATGACCGTCCTGGAACGCATCCGGGACGCCGCCCAGTCCCTGGCCGGAGGCCGCCCCGAGGGCGAGGAGGACGACGGCGGACGCTCCTTCGTCGAGTTGGTGCAGACCCCCGCCCAGCGTGAGATCCTCGGCCGGCTCACCGCCGTGATGTCCCTCCTGGAGGGCCACGCCGACTTCGTGATGGACGGCGTCGGCCCCCAGGTCGTACCGACCGTCGCCGAGATCCGCGAGAAGTTCCAGCAGCGCCGCGCCAAGGGTGCCTCCCGGCTCGATCTGGCCCTGCGCAAACTGCTCGGCCTGGACGCCAAACTCAGGCAGTACCGCGACGGCGAACGCTTCGTCAGGGCCGTCGTCGACCAGGTCGGCATGGACGGCTTCAACCGCGTGTGGACCTCCCCGAACACACTTCCGACCAAGGCCGAGATCGCCAAACCGGCGAACTGGGTCGCGCGCGTGCACCGCAAAGCCGAGCCGTGAACCCACGGCACGCCGTGAAACGATTCCGGCCGACGGCAGACGAAAGCCCCGCCAATCACCCGTTGGAGGGACCGTGAGCCGTGGGTAGGCGTGCAATGCTCGGGGAACGGCCCGGTTCTGTCACCATCTACACACTCTGAGTGACCGAGCTCGGGCTCACCCCCGACATTTTCATGAAGGGAACCGGACATGGGTCCCCATCCTGCGGTCGCGGCGATACGCCTGGCGGTCCGCCGCGTCCTCCACGACATCCTCGACGACCACCTGACCGACGACACCGAGACCAGCGCGACCCCCGCACAGACCCCGCACGAGCGCCCTCCGTCGCCGCTCGTGCTCGTGGCATGCTCCGGCGGCGCCGACTCCATGGCTCTCGCCTCCGCCCTCGCCTTCGAAGCCCCCAAACTCGGCATCCGCGCCGGCGGCATCACCGTCGACCACGGCCTGCAGCCCGGCTCCGACCTGCGCGCCGAGGAAGTCGTCCTGCGTCTGCGCGAACTCGGCCTGGATCCGGTCGAGTCCGCCGCCGTGACCGTCGGCCGTGAAGGCGGCCCCGAGGCCGCCGCCCGCGACGCCCGCTATGCCGCCCTCGACGACGCCGCCGAACGCCACGGCGCCTTTGCCGTCCTGCTCGGTCACACCCGCGACGACCAAGCCGAAACCGTCCTGCTGGGTCTCGCCCGTGGCTCCGGCATCCGCTCCCTGTCCGGAATGGCCGCGGTCTCGGGGGCCGACGGCCGTTACCGCCGCCCCTTCCTCCAGCTCGACCGGCAGACCGCCCGCAAGGCCTGCATGGCCCAGTCCCTGCCGGTCTGGGACGACCCGCACAACACGGACCCCGCCTACACCCGCTCACGGCTGCGCCACGAAGGCCTGCCCGCCCTCGAGAAGGCGCTCGGCAAGGGGGTCGTCGAGGCCCTCGCCCGTACGGCCCAGCTCTCCCGCGACGACGCCGACGCCCTCGACAGCTGGGCCGGCCAGGCCGAGGCCTCCGTGCGCGATGCCACCGGACTGCTGGAGTGCGCCAAACTCCACGCCCTGCCGCCCGCCGTGCGCCGCCGCATCCTGCGCCGAGCCGCCATCGAGGCCGGTGCCCCGGCAGGCTCGCTGTTCGCCCGCCACATCGAGGAAGTCGACCGGCTGATCACCGGCTGGCGCGGCCAGGGCGCCATCAATCTCCCCGGCAGGGTCGTCGCCCAGCGGCAGGGTGGCAGACTGGTGATTCGGCAAGGCTGAAAAGTCCCCGCCCCCTTCGGGTGAGGACCCGGCCCCGCGAAGGGGCCGGACAGCCGGTTGAGACGACCGAAAGTGATGCGGGTGGACGCGAAAGACATGGGTGCCGACCTCAAGCAGGTACTCATCACCAAGGAAGAGATCGACGCGAAGCTGGCCGAGCTGGCCGCGAAGATCGACGCTGAGTACGAGGGCAAGGACCTGCTCCTCGTCGGCGTCCTCAAGGGCGCGGTGATGGTCATGGCCGACCTCGCCCGGGCGCTGTCCACCCCCGTCACCATGGACTGGATGGCCGTGTCCTCCTACGGCGCGGGCACCCAGTCCTCCGGTGTCGTGCGGATCCTCAAGGACCTCGACACCGACATCAAGGGCAAGCACGTCCTGATCGTCGAGGACATCATCGACTCCGGTCTGACCCTCTCCTGGCTGATCAACAACCTCGGCTCGCGCGAGCCCGCCTCTCTCAACGTGTGCACCCTGCTGCGCAAGCCGGACGCCGCCAAGGTCGCCATCGACGTCGAGTGGGTCGGCTTCGACATCCCCAACGAATTCGTCATCGGCTACGGCCTCGACTACGCCGAGAAGTACCGCAATCTTCCGTTCGTCGGTACGCTCGCGCCTCACGTGTACGGCGGCTGACCCGAGGGACCCCACACCCTCGGAACGCTCGCAGCGCGACCGGGAACCCCGGCGGGCCTCGCGCCGTTGGAGCATGCAGACGGGCTTGCCAGCCGTCCCATGCGGCTTCGCGCGACAATGCTGGGGTACCGTCAGAAGAACTGTCTTATCAAACTCACTATGGCAGGAGGGACGGGGCGGCACCGCTCCGTATGGATGGACGTGAAGCGATACTTCCGTGGGCCGGTCATGTGGATCGTGCTGGCCGTCCTTGCCGTGGTCGTGTTGATGCAGGTCGTCGGCTCGTCCGGCGGCTACAAGACGGTGGACACCGGCCAGGTCGTCCAGGCGATCAATGACAACAAGGTCGAGTCGGCCAAGCTGACCACCGGCGACGAGCAGACCATCAAGGTCCAGCTCAAGGACGGCACAAAGGTCGAGGGCAGCTCGAAGATCCAGGCGAGCTACATCGGCGACCAGGGCGTGACCATCGCCAACACGCTGCAGACCAAGTACCAGGACAAGCAGATCCCCGACGGCTACACGGTCTCGCCGACGAAGCAGAACGCCTTCGTCGGGATCCTGCTGTCCCTGCTCCCCTTCGTCCTCATCGTGGTCGTGTTCCTGTTCCTGATGAACCAGATGCAGGGCGGCGGCTCCCGCGTCATGAACTTCGGCAAGTCCAAGGCGAAGCTCATCACCAAGGACACCCCGAAGACGACGTTCTCGGACGTCGCCGGCTCGGACGAGGCCGTCGAGGAACTCCAGGAGATCAAGGAGTTCCTCCAGGAACCCGCCAAGTTCCAGGCGGTCGGGGCGAAGATCCCCAAGGGCGTGCTCCTGTACGGCCCTCCCGGCACCGGCAAGACCCTGCTCGCGCGCGCCGTCGCGGGCGAGGCCGGCGTCCCCTTCTACTCGATCTCCGGTTCCGACTTCGTCGAGATGTTCGTCGGTGTCGGTGCCTCCCGGGTCCGTGACCTGTTCGAGCAGGCCAAGGCGAACGCCCCGGCGATCGTCTTTGTCGACGAGATCGACGCGGTCGGCCGCCACCGCGGCGCCGGCCTCGGCGGCGGTCACGACGAGCGCGAGCAGACCCTGAACCAGCTGCTCGTCGAGATGGACGGCTTCGACGTCAAGGGCGGTGTGATCCTCATCGCCGCCACGAACCGGCCCGACATCCTCGACCCGGCGCTGCTGCGCCCCGGCCGCTTCGACCGCCAGATCGCGGTCGACCGCCCGGACATGCAGGGCCGTCTGGAGATCCTCAAGGTCCACCAGAAGGGCAAACCGGTCGCCCCCGACGTCGACCTGTCGGCGGTCGCCCGCCGCACTCCGGGCTTCACCGGCGCCGACCTGTCGAACGTGCTGAACGAGGCGGCGCTGCTCACGGCCCGCAGCGATCGCAAGCTCATCGACAACCAGATGCTGGACGAGGCGATCGACCGCGTGGTCGCGGGCCCGCAGAAGCGGACCCGGATCATGTCGGACAAGGAGAAGAAGATCACCGCGTACCACGAGGGCGGCCACGCCCTGGTCGCGGCGGCGTCCCCGAACTCCGACCCGGTCCACAAGATCACGATCCTCTCGCGGGGCCGGGCCCTCGGCTACACGATGGTCCTGCCGGACGAGGACAAGTACTCGACCACCCGCAACGAGATGCTCGACCAGCTCGCCTACATGCTGGGCGGCCGGGCGGCCGAGGAACTGGTCTTCCACGACCCGACCACCGGCGCCGCGAACGACATCGAGAAGGCCACCACTACGGCCCGCGCGATGGTCACGCAGTACGGCATGACCGAGCGTCTCGGCGCCATCAAGTTCGGCGGCGACAACACCGAGCCGTTCCTCGGACGTGAGATGGCCCACCAGCGCGACTACTCGGAAGAGGTCGCCGCGCTGGTCGACGAAGAGGTCAAGAAGCTCATCGAGAACGCGCACAACGAAGCCTGGGAGATCCTGGTCGAGAACCGCGACGTCCTCGACAACCTGGTGCTTCAGCTGCTGGAGAAGGAGACGCTGGGCAAGGAGGAGATCGCCGAGATCTTCGCCCCGATCGTCAAGCGTCCCCCGCGGCCGGCCTGGACCGGCTCCTCCCGCCGCACGCCCTCGACCCGCCCGCCGGTGCTCTCCCCCAAGGAGCTGGCACTGACGAACGGCGCCAACGGCGCGACGCCGGCGATCTCCACCGTCAAGTCCACCGCGACGGAGCCCGCCCCGGCGGCGGAGACGGCCACCGAGGACCGTCCGGAGGCCTGACGTCTCAGGCACCGTGACCTCACCCGGCCCGGAATGAATGCCGCGCCCCCCAGGTTCTAGCCTGGGGGGCGCGGCATTTCCGCATGCATGCATGCATGCATGCGAGACACACAGGAACGAGGCACCACATGACCGACCCCGTGACGCTGGACGGCGAGGGCACCATCGGCGAGTTCGACGAGAAGCGCGCCGAGAACGCCGTACGCGAACTGCTGATCGCGGTCGGAGAGGACCCCGACCGGGAGGGTCTCAGGGAGACGCCGGGGCGGGTCGCTCGGGCGTACAAGGAGATATTCGCGGGGCTGTGGCAGAAGCCCGAGGACGTGCTGACCACGACGTTCGACCTGGGGCACGACGAGATGGTGCTCGTGAAGGACATCGAGGTGTACTCGACCTGTGAACATCATCTGGTGCCGTTCCGGGGCGTCGCGCACGTCGGATACATTCCGGCCACTACCGGAAAGATCACGGGGTTGTCCAAGCTGGCCCGTCTCGTGGACGTCTACGCCCGCCGGCCGCAGGTGCAGGAACGACTCACCACGCAGATCGCGGACTCCCTGATGGAGATCCTGGAGCCTCGTGGTGTCATCGTCGTCATCGAGTGCGAGCACATGTGCATGTCGATGCGCGGCATCCGCAAGCCCGGCGCCAAGACCATCACGTCCGCCGTGCGCGGGCAGCTGCGGGACATGACGACCCGCAACGAGGCGATGAGCCTCATCATGGCCCGCTGACGCTCCGGCGGGTCACGCCGTCGACGCGGCCCCCGTGTTCCGGTCGTCGTCCTCGGGGAGTTTGCAGACGCGCTCCAGGAAGATGGCCGCCGCTATGACGCCGATGCCTGCCAGGACCGCGAAGCCGGCGTAGATGGCCTGGTCGCGGCGGGCGGGGATGTCGAGGGACTCCAGGAGGAAGACGCCCGTGCCGCCGTACATGCCGGCGACGAGGGCGGCGACCAGGGCGCTGGCCTGCCCGAAGACGACCGCGCGAGCCGCCATCAGCGGGTCGACTCCCTTCGCCCCCGGGCGGCGCTCGCGCTGTGCCTTGAGGCGGGCGCGCAGCGAGAGCGCGGTGGCCAGGAGGACGACGGCGATCACCGCGAGGACGATGGGTGCGGCCAGGGGGACGCTGGGGAGGGTCCCGATCGAGTTCCAGAGGCGGGCGCCCGCCCAGGACAGGATCCCGGCGACGAGGAAGACGCCGGCCAGCACCCTGATACGCAGCTCTCTCACGGTGTCCCTTCGATTCCCCCGGGTCCCCACGGACCGTGGTCGGTCGTCTTGACCTTAACGACTATTCAGGCAGCCGGAGTTCCAGGTCGTGGCGGGGCTCGACGCCGTCGCGGGTGACGGTGCCGAGGAGGGCGGCGACCGGGCCGCGGCCGGGCAGTTGGGCCTCCGGTTCCACGTCGTGCCAGGGGGCGAGGACGAAGGCGCGTTCGTGGGCGCGCGGGTGGGGGAGCGTGAGATGCGGGTCGTCGGTGACGACATCGGCGTACGCGACGATGTCGACGTCGAGGGTGCGCGGGCCCCAGCGCTCGTCCCGGACGCGGTTGAAGGCCTCCTCGACGGCGTGGGCCCGCTCCAGGAGGGAGGACGGGGGGAGGGTGGTCTTCAGGATCACCACGGCGTTGTAGTACGACGGCTGGCTGCCGGGCTCGACGCCCCACGGCTCCGTCTCGTACACGGGCGAGACGGCCTTGATGCGCACGCCCGGGGTGTCCTCCAGCGCGTCGACGGCTCCCTGGAGGTTCTCCAGGCGGTTGCCGAGGTTGGAGCCGAGGGAGATGACGGCCCGTTTGGGGTTGTGGAGCGTCGTGTCCGCGGCGTCCACCTGCTGCACGACGGAGGCGGGTACCGGCTGTACGGTCGGGTCGCTGTGACCCTCGGTGAAGGACGCGGTCATACTCGGCTCCGGGTGATGGTGACGGTCACGTCGTCGAAGGGGACGGTGATCGGGGCGTCCGGTTTGTGGACGGTGACCTCGGCCTCCTTTACCCCTTCGTGCTTCAGACAGGCCTGGGCGATGCGCTCGGCGAGCGTCTCGATGAGGTTGACGGGCTCGCCCTCGACGACGGCCACGACCTCCTCGGCCACGATGCCGTAGTGCACGGTTTTCGCCAGGTCGTCGTCGGCCGCGGCCGGTCGGGTGTCCAGGCCGAGGACGAGGTCCACGACGAAGGTCTGCCCCTCCTCGCGTTCCTGCGGGAACACCCCGTGGTGCCCATGGGCCTTCAGGCCGCGCAGCGCGACACGATCCACGCGAATCACTCCTGCAATCGTCGGTGTCGGCCGGTCACTGCCGTGTGCGGGCGGCACACCGGCCTCGAACGAATCTACCTGCGGGCACTGACAGGGTCGGGCCACGGGGGCGCGGCCCGAGCCGGTCCCAGGAGTTTTCACCGTGCGTTTCCCCTGGGGAATCCGGTGGCTCACGGGCTGGTAGCCGCCCTTACCCCTGCTTCCGTGATTCCAACCACTTCTTGGTCCTTGCGGGCGGGCTCCGGCGGTCCGCCGGGTGCCCGTACGGCGCGCCTACCCACTCAGGAGGGGGAGTCGTCGTTCTCGTCCTCGTCGTTTTCGGCCAGAACGGGGGAGGCGTGGTGCGACCAGAGCTTCCAGCCGTCGGATGTGCGGCGGAACACGTTCGTGGCGACCACCAGCTGGCCGACGAGCGGTCCGAGTTCCTCGCCGCCCTCGGGTGCGGGGCCGCCGCTGAGGATGTTCTCGGTGCAGGTGACCAGGGCGGTGTCGCCGGTGACGGAGACATGCACATCGGTGAGGAAGAACTGGATGTAGTCGGTGTTCGCCATGATCAGCGCATACGACCTCAGGACGTCGCCGCGGCCGGTGAGCACGGGCCAGCCGGGGTGCACGCAGGAGATCACCCCGGCGTCGGCCGGGTCGTGGTACTCCTCGTCGATGCCCAGGTCGGACGGGGTCAGCCAGAGGGAGGTCAGCTCTTCGAAGTCGCCGCGTTCCATCGCCTCGTAGAAGGCGGTGTTGGCGAGTTCCACCTCTTCGACATCGGTGTGGGGGGCGCTCACCGGGCTCCTTCGGGCGAGTCCGGAGCGTTTCTCTCTGCGCGCGCTCCCTCGACGGCGCGTGCGACGCGTACCGCGTCCGCGGTGGCACGCACCTCGTGTACGCGTACGGCCCATGCGCCGGCGTGCGCTGCTAGTGCGGACACGGCGGCCGTGGCGGCGTCGCGCTCGCGCGCGGGCGGGGGTGCGCCCTGCGGTCCGGCGAGTACGCGGCCGAGGAACCGTTTGCGGGAGGCGGCCACGAGCAGCGGATGGCCGAGGACGAGCAGGCGGTCGAGGTGGGCGAGCAGGGCGAGGTCGTGTTCGGCGTCCTTGGAGAAGCCGAGGCCGGGGTCGACGACGACACGGTCGGGGGCGATGCCGCCGGCCAGCACGGCCTCCACGCGCGCATGCAGTTCCTCGACGACTTCGGTGACGACGTCGTCGTACACGCCCTTGATGGCGCCGCCGTCCAGGAAGCCGCGCCAGTGCATGACGACGAAGGGTGCGCCGCTCTGGGCGACGACGCTGATCATCGCGGGGTCGGCGAGGCCGCCGCTGACGTCGTTGACGAGGGCGGCGCCGGCGGCGAGGGCCTTTTCGGCGACGGAGGCGCGCATGGTGTCGACGGAGACGGAGACGCCTTCGGAGGCGAGGCCGCGGACGACGGGAATGACCCGCTTGAGTTCCTCGGCCTCGTCGACGCGGGTGGCGCCCGGCCGGGTGGACTCGCCGCCGACGTCGACCAGGTCCGCGCCCTCGCTGACGAGGGCGAGGCCGTGCTTGACGGCGGCCGTCGTGTCGAACCAGCGGCCGCCGTCGGAGAAGGAATCGGGGGTCACGTTCACGACTCCCATGACCGCGCAGCGGTCCCACTCAGGAAGGCCCGCGACGCGCCCGCGTCCGCTCTGCTTGCTCATATGTTCAGCGTAGGCCCCGGGCGCCCCGGGCAAGCCCACCCGTCCAGCGGCCCGAGCAGGGGCCCCTGCAGGAGGGGCGGGGCCACGGCTCGGGTGCCGCCGCTTCGTACGGCCCGAGCGGACGCCTTTGGGTCGGGCCCTGTCGTCACATGCCCGCCTGCCTGGCGGCGCCTGGGGCGGGCCCCGGCTCGGGCCGGGTCAGGCCTCGCTGGTATCGCGTTCCGCGACGGCGTGGGTGCACGCGCGCGGGGCGGCCTTGCGGCGGTGCGAGGTCCCGGGCAGGGTCGGGCAAGCTGCCGCATCTTGCGGCCCGAGCGGAGGCGCTCGGGCCGGGCCCTGTCGTCAATGCCTGCCTGCCTGCGTGGCGATCGCCTGTCAGGGTCAGGCCGCGCGGATGTCCCGGATGTCCTGTTCCGCGACGGCGTGGGTGCACGCGCGTGGGGCCGTCCTGTGGCGGCGCAGGAAGCGCGGCAGCGGGAGGGCGACGTTGACGAAGCCCTCCGCCTGCATCGCGGCCAGGCCGATGCGGGGCAGGTCGCCCGAGGCGCGGTAGACGACGAAGCGGGGCTCCCAGCGGGGCCGGAACTTCGCGTTGAACTTGTACAGCGACTCGATCTGGAACCAGCGGGAGAGGAAGACCAGCAGCCCGCGCCAGGCGCGCAGCACCGGGCCCGCGCCGATCTTCTCCCCCCGCGCGAGCGCCGCGCGGAACATGGCGAAGTTGAGCGAGACGCGGGTGACGCCGAGGCGCGGGGCCGCCTGGAGGGCCGCCACGATGAGCAGTTCGTTCATGCCGGGGTCGGCCGAGCGGTCGCGGCGCATCAGGTCCAGGGAGGCACCGTCCGTGCCCCACGGCACGAAGTGCAGGATCGCCTTGAGGTCGCCGTACGGGCCCGGCTCGCCGTCTGCCTTGTGGGCGGTGGCGATGAGGCAGTCGCCGTCGGCGGGGTCGCCGATGCGGCCCAGCGCCATGGAGAAACCGCGCTCGGTGTCGGTGCCGCGCCAGTCGTCGGCGGCACGGCGGATCCGCTCCAGCTCGGCCTCGCCGAGGTCACGGACGCGCCGTACGCGGGTTTCGTAACCGGCACGCTCGATGCGCTTGACCATCTGGCGCACGTTGCGCATCGCGCGGCCGGCGAGTGAGAAATCCGCGACGTCCACCACCGCCTCGTCGCCCAGTTCGAGGGCGTCCAGGCCGGTCTCGCGGGTCCACACCTCGCCGCCGGTCTCGGAGCAGCCCATGACGGCTGGGGTCCAGGAGTGGGCGTGGGCCTCGTCCATGAAGCGCTCGATGGCGCCGGGCCAGGCCTCGACGTCGCCGATGGGGTCGCCGCTGGCGAGCATGACGCCGGACACGACCCGGTAGGTCACCGCCGCCTTGCCGCTGGGCGAGAAGACGACGGCCTTGTCGCGGCGCAGCGCGAAGTGGCCGAGGGAGTCGCGGCCGCCGTGCTTGTCCAGCAGGGCGCGCAGCCGGGCCTCGTCCTCCTCCGTCAAGTGCGCGGCCGGGTGTTCGGGGCGGAAGGCGAAGTAGATCGTGGTGACCGCGGTGAGCAGGCCGAGGGCGCCCAGGGAAAAGGCGACCGTCCAGGAGGTGTTGCCCTGGTAGTCGACGGGACCCTCGAAGCCGAACAGGCCGTAGAGGACGTGGCTGATGCGATCGGCCAGGCTGGGGTCGCCGACCATGCGTTTCGGGTGGACGCTGACGATGATCAGCCCGAGCACGAGGGAACCGGCGCCCATGAGGACGAAGTTGGCGAGCGCGCGCCACCGGCTGCGCGGATCGGGCAGGGCCCGGAACTGGTCGCGGTGCCGCAGCAGCGGTGCGAGCAGCAGGAGCGAGATGACCACTCCGAGGACGGAGTGGCGGTAGGTGAACTGCGCCATCGCGCCGGCCGGCAGCAGCGCCACGGCCGCGCGCCACGCCCGGCGCTTGCGGCGCCGCAGGCCGTGGGCGAGCAGGAGCAGCAGCACGCCGGCGCTGAGCGAGAGCGCGGCCGCGAACGGGCCGAGCGCGCCGGGCAGCACCTCGGCGAGGGTGTGCATACGGCTGTGCCGGAAGCGGGGGAAGACGCCGGCGGCGATGTCCAGGAGCCCGACCAGGGCACTGGCCCTGGCTACGAGGGCGGGCACCGCTTCGGGGCGCGGGCCACGCAGGACGCGCTGCAGGGGGTGTGATCGTTTCGGAACCTCGACCGACATTTCCTCATCTGTCCTGACAGACATCGCATCCCACTGGTTGCGAGAGACCTTGGATCCGGTGCCGATTCGGGCATCCGGCGACATTGCGCCCTCTAGGACGGTGTCTCGGGGGGAGAGGTTCACTCCTCTCCTCAAAGCCGGTTCAAAGGCCGAGGAAAGTCCCGGACAAGCCCTCGCGAAGGAGTGAGGGGCCGGGCGGAAAGCGCAGGCGGGAAGCAGCCCATGGGACTCACGAGCAACACGGCACTGGCGTCGGCGGTCTCGTTCGCCTTGGTGCTGTTCGTCGGTACGGTGTGGCTGTGGCCACGGCTGGCTCGGCGCGGCTGGCGGGCCGTCAGCGGCCGGGTGGGGCTGCTGCTGGCCACGCAGCTGGCGATCTTCGTGTCGGTGGGCCTGGCCGCGAACCAGGCCTTCGGGTTCTACGCCACCTGGGCGGACCTGTTCGGGCAGGAGGACGGCCAGGGCGTGGTCGTCGACCACACGGCGGGCGGCGGGTCGGGCGGCCCGCTCCAGGTCGTCGAGACGCGGCGGGTGAGGGAGAAGGGCAGCGCGCGGCCCGAGGTCGGCGGGCAGATCCAGAAGGTCGACATCGTCGGCCGTACGACCCGCATCGCCACGCCCGCGTACGTGTATCTGCCGCCGGAGTACTTCCAGCCGCAGTACCGCACGCGTACGTTCCCCGCGGCCGTCGTCCTCACCGGCTACCCCGGAACCGCCCAGGCGCTGGTGGACAAGCTGCACTACCCGCGTACGGCCCTGGAGCTCGCCAAGGACGGGCGGGCGCAGCCGATGATCCTGGTGATGATGCGGCCGACGGTGGCGCCGCCGCGGGACACGGAGTGCGTGGACATCCCGGACGGGCCGCAGACCGAGTCGTTCTTCGCCGAGGACCTGCCCGAAGCCGTGCTCGCCCACTACCGGGTGGGCACGAAGCCCGGCAGCTGGGGCATCATCGGCGACTCCACGGGCGGCTACTGCGCCCTCAAGCTCGCCCTGCACCACCCCGAGGTGTACGCCGCGGGGGCGGGCCTGTCCGCGTACTACAACGCGCCGGTCGATCCCACCACGGGCGACCTCTTCCATGGGAACAAGTCGCTGAAGGACCGCGCGAACCTGTTCTGGTACCTCAAGCACATGCCCGCCCCCGACACTTCACTGCTGGTCACCACCAGCCGGATCGGCGAGTCCAACTACCGGGACACGCTGAGGTTCATCGAGCAGGTGAAGGCCAAGACGCCGACCCGGATCTCGTCGATCGTCCTCGACAGCGGCGGGCACAACTTCAACACCTGGCGGCGGGAGATCCCCGGGACGCTTCAGTGGATCAGCGGGCGGCTGACCGACCGATGACCAAGGAAGGGCCGAATTCGGCGATGGCCTGATTCCTGATGTCATATGAAGGCTGCGGGATGGCGGTGTTTTTACGGTGCGGGGCACCACGATTCCTCTACGCGCGGTAAGTTTCTGGCCATGCCACGTGGACGTCATCGCCATTCCCCGCCCTTGCACAGGCTGCTGCCTCCGTCGGCGATCGCAGGCGTCTCCTTCGTCTGCGCCTTCGGCCCCTGGGCGTTCTCGGAGCCGGCCGTGCTCCGTGTCGTCGCCGCGGTCGCCGCCGCGACGGCGGTCGTCGGTGCGGCCGTCATGCGCCGCTGGGATGCCCAGGCCGGCAAACAGGTCGCCGATCTCACGCGCGCGCGTGCGAGCGACGAGTGGCGGCACGAGGAACGGGTCGCCGAACTGGAGACCGACCTCGAGGAGTCGCGCGAGCTGCGCGTGAAGCTGGAACAGCGGCTGCGGGCGAAGCGCGGGGAGTTGGCCGGGCTGCGCAACGAGCACGCCGCGCTGCTGCGCCGGTACGCCACGGCGGAGACCGAGCGTGCGAGCGCCCTGGAGGGCCGCCGGCTGCTGGAGATCGAGGCGACCGTTCCGGCGCCCGCCCTGCCGCCCGCGCCGGTGACGGAGCCCGGGGAGGAGGCCGGGGCTGTGGCTGTCCCGGCGGAGGTCGAGGAGAGCGAGGCCGCCCCTGAGGTCTTCTCGCCGGAGGGCTCGCGGCTGTTCCTGCGGGCGAAGGAGGCGCTGGGCCGGTTCGACGGCGACGGCGACGACGATCAGTCCGCCGAGGACGGCGCGTCTGCGCAGGGCGACGACTCGGCGCAGGCCGACGACGCGTCCGGCTCCGAGGAGGAGGCCGACCCCAAGGCCGACCCCAAGGCCGGCCCCATGGCCGACGACGCGTCCGAGGTCGCCGACGCCGAGAACGCCGGCCCGTCGGACGGCAAGGCGAGGGACAAGGCCGACGTCACGCCGGGCGGCACGTCCCGCGCCCAGGTCGACGGCAAGGCCGAGGGCAAGATCGACATCCCCTCGCCCGCGAAGGGCGAGCCGGTGATGGCCGCCGCCGAGCCCGGGACCGCGGCCGGCGGGACCGCGGCGGAGGCCGCGCAGGAGGATGAGTCGCGGGGGAAGCCCGAGGCGGCCGACGGGCATGAGCGCGCGGCCGCCACCAACCCGGCCGGACCGGCCGCACAGCCCGCCCAGCAGCCCTCCGGGCACTTCGTCTCGCCGACCGCCGTGGCCGTCGTACCGGCGGCGCCCGTGCGGCGTCCCGCGGTCGAGGGCGGGTTCGACTTCTTCGGCACCAAGCAGGCGAGCCCGCACGAGGCCCTGGAGGCCGTGCAGAACGAGGATCTCGCCGATGTGGTGGGACAGGAGGCGCTCGCCCTCCACAAGGCCGAGTCCGAGGCGGAGTTCAAGCCCGCCGGCGAGGAGTCCCGGGGCGTCGGCCAGGTGATCGACCTGACGGCGCACGACGAGACGGAGCAGATCGACGTAAAGGGGCTGCGCAGCGCGGTCTCGTAGGCCCCAGGGCGGGGGCGGGGGTCAGGTCATCCAGCGGTCCGGCCGCGCCCCCCGGCGCCCGGTCCGGGACCGTTCCGCCTGCTCCCGCAGCAGCTCCGCGGCCTCCTGTGCGTCCCGCAGCCGCGCCGTCACCGTCTTGTCCGCCCCCGTGTCCACGTGGACGTCGGCGAGCCCCCGGGCGCGCTCCCAGGGGCCCTGGGTCAGCCGGACGCTCTGCACCTTCGCGTGCGGCACCAGCGCCAGGCTGCGCCGCAGCAGCCCGTGCCGGGCCGCGAACACCGCGTCCGTGGCGGTGAACCCGTAGCCCCGCCACCACAGCGGCACGCACCACCGTGCCCGGCGTGGCGGCCGCGCCATCGACGTCGCCGTCGGCACGGTCACACCGGGCAGCACGCGCGCGACGACCGCTTCGGCGACCTCGCGCGGAGCCACCGGCACCAGCACGGAGTTGGACGACCCGGCCACGTCGAGTTCGATCCGCACCCAGCCGCGCCGCCGCCACAGCAGCGGCTCCACCATCCGTACGGTCTGCACGCGCCCGGGCGGCACGGTCTCGTGGGTCCGGTCGAGCAGTCCGTGGTCGATGCGGAGCCCGTCGGGCGACTCGGCCACCGTCCAGTCGTACTCGCCGACGAACCGCCCCACGCTGCTTGCGCCCGCCGCGCCGAGCAGCGGCACACCGCTCGCGAGGACCGTCCACACGCTGTGGGTACCGAGCCACAGCAGCGGAGGTACGACGAGCGCGGCGGCCAGCGATCCCCAGGTGGCGCCGGTCAGCACCAGCGAGACGGCGAGGACGCGGGGCGGCACGCGCAGCAGTTGCCGGGACGGCGCCTCGCCGACCTCGTGCGCCGCCTCGGGTGCGAAACCCGCCGCCCGTGCGAGCAGTTCGGCCCGTAGCGCACGGGCCTCTCCCTCACCCAGAAAGGCAAGTTCATCCCTTTTGTCCGTCCCGACGACGTCGAGTTTCAGCTTGGCGACTCCCGCGACGCGGGCGAGCAGCGGCTGGGTGACGTCGACGGCCTGGATCCGTTCCAGCCGTATGTGCGCGGTGCGCCGGAACAACAGGCCGGTGCGGATGCGCAGTTCGGTGTCGGTGACCGCGAAGTGGGTGAACCACCAGGTCAGAAAGCCGTAGAGGGCGGCGGCCGGGACGAGCACGGCGAGGGCGGCCGTCAGTGTGGTGGTCGTCAGCCTGGTCAGGTGACGCTGCGCCTGGTCGGGATCGTGCACCGCCCACCCGGCTACCACGGCGATCGGCGCCCATGCCCGCCTGAGCGGCGTCACGGGGTGCAGCCGCCGCTCGGTGACGGACGGCTTCCCGGATACGGCGTCCTCGCGGCCCGGCACCGTCACAGACCCGCCGATCGGGCCTCGCCGAGCTCGGTGAGCCGGTCGCGCAGCCGTTCCGCCTCGGCCGGATCGAGGCCAGGGATGGTCGCGTCGGTCGCCGCGGCCGCCGTGTGCAGCTGCACGCTGGCCAGCCCGAAATGCCGTTCGACCGGCCCGGAGGTGACCTCGACCAGCTGCATCCGCCCGTACGGCACGACGGTCTCCTCGCGCCACAGCACGCCCCGGCTGATCAGCAGGTCGTCGGCGCGCTCGGCGTAGCGCCAGGAGCGCCAGTTGCGGCCGAGCATCACCCAGCCCCAGGCCGTCAGCGCCGACGGGAGCAGCGCGATGGAGGCCCAGACGGGCCCGGCCGTCAGCCCCAGCAGCAGTCCGGTGGCGACGGCCGTCAGCCCCAGCCACACCACCAGCAGCAGCCGTCGCATCCGCAGCAGCCCCGGCGGCAGCCCGGTCCACACCGGCTCGCCGTCCCCGGCCCCCGTGTCCTCCGCGCTCCCCGCGCTCCCCGTCTCCATGGGGCCAGCGTACGTAGGAGAGACTGTGTCCATGACTCCTACGACGGAGACCATGGTCGGTATCGGCGGCGCCGCGGAGAGCACCGACATGGTGCTCAACATCGGGCCGCAGCACCCGTCCACGCACGGGGTGCTGCGCCTGCGGCTCGTCCTGGACGGCGAGCGCATCACGCGCGCGGAGCCGGTGATCGGCTATATGCACCGCGGCGCGGAGAAGCTCTTCGAGGCCCGCGACTACCGCCAGATCATCATGCTCGCCAACCGCCACGACTGGCTGTCGGCCTTCTCCAACGAACTGGGCGTGGTCCTCGCCGTGGAGCGGATGCTCGGCATGGAGGTCCCCGAGCGTGCCGTGTGGACGCGCACCCTGCTCGCGGAGCTCAACCGGGTGCTGAACCACCTGATGTTCCTCGGGTCGTACCCGCTGGAGCTGGGCGGGATCACCCCGATCTTCTACGCCTTCACGGAGCGCGAGGAACTCCAGCACGTCATGGAGGAGGTCTCCGGCGGGCGCATGCACTACATGTTCAACCGCGTCGGCGGCCTCAAGGAGGACCTGCCCGCGGGATGGACGTCCCGCGCGCGTGCCTCCGTCGCGGCCCTGCGCTCCCGCATGGACCGGTTCGACGACCTGGTCCTCGGCAACGAGATCTTCCGGGGGCGCACCCGCGGCGTGGGCGTCCTCGCGCCGGAGACCGTGCACGCGTACGGCGTCAGCGGCCCCATCGCGCGCGCCTCGGGCGTGGACTTCGATCTGCGCCGGGACGAGCCGTATCTGGCGTACGGCGACCTCCAGGACACCCTGGAGGTCGTCACCCGGGAGGAGGGCGACTGCCTCGCCCGCTTCGAGTGCCTCCTGCAGCAGACGCACAACTCCCTCGACCTCGCCGACGCCTGCCTCGACCGGCTGGTTGGGCTGCCGCCCGGGCCGATCAACCAGCGGCTGCCCAAGGTGCTCAAGGCGCCCGAGGGCCACACGTACGCGTGGACCGAGAACCCGCTCGGCATCAACGGCTACTACCTGGTCAGCAAGGGCGAGAAGACCCCGTACCGGCTGAAGCTGCGCTCGGCTTCGTACAACAACATCCAGGCGCTCGTGGAGCTCCTGCCGGGGACGCTGGTGGCGGACATGGTGGCGATCCTCGGGTCGCTGTTCTTCGTGGTCGGAGACATCGACAAATAGGAACCGGCTCAGCCGGTTCAGGTCTGCGCGTGGAGCGGGTCCGGAATTCCTACCGGCTGCACGAGCCACCCGAAGTCGCCGAGTCCGCCCGCCGCGGTGAGCTCCGCGGCCTCACCGGCGCTCGCGAGGGCGCGGACATAGGCTGCGGGCTCGGTGGAGGCGAGTGCGAGCGGGGGGCGCGCGCCTGTCACGCCCAGGGCGCGCAGGGCGTCGCGCTGTGCAAGCAGTCGTGCGCCGGGGAGCGCGCACGCGTCCAGTGCCACGTGCGCCGTGATGTCGCACGACCCGTCCGGCACGGGTGCCGTCTCGCGCCCCTCCCGGAAGCCGGTGAGCGTCCCGAAGGGCGGGCGCGCGTCCGATGTGTGCGCGTAGTCGACGGCGGCCGCGAGGCCCCGCCCGACGGACGCGACCGCGCCCGCCCAGGCGCGGTCCCTGGACAGTCCGATCTCCGCCCGCAGCCCCTCCTCCGCGGGCAGCGGCCACCACCGCGCGAGCCACTCCGCCTCCGCCCCCGGGACCCGCTCCCCGAGCCGCTCGCTCCCGTCCTGCCGTACGAGCACCAGCCGCGGTACGCCGGCGGAGTCCACCTCGGCGACCTCCACCGGTACGTTGTCCAGCCACTCGTTGGCGAACAGCAGCCCCGTGATCTGCTGCGGCAACTCGGGCAGCCACTCGATCCGCCGGTCCAGGCCCTCGGGCCGGGAGGCGACCTCGACGGCATACGCGTGCGTGCGGGCGGCCACCTCGGCGGGGAGCGCGGCGAGGACCCCGGCGGCCAGCTCTCCCCGCCCCGCGGCCATGTCCACGAAGTCGAGCGCGGCGGGCCGCCCCAGGGCCTCGTCGACCCGGCACAGCAGCCGGGCCACGGCCCCCGCGAAGAGCGGCGAGGCGTGCACGGACGTACGGAAGTGCCCGGCCGGCCCCTCCGGCCTGCGATAGAAGCCGTCCGGGCCGTACAGGGCTTCCTGCGCGGCCGCCCGCCAGCCGAGCCACCGATCAGTCATCTCTGCTGCCACGGGCACAGGTTAGGCACAACGGAGAAGCGAGCCTCCACCTTGCGGAGTATGCGCGCCCGATACGGATCGGCCCTCCGGTTGACCCCTGCACGCATCACGCTTCCCTACGCTGGGTTACGTGCAGCGCCTCTATGACTTTCTCCGCAGGCACCCGACATGGGTCGACGGTTTCTGGGCCGTCTTCCTCTTCGGGATCTCCGTCGCGAGCGGGGCCGCCGCCGAGGGCATCAGCGGCACCGACGCGATGGCCGTGATCGTTCCGATCACGCTCCTGCTGTGCCTGGTGATCGCGCTGCGCCGCCGCATGCCGGAGAAGATGCTGCTGCTGGCCGTCGCCCTCGGGGTCGCCCAGCTGGTGCTGGACGTCGCGCCGATGGCCGCCGACTTCGCGCTGCTGGTGATCGTCTACACCGTGGCCGCAACCGGTGCCCGCTGGGCCTCCCGGCTTGCGCTTGTCGTGGGCCTGTGTGCGGCGCCCGTGGCGCAGCTGCGCTGGCCGCTGGAGGACGACGCGCTGGGCAACATTGCGAAGGCGATATTCCTGACGGTGCCGTACGCCCTCGCCTGGGTGCTCGGCGACTCCATCCGCACCCGGCGCGCCTACTTCGCGCAGCTGGAGGAGCGGGCCGCGCGCCTGGAGAAGGAGCGCGAGGCGCAGGCGAAGGTCGCGGTCGCCGCCGAGCGCGCTCGGATCGCGCGCGAGCTGCACGACGTCGTCGCGCACAACGTGTCGGTGATGGTCGTGCAGGCCGACGGTGCCGCCTATGTCCTCGACACCGCTCCGGACCAGGCCAAGAAGGCCCTGGAGACCATCTCCTCCACCGGCCGGCAGGCCCTCGCCGAGATGCGCCGCCTGCTCGGCGTGCTGCGTACCGGCGAGCACCAGGAAAGCGGCGAGTACGTTCCGCAGCCGGACGTCCAGCAGATCGAGGACCTCGTCGAACAGTGCCGTGGTTCCGGTCTGCCCGTCGACTTCAAGATCGAGGGGACCCCGCGCCCGCTGCCCAGCGGCGTCGAGCTCACCGCGTACCGGATCGTGCAGGAAGCCCTCACCAACACCCGCAAGCACGGCGGACCGAACGCCGGCGCGAGCGTGCGCCTGGTCTACTTCGACGACGGGCTCGGACTGCTCGTCGAGGACGACGGCAAGGGCGCCCCGCACGAGCTGTACGAGGAGGGCGGCGCCGACGGCCACGGACACGGCCTGATCGGTATGCGCGAGCGGGTCGGGATGGTCGGCGGCACCCTGGACGCGGGCCCGCGCCCGGGCGGAGGATTCCGCATCAGTGCGCTGCTGCCCCTCAAGCCCGCGCACTGACGTGTTCGCACGCCGACCGCTGACACCTGTAACGACCACCGAAGAGACGGAAGAGGCCCGATGACGATCCGCGTGATGCTCGTCGACGACCAGGTGCTGCTGCGCACCGGGTTCCGGATGGTGCTCGCCGCGCAGCCGGACATGGAGGTCGTCGCGGAGGCGGGTGACGGCGTCGAGGCCCTCCAGGTGCTGCGCGCGACCGCCGTGGACGTCGTCCTGATGGACGTCCGCATGCCGAAGCTGGACGGCGTGGAGACGACCCGCCGCATCTGCTCGGAGCCCGAAGCGCCGAAGGTCCTGATCCTGACCACCTTCGACCTTGACGAGTACGCGTTCTCCGGGCTGAAGGCGGGCGCCTCCGGCTTCATGCTGAAGGACGTGCCGCCCGGCGAACTCCTCGCCGCCATCCGCTCCGTGCACAGCGGCGACGCGGTCGTGGCGCCGTCGACGACCCGGCGCCTGCTGGACCGGTTCGCGCCGATGCTGCCCACGACCGGCAAGGAGCCCCAGCACAAGGAGCTGGAGCGGCTCACCGAACGTGAGCGCGAGGTCATGGTGCTGGTCGCGCAGGGCCTGTCCAACGGCGAGATCGCCGCCCGGCTCGTCCTGTCCGAGGCCACCGTCAAGACGCACGTCGGCCGCATCCTCACCAAGCTGGGGCTGCGGGACCGGGTGCAGGTGGTGGTCCTGGCGTACGAGACGGGGCTCGTACGGGCGGGCGGGCACGGCTGATCGACAACCCCGTCCGGCCCGTCGACCGGTGGCGGCCCGCCCGTCCGGCCGGTGATGGCCCGCCCGCGGGCTACCTGAGAAGTCCCTCCAGGAAGTCACTGCCCAGCCGGGCCACCACCGTCACGTCCAGCTGGTGCAGGACGTACCGCCCGCGGCGGCGGGTGGTGACCAGGCCCGCCTTCTTCAGCACGCCCAGATGCCGGGATTTCTCGGGGGCCGTCACGCCGTGCGCCTGCGCCAGCTCGCCCGTGGTGAACGCGCTGCGGGCCAGGCTGCGGCACAGCTGCATCCGCACCGGGTGGGACAGGGCGGTCATCCGCAGGGCCAGCTGCTCGACGGAGGGCGGGGCGCCGGGCTCGGGGGAGCCCACCGGGTAGTGCAGCACCGGCTGCCAGGCGTACCGGTGCAGGACCATCAGGTGCGGCCGGCCGAGGCTCGTCGGGACGAGCAGCAGGCCGCCGTCCTCCGTGGCCGTCCGGGCCTCGCCCAGCTTGTCGACCGCACGACGGCGACCCTCTCCTGCCGCAGCCCCGCGATGTCGATGCGCACGCTCATGCCCACATCGTGCACTCCGCCACTGACAGTCGGGATCATGCCGTGCGGCGTTCCGTGCGGGTACGCGTATTTCGGCTCGCCGCCCGCGCGCGTGCTCCGTTCCCGCCGTCCGCGTGCGATGTGTGCCGAAACCCACAGCCTGTGGACAACCGGACGGCCCGGGAAGCGATTAGCGTTAACATGACGAGAAATCGTCCGGTACCCAGAGCGGACTGGAACGGGAAGGCCGCCGTCGCGTGAGTACAGTCCACCAGCCAGACCCCAAGGACCGCCCCGCGCGGCTCACCGTCGGCGTCGTCGGCGCCGGTCGCGTGGGCCCCGCACTGGCCGCGTCGCTCCAGCTCGCCGGACACCGCCCGGTGGCCGTCTCGGGGGTCTCCGACGCCTCCAGACGGCGTGCCGCGCTGCTGCTCCCCGATGTGCCGCTCGTCCCGCCCGCGGACGTCCTCCAGCGCGCCGACCTGGTCCTGCTGACCGTCCCGGACGACGCCCTGCCCGGGCTTGTGCAGGGCCTCGCCGAGACCGGCGCCGTGCGGCCCGGTCAGCTGCTGGTGCACACCTCCGGGCGGTACGGCGCGAAGGTCCTGGACCCCGCCCTGCGCGCGGGCGCGCTGCCGCTGGCCCTGCACCCGGCGATGACCTTCACCGGCACCCCCGTGGACGTCCAGCGCCTGGCCGGCTGCTCCTTCGGCGTCACCGCGCCCGACGAACTGCGGCTGGCCGCCGAGGCCCTCGTCATCGAGATGGGCGGCGAGCCCGAGTGGATCGCCGAGGAGAACCGGCCGCTCTACCACGCGGCACTCGCGCTCGGCGCCAACCACCTGGTGACGCTGGTCGCCCAGTCCCTGGAACTGCTGCGCACGGCCGGTGTCGCGGCCCCCGACCGGATGCTCGGCCCCCTGCTCGGCGCCGCCCTGGACAACGCCCTGCGCTCCGGCGACGCGGCGCTGACCGGCCCCGTCGCGCGCGGGGACGCGGGCACGGTCGCCGCGCATGTCGCGGAACTGCGCAGGCACGCCCCGCAGACCGTCGGCGGCTATCTCGCGATGGCCCGCGCGACCGCCGACCGGGCACTCGCCCACGGTCTGCTCAAACCGGAACTCGCCGAGGACCTTCTCGGGGTACTCGCCGACGGGGCCGAGGAAACCGACGGGACCGACGGGACCGACGGCGCCGAGGGAGACGCCCGATGACCACCACGCTGCTGCGTACCGCCGACGAATTGCACGCACGCGCGCGCGTGGGCCGCCGTGCCGTCGTGATGACCATGGGCGCCCTGCACGAGGGCCACGCCACCCTGATCCGCTCCGCGCGCGAGATCGCCGGAGCGGACGGCGAGGTCGTCGTCACCGTCTTCGTGAACCCCCTCCAGTTCGGCGCGGGCGAGGACCTCGACCGCTACCCGCGCACCCTGGACGCCGACCTCAAGATCGCGGAACAGTCCGGCGCGGACGTCGTGTTCGCCCCGGCCGTGGAGGAGGTCTATCCGGGCGGTGCGCCCCAGGTCCGCATCACGGCGGGCCCGATGGGCGAGCGCCTGGAGGGTGCCTCGCGGCCCGGGCACTTCGACGGCATGCTCACCGTCGTCGCCAAACTGCTGCACCTCACGCGCCCCGACATCGCCCTGTACGGGCAGAAGGACGCCCAGCAGCTCGCCCTGATCCGCCGTATGGTCCGCGATCTGAACTTCGGCGTCGAGATCGTCGGCGTACCGACCGTGCGTGAGGACGACGGACTGGCCCTGTCCAGCCGCAACCGCTATCTGTCCGCCGAGGAGCGGCGCACGGCGCTCGCGCTGTCCGGGGCCCTGTTCGCGGGCGGCGACCGGCACGCAGCCCAGGAGGCGCTGCGCGCGCGGGCCCGCGAAGTGCCCGCCACGCGTGCGCGTGCCGAGGCGCTCAGCGCCATAGGGGAGTCGCGCGCTGCGGCCGACGCGCACGCCGTCGCCAAGGCCTCCCCGGGCGGCCCGGCGGCCGTCCGCGCGGCCGCCCGCCTGGTCCTCGACGAGGCCCTTCGCCTCGACCCGCCGCTGGTCCTGGACTATCTGGCCCTCGTCGACCCGTCCGACTTCACGGAGATCGAGGACGACTTCACCGGCGAGGCCGTCCTCGCCGTCGCCGCCCGGGTCGGGACGACCCGGCTGATCGACAACATCCCCCTCACCTTCGGAGCCGCCTCGTGACCAGCACAGGCATACGTCTGCACGCCCCCGCCCCCGGGTGGTCCATCTCCGCGGACGTGGTGGTCGTCGGCTCGGGCGTCGCCGGGCTCACCGCCGCCCTGCGGTGCGAGGCCGCCGGACTGACGACGGTCGTCGTCACCAAGGCGCGCCTCGACGACGGCTCCACCCGCTGGGCGCAGGGCGGCATCGCCGCGGCCCTGGGCGAGGGCGACAGCCCCGAACAGCACCAGGACGACACGCTGGTGGCGGGCGCAGGGCTGTGCGACGAGGAGGCGGTACGCATCCTCGTGACGGAGGGTCCCGACGCCGTACGGCGGCTGATCGACACGGGTGCCCACTTCGACGAGTCGGAGGAAGGCGGCCTGGAGCTCACCCGCGAGGGCGGCCACCACCGCCGCCGGATCGCGCACGCCGGCGGCGACGCGACCGGCGCGGAGATCTCCCGCGCGCTCGTCGAGGCCGTACGCGCGCGTGGCCTCCGCACGATCGAGAATGCGCTCGTGCTGGACCTGCTCATGGATGCGGACGGCCGCACCGCCGGCGTGACCCTGCACGTCATGGGCGAGGGCCAGCACGACGGCGTCGGCGCCGTGCACGCGCCCGCCGTGGTCCTCGCGACGGGCGGCATGGGCCAGGTGTTCTCCGCGACGACCAACCCGTCCGTGTCCACGGGCGACGGCGTGGCCCTCGCGCTGCGTGCGGGCGCGGAGGTCAGCGACCTGGAGTTCGTCCAGTTCCACCCGACGGTGCTGTTCCTCGGCCCGGACGCGGAGGGCCAGCAGCCCCTCGTCTCCGAGGCGGTGCGCGGCGAGGGCGCCCACCTGGTCGACGCGGACGGCGTGCGCTTCATGGCGGGGCAGCACGAGCTGGCCGAACTCGCGCCGAGGGACATCGTCGCCAAGGGCATCATGCGCCGTATGCAGGAGCAGGACGCCGAGCACATGTTCCTCGACGCCCGGCACTTCGGCGCCGAGATGTGGGAGCACCGCTTCCCGACGATCCTCGCCGCCTGCCGGGCGAACGGCATCGACCCGGTCACCGAGCCCGTCCCGGTCGCCCCGGCGGCCCACTACGCCTCCGGAGGCGTGCGCACCGACTCCCACGGCCGCACGACGGTCCCGGGTCTGTACGCGTGCGGCGAGGTCGCCTGCACCGGCGTGCACGGCGCGAACCGGCTGGCCTCCAACTCCCTCCTGGAGGGCCTCGTCTACGCCGAGCGGATCGCCGCCGACATCGCGGAGAGCCATACGGACAACGGCCTCCACGCGCGCGTGCCCCACCCGGTCCCGTACCCCGACAAGCCCGCGCACCCCCTGCTCGCGCCGGAGGCCAGGTTCACGATCCAGCGGATCATGGCCAACGGCGCGGGCGTCCTGCGCTCGGCAGGCTCCCTCGCCGGGGCCGCCGACCAGCTCCAGCGGTTGCACACCGACGCCCGCGACGCGCTCGACGAGAACGGCAAGACCGCCGAGCCCGGCGTCGACACCTGGGAGGCCACCAACCTCCTGTGCGTGGCCCGCGTCCTGGTCGCCGCCGCCCGGCAGCGCGAGGAGACCCGCGGCTGCCACTGGCGCGAGGACCGGCCCGAGCGCGACGACACGACGTGGCGCCGCCATATCGTCGTACGGCTGAATCCGGACCGCACACTCGCCCTGCACACCACCGATACCGCAGACTTCCCCCCGACCCGGCAGCACCGGCAGCGCCTCCAGGAGCAGTGACAGAAGTGAGTACCCCCGACCTCCCCCTCGCGTCGACCGGCGGCTGCGGCGACGGCTGTGCCTGCGGCGCGGAGACCGACGAAGAATTCCTCGAGTGCGGGCTCGACCCCGCGCTCGCGCAGCTCCTGGCCGACGCCGGACTCGACCCCCTGGAGGTCGAGGACATCGCCAACGTCGCCATCCAGGAGGACCTGGCCGGCGGTGTGGACGTCACCACGGTGGCGACCATCCCCGAGGACGCCGTCGCCACCGCCGACTTCACCGCGCGCGAGGCGGGCGTCGTGGCCGGCCTCCGGGTCGCCGAAGCGGTCGTCTCCGTGGTCTGCACGGACGAGTTCGAGGTCGAGCGGCACGTCGAGGACGGCGACCGGGTGGAGGCTGGGCAGAAGCTACTGTCGGTCACCACGCGCACGCGTGACCTGCTGACCGCCGAACGCAGCGCGCTCAACCTCATGTGCCGGCTGTCGGGCATCGCGACCGCCACGCGCGCGTGGGCGGACGTCCTGGAGGGCACGAAGGCCCGGGTGCGGGACACCCGCAAGACCACGCCGGGCCTGCGCTCGCTGGAGAAGTACGCGGTCCGCTGCGGCGGCGGGGTCAACCACCGCATGTCCCTCTCCGACGCGGCGCTGGTCAAGGACAACCACGTGGTCGCCGCGGGCGGCGTCGGGCAGGCCTTCAAGGCCGTGCGGGAGGCCTTCCCGGACGTACCGATCGAGGTCGAGGTCGACACCCTGCACCAGCTGCGCGAGGTCGTGGACGCCGGGGCCGACCTGATCCTGCTCGACAACTTCACTCCCATGGAGTGCGAGGAGGCGGTGACCCTCGCCCACGGCCGCGCGGCCCTGGAGGCGTCCGGCCGGCTGACCCTCGAGAACGCGAGGGCGTACGCGGACACGGGCGTCGACTACCTGGCCGTCGGGGCGCTGACCCACTCCTCGCCGATCCTGGACATCGGCCTGGACCTGCGCGAGGCGGAGTAGGGCCATGCTCCTCACGATCGACGTGGGCAACACACAGACGGTGCTCGGCCTGTTCGACGGCGAGGACGTCGTCGAACACTGGCGCATCTCCACGGACGCACGCCGCACGGCCGACGAGCTGGCGGTGCTGCTGCAGGGCCTCATGGGCATGCACCCGCTGCTCGGCGAGGATTTGGGCGACGGCATCGACGGCATCGCGATCTGTGCGACCGTGCCGTCCGTGCTGCACGAGCTGCGCGAGGTGACCCGGCGCTACTACGGCGACGTGCCGGCGGTGCTCGTCGAGCCGGGCGTGAAGACGGGCGTGCCGATCCTCACCGACAACCCGAAGGAGGTCGGCGCGGACCGCATCATCAACGCGGTCGCCGCCGTCGAGCTCTACGGCGGCCCGGCGATCGTGGTCGACTTCGGTACGGCGACGACGTTCGACGCGGTCAGCGCGCGCGGGGAGTACGTCGGCGGGGTGATCGCCCCCGGTATCGAGATCTCGGTCGAGGCGCTGGGCGTGAAGGGTGCGCAGCTGCGGAAGATCGAAGTGGCGCGGCCGCGGAGCGTGATCGGCAAGAACACGGTCGAGGCGATGCAGGCGGGCATCATCTACGGGTTCGCGGGCCAGGTGGACGGGGTCGTGACCCGGATGGCGCGCGAGCTGGCGGACGATCCCGCCGAGGTGACGGTGATCGCGACCGGTGGGCTTGCGCCCATGGTCCTCGGCGAGTCCTCGGTCATCGACGAGCACGAGCCGTGGCTGACCCTGATCGGGCTGCGGCTGGTGTACGAGCGGAACATCTCGCGCATGTGACGTGCGCGCCCCGGGCCGGGCGGGCCACCCGCCCACCCGGGTGGCCTGCACCACGCCACACCCGTGCCCCTGTGTCGGGTTTGTCCGATTAGCGCGTAGTGTCGGAGCATGCCCACGCCATACGGATCCCGCGGCGGCATGGCGTTCGGTGCGGAGGAGCTGCGTGTGCTCCGCCGCGCTCTCGCCCTCGCCCTTCAGCCCAGCCCCGCCTCGGCCGGGGACGTCCAGGACTGTCTCCGCCTCGCCGAGTCCCTCGACGAGGCGCTGCGGGAGGGCGCCCGGCTGCGGGCCTTCCTGGTGGCCGACCTCGCCCGGTACCGCGCCGCCCTGCCCGGCACCGCGGCCGGCTATCTCTCGCTCCTGGAGGAGGCGCTGAGTGCGGGGTACCGCCCGGACGCGGACGACCTCGCGGGACTCCGGGCGCTGCGCGGCAACCCGGTCGCGGCCGCGCTGCTGGCCCGCTGCCAGGACCTGGCCGAGCAGGACGTACGCGCCCGTCTCGCCCGCCGTACGGAGCCCGGGCCCGCCCTGGTCGCCCCGGTCGTCCCTGCCTCCCGTACGCGCCTCCTGGCCCTCCCCGGCGGCCTTTCCGACGGCCCCACGGACCCGGCCGCGGACGGCGGCCAGGACCCGGCCCGGCGTCCGGAGAAAAAACCCGAGGAAAAGCCGGCGGAGAAGCCGACCCCGAGGCCCGCCCCACCAAAACCCACCCGCCCCATCCCCACCCCGGGCGAGGTCTTCCCCCGCCGCAAACCAACCCCGCCCCCACCGAACCCACCCCAGCAGCTGGCCGCGGGCTGAGCCGACGCCGGGACGCCCTCGTTCCCAAGCCCAGCCCCTGTCCGTCCCACCCCGCCCCTGGCGCCCCCGACCCCGTAGCTACCCTGGAGCCATGGACTACGTCTCCGCGCTCTTGCCCCCGGTTGTCATGGCCGTTTTCTTTGCTGGGCTCATCAGGGTGATCGTGAAGACCCAGGGCGGGGCCAACAAGGCCAAGGAGGACGCGGTCGTCGATGCCGCCCTCGCGCGGGCCGAGGGGGCCCGGCAGGGCTCTCCGAAGACCGACGACTGAGCCACCTCGGGCCGGGGCGCCGCGCCCTTTTGTCCCTGTTTGTTGCTGAATGTGCACGTTCGGCACGCCAATGCAGAGATCGCCCACTATTGTGCGAGGTGTGCCTCGCCCATTGGGAGAACTCGAAGACGCGGTCATGACGCGGGTGTGGAAGTGGAACCGCCCGGTGACCGTTCGAGAAGTCCTGGAAGACCTTCAGCGGGAACGGTCCATCGCCTACACCACGGTGATGACCGTTTTGGACAATCTCCATCAGAAGGGCTGGGTGCGCCGCGAGGCGGAAGGCCGGGCCTATCGATATGAGGCGGTCTCCACACGCGCCGCCTACGCCGCCGCGCTGATGAACGACGCCTGGTCCCAGAGCGACAACCCCGCCGCCGCTCTCGTCGCCTTCTTCGGGATGATGAGCGACGAACAGCGACAGGCTCTGCGGGACGCCGTACGCATCGTCCAGGGACCGGAAACTTCCGAAGCCGAGACGGATACCGTGGCCGATACCGGCGGCGAGAACCCCGGCTCGGCACAGGAGCGTGACGGGCGATAGCGTCCGCTCATGTCAGCAGAGCGTCCCGAAGTCACCGCTAAAGCCATCACCGTCCGGCGGGCCCGTACCAGCGATGTCCCGGTCGTGCGCCGTCTCCTTGACGCGTACGTCCGTGAGGGCATCCTGCTCGACAAAGCCACGGTGACGCTTTACGAGGACATCCAGGAGTTCTGGGTCGCCGAACGGGACGACAACGCCGAGGTGGTCGGCTGCGGTGCCCTGCACGTGATGTGGGAAGACCTCGCGGAAGTGCGCACTCTCGCCGTGAAGCACGGCCTGAAGGGCGCCGGCGTCGGTCATCAGTTGCTGGAGAAGTTGCTGCAGACCGCGCGCTGGCTCGGCGTTCGCCGGGTTTTCTGTCTGACCTTCGAAGTGGACTTCTTCGGCAAGCACGGCTTCGTCGAGATCGGCGAGACCCCGGTTGACACCGATGTCTACACGGAGCTGCTGCGTTCCTATGACGAAGGCGTGGCCGAGTTCCTCGGTCTCGAACGAGTGAAACCGAACACCTTGGGCAACAGCCGGATGCTTCTGCATCTGTGATCGCCGAGGATCCGCAAGGCATATTCCACCCTGCTCCCGACCCTGCCCGGGTTCCCTATGTCCGAAACGCGCATGTTTCCGGGGTGGGGGCGGCCTGCGGGTCTCTCCCAGGGGTTTGTGTTTTTCCAGCAAAAGCGGTTTGCTTTCCGACGTACTGCAGTACTGCATATAACAGGGGACGGCGAAACGGCGGACGCCGCAGGCCCCCGGCCCTCAAGTTATGGATGAAAGGAAATCCGGTGGCACAGAAGGTTCAGGTCCTTCTTGTCGACGACCTCGACGGCGGCGAGGCGGACGAGACTGTCACGTTCGCACTGGACGGCAAGACGTACGAGATCGATCTCACGACCGCCAATGCGGACAAGCTGCGCGGGCTTCTCGAGCCTTACGTGAAGGGTGGTCGTCGTACCGGAGGCCGCGCTTCGGGCGGCCGCGGAAAGGCGCGCGCCGCTTCCGGCGGCAGCCAGGACACCGCACAGATCCGCGCGTGGGCCAAGGAGAACGGTTACGAGGTCAATGACCGAGGCCGTGTTCCCGCGTCCATCCGCGAGGCCTACGAGAAGGCCAACGGCTGAGCGCACGCGCGCACCAGCCGCAGCCGGTGGCACTGGGTGGCCACCGTGTCCACAACGCGCACCAGATCGGGGGCGCCACCACCGCCCCCCAGAGCCGACACCGTCGGCAGCGAGGCCTCGACCTCGCACCCCGGCCCGGGGGGCCGCAGCCACACGGCGGCCCCCTGCAGGACACCGGGGCGTCCCGGCGCGGGCGGCCGCGCTCCGGCCGGTCCCCCGGCGGGGGGCAGCGGCGCGTCCATGAGCCCGCCCTCGCCCAGCACGGCGAGGTCGAGTGCCAGCGCGCCCCACTCCAGCCAGCGCAGCACCCCGGGCAGCTCCTCCGCGCTGCCCGCCGCCACCAGCAGCCGCATCCGGTCGCCCTGCACGGCCACCGGAGAGCCCGCTGCCAGGTGCCGCAGCGTCGCCCGGCCCGCCTCGGCCGGTACGTCCAGCACGTCGAAGCGCAGGCCCGTACGGAGTCGTACCGCCGTTCTGCGGTTTTCGGGTTCTCCCTCGTTCGCGGGCACCACGGGCCAGCCCAGTTCGTTCTCGTACCACCGGCGAACCTGATCGCTCTCGTCGAGCGGCCGGCGGGGGAGGGGAACCGTGACCGGAGGGAGGCTGCCAACCATGACAAGTGCAACAGTGGGAACGGCCCGCAGGTTACGCTGGGTGCTCCCTTAAACGCACAGAGTGCCGGATTTCGGGGCGTGCGGGGGCACGGGGTGGCGCAAGGTTGTTCGCCCGTAGCGGAGGGAACCGGTGCACGCGGCATGGACTGTCCGTGGCAGCGGGTAAGACATCCCTAGTGGGAGGGGGCGACACGCAGATCACGGCGTCTCACGTTCGCCATCGGCGTACTGATGGTGAGGGTAACTGTCTGGCCTGCGGGAACATCGTCTCGCACCATCGGGTTGGAGCAGATGTCGGCGTTCGGGGTCAGGAGGCAGTGTTGGTTCTCGGTCCGGTGTCGGCAGTTGGAATGAGCGGTCCCCGCTTGCGGGACTAAGCTGCGGAAGGACAGCGAGGGGAGCGTCCCCTTACTGCCTGACCGCTCTGAGGAGCGATTAACGATGTTCGAGAGGTTCACCGACCGCGCGCGGCGGGTTGTCGTCCTGGCTCAGGAAGAAGCCCGGATGCTCAACCACAACTACATCGGCACCGAGCACATCCTCCTGGGCCTGATCCACGAGGGTGAGGGTGTCGCCGCCAAGGCCCTTGAGAGCCTCGGGATTTCGCTCGAGGCGGTCCGCCAGCAGGTGGAGGAGATCATCGGCCAGGGCCAGCAGGCCCCGTCCGGGCACATCCCCTTCACCCCCCGTGCCAAGAAGGTCCTGGAGCTGTCGCTCCGCGAGGCCCTTCAACTCGGCCACAACTACATCGGCACGGAGCACATCCTGCTCGGCCTGATCCGTGAGGGCGAGGGTGTCGCCGCCCAGGTCCTGGTCAAGCTCGGTGCCGACCTCAACCGGGTGCGGCAGCAGGTCATCCAGCTGCTCTCCGGCTACCAGGGCAAGGAGGCCGCCACCGCCGGCGGTCCCGCCGAGGGCACGCCCTCCACCTCCCTGGTCCTCGACCAGTTCGGCCGGAACCTCACCCAGGCCGCTCGTGAGTCCAAGCTCGACCCGGTCATCGGGCGCGAGAAGGAGATCGAGCGGGTCATGCAGGTACTGTCCCGCCGTACCAAGAACAACCCGGTCCTGATCGGTGAGCCCGGCGTCGGCAAGACCGCCGTCGTCGAGGGCCTCGCCCAGGCCATCGTCAAGGGCGAGGTGCCCGAGACGCTCAAGGACAAGCACCTCTACACCCTGGACCTCGGCGCCCTGGTCGCCGGCTCCCGCTACCGCGGTGACTTCGAGGAGCGCCTGAAGAAGGTGCTCAAGGAGATCCGCACCCGCGGCGACATCATCCTGTTCATCGACGAGCTGCACACGCTGGTCGGTGCGGGTGCCGCCGAGGGCGCCATCGACGCGGCCTCCATCCTGAAGCCGATGCTGGCCCGCGGTGAGCTGCAGACCATCGGTGCGACCACCCTGGACGAGTACCGCAAGCACCTGGAGAAGGACGCGGCCCTGGAGCGCCGCTTCCAGCCCATCCAGGTCGCCGAGCCGTCCCTGCCGCACACGATCGAGATCCTCAAGGGTCTGCGCGACCGGTACGAGGCCCACCACCGCGTCTCCATCACGGACGAGGCGCTGGTCCAGGCCGCCACGCTGGCCGACCGCTACATCTCCGACCGCTTCCTGCCGGACAAGGCCATCGACCTGATCGACGAGGCCGGCTCCCGGATGCGTATCCGCCGGATGACCGCGCCGCCGGACCTGCGCGAGTTCGACGAGAAGATCGCGGGCGTGCGCCGGGACAAGGAGTCCGCGATCGACTCGCAGGACTTCGAGAAGGCCGCCTCCCTGCGTGACAAGGAGAAGCAGCTCCTCGCCGCGAAGGCCAAGCGGGAGAAGGAGTGGAAGGCCGGCGACATGGACGTCGTCGCCGAGGTCGACGGCGAGCTGATCGCCGAAGTCCTCGCGACCGCCACCGGCATCCCGGTCTTCAAGCTGACCGAGGAGGAGTCCTCGCGTCTGCTGCGCATGGAGGACGAGCTCCACAAGCGGGTCATCGGCCAGGTCGACGCCGTCAAGGCGCTGTCGAAGGCGATCCGTCGTACGCGTGCGGGTCTGAAGGACCCGAAGCGTCCCGGTGGTTCGTTCATCTTCGCCGGCCCGTCCGGTGTCGGTAAGACCGAGCTGTCCAAGGCGCTCGCCGAGTTCCTCTTCGGCGACGAGGACGCGCTGATCTCCCTCGACATGTCGGAGTTCAGCGAGAAGCACACGGTCTCGCGTCTGTTCGGTTCGCCTCCCGGCTACGTGGGCTACGAAGAGGGCGGCCAGCTGACCGAGAAGGTCCGCCGCAAGCCGTTCTCCGTCGTCCTGTTCGACGAGGTCGAGAAGGCCCACCCGGACATCTTCAACTCGCTGCTGCAGATCCTGGAGGACGGTCGTCTGACCGACTCCCAGGGCCGGGTCGTGGACTTCAAGAACACGGTCATCATCATGACGACCAACCTCGGCACCCGGGACATCTCCAAGGGCTTCAACCTGGGCTTCGCGGCCTCCGGTGACAAGAAGTCGAACTACGAGCGCATGAAGAACAAGGTCCAGGACGAGCTCAAGCAGCACTTCCGCCCCGAGTTCCTCAACCGCGTCGACGACGTGGTCGTCTTCCCGCAGCTGACCCAGGACGACATCCTCAAGATCGTCGACCTGATGATCAGCAAGGTGGACGAGCGCCTGAAGGACCGGGACATGGGCATCGAGCTCTCCCAGTCCGCCAAGGAGCTGCTGTCCAAGAAGGGTTACGACCCCGTCCTGGGCGCCCGGCCGCTGCGCCGGACCATCCAGCGCGAGGTCGAGGACACGCTGTCGGAGAAGATCCTCTTCGGCGAGCTGCGCCCCGGTCACATCGTGGTCGTGGAGACGGAGGGCGAGGGCGAGAACCAGACCTTCACCTTCCGCGGCGAGGAGAAGTCGGCCCTGCCGGACGTCCCGCCGATCGAGCAGGCCGCCGGCGGAGCCGGGCCGAACCTGAGCAAGGAGGCGTGACCCCGAAGGGGTTCGCCTGACCGAAAGGGGCCGGTGCTCTCGGAGCACCGGCCCCTTTCGCATGGCAGGCCTGCCTGTTACGACAGCTGACCGTTGTAGTCCGGCAGCTTGTACGTCTTCTCGGCGTGGCCGCCCGACAGGTCGGTGGCGCTGTTGCCGATGTTCGCGATGATCGTGTAGCCCTTGTTCTCGATGTCGGCGCGCTGGGCGGTCTTGTAGGCGGCGACGTCCTTGAAGAGGTCGAACAGACCGCGGACGTACAGCCCGGAGACCTTGTAGCCGTCGTACCTGAGGTTGTAGTCGGTGAACGTGTAGATGATGCCGGGCCGTGCGGTCACGAAGAACAGTGAGACGCCGTGCTCCTGGGCGTACTTGGCGACGTCCAGGACCGGCTTGTTGGCCGGTTGCGGGTAGCTGAAGCCGAAGTCGGTCTCCAGCGTGGTGTTGTCGATGTCGAAGACGATCGCCTGCTTCTCGCCCGGCTTGGTGGCGGCGATGCGCTGCTTCAGATACGGCAGGGCCTGGTTCATCACGGCCTGGCAGTCCTTCTGCCAGGTGGCGTAGTCGACATCCCCCGCCGATGCAGCGGCGGCCGTGGTGGAGGTGCTCGTCGTGGTCGCGGCGTCGGCCGGGGCGGCCATGGCCACAAGGGCGGCCGCGGAGACGACGGTGACTGCTGTGCGGCGCGCCAGGTGGCGACTGCTCATGGTGGGGGGTCCTCTCACGTCCATACGTGCTTTGTCGGGTGCATGTTCGTTGGGGCGAGTGGCGCGAGGGGAACCGTAGGGTTACTGGAGGGTAAGTCGCTAGAGATGTGCGTCACACTGACGTGTGCGATTTCACGATGGTGGGTCGGACCGGGAGGGGCGCAAGGATCCGATCGGGGATCTCGTAGACGTTCGGGGCGAGTTGGAGCGTGACGTTCTGTACGTCGGGAAAGGACGCGTGGAGCCCTGAGAGGTCCTCGTCACCCATGAACGGGTTGATTCGCAGACTGGTGACGCCGCGAAGGGGCGGGCCGGTCCATCCGCCGGGCGGCCAGACGAGGCGCAGTTCCTCCAAGGCGGGGAGCAGGGCGATCTCATCGTGGTCTGCGGCGGGGAGGTCGTCGAACAGTCCGCCCAGGCTCAGCGTCTTCAGCGAGCAGCGCCGATGGAGACCGCGCAGGCCGGTGTGCTGGACCGCCCTCGGCGTGACCCTCAGATAGCGCAGGGACACGTCCTGCGGAAGGGCGTCGTGGAGGCTCGCCGCCATCAGCGTCACACCGATGCTGAGGTGCCACAGGGTGGCGGAGCCGCTGAACGGGGCCAGGGCGCCAGGCCGTTCGAGGCCGGCGAGGCGGTTGAGGGACAGCTGCTGCAAGGGCAGACGCGCGAGCGGGGAGAGCTCCTCCAGCAGTGGGGATCCGTACAGGGACAGGTGGCTGAGCCGGCGCAGGGGCGTCAGACAGTTCAGGTCGTTGAGCTCCCCGCACTCGCCCACATGCAGGCGGGTCACCGTGTCGGGAGAGGGCGCGGCGCTCAGCTCGGCCGGGTCGGTCCCGTCGAGGAGCTGCACGGCCGGCCTGCCGCCGAGGTCGCACAGGGCACGCAACTGCTCCCTGGAACGCACGGAGAAGAAGAGGTCGTCCGGGAGCAGATGGGCGATGATCTCCTCGGCGTACCGTCGGGTGTCGAAACGCCACCAGCTCCAGGAGAGCTGGGCGCGGACATCCACCGCCCGATGGTCCCGGAACCGGGCCAGCACCCCCATCGCCGCCTCCGTCCCGATCAGGGACGCCGTGACCACGACCGCTCGTGCTTCTGCGTCGCTCAGGCCCTCCGGGCCCGGCAGCAGTTCCAGGGCGAGGGGGCCGGCCGAGGCGAGGGCGCGGGCCTCCTCCGTGGTCCGGGGCGGGATGAGCGTCGCGGCGTCGCGCTCCACGGCGGCCCGGACGGCCGGGTCGAGCTGGGTGGCGTGTTCCAGTGAGGCCAGGGCGAGGAGCCGTACCCGGGTGGCCGCCGGGCCGTCCAGGTGCCGTGCCGACCCGGTCAGGTCGGTGAGCAGTTCGGCCCGTTCACGGGGCCGGGCGTGCGCCACCGCCATGCGGACCACGTCCGCCCACTGTTCGTCCACCGCACCGCGGACGAGCAGCCCGAAGTCGCCGTCCTCGACGGCCGCCTTCGCGCCCAGGTAGTCCTGGAAGGTGCGATGCACGAACTCGACCGTGCCGGCGGAGGGTTCCCGCAGCAGCCCGCTGCGGACGAGCAGATACCGCAGGATCTTCCGGGCGTCGCCCTGCGCCGCGGCGGCCGGCAGCGACGGCAGGACGTCCGCCACGATGCGCTCGGCGCGCTCGCGGTCCATCTCCGACTGGTTGTTGCGGATCAGCCAGTAGGCGAGCCGCTGGAGCAGTTGGATCTGGGGGAGCTCGGTGAGGTGGACGCCCTCGCCGCCTCCTCGGGGAAACATGTCCCGCTCCTCGTCCCGGCGGGCGAGCAGCATCGACAGGGCGGCGTCGTACAACTCCTGCCGCCCGTGCGGGAGGTAGCCGCGCCGGTCCCGGTGCAGGGCGCAGATCAGTCCGCACATCAGGGGGTTGGTGGCGAGACGGCCGAGGTCGGGTTTGGTCCGTACGGCGTCGAGGAGGCCGTGCTCGTAGCCGGTGAGGCGGTCGAGGTCGGCCTCGGGGGCACCGGTGCGGGCCGCCGCGTGCCAGCGGGCGATGAACGCGGCGACATCGCTCCGGCCCATGGGGGTGAGGGCCAGCTCGGCGAAGCCGTCCGGGGCGAGCCAGTCCTCCCGTACGGCGGAGGGGCGGGAGGTGACCAGCCACCGGTTGCCGGGATAGACGTCCAGCAGGTCGCGCAGCCAGCGGCGGGTGTGCTCGCGGTCCCGCTCGGGGATCTCGTCGATCCCGTCGACCAGGAGCAGTCCGCGGCGGGCGCCGAGCACCCGGTCCGCCCAGCCGTCCGGCTGTGAGGCGTGGAAGGGGACGCGTACGGCGGCCAGGAAGGCGTCGGGGGCCGGGAGGCCGTCGGGACGGCGGACGAGACTGCGCAGGGGCAGCACGAACGGGATCCGGTCACCGCGCTCGCCCCGCGCCGATGTCACCGCGAGCCACTGCACGAGGGTCGTCTTGCCGGAGCCGGCCACCCCGCGCAGCAGCACCCGGTCGCGCTCGGCGAGGGCCTGTTCGGCGGGCCGCGCGGTCGCGGCGGCGGCGATCTGCAGCCCGCCGGGCCCGGTCGCGTGGTCGTCCTCGGCCGGTCCCAGCGCCTGGAGACTGAGGTAGGCGGCATCCAGGGGCCAGCGGTCGGGGGAGTCGGTCAGGTCGATGCCGTAGATCGTGAGATGGCTGTGCCGGGTGACGACGTACGACAGATAGCGCTCCTCGAAGGCCGTGTCGGTGCCGCCGACCGGGGGCGTCCGGGCGATCAACTCGTCCACCTTGGCGATGAGTTGGCGCTGCCGGCGGCTCTGCTCGACGAGGGTGCGGGCGACAAAGGTGGACCGCTGGGTGAAGAAGTGGACGATGTGCAGACAGGCCGTGGTGAGCAGGCTGCCGTAGAGCAGGCTCGCGTCGAAGGACAGGTCCCGGTCCGGATTGCCGCTCGCGGACCGGAGGCCGGCGGCCAGGACTTCGTGTCCGAGCTCGACGGCCTGGGCGTCCGTCATGGTGAGGTCGCCGAGGGCGTGCAGGGTGTCGGCGAGGGCGTGCACGACGGCCTGTTCCTCGTCGGCGTGGAGGGGACGCTCGCCGGTCTTCGTTGACTGGCGCACCAGCTCGGCGGAGAGCTTGAGCAGGGCGGCCTTGTCGAGGGTGCGGTGCTCACCCTTGAACGAGACGAACCCCGATATCCGCACCGGCTTGTCGACCAGCCCGGCGCCGGGGCCTTCGGTCACGAACAGCCTCTTCACCAGCGGACCGACCAGGCTCGACGCAAGCCTGATGCCGATGACCGTCGGATCCACTCGGCCTCCCCCTCGGGGCATGTCGTCACATTCCCCAACCTTGTTGACTGGCCAGCAGCGTAGCGCCCGTCACATTCCCCGGTGCTTGGATCTTTGCCGCCGGTGACATGCCGCACAGGCGATTTGTCCGTTACTAGGTGGAATAGTGGATGGCGTCATTTGGGCAAAACGGACATATATCTCGCCCGTTAAGGAACAACCCGGTTGCTATGGGTGGATTCGTCCCGGATGGCAGCTCTGTCAATAGGTGGTGAGCTTTGCGGTGGAGTACTAGCTCCCGTCGTAGATGGGGGGTTTGGGAGTCCGCTGGTCGCGGGGTTACCAAGGGATGGCCCATTCGGCAGGTGTCTGAACGCCGGGTGGTCTTCCTGTCCCCGTTCCCATGAGGTTTCCATGTCCCAGCGCGTCTCGTCCCGTTCTTCCCGTACGTCCCGGCTCCGTACTCGTGCGGCCTTCATGGCCGCCGGCCTGGGGGCTACGGCCGTACTGGGGGCCGGGGTCGCGGTCGCCGCCGACACCAGCGCGGCCGCCGCCCCGGCCGCCACCACCGCGAGCGCCGTCCAGGCGCAGGCCGCCGCGCAGGCCAGGGCCGCCAAGGCTGCGCAGGCCGCCGCGGCCGCGAAGGCGAAGGCCAAGGCCGTCGCCGCTGCCAAGAAGGCCGCCGCAGCCGCGAAGAAGGCTGCCGCCGCCAAGAAGGCCGTCTCCTGGGTCGACCCGGTGAAGAAGTACGCCCTCTCCGCCAAGTTCGCGCAGGCGGGCGGCATGTGGCAGTCCACCCACAGCGGGCAGGACTTCGCCGTGCCGAGCGGCACCAACGTCATGGCCACGCACGGCGGCACCGTCGTCAAGGCGGGTGGCAACGGCGCCGGTGACGGCCCGGCGTACGGCAACGCCATCGTCATCAAGCACGGCAACGGCACCTACTCGCAGTACGCCCACCTCTCGCGCATCGACGTGAGCGTCGGCCAGGTCGTCAAGACCGGCCAGCACATCGCCCGGTCCGGCAACACGGGCAACTCCAGTGGTCCGCACCTGCACTTCGAGATCCGTAAGACCCCGAACTACGGCTCGGCCATCGACCCGGTCGCCTTCCTGCGCGCCAAGGGCCTGAAGGTCTGACACAGGCTCTGACGTCCGACAGGCGCTCAGGAACCCTGATGCGCCTGGGTCACGAGGTCGATCGCGACCTGGAGGACGGCCTCGCGCTTCTCCTCGGGATCGGCCTCGATGTCCTGCATCACGAACATCCCGGCGTGCAGCGTGAACAGCGCGCTGACGCAGCGGACCTGGGCGACCAGGTCCGCGTCCGGGTCGACGATGATGTCGCGCATGCCCAGCATGCGGTTCTTGAACGACTCGCCGATGCTCAACTCCCGCACCGTCGCCTGGTTCTCCTGCATGAAGCGGAACAGCGGGGCCGCCCCGGCCAGGGCCCTGCTGTAGCGGCGTACGAGCTCCTGCTTCGTCTCCAGGGAGTGCGGCTGTTCCCGGCCCCACTCGATCAGCTCGTTGATCGGCCGCGTCAGATCCTCGAAGAGACTGACGATGATCTCTTCCTTGGTCTTGAAGTGGTAGTAGAGCGCGGCCTTGGTGACGTCCAGGCGCTCGGCGATCTCCCGCAGTGAGGTCTTCTCGTAGCCCTGCTCGGCGAAGAGTTCGAGCGCCACGTCCTGGATGCGCTGGCGGGTGTTTCCGCGGCGCTGCTGCTTGCTGCCGTCCATCGTGTCGCCCATCTTCGCACCCCCGAGAAACTTACTTGACGCCCGGCTAGTTGCGGGGCTACCTTCCCAGTGTAGTGAACTAGCCGGGCGGCAAGTAAGCCGCCGGCCGGGGAGTGCCCAGGGGAGTGGGAACCATGGCGGACGCGGCGGCGGTCGAGGCGGGGACGGAAAAGCAGCCCAGAAGTGTGCGGGTCGTCCTGCTCGCGCTCATGATCACGATGATGCTCGCGATGCTCGACAACATGATCGTGGGCACGGCGATGCCGACGATCGTGGGCGAGCTGGGCGGGCTCGAACATCTCTCCTGGGTGGTGACCGCGTACACCCTCGCGACCGCCGCCTCCACCCCGATCTGGGGCAAGCTCGGGGACATGTACGGGCGCAAGGGCGCCTTCATGACCTCCATCGTGATCTTCCTGATCGGCTCGGCGCTCAGCGGCATGGCCCAGAACATGGGCGAGCTGATCGGGTTCCGCGCCGTGCAGGGCCTCGGTGCGGGCGGTCTGATGGTCGGCGTCATGGCGATCATCGGTGATCTGATCCCACCGCGGGAGCGCGGCAAGTACCAGGGCATGATGGCCGGCGTGATGGCGCTCGCCATGATCGGCGGCCCGCTGGTCGGCGGCACCATCACCGACAACTGGGGCTGGCGCTGGTCCTTCTACATCAACCTGCCGCTCGGCGTGGTCTCCCTCGCCGCGATCAGCGCCGTACTGCACCTGCCGAAGAAGCGGGCGCAGGCGCGGATCGACTACCTGGGCGCCGGCCTGCTGACCGTGGGCATCACCGCCATCGTGCTCGTCACCACCTGGGGCGGCACGGAGTACGCCTGGTCGTCCGCGCGGATCATGGAGCTCATCGGGATCGGCGTCGCCGCGCTCATCGGGTTCGTGTTCTGGCAGACCAGGGCCGCCGAGCCGATCGTGCCGCTGCACATCTTCCGCAGCCGCAACTTCACACTGATGTCGGTCATCGGCTTCATCACCGGCTTCGTGATGTTCGGCGCGACCCTCTTCCTGCCGCTGTACCAGCAGTCGGTGCAGGGCGCCTCCGCGACCAACTCCGGGCTGCTGCTCCTGCCGATGCTGGGTGCGATGCTCGTCATGTCGATGGTCGCGGGGCGAGTGACCACGAGCACCGGCAGGTACTACGTCTTCCCGGTCCTCGGCAGCGTCCTGATGGTCGTCGGGCTGTATCTGCTGTCGCTGATGGACACCGGCACGAGCCGGTTCACCTCCGGTGTGTTCATGGCCGTCGTCGGTCTCGGCATGGGCTGTCTGATGCAGATCACCATGCTCGTCGCGCAGAACAGCGTGGAGATGAAGGACATGGGCGTCGCGTCCTCGTCCACCACCCTGTTCCGTACGCTCGGCGCGTCCTTCGGAGTCGCGATCATGGGCGCGCTGTTCAACAACCGGGTCCAGGACGTCATGGCCGAGCGGGCCGGGGCGCTGGGGTCCAAGGTGACCGAGCGGTCCGCGCAGCTGGATGCGCCGAGTCTGCCGACATTGCCTGCGGCGGTACGGGAGGCGTACCAGCACGCGGTGTCGGCGGGTACGCACACGGCGTTCCTGCTGGGGGCGGTCGTCGCGGTGGTCGCGTTGGTGGCGGCGGTGTTCGTGAAGGAGGTTCCGCTGAAGGGGGCGGGGCCGGAGAAGAGCGACGAGGCTGCGCCGCAGCAGACGGTCGCCGAGGCGGTCTGACCTGCGGTCGGCTGAGGGCGGGGCTGGCTGGGGGCTCTGCCCCCAGACCCCCGGTCGGCCCGAAGGACCTCGTTCTCAAACGCCGGACGGGCTGGATTGTGCCGATCTCGGCCGATGTCAGTGCCGCGTGCCACCATCGGCCCATGGACAAGCTGCGGCGGCTGCGTCTCGCCAAGGACGCCATGGACCGCGACTGGGCCGATCCGGACTTCGGCTGGGGCCTGTCCCGCGGCGACGGCAGTCCTACGGCAGCATCGGGTAGCTGCCCGTGTTCGTGGGCGCGTGCTCCGGCAGCCACAGCACCGCCACCGCCCCCTCCGCCGGTACGTGCTCCGGCGCCCCCGCCTGCCGTACGTTGCGGAAGGTCAGCCGGGCGCCCAGCACCCGGGCCTGACCTGCCGCGATGGTCAGACCGAGGCCGTGACCGTGTCCGGCACGGTCGCGGCTGCCCGTCCGGAAGCGGCTCGGGCCCTCGGCGAGCAGATCCTCGGGGAAGCCGGGGCCGTGGTCGCGCACCCGGATGACCCGGCCCTCGACGCTGACCTCGATCGGCGGCTTGCCGTGCCGTGCCGCGTTGGCCAGCAGGTTGAACAGGACGCGTTCCAGGCGCCGGGGGTCGGTGGTGACCATCGACTCGTGCACCACATGCACCTCGATCGTCGGGTCCTTCGCCGCCACCCGCCGGCTGACCAACTCACCCAGCAGGATGTCCTGGAGTTCGGCCCGCTCCGAGGCGCCGTCCAGGCGGGCCACCTCCAGGACGTCCTCGACGAGGGTGCGCATGGCCTTGGCCCGGTCGAGGACCAGTTCCGTCGGCCGGCCCGGCGGCAGCAGTTCGGCGGCGGTCAGCAGCCCGGTCACCGGGGTGCGCAGCTCGTGCGCGATGTCGGCGGTCACCCGGCGTTCGGCCTCCAGCCGCTGCTGGAGGGCGTCCGCCATGGCGTCCACGGCGCTCGCGAGGTCGTCGGTCTCGTCCCGGACGACCCCGCCGATGGCGTCCCGCACGCGCACGTCCGGCTCGCCGTTGGCGACCTGGTTGGCGGCGGCCGCCGCCTTGCGCAGCCGGCGCGAGAACTGGCCGCCGATGACCACGCCGAGCGCGCTGCCGCCGAGGACGACCGCGATGGAGCCGATCACGAGGGCCTTGTCGAGGTCATAGAGGATGTCGGTGCTGCGGTCGGTGAACCCGGTGTGCAGGGACAGCACATGCCCGTCCTTCACCGGCACGGCGGCCCATATGTCGGGCCCGCTGCGGGCGTCGTCGGTGACATAGGTCGCTCTGCGGCCCTGCTCGACCTTCTGCCGCAGCTCGCCGGGCAGTTGCGGGTCGTCGATCTTGATGTTGGGGAAGTTCGGCCGCCCGGACAGCTCGTAGTTGCGCTGGGCGATCTGGACACGCTCGTCCGCGAGGTCGCGCGCGTTGTCCAGCATCGAGACCCGGGCCGCGTTGTGCACCACCAGGCTGAGCGCGATCGCCACCAGCGCGCCGACCAGCGCGATGGCCGCGCTGAGCTTCCACCGCAGACCGGTGCGCATCCCCGTGGTGAGCTGCCGGCCCGGCGCCGCACGTCTGCCCCCGTGCTTCGGGACCGGGCGTCGGAAGTTCCCCCGCATACTTCTGATACCCCTGCTCAGGCCTTCAACTTGTAGCCGAAGCCGCGGACCGTCTCGATCCGGTCCTGGCCGATCTTCGTACGCAGCCGCTGCACATGGACGTCCACCACGCGGGTGTCCCCGCCCCAGCCGTAGTCCCACACGCGCTCCAGGAGCTTGTCGCGGGACAGGACCGTGCCCGGAGCGGAGGAGAACTCCAGCAGCAGCCGCATCTCGGTCGGCGTCAGCGCCACCGGCTGACCGGCCCGGCGCACCTCCATGCCCTCGGTGTCGACCTCCAGTTCGCCGAAGGTGAGCACGCCGGCGTCCGCCGCGGCGGCGGAGTCGTCCGCCCGGTCGCTGCCGCCGGCGTGACCGAATCGGCGCAGCACCGCGCGGATCCGGGCGACCAGGACGGCACCGTCGAACGGCTTCGTCACATAGTCGTCGGCGCCGGCCTCCAGACCCAGGACGACGTCGATCGAGTCGGCACGGGCGGACAGCATGATCACCGGGACGGTCGACTCGTCCCGGATACGGCGGCAGAGGCTGACCCCGTCGAGGCCGGGGACCATGACGTCCAGGAGGGCGATGTCGGGGCGGTCGGCGCGGAACGCCTCCAGGCCCGACAGCCCGTCGGGCATGGCCGTGACCGCGAAGCCGTCCCGCTCCAGGGCGAGCTGGGTGGCCTCGCGGATGACGTCGTCGTCCTCGACGAACAGGACATGGGTCTGGTCTGCCATCCCGCTGTTCTCACCTCTCGTTCTGCCGTTGCTCGTGAACGGTCGCCCATGGACCGGTACCAGATAATCGGACCGGGGGGCCCGATCGGTTCACTCCGCGGGGAGATCCGCGGCTCAGGTGTCGGGCACCGGCGAGGGCTCGCCCCCGACGGCGTCGCTGTACTCGGTGCGCGTGCTGTACTTCTTGACGAACCGGCCCGAGGTCCAGGCGTAGGTGATCACGTCCTCGCCGGACGGGCTCGACACCCGATCGCCCCCCTCGTACACCTGCTTGGTCACCACCAGGGCGCCCCGGTCTATCTCTGCGTAGACCGGAGGCTCCTCGGACTTGAACACATTCTCGTACCGGCCGTCGTCCGCGCGATATACGTACGAGCCGACTCCGACCGCGTCACTGCACGTCAGAACGTTGACCACGACGTCCTCGGCCGACGCCCCGGTCAGGTCGCCGTAGGAGACGTCGACGGGGTACTCGTCGCCGACGCACGGCTTCAGTTCGCTCTTGACCTCCCTGGAGACCTGGGGATCCGCCTTGACGAGACGCACCGCGTCCACCGGGTCGGGGGTGCTGCTGGGAGCGGCCGAGGCGGGCGAGGGTGTGGCGCCCGCCACATAGTCGGAGTGCGCCGGGCCCTCGTCGCGGGCACCGGTCCCGCCCGTGCCGCACGCGGAGACGGAAAGGGCGAGGGCGGCGACCACGGCCAGTGCCGTGATCGCCGCCTGTTTGGTCCCTCGGGCCGGTGTTGGCCCGGCGCAGATCAGGCCGCGCAACGCTCCCGCTCCTCACGCTCCAGCGCGCGTGCGTCCAGATCGCGGCTCTCCAGCTCCTCGCGGAGCCGGGCGAGCGCCCGGTGCAGCGTGCTCTTGACCGTTCCGGCCGACATGCCGAGGGCGGCGGCCGTCTCCTCCGTGGACATCTGCTCCCAGTGTCGCAGCACCACGACACTGCGCTGCTTGGGAGCGAGCACCTTCATGACGTCCATCAGCAGGGCGCGGTCCGCGTGCTGCTCGGTCGAGTCGTCGACGGGGGCCTCCGGGAGTGTCTCGGTGGGCACTTCCTCGAGCTTGCGGGCCCGCCACCACTCCGTCCGCGTGTTGATCATGACCCGGCGCAGATAGGCGTCCGCGAGCCGCTTGTCCGAGATGCCCTCCCAGCGGCCGTACGTCCGCACCAGTGCCGTCTGCAGCAGATCCTGCGCGTCGACCGGGTCCGGGACCAGCCGGCGTGCACTGCGCAGCAGCGCGTCCTGCCGGGTGCGGACGTACTCCTCGAATTCGAGCACCTCGCCCTGCGCCATGATCAACCGCCTCCCGTCCCCGTTCCCGACCCGCCTGCTGCCGGTTGTCCTCTGCCTGTGTGCCGCGGTCCGTGCGGCATGGCAAAGAAGCTACGGACGGGTTGTCACGGCGCTGTCCGAAGCAGCGCGCGGCCAGCACTCGGCTGTCCGTCGGTTGTGTAACAGCCGTAGGAACGGGGTAAAGAGGCGCACCGAATGGCCCTGGTTCAGGGCGATTTGGGGTGCGGCGGGGTCAGCGGCAACCGAAACAGACCACCGGGCAGAGGCTCCACCAGACCGTCCGAGACCAGACCGTCCAGCGCCCGGGCACGCTGCACCGGCTCGTGCCACACCCGGTCCAACGCCGCCTGCGGGACGGGCGCGTGCGCCTCCCGCAGCACGGCCAGCAGCTTGCCGCGCACCTGCCGGTCCGTGCCCGCGTAGGTCTGGCCGCGGCGCGGCGGCCCGTCGTGCTCCGGCTTCCCCGCTAGCCGCCAGGCGCACTGTGCGGCGATCGGGCAGCGCCCGCAGGTCTCGTTCTTGGCCGTGCACACCAGCGCCCCGAGCTCCATGGAGGCGGCGGCCCAGCGCGCGGCGGTCGGCACGTCCTCGGGCAACAGCGTGCGGGCGAGCCTGCGTTCGGCGGCGGTGGTGGCGTTCGGCGGGTACTGCACTCCGGTGACGGCCCGCGCGAACACCCGGCGCACATTGGTGTCCAGGACGGGATGCCGCTGTCCGTAGGCGAAGGAGGCGACGGCCGCGGCCGTGTACTCGCCGATGCCGGGCAGCGCGAGCAGTTGCGCATGGTCGGTCGGTACGTCGCCGTCGTGCCGTTCCGTTATGGCGAGGGCGGCGCCGTGCAGCCGCAGGGCGCGGCGCGGGTAGCCGAGCCGGCCCCAGGCGCGGACGGCCTCGCCGGGGGCTTCCGCGGCGAGATCGGCGGGGCGGGGCCAGCGGGCCAGCCACTGCTCGTAGACGGGCAGGACCCGGTTCACCGGCGTCTGCTGAAGCATGAACTCGCTGACCATCACACCCCACGCACCGGCCTCGGGCCGCCGCCAGGGCAGATCACGGGCATGCGCGTCGAACCAGTCGATGACGGGGGCGTGGAGGTCCTCTCCCTGCGAGGCACCGGAGAGGGCGTCGGAGGGGCTGCTGTGCGGGGGCTTCGTGGGCGCAGTCATGGCCTTCCGATCCTCCCACGGGGGAGCGGGGGGTCGCCGGGAGCGCCACCCCAGGTGGCACGACAAGGGTGTCCGGGATGATGATCCGGAAAAGTTGTGGGTCCGGGCGGCGGGTGGTACAAGCGAACGACCCGATGTCTCGTACAGTTTGCGCCGTGGGATCTCTGCGCAATCCTGTCGGGCCGCTTCCCTCCTCCATCTACTGGCGTCGGAGGGCCGTACTGCTGTCCATGCTCGCCCTGTTGGCGCTGCTGATCGCCTGGGTGGTCGGCTCCAGCGGGTCGGGCGGAAACAACGGCGCGGACGGTACCAACGGCAAGAATCCCGCGCCGTCGATCACCCCGGGCCCGTCCGGCTCCGGACCGGCGATCAGCCAAGCGCCGGGCGGGCGCGACGAGTCGAGCGGCGGGGGCTCCGGCGGGTCGGGATCGGGCTCCGGTTCCGGATCGGACACCGGCACGGGCTCCGGGTCCGGTGACTCCGGCGGTTCGGGCGGCTCCTCGGACGGATCCGCGGGCGGCGGCTCGGTGGGCGGCACGACCGGCGGTGTCAGCACCGGCGACGCGCTTCCGGTCGGCTCGACCCTGCCCAACTGCACGGCGAGCACGGTCACGTTGACCCTGCGCAGCGCCGGCAACTCGTACGAGCCCGGCCAGACGCCCGCCATCGAGCTCACCGTGAAGAACTCCTCCGCCGGCGACTGCAAGGTCGACCTCGGCCCGAAGAACGCGGTGCTGACAATCACCCGGGCGGGCGCCGACGACGCCTACTGGTCCTCCGCCGACTGCCCGAAGGCCTCCGGCAGCCAACTCTTCCGGGTGCCCGCCCACAGCACCATCACGTACACCGTGAAGTGGGACCGCAAGCCGAGCGCCGCCCGCTGCGCGACGCCTCCGGCGGGGTCGGCCGCGGCGGGCACGTATCTGGTGGAGGCGAAGACACCGGGGTACGCGAAGGCGCGGACCTCGTTCGTGCTGGAGAACGACTGAGCGCTCCGCTGGACGTGCCGCGATGCGTCGTCGGCCGTCTGCGGCGCCGTCGTGGCTGGTCGCGCCCACGCGGCGGAGCCGCACAGGGACGCGGCCCCGGGCCCCTTCGGGACGCCCTGAGACACACCGCTCCGGTAGCCGGGCGGGCGGTGCGTCTTCTTAGACGTACCGCTCTAGGATCGAGCTCTCCGCCAGCCGGGACAGGCCCTCGCGGACGCTGCGGGCGCGGGCCTCGCCGACGCCGTCCACCGTCTGCAGGTCGTCCACGCTCGCGGCGAGCAGCTTCTGCAGGCCGCCGAAGTGTTCCACGAGCCGGTCGATGATCGCGCCCGGGAGCCGCGGCACCTTCGCCAGCAGGCGGAAGCCCCGCGGGGACACCGCCGAGTCGAGCGCCTCGGGCGAGCCGGTGTAGCCCAACGCCCGGGCCACCGTGGGCAGTTCGAGGAGCTCGGCATGGGTGAGGGCGTCGAGCTCGTACAGCGCCTCGTCGACCGTGCGGGAGCGCTTGGCGGTGGGCTCGGGGACATAGTCCCGCACGACGAGCTCGCGCTCGGGCTCCACGCCCGCGATCAGCTCGTCCAGCTGGAGGGCGAGCAGCCGTCCGTCCGTGCCCAGTTCGACCACGTATTCCGCGATCTCGGTGGCGATACGGCGCACCATCTCCAGACGCTGGGCCACCGCGGAGACGTCCCGCACGGTCACCAGGTCCTCGATCTCCAGCGCCGACAGCGTCCCCGCGACCTCGTCGAGGCGGAGCTTGTAGCGCTCCAGGGTCGCCAGGGCCTGGTTGGCACGGGACAGGATCGCCGCCGAGTCCTCCAGGACGCGGCGCTGGCCGTCCACGTACAGCGCGATCAGCCGCATGGACTGGGAGACGGAGACGACGGGGAAGCCGACCTGCTTGCTGACCCGGTCCGCGGTGCGGTGCCGGGTGCCCGTCTCCTCGGTGGGGATCGTCGGGTCCGGGAGCAGCTGCACCCCGGCCCGCAGGATCTTCGACAGGTCCGAGGACAGCACGATGCCGCCGTCCAGCTTGCACAGCTCGCGCAGCCGGGTCGCGGTGAACTCGACATCCAGGACGAATCCACCCGTGCACATGGTCTCGACGGTCTTGTCGGAGCCGAGCACGATGAGGCCGCCGGTGTTGCCGCGGAGAACCCGCTCCAGGCCGTCGCGCAGCGCCGTGCCGGGTGCCACGGCGCTCAGTGAGGCGCGCATCAGGCCATCGGCACCGGAACTCCCACCGGACTTTCCGGGAGCTGCTGCCCGGTCGTTGGCTGCCACTGCACTCCTCCGGTCGCAGGTTCTTCTGGCGCTCCCGTCCGCACTCTCGGTTCGTACGGACGGGCGAGACCAGGGCAAAGTCTACCGGCGGTCCTCCGCCTCCTGTGGGGCGTCTCGTCGACGCGAGCGCGGAAGGACTCTCAGGGCGTCCCCCACGTCCGCCACTTCCAGCACCTTCATGCCTGGCGGGATCTTGCCGGGATCGGCCGGTACCAGGGCGTGCGTGAAGCCCAGACGGTGTGCTTCGGTGAGCCGGCGCTGGACGCCCGTGACCCGTCTCACCTCGCCCGCGAGTCCCACCTCGCCGATCGCGACGAGGTTCTGCGGCAGCGGGGTGTCGCTCGCGGCCGACGCCAGCGCCAGGGCGATCGCGAGGTCGGCGGCGGGCTCCGAGAGCTTCACACCGCCGACCGTCGCGGAGTAGATGTCCCTTTTGCCCAGGGCGCTGATCCGGCCCCGCTGTTCGAGGACGGCCAGCATCATCGAGACGCGGGAGGTCTCCAGACCCGAGGTCGTGCGCCGGGGGGAGGGGATCTGCGAGTCGACGGTGAGCGCCTGGACCTCGGCCACCAAGGGACGGCGGCCCTCCAGGGTGACGGTCAGGCAGGTGCCCGGGACGGGCTCGTCACGCCGGGTCAGGAAAAGCCCGCTCGGGTCGGCAAGCCCCGTGATGCCCTCGTCGTGCAGTTCGAAGCAGCCGACCTCGTCCGTCGCGCCGTAGCGGTTCTTGACACCGCGTACGAGCCGGAGGCGTGCGTGGCGGTCGCCCTCGAAGTGCAGGACGACGTCCACGAGGTGTTCGAGGAGACGGGGCCCGGCGATGGCGCCGTCCTTGGTGACATGGCCCACAAGGAGCGTGGACATCCCGCGCTCCTTGGAGGCCCGGATCAGGGCCCCCGCGACCTCCCGCACCTGCGCCATGCCGCCGGGGGCGCCGTCGATCTCCGGCGAGGCGACCGTCTGCACCGAGTCGAGGATCAGCAGCGACGGCTTGACCGCGTCCAAGTGGCCGAGCACGGCGGCCAGATCGGTCTCGGCGGCCAGATACAGGTGGTCGTCGATGGCCTTGATGCGGTCGGCGCGCAGCCGCACCTGGCTCGCCGACTCCTCGCCGGTCACATACAGGGTGCGGTGCTCGTCACTCGCCGACTTGGCCGCCACGTCGAGCAGGAGCGTGGACTTGCCGACGCCGGGCTCGCCCGCGAGCAGGACGACGGCACCGGGCACCAGCCCGCCGCCGAGCACCCGGTCCAGCTCGGGCACACCGGTGGGACGGGCGGTGGCCTGGCGCCCGTCGACCTGGCCGATGGGCAGGGCGGAGGTGGTGACACGTCCCGGCGTCGTCGTACGGACAGCGGGCGCGCCGTACTCCTCGACCGTCCCCCATGCCTGGCATTCCGGGCAGCGGCCGAGCCACTTGGCCGTCTGCCAGCCGCACTCGGTGCAGCGGTAGGACGGACGGTCCTTGGTGGTCTTCGCACGGGCAGCCATGGACGGAACCGTAGCCGAGGCCACTGACAACGCCCGAGGGCGGAGGATGGTGTTCCTCCCGCGCTGCCCGGCCGCTCACGGGACCATGGACATGAGGGATCGTTTCACCCGTACGGATTAAATGTGCTCAAGCGGGAGGAAGGGGCTGCCGTACGCCGCCTACGGTCCATGGATGAGCAGCAGTTCGGAGACCTCGATCCGTACCACCGGCGCTCACCGGGCCCACCGGGAAGCGCGTGACCGCGCCGCCGCACGCTCGCTGGCCCAGCGGCCGTTCGCGCGCTGCGAGCCGTATCTGGACGGCCTGTTCACCTACTGTCTGTCCGTGCTGTGCGAGCACGAGGCGGCGACCGCCGCCCTCGGGGACGCCCTCGCGCTCGCCGAGCGCCGCCGTGGCCCGGACGGCGCCGACGACCGCAGGGCCTGGCTGTACGCACTGGCCCGCTGGGCGTGTCTGCGCAAGCTGGCCGAGGCCAGGCAGAAACGTCAGGGCACCCACGCGGCGGGCCGCCCCACCGCCGGCCGGAAGCCTCCCGCACAGCCCGCCGCACCGCCGGTCGCCGAAGAGACCCAGAAGCAGCGCCGGCGTGAACTCGCCCTGCTCGCCTGGCCGGAGGCGGCCGGCACCACCCCGGAGCAGCGCGAGGCGCTCGAACTCGCCGTGCGCCACCACTTGGCCGCCCCCGAGGTCGCCGCCGTCCTCGGCATGGACCCGGCAGCAGCCCGCGAGCTGCTCGCCACGGCCGCCTGCGAAGTGGAGCGCACGCGCGCGGCGCTCGCCGTCGTCGAGACCGGCGCCTGCCCGGACGTGGCCCGTCTCACGGGCGACAGCCGGCTCGTGCTCAGTACGGCTGTACGCCGTGAGCTCGTCCGGCATGTCGACGACTGCCCGCGCTGCCGCCGTACCGCCGAGCGCGCCGTGCCCGGCCGCTGGCCCGGCGCCAGTGTCACGCCCGCCGAGCTGCCGGTCCTGGAGGCGCCCCGCGCGGCCCTGCGCTCCGCCGTGGCGCACCTTCCCCGCGCGCGGGGGAGCGCCGCCCCGCGCTTCGACCGGCGCGGATTTCCGATGGACCCCAAGGACCGCGCCGCCCGAAGAGAGCGCCTGCGCGCGCGTGCCGTCACGACGACGGTCGTCGCCACCGTCGTCGCCGCCCCGGTGCTCGCCCTGTGGGCCGCGTACCGGGGTGAGCCGGCCGTCGAGGGCCAGGACGGCCGCTCGGCCTCGGCCAGCGAGGCGCGGGGCCCGGGCAGTCTCGACGGTGAGGCGGCGGGCGACGGATACGCGAATGCTGGCAACGCCAGGACCAGCCCCGGCGGCCGCTTCGGCAAGGGTTCCGGTGCTGTCTCCGTCGAGGTCGTCAGCGTCACCGGCGGCGACCGGAAGGGCCAGGCCCGCCTGGGTGTGTCGGCCGGGCACAGCGGCGACACCACACTCATCACCCTCACCGCGACCGGGTCCGCCCCGGTCCGCTGGTCCGCGACCACGGCCGCCCCCTGGCTCTATCTGAGCCGGTCGTCGGGAACCCTCGACCCCGGTGACACGGTGACGATCAAGGTGTACGTCGATCATCTGCGCGAGCCGTCCGGCCGCTGGAGCGCGCGCGTGGCGATCGCGCCCGCCGGTGCCGTCGTGACCATCGAGGGTTACGGCAGGGCGCCCCGTCCCTCCGACCCCGACCCGGGCGACCCGCCCCCGCCCGGCCCGGACCCGACACCGACGGCAACGGTCGTCTCGGACCCCACGCCGGCCGACCCGCCCTCGTCACCGGACCCGGAACCGACCCCCAGCGACACCGCCCCGACCGACCCGGGGGGCTCGCCCACGCCGCCCGCGGGCGGCGGCGACCCCACCGTGGCCGCTCCGTAGGGGTCAGTCGACCGGATCCGCCGGATGAGGTGCCAGCAACGGCAGCTGCGAGGCCAGCCGCTCCTCGCACAGCTCGGCCAGACGGTCGTAGCCGGCCTTGCCCATCAGCTCGGTCAGCTCGGCCCGGTAGGACACGTACACCGGGTCGCCCGCGCCGTGCGCCGAGGTCGCCGAGGTGCACCACCAGTGCAGATCGTGGCCGCCCGGGCCCCAGCCGCGCCGGTCGTACTCACCGATCGACACCTGGAGCACGCGGGTGTCGTCGGGCCGGTCGATCCAGTCGTAGGTCCGCCGCACCGGCAGCTGCCAGCAGACGTCCGGCTTGGTCTCCAGCGGCTCGCGGCCCTCCCTCAGGGCCAGGATGTGCAGCGAGCAGCCCGCGCCGCCCGCGAAGCCGGGCCGGTTCTGGAAGATGCACGAGCCCTGGTAGGGGCGGGTCTGCCGGGAGCCCTCGTCGTCCTCCGAGATCCAGCCCGTCTTCGTGCCGACGTCGTGGTGCTGCCAGATCTCCGGCGTGAGCCGCGCCACGTGCTCGGCGACCCGCTTCTCGTCGTCCTCGTCGGAGAAGTGGGCGCCCAGCGTGCAGCACCCGTCGTCCGCGCGGCCCGCCTGGATGCCCTGGCAGCCGCTGCCGAAGATGCAGTTCCAGCGGGAGGTCAGCCATGTCAGATCGCAGCGGAAGACCTGTTCGTCGTCCGCCGGATCAGGGAACTCCACCCACGCCCGCGCAAAGTCGAGGCCCTTCTCGTCGTCCGCCAGGGCCTTCTTCGACTGCTTGGACTGCTTCGACAGCTTCGCCTGCTTCTCCGGCGAAGAACCGCCGACAGATTTGGCCGCCTTGTCGTCCTTCGCCTTTTTCGTCTTTGGCACGCGTCCAGGGTAAGTCGCCCGAGACCCCTCCAGGGACAGCACGGAGGACGGAAGTCCGCCCAGGTGGCAGTAGCGTTCCGTACATGAGACTCGGTGTCCTCGACGTGGGATCGAACACGGTGCATCTGCTGGTGGTGGACGCACACCCAGGCGCGCGCCCCCTTCCCGCCCATTCGCACAAGGCGGAGTTGCGCCTTGCCCAACTTCTCGACGAGAGCGGAGCTGTCGCCCCCGGCGGGGTCGACAGGCTCATCTCCGTCGTTCACGAGGCGCTTCAGGCCGCCGAGGACAAGGGCGTCGAGGATCTGCTCCCGTTCGCGACCTCCGCCGTGCGCGAGGCCAGCAACGCCGACGACGTCCTCGCGCGCGTGCAGGCGGAGACGGGTGTGGAGCTGCAGGTCCTCACCGGCGCGGAGGAGGCCCGGCTGACCTTCCTCGCCGCCCGCCGCTGGTTCGGCTGGTCCGCGGGCAAGCTGCTCGTCCTCGACATCGGCGGGGGCTCGCTGGAGATCGCGTACGGCATCGACGAGGAGCCCGACGCGGCCGTCTCCCTGCCGCTCGGCGCGGGCCGCCTCACCGCCGGCTGGCTGCCCGGGGACCCGCCCCAACCGGACGACATAAGGGCCCTGCGCCGCCATGTCCGTGCGCAGATCGCTCGTACCGTCGGCGAATTCAGCCGTTTCGGCGCCCCCGACCACGTCGTCGCCACGTCCAAGACCTTCAGGCAACTGGCCCGTATCGCCGGCGCCGCCCGCTCCGCCGACGGCCTGTACGTCCAGCGCGAACTCAAGCGCGAGTCCCTGGAGGCCTGGGTCCCACGCCTGGCGGGCATGACCACCGCCGAACGCGCCGTACTCCCCGGAGTCTCGGAAGGCCGCGCCAACCAGCTCCTGGCCGGCGCCCTGGTCGCCGAGGGCACGATGGACCTCTTCGGAGTGGACAACCTGGAGATCTGCCCCTGGGCCCTGAGAGAGGGCGTGATCCTGCGGAGGCTTGATCACATGGGCTCGGCATGACGGACCCACGGGGGCGGGGCTGTGACGTTGCGGCTCCGCCGCGTGGGCGCGACGAGCCCCGACGCACCCGCACCCGCCCACGTGGCAAACCCCACAACGGCGAATAGGCACCCCGCCCCCACCCGACCGCACCCCGTAACCTGTCCCCCATGGCGGAGCCAGTCGTACGCATCCCGGATGCGAAGGTCGCGCTGTCCACGGCCTCCGTGTACCCGGAGTCCACGGCGACGGCCTTCGAGATCGCCGCGCGCCTCGGCTACGACGGAGTCGAGGTCATGGTGTGGACCGACCCGGTCAGCCAGGACATCGAGGCGCTGCGCAGACTCAGCGACTACCACGGCATCCCGATCCTGGCGGTGCACGCGCCGTGCCTGCTCATCACCCAGCGCGTGTGGTCCACCGACCCGTGGGTGAAGCTCCAGCGGGCCCGGGCTGCGGCCGAGAAGCTCGGCGCGAGCACGGTCGTCGTCCACCCCCCGTTCCGCTGGCAGCGCCAGTACGCCCGTGACTTCGTCACCGGGATCTGGCGCATGGCGAACGAGACGGATGTGCGGTTCGCCGTCGAGAACATGTACCCATGGCGTTACCGCGACCGCGAGATGCTCGCCTACGCGCCCGACTGGGACGTGACGAAGGACGACTACCGCCACTTCACGCTCGACCTCTCGCACGCCGCGACGGCCCGCTCCGACGCACTGCAGATGCTCGACCGCATGGGCGACCGTCTCGGGCACGTCCATCTCGCGGACGGCAAGGGCTCGGCGAAGGACGAGCACCTCGTTCCCGGCCGCGGCGGCCAGCCCTGTGCCGAACTGCTGGAACGCCTCGCCCTGACCGGCTTCGACGGCCATGTCGTCATCGAGGTCAACACCCGGCGTGCCATGTCCGGAGCCGAGCGGGAGGCCGACCTCGCCGAGGCGCTGGCCTTCACCCGCCTCCATCTTGCCTCGGCAGTGAAGGTGCCGCGGCGATGACCGGCGCGACCGCCCGGCGCCGGGGCCGGCCTCCTCGTACGGAATCCGCCGACACCCGCGACCGCATCCTGGCCGCGGCCCGCGAGGAGTTCTCCGAGCGGGGTTACGAGAAGACGTCCGTGCGCGGCATCGCGAAGGCCGCCGGGGTGGACTCGGCCCTGGTCCACCACTACTTCGGCACCAAGGAACAGATCTTCGCGGCGGCCGTGGAGGTCGCCTTCGCGCCCGCCATGAATGCGCCGGAGGCGATCGCCGACGGTCCCCTCGACGGGGTCGGCGAGCGGCTGACCCGCTTCGTCTTCGGCGTCTGGGAGAACCCGACCACCCGTGCGCCCCTGCTGGCGATCCTCCGCTCCGCCGTGAGCAACGAGACCGCCGCCGCCGTCTTCCGCCGGCTCGTCGCCGCGCAGCTGCTGCGCCGTATCGCCGCCCAGCTGGAGCTGCCGGACGCGGAGCTGCGCGCCGAACTCGCGGCGGCGCAGCTCGTGGGTACGGCGATGCTGCGATACGTGATCAAGGTGGAGCCGCTGGCCTCGGCGGATCTGGAGGCGATCATCGCGCGGCTGGCGCCGGTGGTGCAGGGGCACCTCACCGACCCCTGATCAGCCCAATCCCCGAAGCGCAGGGCACCCGATCGCCGAGAGCAGGCGACACGGGCTCTGAGATGTGCATCCCGCATTCCGGACGACGTGTCCGCCCCTTGGAGCAACCGGCGTACGCTCGACTCAGTCAGAATCCCGAAATCTCTGACAGCCGTCTCTGAAGGAGCGAGCGACGATGCCCGAGCTGAGGTCCCGCACAGTCACCCACGGCCGCAACATGGCGGGCGCCCGCGCCCTTATGCGCGCCTCCGGTGTACCCGGTGCGGACATCGGCCGCAAGCCGATCATCGCCGTCGCCAACAGCTTCACGGAGTTCGTGCCGGGCCACACCCACCTCCAGCCGGTCGGCCGGATCGTCAGCGAGGCGATCAGGGAGGCGGGCGGCATCCCGCGCGAGTTCAACACGATCGCCGTCGACGACGGCATCGCCATGGGCCACGGCGGCATGCTCTACTCCCTGCCCTCCCGCGACCTGATCGCGGACAGCGTGGAGTACATGGTCGAGGCGCACTGCGCCGACGCCCTGATCTGCATCTCCAACTGCGACAAGATCACCCCGGGCATGCTCAACGCGGCCCTGCGCCTGAACATCCCGGCCGTCTTCGTCTCCGGCGGCCCGATGGAGTCCGGCCGGGCCACCCTGGTCGACGGCACGGTCCGCACGCTCGACCTGGTCGACGCGATCTCCGACGCGGTCAACGACAAGATCTCCGACGAGGACATCTCCCGTATCGAGGAGAACGCCTGCCCGACCTGCGGCAGCTGTTCCGGCATGTTCACCGCCAACTCGATGAACTGTCTGACCGAGGCCATCGGCCTCTCCCTGCCCGGCAACGGCTCGGTCCTCGCCACGCACACCGCCCGCAAGGCGCTGTACGAGAACGCGGCCCGCACGGTCATGGACATCACTCGCCGCTACTACGAGCAGGACGACGAGACGGTCCTGCCCCGCTCCATCGCCTCCTTCGCGGCCTTCGAGAACGCGATGGCCCTGGACATCGCGATGGGCGGCTCGACCAACACGATCCTGCACCTGCTCGCCGCGGCCCAGGAGGCGGGCGTCCCCTTCGGCCTGGAGCAGATCGACGCGGTCTCGCGCCGTGTGCCGTGCCTGGCGAAGGTCGCCCCGAACGTCGCCAAGAACCGCACCTACTACATGGAGGACGTGCACCGCGCCGGCGGCATCCCCGCCCTGCTCGGCGAACTGCACCGCGCGGGCCTGCTCAACGAGGACGTGAACTCGGTCCACAGCCCGTCCCTGGCCGACTGGCTGAAGACCTGGGACGTGCGTGGCGGCTCCCCGTCCGCGGAGGCCGTCGAGCTGTGGCACGCGGCGCCCGGCTGCGTCCGCTCCGCCGAGGCGTTCTCCCAGTCCGAGCGCTGGGACGCCCTCGACGAGGACGCCGAGGGCGGCTGCATCCGCTCCGTCGAGCACGCCTACTCCAAGGACGGCGGCCTCGCGGTGCTGAAGGGCAACCTGGCCGTCGACGGCTGTGTGGTGAAGACGGCGGGCGTCGACGAGTCCATCTGGACCTTCGAGGGCCCGGCGGTCGTCTGCGAGTCGCAGGAGGAGGCCGTCGAGAAGATCCTCAACAAGCAGGTCACGGACGGCGACGTCGTGGTCATCCGCTACGAGGGCCCCAAGGGCGGCCCGGGTATGCAGGAGATGCTCTACCCGACCTCCTTCCTCAAGGGCCGCGGCCTCGGCAAGACCTGCGCCCTGATCACCGACGGCCGTTTCTCCGGCGGCACCTCCGGCCTGTCCATCGGCCACACCTCCCCGGAGGCCGCGTCCGGCGGCACCATCGCCCTCGTCGAGGACGGCGACCGCATCCGCATCGACATCCCGGACCGCTCCATCGCGCTGCTGGTCGACGAGGCCGAACTGGCCCGCCGCGAGCAGGCGCTGGGCGGGACGTACGCCCCGAAGAACCGCGACCGGAAGGTGTCGGCGGCGCTGCGGGCGTACGCGGCGATGGCGACCAGCGCGGACAAGGGCGCGGTGCGGGACGTGAGCCGGCTGGGCTGAGAGCCGCAGGCTCCGAGGGCTCGCCCGCTTCCTGGGGCCGCCTCCGTGCGGGGGCGGCCCTTTCGCGTGCTACCAGGTCGAGGGGTTGCGCCCGTTGACGCCGAAGACGGTGCCGTCGGGGGCGCCCGCGAACACATGGCCGTCGGCGATCAACGGCTCGGGCAGCGAGCCCGCGACCCGGTCCGAGTCCGTGCCCGGCCGCGGCTTGGTCTGCCCGACCAGCTTCCCCCTGCGCGTGTCGACCGCGAGGAGCCGCCCGTCGGCGGCCGTGAAGAACACATGCCGGTCGTCCACGACCGGAGTCGAACCCCGGTTCACGGCCGTCTGAAGGCTCCAGAGCTGCTTCCCCGCGGCCAGGTCGACGGCCGCCAGAGCACCGTCGGCGGCCAGCAGATGGACGACGTCCCCGTGGACGGCGGCCCGTGCACGCGCCAGCGGGAACGGCAGAGCCACCCGCCGCAGGTCCTTGTCCCCGGGGGTGTAGCGGACAACGGCCTTCGTCTCCTCGTACACCGGATCCACGGCGACGAAGTACACGGACCCGCCACGCACGCCGACCGGTCTCAGCGAGCCCTTCAGCTGTGCGTCCCACCGCACGTCCCCGGTGGCCGGGTCCACCGCGCTGATCCGTGTGCTCGACCCGTCGTCGGAACTGCTCGCCGCATAGGCGAGCGAGTCCTCGCCGAACGAGGAGAAGTACGGCGTCTTCTGATCCGGCACCCGCCGGCTCCACTTCGTCTCGCCCGAGGAGCCGTCCACGCCGGTGACCGTCCCGTCGGCGCCCGTCAGCAGCAGCACGCCCCCGGCGTACGCCGTCCCACTGTGCGCCGGCGCGTCCCGGTGCCAGCGCGTCCTGCCCGAGGCGGGATCGAGCGCCTCCAGCCGCCGCCCGTCGTTCGCCGACACCTGCACGAGCCCGCCCGACAGAACCGGCGGCTCACTCCTGCTGGACTCGGCGACCCGGTGCCGCCACAGCACGGTGCCGTCGGACGGGTCGAGCGCGAACACCACGCCGGGCTGGGCGCAGAGCAACATCCGTGCCCCGTACGAGCATTGCGAAGCCGCCGCCTTCCCGGCGACCGGCTTCGTCTCCCACGACGTGAACCCGGCCGCGGCGACCGGGGAGCCCGATTCCTTCGGTACGGGGCTTCCCCCGCCGCGCAGCATTGGCACCGAGGCGAAGGCGGCGACCACGGCCAGGCCGAGCACACCGGCCACCATGAGCACCTGCCTGCGCGGGCTCCTCTTCGTGCGAGGACCCTGCTTCTTCCTGTCCGCGCTGTTCTTGTTGTTCTTGTTGTCCTTGCTGTTCTTGCCGTTTCTGCCACGAGACTCCTGCGCGGGCGGCCGCGCGTCGGTGGTCCGCTGCGCCGGTATGAACGCCTGGGTCTCGTACGACGCGGCCACCGATCGCAGTTCCCGCATCAGCTCGTCCGGGGTGGGCCGGTCCTCCGGTTCCTTGGCGAGGCAGCGCAGCACCAGCGGCGTGAGATTCTCCGGAACACCCGTCAGATCCGGTTCGTCGTGCACGACCTGGTACGCGACGACGTACGGACTGTCGGAGTCGAACGGCCCGCGCCCCGTCGCCGCGTGCACCATCACGGACCCGAGCGCGAACACATCGGCGGCCGGTCCGACTTCCCGCGGCCGGCGGAACTGCTCGGGTGCCATGAACGGAGGCGTCCCGATCAGCTTCCCCGTCTCCGTGCGCAGTTCGCTGTCCTTGGGCCGTGAGATGCCGAAGTCGATGACCTTCGGCCCGTCCTCGGCCAGCAGCACATTGCTCGGCTTCAGATCCCGGTGCACGACCCCGACCCGGTGGATGTCGCGCAGCGCCTCGGCGAGACCGGCCATCAGACGGCGCAGCTGGTCGGGCTCCATGGGCCCGTTCCGCTTCACATGGTCCGAGAGGGTCGGTCCGGGGATGAACAGCGTGGCCATCCAGGGCCGTTCGGCCTCGAAGTCGGCGTCGACGACGGACGCGGTGAAGGCCCCGCTGACCCGCCGCGCGGCGGCCACCTCCTGGCGGAAACGCCCCCTGAACTCGGGATCCCTGGCGAACTCGGCATGGACGACCTTCACCGCGACCCGCATCCCGGAGGTGCTCCGGGCCAGGTGCACGACCCCCATGCCGCCGGAGCCGAGGGAGGACTCAAGACGGTAGTGACCGGCGTACTCGGGAAGTTCCGCTTCCGCGCCCGCTCCGGCGTTCTGCTGTGGCGCCATGGAACCACCCCCGGTGCTGTTCGTCCGCGCGCGCGACGCAGGGAGCCTAGTCGATGACTCGTACGAGTCAGAGGAGGCTTGCTAGCCTCCATGTACGAGTTGCGCATATGTGTTTCATCACGCGTATCAGGGGAATCAACGTGGCCCCATGGCAGTCATGGGGTTCAACGGGGGGAGTTCGGTATGTCAGTCGACCGTGTCGACGAGGCCGGAGCGGCCGAGGCCGTCGAGGAGGCCGTCACGACGACGGCCCTGCACTACTACCCGGTCGCGCCGGGCGTCCGGCTCAATGTCCGCAGTGGTCCCGGCACGACGTACAGCATCGTCCGGGTACTGGCCGAGGGCGCCAGAGTCCCGATCTTCTGTCAGACACCGGGCTCGACGGTGACCGGCCCGTACGGCACCACCAGGATCTGGGACAACATCAACGACGGCGAGTACGTCTCGGACGCGTATGTGAAGACGGGCGCCGACGGGTACATCGCCCCGCGCTGCTCCTGACGCGCCACGGAGCCCGCGGACACCCCGAGTCATAATCGACGGGTGAGCGACGAGAACGGCACCCCGTCCACCCCCGCGGGCTCCACCGGCCCCCGCCCGGAGCCCCTGCGTTTCTTCGGCACGACCTGGGTGAACCACGACGACGGCTACACCCTCCGCCGTGTCGCCGCGTCCGCGGGTTCACTCGCCGCCGCGGTCGCCTCCTGCCTGGTCCTGCGCTTCGCCTACGAAGGCCTCCAGATCGCGGACATCGGCACCTTCGTGACGTTCCTGGTCGTCGTCATGTTCGCGGTGTGCAGCGCCCTGGCCTTCCGCCACACCTGGGACGGCTTCACCAAGCGCCACGACCCGGCCCGCCAGGCCTCCCTGCGCGGCCTGCTGGCCATCGGCTTCGTGGGCTCGCTGCTCGCGTACTTCTTCCGCTCCCTCACCGAGGCTCCCGGCGAAAAGCTCCACCGCGAGGAGTACGACAGGGCTCGCGCCCAGCACGAGAAGCGCACCGGCCGCCGCACGGGCAACCCGTCGAAGAAGCGGAAGCGATAACCCAGACCGTCCGGCGTTTGATCCAGCCCGTCCGGCGTTTGAGGACGAGGCCGTTGAGGCCGAAGGGGGGTCTGGCGGCGCAGCCCCAGGGGACGGGAAGGGGCAGGGGCAGGGGCGGCGGGGGCGAAAAACCCGATGCCGTCCCACCCCGCCCGCCACCATGGCCGTATGACCACACCCTCGGCCTCCGCACCCCCGCCCCCCTCCCACACAAGCCGAGCCCACTCCTTCAACGCCGCCGCGGCCCAGTACGCCGCCAACCGCCCCTCCTACCCACCCGCCCTCTTCGACGCGATCGAGGCCCTGACCGCCCGCCCCCTCACCGGCTCCCGGGTCGCAGACATCGGCGCCGGAACCGGCATAGCCACCGCCCTCCTCCGCGACCGCGGCGCCGATGTGATCGCCGTCGAGCCCGGCGAGGGCATGGCGGCCCAGTTCCGCCGCGCCCTCCCCGGCATCCCGGTGATCAGGGGCAACGGCAACGCCCTCCCCCTCACCGACGGCTGCGCCGACCTCCTCACCTACGCGCAGTCCTGGCACTGGACCGACCCCGCCGAGTCGATCCCTGAGGCCTTCCGCGTCCTGCGCCCCGGCGGCGCGCTCGCGCTGTGGTGGAACACCGACGCCCTCGACGTGCCGTGGATCGCCGAGGAGGCGGACCGCATCGGCCGCTTCCTCGGCATCGACATCGCGGCCGAGAAGGCGGGGGCCGGCGCTCGCGCCCCCGACCCGGACGGCCGTCTCGACTTCGCCGTCCGCCGGCTCCGCTGGAGCCGCCGCGTCCCCGTCGACATCCATCTCGCCAACGTCGGCAGCCACTCCCTCTTCCTGGTCCACGACGAGGAGGCGGCCGCCGCCTTCTTCACCGAGGAGCGCGCCCATCTGCTGCGGGCCTTCCCCGACGGAATCGTCGAGGAGATCTACGACGTCGACCTGCTGCTCGCCACCAACTCCTGACCACGTGCGGCGGCCCACCCCTCAAGGGCCGCCGCACACGCGTGGTCCAGGTGCCGCAGCCCGCCCAGTTCAAGCTTGACCTCCCGGTCGTGCGGCAGGGACTCCAGCTCGTCCAGCAGCTTCGGCAGCCGCAGAAACGTCGCGTGCCCGAGCACCCGCACCAGCAACCCGCCCTCCCCCCGGTCCTCGGTCTCCACATGCACATGGCTCGCGTCCCACGCCGTCTTCCCGATGGCCAGCGCCAATCCGACCAGCACCCCTTCGAAGAGACTCCCGGCAAGGATCACCCCGGCGGTCACCCCCAGCACGACGACCTCTCCCCGATGCCCGCGCCACAGCCCGCGCACCTCCCGCACCGGCACGAGCTTGCACCCGGCATGCACCAGCAGTCCGGCCAGCGCCGCCACCGGGATGAGCCCGAGCACCCCGGGCAGCACGACCGTGAACACCAGCAGCCACACCCCGTGCAGCACCCGCGACGCCTTGGTCCGCGCCCCGGCCTGCACATTCGCCGCACTCCGCACGATCACCGCGGTCAACGGCAGGGCCCCGAGCACCCCGCACACCGCGTTCCCGGCTCCCTGTGCCATCAACTCCCGGTCGTAGTCGGTCCGCGCACCCCGGTGCAGCCGGTCCACCGCCGCCGCGCTGAACAGCGACTCGGCGGACGCGATCAGCGCGAAGGCGACGACGGTCCCGATCACCCCCACTTCCGTAAGCCGCCCGAAATCCCCCGCCTCCGGTACGCGCACGGCATCCAGCAGCCCCCGGACGTCGACCCGCCGCACCCCCAGGTCGAACGCCCCGGTCACCGCAGCCGCCAGGGCCACCGCCACGAGCGGCCCGGGCACCAGCCGCGCCGCCCGCTTCCACCGCGGCCACAGCAGCAGTACGGCAAGGGTGGCACCGCCCACTGACAACGCCACCGGATCCAGCAGCCCCGGCAGCGACACCAGCCCGGCGACCTTCCCGAGCCCGGTCGCCGGTGCGGCGGCGTCACCCAGCGCGTACACCTGCCCGGCGACCAGCATCAGCCCGATCCCGGCGAGCATCCCCTGTACGACGGCCACGGACACGGCCCGGAACCACCGCCCGAGCCGCAGCGCCCCGAGCCCCAGCTGCACGAGCCCCGCCGCGAACACCAGCACTCCGAGCGTTTCGAGGCCGTACCTCTGCACGGCTTCGTACACGAGCACCGTCAGCCCCGCCGCCGGCCCGCTGACCTGCAGGCTGCTGCCGGGCAGCGCCCCGGCGACGAGCCCGCCGACGATTCCGGTGACCAGCCCCAGTTCGGCGGGCACGCCCGAGGCCAGGGCCACTCCGACGCACAGCGGCAGCGCGACGAGAAACACGACGAGGGAAGCGGACAGATCGGCCTTGCGTACGCCACAGCGCATGACAGAAGCACCTCCAGGGATGTGGGAGATGCGTGGGCGCCGAGCCGGGGGAGGGGCTCGGCGAACTGAAATCCATTGTCAGGAACGGAAGGACGTCTGTGCAGCCCCGTCCGAGTGACCAGGCGGGGGCACGGAGGCACACGGCCCGGGGCGTCCGCTCCCGATCGCCACACCATGCGCCTGCGCCGCCGAACACGCCCCACTTGACGGCGAACCGGCCCGCGAGGATTATTCATCGCATGATGAATTATTCTTCCGGTCCGCCGGAGACGGAGAGCCGCACCCTGCCCACCCCAGCCGTACGCGCCGAAGGCCTCACCGTCGTCCGAGGCCCCCGCACGGTCCTGCGCGGCCTCGACTTCACCGTCCCGCGAGGCCAGATCACCGGCCTCCTCGGCCCCTCCGGCTGCGGCAAGTCGACCCTGATGCGCGCGATCGTCGGCACCCAGGCCAAGGTCACCGGCACCCTCGACGTCCTCGGCCTCTCCGCAGGCCACCCCACCCTGCGCACCCGCATCGGCTACGTCACCCAAGCCCCCTCCGTCTACGACGACCTGACCGTCCGCCAGAACCTCGACTACTTCGCCGCGATCCTCACCCTCGGCCGCGCGGCATCCGCCCGCCGCACCGACATCGACCGCGTCCTCGCCGACGTCGACCTCACCACCCACGCCGACTCCCTCGCCGGCAACCTCTCCGGGGGCCAGCGCAGCCGTGTCTCCCTCGCGGTCGCACTGCTCGGCACCCCCGAACTCCTGATCCTCGACGAGCCGACCGTCGGCCTGGACCCCGTCCTGCGCCGCGACCTGTGGAACCTCTTCCACGACATCGCGGCCTCCCGCGGTGCCACCCTCCTCATCTCCTCGCACGTCATGGACGAGGCCGAGCGCTGCCACCGCCTGCTGCTGATGCGCGAGGGCGAGATCCTCGCCGACGACACCCCGGACGCCCTGCGCACGCGCACCGGCTCGGAAACGGTCGAGGCGGCCTTCCTGCACCTGGTCGACGAGGCCGCAGCCGCCGGCCGGCGAAAGGAAACGGCCCGATGAGCACACCGACGACGAAGAAGCCGACGAAGCCGACGAAGAAGCCGACGATGAACACCACCGCCCCCACGAGCGCCCTCAACGTCTCCCGCACCACCGCCACCGCGGCCCGGGTCCTCCGCCAGCTCCGCCACGACCCGCGCACGATCGTGATGATGATCCTGATCCCCTGCGTGATGCTCTTCCTGCTGCGCTATGTCTTCGACGGCAGCCCGCGCACCTTCGACGGCATCGGCGCATCCCTCCTGGGGATCTTCCCGCTCATCACGATGTTCCTGGTCACCTCCATCGCCACCCTGCGTGAACGCACCTCCGGCACCCTCGAACGCCTCCTCGCCATGCCCCTCGGCAAAGGCGATCTGATCGCCGGCTACGCCCTCGCCTTCGGCACCCTCGCGATCATCCAGTCGGCCCTCGCGACGGGCCTGGCCGTCTGGTTCCTCGGCCTGGACGTCGTCGGCAGCCCCTGGCTCCTCCTCCTGGTCGCCCTCCTCGACGCCCTCCTCGGCACCGCCCTCGGTCTGTTCGTCTCCGCCTTCGCAGCCTCGGAATTCCAGGCGGTCCAGTTCATGCCGGCGGTGATCTTCCCCCAGCTTCTCCTCTGCGGCCTCTTCACCCCCCGCGACAACATGCACCCGGTCCTGGAAGCCATCTCCGACGTCCTCCCCATGTCCTACGCCGTCGACGGCATGAACGAGGTCCTGCGCCACACGGACATGACGGCGACGTTCATCAGGGACGTCCTGATCGTGGCGGGGTGCGCACTCCTGGTCCTGGGACTGGGCGCGGCGACGCTACGGCGCAGGACCGCGTGACCGCAGCTCACCGCCGGTCGGTCCCGACCCGCGGCGGGCAGTCGTGCCGCTGGGGCGGCGCCCGTCCCAAAGAAGCGGCACCCCCTCAGCTCCGGGCTGCGCTACCCACCCGTCCAGAACCGGCCGAGGGCGCTCCAGCCACGTTCCGCCCACCGGACAGACAAGCCGCACACGCACCCCCGATGCGAGGATGCCTGTAGGACGACGCACCCCCGGAGGGCCCCGCACCATGACCCAGAAAGTCGCAGTCCTCGGCACCGGCAAGATCGGCGAAGCCCTGCTCAGCGGGATGATCCGCGCAGGCTGGGCACCGGCCAACCTTCTGGTCACCGCCCGCCGCCCCGAGCGTGCCGAGGAACTCCGCACCCGCTACGGCGTCACCCCGGTCAGCAACCCGGAGGCAGCCAAGACCGCCGACACCCTGATCCTCACGGTCAAACCGCAGGACATGGGCACCCTCCTGGACGAGCTCGCCCCGCACATCCCCGCCGACCGCCTGGTGATCAGCGGAGCCGCCGGTATCCCCACCTCCTTCTTCGAGGACCGGCTTGCCGCCGGCACCCCCGTAGTCCGCGTCATGACGAACACCCCCGCCCTTGTCGACGAGGCCATGTCCGTCATCTCGCCCGGCAGCCACGCCAGCGAGGAACACCTTGCGCACGCCGAGGAGATCTTCGGCGCCGTCGGCAAGACGCTCCGCGTCCCCGAGTCCCAGCAGGACGCCTGCACGGCACTCTCCGGCTCCGGCCCGGCGTACTTCTTCTACCTGGTCGAAGCCATGACCGACGCCGGCATCCTCCTCGGCCTGCCCCGCGACAAGGCCCACGACCTGATCGTCCAGTCCGCGATCGGCGCCGCCACCATGCTCCGCGACAGCGGCGAACACCCGGTCAAGCTCCGCGAGAACGTGACCTCCCCCGCCGGCACCACCATCAATGCCATCCGCGAACTCGAGAACCACGGTGTACGGGCCGCCCTCATCGCCGCCCTCGAAGCCGCCCGCGACCGCAGCCGCGAACTGGCCTCCGGCAAGAAGGACTGACCTCTCCCCAAGAACCGACCTGCTCCCCGGGGGCGGCCCGACCTGCTCCCAGGGGGCGGCACATCACCCCGCCGCAGCCACGATCTCCTTCGCCGTCACCACGCGCGCGAAGCCGCCCCCATGCAGGGACACCGCCGACGACTGCGCCACCTCCTCGGCGCTCCGCCGCCAGCCGAACGGCCCCTCCAGATCGAAGGTGTACGTGGCGTCGAACGCCACCATCACGTCGTACCCGAGATTCCCGCCCATCCGCGCGGTGGTCTCCACGCACATGTTGGTCTGGATCCCGGCCACGACGATCTGCGTGATCCCCTCCGCCTTCAGCCAGCCGTCCAGCTCGGGCGTGCCATAGAACGCCGAGTTCACCGTCTTCGTCACCAACAGCTCCGCTCCGGCCCCCTTTCCGCGCCGCCGCTCCACGTACTCCTTGAACTCATTGCCCGCATACCCCGCCCGCAGGGGCGACCGCGGCGTGTCCGAGTCATGGCGGACGAAGACGACCGGCCGCCCCGTCGACTGCCATACGTCTATGAGCGACGCGATGCTGTCATCCGCCCCGGGGTTGTTCCGCGGCCCCCAGAAGTCCAGTTCCTCGAAGCCCTTCTGGACGTCCACGACAACCAGCGCTGCGTTCTGTGCGATCTCCATGCCCACGATGCTGCCGTCGCGGACCCCCTCACCCCAGGGCTACAGAAGTCAGCGATCGATGGTTTACTGCCACCGTGGAGCATGCGTACCGCGTCGCCCTGGTCGCCTTTCCCGGTGTCCGCGCCTTCGACGTCTCCGTCATCACCGAGGTCTGGGGCGCCGACCGCACCGACCGCGGCGTCCCCGCCTTCGACCTCCACCGCGTCGCCACCGACACCACCCCGGTCCCGATGCGCGGCGGTCTCACCCTCCTCCCCGACCGCACCCTCGGCTGGCTCCACCGGGCCGATCTCATCGTGATCCCCGGCCTCGACGACCACCTCACACCCGCACCCACCCCCGTCCTCGACGCCCTTCGCCGCGCCCACGCCCGCGGCACCACCATCGCCGCGCTCTGCGGCGGCGCCTTCACCCTGGCCCAGGCCGGCCTCCTCGACGGCCGCCGCGCCATCACCCACTGGAATCTCGTCGACCTTCTTCGCGCACACCACCCCCAAGTCAGCGTCGTCCCCGACGCCCTCTACATCGAGGACGACAACATCTGGACCGCGGCCGGTACCGCCGCCGGCATCGACCTCTGCCTCCACCTCGTACGCACCGCCCAGGGAGCCGAAGCGGCCGCCACCATCGCCCGCTCCATGGTCACGGCCCCTTTCCGCACCGGAACCCAGGCACAGTTCATCGAGCACCCCACTCCCCACACGGACCGGGACGCCGACGCCCTGGCCGCCGTACGCGAACACGCGTTGCGCCACCTGCACGAACCGCTCACGGTCGCCGACCTGGCCGCCCAGGCAGGTATGTCCGCGCGCTCCTTCGCCCGCCACTTCACCGCGGCGACCGGCACGACCCCCCTCCGCTGGCTCCTCGACCAGCGCATCGCCGCCGCACAGAAGCTCCTGGAACGCACTGACCTCCCCATGCCCGAGGTTGCCCGCCGCGCCGGCTTCGGCAGCGAGGTCACCATGCGCCAGCACTTCGCATCGCGCCTCGCCACCAGCCCACGCGCCTACCGGGCCGCGTTCAGCACAGCCCCGGTATCAGAGGGGGAGCCGCTGTCGGACACGGCAGGCAGCAGCCCGATCGCACGGTATGCGGCATCCACGGTCGGCCGGGCCAACGCCCGCGCCCTCTCCGCTCCATCCCGCAGCACCCCCTCCACATAGCCCGGATCCGCGCACAACTCCCTGTGCCTTTCCTGCACGGGCCTGAGAACCTCCACCACCGCCTCCGCGGTGTCCCTTTTCAAAGCGCCGTACGACTCATATACACCGCTCAAGCCCGAAGGGTTCCCACCCGTGCAGGCCGCCAGGATCTCCAGCAGATTCGCCAGGCCGGGCCTCGCCTCAGGGTCGTACACGACGTCCCGCCCGCTGTCGGTCACGGCCCGCATGATCTTCTTCCGCACCACGTCCGGCTCATCCAGCAGATAGACGATCCCCGGCCCGGCGTCGTCGCTCTTGCCCATCTTCGACGTCGGCTCCTGGAGGTTCATCACCCGCGCAGCCACCTGCGGACGCGTGGCTCTCGGCACCACGAACGTGTGCCCGTACCGCTGGTTGAACCGCACCGCCAGATCCCGGGTCAGCTCCACATGCTGCGTCTGGTCGTCCCCCACCGGCACCTCGTCGGTCCCGTACGCCAGGATGTCCGCCGCCATCAGCACGGGATACGTCAGCAGCGACAGCCGAACACTCCCGCCCCGCTCCCGCTCCCGTGCGGCCTTCTCCTTGTACTGGATCATCCGCCGCATCTCGCCGTCCGTGGCCACGCACTCCAGCACGTACGACAGCCGCGTGTGCTCGTCCACATGACTCTGTACGAACACGGTGCACAGCTCGGGATCCAGCCCCGACGCCAGAAGCAGCGTCGCCGCCTGCCGACTGAGTCGGCGTACTCGCGCCGGATCGTGGTCCACGGTCAGCGCGTGCAGATCGACGATGCAGAACAGCGCGTCCGCCCGGTGCTGGTCGACGGCTGCCCACCGCCGCATGGCTCCCAGATAGTTCCCCAGCGTCAGGTGCCCGGTCGGCTTGATCCCGCTGAAGACCCGCGTCATCTCTCCACCTCCTGGTAGAGACCGCCGAACCGTCGGCCGGCCCCGGGAGGGAGATACGAGAACGGCCGCCGGGTCGGCGGCCGTTGCATGCATACGTGAGTACGGCCGCCGTCAGGCGGCCCACCACTGCTGGGTGCACGTATGCGTCGTCATGGATCCCAGCGTACGCCGCCGGGGGACCGTCCGGCCCGAAGTTGACACACCTGGGGCCGGTACGTAGTGTTCTTCGGGTTGTCCGACGTGAGCGCCGACTTCGGTCGGTCCCCGGGCAGCCATTCCGTAAGTACCAGCCAAGACCCGACGATCAGTCGTACTGCCGTCGTGCCATTGGTATGCGTATTTTCGAAATGAGGAATCCCGTTCGAAAGGACGCGGGCCTCCGATTAGCTCGGGAGCCGGGAATCCGCTAAAGTCTCACTCGTCGGAACGGCCCAACGGCCGCGAGGACAAATCCCGCTGACTGGGAGTCAGGCCCGAAAGGATCTGATAGAGTCGGAAACGCAAGACCGAAGGGAAGCGCCCGGAGGAAAACCTGAGAGATGGTCTCGGGTGAGTACGAAGGAAGCGTCCGTTCCTTGAGAACTCAACAGCGTGCCAAAAATCAACGCCAGATATGTTGATACCCCGTCTCCGGCCGTCACGGCCGGGGCGAGGTTCCTTT
>NZ_VZRB01000025.1 GCF_008806595.1 Streptomyces luteolifulvus | reverse complement strand
AACGGCTCGATCAACTTCCACTGTTCGTCGGTGAGTTGCCTGCGCGTCACGGTCTTCTTCCTACCGGATCCGCCTTCCAGACGGACCCGGATCGGCAAGATTGATCACGACATCACACAGGCCCTAGTGCGGGATGCCGTCGATGATCTCTCGGGCGCCCTGGCGCAATAGTGCCACCGCGACCGAGGTGCCCAGGGTGGCCGGGTCGAGCCGGCCCGCCCATTCGTGGGCGTTCAGCCGGGTCTTGCCGTCCGGGGTGAAGACACAGGCACGCAGGGACAGTTCGCCACTGCGGTCGACGCGCGCGTACCCGGCGATCGGGCTGTTGCAGTGGCCCTGGAGCACGTGCAGGAACATGCGCTCCGCGGTCGCCTCCCGGTAGGTGTCCGGGTCGCCGAGCGCGCTCACCGTGTCGATGAGCTCGGTGTCGCCCTCCCGGCACTGCAGGGCGAGGATGCCCGCGCCGATCGGCGGCATCATCGTCTCGGGAGAGAGGACCTCGCTGATCACGTCACGACGGTCGATGCGTTCCAGACCGGACACCGCGAGCAGCAGCGCGTCGGCCTCGCCGGCCGCGAGCTTCTCCAGGCGCCGGTTGGCGTTCCCGCGGAACGGCACGCACTCCAGGCGGGGGTGGGTGGCGGCCAGCTGGGCGACCCGGCGCACCGAGGAGGTGCCGATCCGGGTTCCGGCCGGAAGCTCGTCGAGAGTGAGCCCGCCCGGGTGGATCAGGGCGTCACGGATGTCGTCCCGCTTCAGGAACGCGGCGAACGTCGTGCCCGCCGGGAGCGGCCGGTCCGCGGGCACGTCCTTGACGCAGTGCACCGCGAGATCGGCCTCGCCGGCCACGAGCGCGGCGTCCACCTCCTTGGTGAACGCCCCCTTGCCCTCCACCTTGGACAGCTCGCCCATCCACTTGTCACCGGTCGTCTTCACCGGCACGACCTCGGTGCGGACACCGGGATGCAGCTCGGCCAACTCGGCACGGACACGCTCCACTTGGGCGAGCGCCATGGGCGAGTCGCGGGAGACGATACGGATCATTTCGGGGACGGACATGCGGACACGATAGACCTCGCGGGGGTGTCCGCGTGCCACGGCGCCGACTTCCGCGGGGCGATCCCGGTCACTTGTCCAGAGGCAGAGTGAGACATCTTTTCGAAGGGGGAACGGACGACCGGCCGGCGAGGCCGTCGTCGGGGATCAGGCGTACGGGTCGAAGGTGATCCCGGAGGGCTTGGCCTCGGCGAGGTTGGCGGCGAAGCTGTCGTCCCGCAGGCCGAAGTGGGCGCTGCCGAAGTCGTAGGTGCTCAGCTTGTCGCGCAGGCCTGCCGGGTAGCCGTTCCAGCCGATCAGCGGCGGGTACTGCCAGGTGCCCTTGTGGTTCTCCGGCGGCTCGTCGTTCGAGTTCGCCAGTCGGAAGCAGTGGGTGCTGATGCCGTCCTTGTGGTAGACGACCTTCGGGTGCGTGCCCTCGAAGCGGACCGAGGAGGCCGCGTGCACGGTGAAGTCGCCGTGGTTCGACGTCGAGACGTACTTGACCTGGTTGTTCTGCACCCACACCACGACGTGTTCCCAGTCGTGGCGGTGCCCGCCGAGGCTGATGCCCGGCAGGGCCTGGTCCTTCTCGAAGTAGAGGTCGTACATGTACCCGCACCAGCCGTTGTTGCACTTGTAGCGCGAGTAGCCGTTGGTGTTGTCGAGGTCCGAGGCGTCGTGGCAGCTGCCGTTGAGGGCGCCGGTCGGCTTGAGTCCGCCGTTGATGCTTCCGTCGGGCCCGATGGCCGGTGTCGGGTAGCAGCCGTCCGTGTCGTAGTCGAAGGCCGGCTGGTAAGTCCGCTCCGCCGCTTCGGCGTTGGCGGGCAGTGCCGCGGGCGGTGCCGCCCATGCGGCGGTGGGGAAGGCGACGACGAGCACTACGGCACCGGCCAGACCGGTGAGCCATCTCTTGCGGTGCGTTCCGGGCGTCTTGGGCGACGACACGTCGTCCTCCTCTTGGGCGCAGCCCAACGGCTGTGGGGGCAAAGGCAGTTCAGCTTCCTCGCTTTTCACTGCCGCGCCAAGAGGTGATGAGCGTCCCGGTGATGAAGGGCAGCCCGATTGTTCGTCCCTGACACCGTTTTAGACGGTGTCGTCCGGGAGGTCGGCCGACGCCTGCTCGGGGGCGAGGTCCGGGCGTAGCCGCAACCAGGAGGGCTGGCGCAGCAGTCCGGCCCGGGTCCGGGTGCTGTAGCGGACCTCGCCGACCAGCCGGGGCAGGACCCAGTGCGCGCCCGCCACCGGCGGCACGGGGTCGAAGGGGCACACGTCCGTGGCCGCGGCCCGCAGCAGCTCGGCGAGCCGGGTCCGTTCGGCCTCGCTCCAGCCGGTGCCCACGCTGCCGACGTACCGGAGCTTCCCGGCGGCGCGCTGACCGACCAGGACAGCACCCGGCAGCCCCGTGAGTCTTCCCTTGCCGGGCAGCCAGCCGCCCACGAGCACGTCCTCGGTGCGCATATTGCGGATCTTGATCCACGCCCGGGAGCGCACCCCCGGCTCGTAGACCGAGTCGAGGCGCTTGCAGACCAGACCCTCCAGCCCGTGCTCGCGGGTGGCCCGCAGGGCTTGTTCGCCGTGCCCGACGAGCGCGGCGGGGGTCGACCAGAAGGGCCCGGCCAGACCCAGATCCTCCAGATGCCGGCGCCGCCGCGTGTAGCGGAGCGTGAGGAGGGAGCGCCGGCCCAGGTGCATCACGTCGAACAACACCAGATGGACGGGGGTCAGGGAGGCCATGCGGGCCGCTTTGGCGGGGGAGTGGGCGAGGCCCATACGGGACTGCAGCAACTGGAAGTCGGCGCGCCCCCGTTCGTCGAGCGCCAGCACCTCCCCGTCCAGGACGGCGGGCGTGGAGCCGAGAGCGTCGCCCAGCGGGAGCAGTTCGGGGTACGCGGCGGTGATCTCCTCCCCGGACCGGGCACGCAGCACCACACTGCCGTCCCCGGCGAGATAGGCCACCACCCGCTGGCCGTCCTGTTTCGTCTCGTAGGCCCAGCGGGCGTCCTGTGCGGCGGGCGGCAGGGAGCCCGGTGTGGCGAGCATGGGGGCGATCAGCGGGAGGCGCACGGCTCAGTTGTCGACGCCGGCGCCCGCCCTCACGCGCCGTTGCGGTCCATTTCCCACGAACGGCGTCAGCACCGTATGCAGCTCGCCCTGGCCGACTGGTCGCCCGAGGACCTGCGGCAGCCGGCCGGCCTCTTCCCTCGCAGGGCCGACGACTTCCTCCCACGCCGCCGCCGACGAGGCCGAACCGGAGTCCGTGGCGCAGGCCGGTACCGGCTGAGCCGAGCCGCCCGCGCCGTCCGGTCGGTGTTCACCTCCGGGCAAGGCCGAGCGGCCCCGCGCTTGTCTACCGTCAAGTAATATCGCGCGGCAGGTCACCAGAGGAGGAACCGTGTCCCGGTCCGAACGCTCGCCCCTGCTGCTCGCCGGCCTGCTGGCCACCGCGGGTGTCGCCCACTTCGCCTCGCCACGCCCGTTCGACGCGACCATTCCCCGCGCCCTGCCGGGCTCGCCCAGGACATGGACGTACGCCAGTGGTGCCGTCGAGCTGGCGCTGGCCGCGGGCCTCGCGCTGCCGCGCACCCGGAAGGCGGCCGCGCTGGCCACGGCCGCCTTCTTCGTCGGTGTGTTCCCGGCCAACGTGAAGATGGCCGCGGACTGGCGGCACCGGCCCGCGCCGCTCAAGGCCGCGGCCGTCGGACGGCTGCCGCTGCAGGTGCCCCTCGTGCTGTGGGCCCGCAGCGTCGCCCGGCAGGGGGAGGGCCGATGACCGGGCGGGTCGAGGTCGGCGTCAGGCTGGAGGACTTCACGCTGCCGGACGAGACCGGTACGGACCGCAGTCTGTCCGAACTGCTCGCCGAGGGGCCGGTGGTGCTGTTCTTCTATCCGGCGGCCCTGACCCCGGGCTGTACCGCGGAAGCCTGTCACTTCCGCGATCTGGCCACCGAGTTCGCCGCCGTCGGGGCGCGGCCCGTCGGCATCAGCGGCGACGCCGTCGAACGCCAGCAGGAGTTCGCCGGGCGACACCGGCTCGGCATGCCGCTGCTGTCCGACGCCGACGGCGCCGTCCGGGAGCGGTTCGGCGTCACACGAGGGTTCTCCCTGGCGCCCACCAAGCGGGTCACCTTCGTCATTGTGCAGGACCGGACCGTCATCGAGGTGGTCCGCAGCGAACTGCGGATGAACACGCACGCCGACAAGGCCCTCGCCGCGCTGCGCGCCCACCGGGCGTGACGCCGGGGCCGCCGGGCAGTAGCGCGGTTGATGAGGTGCCGCAATGGGACCATGCTGGACAAATGGAGCATGTCTCCGCTGCGGCGATCATCGATGCCCGGGGGATCGTGACGGGGTGGAGCGAGGATGCCCGGCGGCTGACGGGACACACGGCCGAGGAAGCGGTGGGGCGGACGGCGCGGGACCTGCTCGCCGAGGACCCGTCGTCCGGGGTCCTGACCGCGCTGGAGGGCGACGTCGTACTGCGCCACCGGGACGGTTCCCCGATCCCGCTCACCCTGAAGGCCTGCGCTCTGCTGGGCGAGGGCGGCGAGCCCGACGGCTACGTGGTCACCACCGAACTCCGCGGACCGGAACCGGCCCTTGCCGGGCGGGCCTTCGACCAGGCCTCCATGCCGATGTCGATCTTCAACACCGAGCAGCGCTGTCTGCGCCTCAACGACGCGGCCTGCCGGGTGATCGGCCTGCCGGAGGAGACCCTGCTCGGCAGGTTCTTCCCGGACACCGTGGAGGACGCCGAGCACAGCGGCGGCTTTCTGGACCACCTGCGCCTGGTGGCCGAGACGGGCAGGCCGGTCCACTACGAGAGCTTCACCGGCGCGCCCACCGGCAACCGGGCGCACGCCTGGAGCATCGAGATGTGGCCCGTACGGGACGCCGGCGGGGAGCCGACCGCCGTCGCTCTCGCGGCGTTCGACAGCAGTGACCAGTACTGGGCCCGGCAGCGGCTGGCCCTGCTGAACAAGGCCGCGGCCGCCATCGGCACCACCCTCGACGTGGTGCGCACCGCCGAGGAGATGGTGGAGCTCCTGGTGCCGCGGTACGCCGACTTCGCCAGCGTGGACCTGCTCGACTGGGTGCTCGGCGCCGACGAGCCGCCCACCGCGCTGGAGGGGGACATCGTCCTGCGCCGCGTCGCCCACGGCTCCGCCCACGAGGGCACACCCGAGGCGGCCGTGCGCCTGGGTGAGACGGACCTCTACCCGTCGTTCTCGGCCCCCGCCAAGGCGCTGCGCCGTGGACGGGCGGTCCTCAGCCAGGCGGACGAGCCGGACTTCAGGCGCTGGGTCGCCGAGCGCAACGCACGGGCTCCCGAGGGCAGTTCCTACCGCAAGGGCGTTCACTCGGTGCTCGCGGTGCCGCTGCGGGCACGCGGCACCACGCTGGGTGTTGCGGTGGGCGTCCGCATCGCCCAGGTCGACGATTACGGCGCCGACGACGCCGTCCTCGCCGAGGAGCTCGCCAGCCGCGCCGCCGTCTGCATCGACAACGCCCGCCGCTTCGCCCGTGAGCGGACGACGGCACTGGCCCTCCAGCACAGTCTGCTGCCCCGGGGACTGCCCGGACAGGCCGCGGTCGAGGTGGCCCACCGCTACCTGCCGTGCGGATCGATCGCGGGCATCGGCGGCGACTGGTTCGACGTGATCCCGCTCTCCGGCAGCCGTGTCGCCCTGGTCGTCGGCGACGTGGTGGGACACGGCATCCCGTCCTCGGCGACCATGGGGAGGCTGTGCATGGCCGTCCGCACCCTCGCCGACGTGGACCTGCCGCCGGACGAACTCCTCACGCACCTCGACGACCTGGTCACGCATCTGGCGGGGCACGACGGCGAAGAGGTCGCGGAGCTCGGCGCCACCTGTCTCTACGCCGTCTACGACCCGGTGGCCCGTCGTCTCGCCCTCGCAGCGGCGGGCCACCCGGCGCCGGCCGTCGTCCTGCCCGACGGCACCGCGCAGCTCGTCGCGATGACCCCCGGACCCCCGCTCGGCGTGGGCGGTCTGCCCTTCGAGGCGACAGAGTTCGAACTGCCCGAGGGCGCGGTCGTCGCCCTGTACACCGACGGTCTGATCGAGGACCGCGACCGCGACGTCGACCTCGCCACCGCCGAGCTGTGCCGCTCGCTGACCGCGCCCGCGGAGTCGCTCGACGCCCTGTGCGACACCGTACTGAAGGCCGTACTGCCGGACGAGCCCGGCGACGACGTGGCCCTGCTGCTGGCCCGTACCCGGGCGCTGGGCGTGGACCGGGTCGCCACCTGGGACGTACCGCCGGACCCCGCCCAGGTGGCCCCCGCCCGGCAGGCCGCCATCGAGCAGTTGACCGCGTGGGGACTGGACGAGACCGCGTTCATCACCGAACTCGTCGTCAGCGAACTGGTCACCAACGCCATCCGGTACGGCGCACCCCCCATCCAGCTGCGGCTGATCCGTGACCGCACCCTCATCTGCGAGGTCTCCGACGGCAGTTCCACCTCACCGCATCTGCGGCGCGCCCATGCCTTCGACGAAGGAGGGCGCGGCCTGCTCCTGGTCGCCCAGCTCACCCAGCGCTGGGGCAGCCGGCCGACCGGCAGGGGCAAGACGATCTGGGCGGAGCAGGCCCTGCCGCCGTACTGATCACTGGAACGGCTCCCTTCGGACGCGGTCGCCCGTGCGCCCCGGACACTCCGCCGGCCGTCTCAGAACTCCTCGTGCACCTCGGGGTCCCCGCCGATGCGCCGGTGGGCCCGGTCGGCGATGGCCCTGAGCTGGGCCTGGCCCAATGCGAAACCGAAGGTGTCCAGGTTCTCGCGCCGGTGGTCCGGGTCCGCCGCCTTCGGGACGGGGACCGCGCCGAGCTGGGTGTGCCAGCGCAGCACGATCTGGGCGGGCGTCACCCCGTGGGCCTCGGCGACGGAGGCGATCACAGGGTCGTCCAGAAGGCGGGTGCCACGGCCCAGCGGGCTCCAGCTCTCGGTGAGGATGCCCTTGCCGTCGTGGAAGGCGCGCAGCTCCCGCTGGGCGAAGTAGGGGTGCATCTCGATCTGGTTGACGCAGGGCAGGACCCCGGTCTCCTTCTCCAGCCGCTCGATGTGCCCGGCGGTGAAGTTGGAGACACCGATCGACCGCACGAGTCCCTCCTCGCGCAGCTTGATCATCGCTCTCCAGGAGTCGACGTACTTGCCGAGGCGGGGCAGCGGCCAGTGGATCAGATACAGGTCGACATACTCCACGCCGAGGCGGCGACGGGACTTCTCGAACGAGGCGAGGGTCTGCTCGTAGCCGTGGTGCCGGCCCGGAAGCTTCGTCGTCACCACGATCTCCTCGCGCGGGACCCCGCTACGGGCCATCCCCAGGCCGACACCGGTCTCGTTGCGATAGTTCGTCGCCGTGTCGAACAGGCGGTAACCCAGATCGAGGGCGCTGCGGACCGCCTGCTCGGCCTGTGCGTCGTCCAGAGGCCAGGTGCCGAGACCGATGGCGGGGATCGCCGTACCGTCGTTGAGCGTGTGCACCGGGATGCTGATCACGGTCGGACCTTCCCTCTGCTGTGTCGTACATCCAGCGTCGGGGAGGGGGCGAGGAGGGATCAAACGGAGGGGGCCCGGCCGCGGGCGCTGTCGCCGCGCCGGGCTTCGGCCGACACCCTCTGACGCGTAGGTGATGTCGCCGATCCTCGGAGCGCGCAGGACGAAGGACGCTCACGACAGCGGGATGACCACCTCGTCCTCGACCGGCGGGTCGATCTCCTGCGCACGGTTGCCGGTGGCCGCGTAGCAGCGCAGCCGGACCGAGTCGGGGGTCACGTCGAGGCGCAGGAAGCACTTGAAGAACGGCGGGCTGTAGGTCGCCGAGCCCGGTGAGAACAACTGCGTGTAGATCTTGCGCACGGGCAGCCGGAACCGCGAGGTGCGGTCCGGGCGGCCGCCGGCGCCCAGCAGGCTCGCGACGAGCCGGGTGCGCCGGGTGACGCGTGCATCGGGGCCCGGGGCGCGGGCGGGTGTGATGCCCAGGCGCTCGGCGATCACCGCCGTGGCCTCGTCCTCGGTGAGGGTGAAGAAGCGGCGCAGGCGCAGCCGGCGTCCGTAGAGCCTGCTGTAGAAGGCGAGGGAGTCGCCGCGCAGCGGATAGCAGCGGAAGTCCTGCTCGGTGACGTCCCCGACGCCGACGCGGGGGATCGTGTGGGTGGCGTGCATGAACGCCCCGCCGCCGCCCGCGACCACGTACTGGAGGGTGCGGCCGTCGACCCGCACCGGATAGCGCTGGTAGTTGTGGATGTCACCGCCTATCGCCGCGACGTAGTGGTGGTCCGGGTCGCGCACGATGTCGTCGACCGTGCCGCCCCCGTCGATGGGACAGGGGTGGTGTTCCCCGTCGACGTAGAGCGGTGACCCGGTGATGAGGATCTTCGGGCGGGGGCCCCGGGACACCTCGCGCAGCCAGGCGCCCTGTTCCGCGTCGACGCTGCCCAGCAGACCGGTGTCGATGCCGATGATCCGCACCGGTCCGGCGTCGATCGCCCAGTACGGGCCCGGCTGGACCGCCCGTTGGGCGGGGTCGGCCCGCAACTGCCATGCCTCGTCGAGATGTTGTCCGTCCTCCGGGCGCGGCCGGTGCCACAGCACCGAGCGCAGCCGGGCCCGGGTGAAGGGGCGCGGCGCGGGCTCCGGCGCGAGGGGCGGGGCGTCGTCGCAGAAGACGCGCATGAACGCGCCGAGGTCCTCGTACCAGTCGTGGTTGCCCGGTATCGCGTAGATGGGCGCCCGGTAGGCCTGGTACGGGCGGAAGAACTTCGTGGCGTAGTCGTCGGCGCTGCCGACCGGATAGATCACGTCGCTGGCCAGCACGGCGAAGTCGGTGTCCTGACCGACCTTCAGAAAGCCCGGTACGACGGCGTACTGGGGGTGGTCGCCCTCGCCGGTGTCGCCGATGACCATGAAGGAGAACCGATCCGGGTCACCGCGCCGGATCACCTTGTCGGCGGATGCTCCGGCGGCCGCCCGCTGGGCCACCCATCTGGCGCGTGTACGGCCGGTGGGGTCGCCGAACCAGGAGGCGAGCACGCCGTTGCGGGCGGCCCACAGCATCCTGGGGTTCAGCCAGGAGATCTTCTCGACCTTGTGCGGCATGAGGTGCGTGTAGTCGCCGCGTTCGGCGGCGCCCCAGCCGGCGCCTTCGGCGGTATCGCGTGAAGAGTCAGACACCGGTGCACCGTAACAACGATCTAGGGACGGGAGAGAGGGGCTGGTGCCGATCGGCGCGCCCAACTGGCCCCGCATTCTGGGCCCTCTGACGAGTGGCCAGGCCACAGCAGGCCCCGGATGGACGGCGTCCCGCACGCGGCTTGCTCCGTGTGCGGGACGCCGGCCTGTTCAGTTCAGCGGATCGAGCGTCAGATAGGCCTGGCGCGGGGAGCCGTCGTGGACGAGGGACTCCTGATGTCCCACGTCGTCGAACGCGAAGGCGTACGCCTTGCCGTCGGCCATCTGCGCATGGATCTTGCGGGCGTAGTGGTTGGTCACCGCGTCCCGGTAGAAGTTCGCGGTCGTGGTGTCCGGCTGGTTGGGGTTCACCAGGAGTGTGGAGCGGTTGAAGCCCGCGCACAGTGTGCGGGAGATCGGGCCGCGCACCGCGTCGTTGGGCGCGTCCAGCCGCTTGTGACAGCCGAAGATGCTGTCCGCGTCCGGCTTCTGGAAGCTGGTGACGACCGCCCCGGCGCTGTTGGTGAAGTTCATGACGCCGCCGGAGACCCGGCCGTAGTACTTGGTGCCCGGCTGGTCGGCGAACGGGGTCACCGTCAGGGTCGTCGTCGTGTACTTCTGCCAGACGCGGTTGACGTAGTCGTCCATCACGGAGGCCGGCAGCGCGCCGGTCTCCAGCCCGTACCCGGGGGAGAGGGCCCGCAGCACGGTCCCGTCCGACCGGGTCTGGATCAGGTTCGCCCAGCCGCCCGGCTGCCCGCGCAGGGCGTTGAAGAACCCGTTGTAGCCGCCCGGCTTGAGGTGCCCGGTACTGCTCACGCTCCCGTCGGAGCGCTGCACACCGACCGCGTACGGCGCGGAGAACATGTCCACCTGGGTGCTGTTGAGCCACAGTCCGGAGTCGTTCAGCGTGTACTCGGACCAGTTGAAGAAGATCGTGCGGTTCGGGTCGCTCGGGTTCTGCACGGCCGGCTGCACCAGGCCGCCGGTGGTCAGCCGGAACACGAGTTTCTGGCCGTACGAGAAGTAGACCCGGCCCGAGAACTTGGGGATCCGGATGGTCTTCGACTGCCCGGCGGCCGGTCCGGGGATGGATGCGTCGGGCGCGGGTGTGGGCGGGTTGCCGCCCGCCGGCCAGGGATGGAACGTGCCGTTCGCGTCGGACCAGCCCTGTTGGCCGGTCGCCAGCAGGGTGCCGAGGTTGTACACGTACACCGGCTCACCGCGGCCGGAGTTGTTGGTGATTTTCAGGGGGATGGTGGCGGGCACCGCGGCGGGTGCGGGCGCCGGTGTGGCAAACGCGAGCAGCGCGCCGAGCAGGGCGGCCGCCGCGGCTGTGGCGAGGAGTCTGTGCTTGAGTCCTGCGAGCACTCTCCACCTCCGTACGGGTTGTGGGGTTGGTCCGTACCTGTTTGAGAGCGCTCTCAGCGTTACGGTTGAGGCGCGAACATGTCAATAAGCGTGGCAAGAAAACGGTGCCCGCGGACGCTCGCGGGTACCGCCTGTCCGTCAGAAGGTGCGCTTCAACAGGTCGAGCAGCGCCGCCCAGTGCCGCTCGTCCCCCTCACGCTGGTACGCGGCCGTGTCGGCCTGGGTGAAACCGTGCTGCGCGCCGGGACAGACCTCGCAGCGGTGCCGGACACCCGCGGCGGTGAGCGCGTCCTCCAGGCGCTGGATCTGCTCGGGCGGCAGGGAGGGGTCCCGGTCGGCGTGAGCGAAACACAGCTCCGCGGTGATGCGTCCGGCCACCAGGTGCGGGCTGTCCGGGGCGTCGGTCGCCAGCCGCCCGCCGTGGAATCCGGCCGCGGCCGCCACCCGCTCCGGATAACTGCCGGCGGTCAGCAGGACGAGCCGGGCGCCCATGCAGTAGCCGGTCAGGGCGACCGGGCCGGCGGTGACCACGGGGGAGTCGGCCAACCAGGTCAGATACGCACCGGCGTCCCGCATCGCGAGCTCGGGTGTCAGGGACCGGACCAGCGGACCGACGCACTCGAAGATCTCCGGGCGGGCGGACGGATCGATGAACTCGGGCAACTCCACCACGGGCGCGCGCCCGTGACGGTAGAACACGTTGGGCACCAGGACCGTGTAGCCGGCCCCGGCGAGCCGGTCCGCCATCGACATGAGCCGCGGGCGGAGCCCGAAGGCGTCCATGTACAGCAGCACGGCCGGCCGGGGTCTGCCGTCGGCGGGATGCACCAGGTAGGCGTCGGCCGTGCCGTCTTCGGTGGGGATGTCGACAGCGGTTCCCTGTACGGCGGCCATGGCCGGGACTGCCTCTCTGCGTGGGGGCGTCGGCAAGGATCCCGCCCCTGGGAGAGCCGGGCCGAGGCCATCGTGGCACGCCCGGTGTCCGGGCCGCTTCGGCCGTCGGCCCGGCTGTTCGCCGTTCACTCGAAGCGCGTCGTGTCGCCCGCCCCGCGCCGTACGATCTCGGCCTCGCCCCCGGAGAAGTCGATGACCGTCGTCGGCTCCGTGCCGCACTCCCCGGAGTCGACCACCGCGTCCAGGACGTGGTCCAGGCGGTCCTTGATCTCCCAGCCCTGCGTCATCGGCTCGTCCTCGTCCGGCAGCAGCAGCGTGCTGGACAGGAGCGGCTCGCCGAGCTCGGCCAGCAGCGCCTGGGTGACGACATGGTCGGGGATGCGCACACCGACCGTCTTCTTCTTAGGATGCTGGAGCATGCGTGGCACCTCCCTCGTCGCGGGCAGGATGAAGGTGTAACTGCCGGGCGTGGACGCCTTGATCGCGCGGAACACGTCGTTGTCGATCCGTACGAACTGGCCCAGCTGGGCGAAGTCCTGGCACACGAGGGTGAAATGGTGCCGGTCGTCCAGGCGGCGGATCGTACGGATCCGGTCGATGCCGTCACGGCTGCCCAGCCGGCAGCCCAGCGCGTAACAGGAGTCCGTCGGATACGCGATGAGCGCGTCCGCACGGACGCTGTCGGCAATCTGAGAGATGGTGCGCGGCTGCGGGTTGTCGGGGTGCACGTCGTAGTACTTCGCCATCCGCCGAGCTTATGCCGTGACCGCGGGGGCGGCCGCGCAGGACGGGGGTGGCTGCCTCGCTCCCCCTCGCCCCTGGAGCCCCGCGGACGCGGTCGGCGGTCTGGTCTGCCCGTACCAGGAGGAGGCCCTGCGCCGCCGGACGGGTTTCGCGGTGGGGGACGAGGTGAGCAACGGGTGCGGGACCAGCAGCGCGGGTGGCGGACGGGGGTCCGCCCTGCCGCCCCGCCCGCCCACCCGCTGGACCGCCACCTCCCGGTCCGCGTCCGTGACCCGGCCGCGGGGCAGGTGTCGGGTAACGTCCCCGACCGGTGGACGAGGCAACACACGAGGAGAAGGCCGAATGGCTGGCCGAGAGGACGACAGCCGTCCCACGACGGAGGCGCGGGACGCCGGGGACCCGACGTGGGCGCAGGAACTGCTCGAACATCTGCGGCCGACCGGGCGCGACGTGCGCAGAGTCGTCACCTGGCTCGCCGGCACCGTGGACGGCACCGCATGCCTGCGGGACGACGCGGGCCGCCTGGTCGCCGGCGCGCCGACGACGCTGGACGAGGACCTGGTCGCGGACATCGTCACCGGCCGTATCGCCTCCGCCGCCCTGGACGAGGGGGGCCGCCATCTGCGCCTCGTCAGGGTCCACCACCCCTACACGGCGTCGGGCTGGGTGCTCGCGGTGGCGCGCGAGACACCGTTCGACCGGCGCGCCGCCGACATCGTGACGCGCACCGCCCAGCTCGTCGAACTCCTGCTGCGGGCACGGGAGACGGCCGAGGCCGGGCGCCGGCTGAAGCGGGCGGCGGCCGATCTGAGGCTGGCGATCCTGCAGCTGCTGATGGTGGAGGACACCGTCTCGGCGCGCCGGGTCGCCGCGGGCCTGTGGCCCGGTCTGCTCGACACGGACACCGCCTGTGTCTTCGTCGCCGAAAGCCGCCCCGGCGAACGCGACCGGCTCGCCGAGGAGTGCATCGAGGCGACGGCCGAGCAGGCCCTGGTCGTGCGCTGCCCGGCCATGGACCGGCACGTCATCGTCGTCGCCCCCGGCGAAGCCCCTGCCGAGGCACTGCGATCGCTCGTCGTCAGGCACCCGGGCACCTTCCTCGGCGGCAGCGCCCGGCAGAGCCTGGCCCGGACCGCCACCGCGTACGGGCAGGCCGTGAGCGCCCTCGCCGTGGCGCGGTTCCGCCCGGACAAGACCGCGGTGTACGCCGAACGCACCCACCCCGAACGCCTGATGGACCCGGAGGTCCTGCGCGTCTGGACGACCCGGATGCTGCGCCCGCTGGACGCCCTGCCCCACCACACCCGGGCCGAACTGCTCGCCACCACCCGGCTGGGCCTGGAGTTCACCGCCGTGAGTGCCGCGAAGGTCCTCGGTGTCAGCCGGAACACCGTCCGCGCCCGCATGGAACGCGTCGAGGGCCTGCTGCACACCGACTTCTCCGACCTCACCGTCCGCGCCGTAGTCCACCTCGCGCTGAACACCCAGGTCGGCCTGGGCGAGGAGGCGGCCGCCGACGGCGCCGGGGCGGCATCCCCCACCCCGCTCGGCGAACTGCTCGCCGGGCCCGCGCTGCGCACCTGGGCCGGCGACCTCCTCGGGCGCCTGGACACGGACGCCCGGGATCTGCGCCGCAGCCTGCGCGCCTGGATCGCCGAGGGAGGCAACGCCGAACGGGCCGCCCAGACCCTGGGCGTCCATGCCCAGACCGTGCGCGAACACGTCCGCAGCGCGGAGCCCGTCCTCGAACGCCAGCTCCTCGCCGCGGGCAGCGACCTCTACGAGGTCGTCGTCGCCCATGTGGCAATGGGTGAGCTCGAACCGCCCGCCCTCGACCCGTCGAAAACGGGCCATCCGGACTCATCTGTGCACGGGTGAGCCCTCCCGGCACCACAGCGGGCATCGACGCGGTACACAGGGGCTCTGCCTGCGCCGTAGATTCGACGGGCCGCGGGGGCACGACCGGAACGGGGGACCGGTCGGGTCCCCGTCGTCCGCGCCTTCGGCCTGCTCCCTTCCTCTGGTCTCTTGCGACCCTCTGCTCCTCTGCGACGTCACACGGTCCGCGCGCGGCGACGATCATGTCTCGGCTCTGTGACATCGGGAGTCCGGCTACTGCCGGGCGAAAAGATCGTTGCTACGGTCCCGCTCTGGGTGCGGCCGACTGGGCCGCCCGTGAAACAGGGGGACCTCCCAGATGAATGCCGACCGTCTCAGACCCGCGGTGCTCGCGCTCACGGCCGTCGCGCTGAGTGTTGTGCTGACCGGATGCGGGAAGGACACGTCCGCCACCGAGGCGGACGCCTCGCCGAGCACGGGCGCCACGGCCACCTCGTCGCCGAGCACGGCCGGCGGGACGCCCGACGCCTCGCCGAGCGCGGCCGGCACGGCGACCTCGTCGGCCGGTACGGCCGCCAGTGCCACGCCCGCCGCCAAGCACACCAAGACAGCCACGGCCACCCCGTCCCCCGCCGACTGCGCCTCCGAGCCGCCGAGCCCCGACCACGTCGATCCCGACGAACTCGCCCTCTACCGCATCGAGGAACTCGACGGCAGCACCGGGAAGGTGAACCTCGTCATCCAGCACGGGGCCTGGGGATGCCCCGGAAAGGACACCGACGGCCCGCCCTTCGTCGTCACCGGCGAGGAGAGCCGCTGGGCCCTCGACCAGGCCGCGTACGTCACCGCCACCAACCCCATCACCGAGACCACCGAGAACCAGCGGATCGGCGTGCAGGAGCTGATCGACTGGGTCGCCGCGAACCCGAACTCCGGCCTCGTCTTCCGCTACGAGACCGGGGCCGACGGCGCCATCCACCGACTGGAGCAGGTCTTCACCCCGTAGTTCCGTACTTCGGGATCCACACCCACCGGTTCCTGGGGGACGTGGGCCGAGACCGTGTGCCCGGTCGGGGGGCGGGTACCCGGGCCCCACATGATGAAGGAGGCCCGCATGACCAGCACCGCGGAAACCGGCGGCGTGACCGGAACGCCGGACAAGAACTACGACCTGATCTGGTACGTGGAGGCGTGCCTGAACAACGCCCTGCGCCTGGAGACCTACATCAAGGACGCCGAGCGCGCGAAGGACACAGAGGTCGCCGACCTGTTCCGCAAGGCCCAGGCGGACAGCCGCAAGGGAGCGGAGATGGGCAAGCAGCTCCTGCGCTCGCGACTGAACGGCGGCTGACGGCCGGCGCTTCCGCGACACGACCCGGCCACCGTGATACGTCCGGTGGCCGGATCAGGCCGAGTTGCTGCATCGGACACTGCTTCGAAACGTCAAAATCTGTAGGACATCCAGGGTTTACGCTGCATCGGTCGGCGAGTCCCACGGGACTTGCTAGGGTGCTACTCACCGGTAGCCAACTGGGACGGGGGGACCCCGAGGAGTCTGTGTGACCAACAGCTCCCGGGAGTGGTCCGGGTTGGGCGGTCTGGCAAGGGGGCCAGGGTGTCCATGCCTTTCGCACGTACCTGTCACGCGGCTCCAGAACTCCGGTTTCTCGCACACCGATCCAGACAGGTGAGACTCGTCATATGGCTCGATCCCTGGTCGATCTGCTGACCACGCACGCCTCGCACCAGCCCGACCGGACCGCGTACCGCTACCTCGTCACCGGCGACTTCGACGGGGAGATCCAGGACATCTCGTACGGGCGTCTGGCCCGCCGGGCCCGGGCGGTCGCCGCCTGGCTGCAGGAACGCGGCCTGGCCGGCTCCCGCGCCATGCTGCTCTACCCGCCCGGCCTGGAGTTCATCTGCGGCTACCTGGGCTGTCTGTCGGCCGGAGTCGTCGCCGTGCCGGGCGTGCCCCCGCAGGGCCGGTCGCAGAACCACCGGGCGCTGACGCGGATGAAGCGCCTGATGGCCGACGCGGACGTCAAGGTGATCCTCGGCGGGCGTGAAGTCCTCGCCGCCCTGGGCGCGATGGCGGAGCATCTGCCCGAACTCGCCGACATCACCTGGGTGTCCACCGAGGACATACCCGACGACGCGGCCGGCTCCTGGCGCGAACCCGAACTCACCGCCGACTCGGTCGCCTTCCTCCAGTACACCTCCGGCTCCACCTCGGCCCCGCGCGGCGTGGTCGTCACCCACGGGAACCTGCTGGACAACGAGCGGGTCATCACCGACCGGATGGGCCACACCCCCGACGTCATCGCGGAGTACGACCACGAACTGGCCGTCAGCTGGCTGCCCGTGTACCACGACATGGGCCTCATGGGACCCGTCCTCAACACGCTCCACCTCGGCGCGACCGCCACGCTCTTCTCCCCGCTGCACTTCCTGCAACGGCCCGAGCGCTGGCTGACCGCCGTCAGCCACTTCCGCCCGCACAGCAGCGGCGGCCCCAACTTCGGCTACGAGCTGTGTCTGAAGCACGCCACGCCCGACCTCCTCGACGGCCTCGACCTCAGCTCCTGGAAGGTCGCCTTCAACGGCGCCGAACCGGTACGGGCCGCCACCCTGCGGCGCTTCGCCGAGACCTTCGCCCCGGTCGGCTTCCGGCGCGAGGCCTTCTACCCGTGCTACGGACTGGCCGAGGCCACCCTGATGGTCACCGGCGGCGCGGTCGACGCCCCGCCCACCCTGATCGAGGCCGCGGAGACCGGCCCGCACGCCGGCGCGGCGGACGCGGCGGCCGTCTCCTCCGGCCGGCCCGCCCCCGGTACGACCGTGGTCGTCGCCGACCCCGAGCGACAGGAGGAGCTCGCCGAGGGCGAGGTCGGCGAGATCTGGGTCGCCGGCGCGAGCGTCGCCAAGGGCTACTGGCGCAACACCCTCGCCACCCGCGAGACCTTCCGCGCCACGCTCGCCGGCCGCGAGGGCCGCTTCCTGCGCACCGGAGACCTCGGATTCCTGCGCGACGGCGAGCTGTTCGTCACCGGCCGTCTCAAGGACCTGATCGTCATCGACGGCCGCAACCACTACCCGCAGGACCTGGAACTGTCCGCCGAACTGTGCCACCCGGCGCTGCGGCCCGGCTGCACCGCCGCGTTCTCCGTGGACGGCGGAGTGGCGGGCGAACAGCCCGTCCTCGTCGCGGAAGCGGCCCCGGAGTCGGAGGACGAGGCCGAGCAGATCACCGATGTGATCCGCAGCGCCGTCGGCGAGGCCCACGGACTCGCCGTCCACGACGTCGTCCTGGTCCGCCCCGGCACGATCCCGAAGACGTCCAGCGGCAAGATCCAGCGCCACGCCACCCGCGCGGCCTACCTGAACGGCACCCTCGCCGCCGTCGCCGCCCCCGCCGCGAGCTGACCGGTCGCGCCGCCGGCCCACCGGCGCGCCGGCGGCCCACCGGCCGTACCCCCGGCCGCACGTTCGGACCCACGAGGCCGAATCCGCCGTACTCAGCCCGAGCCCGAGTTTCCCGAGGACACCTGCCCCGATGCCTGCGAACGAGTCCCCGAAGCAGTCTTCCGAACCGTCCGTCACCACACCGGAGAGCGTGCGGGCCTGGCTGACGTCGGCCGTCGCGGAGGCGACCGGGCTGGACCCGCTGACCGTCGACCCGGAACGGCCGATCGCCGAATTCGGTCTGGGGTCACGGCAGTTGGTGACGCTGGCCGCGCTGCTGGCCGAGCGCGTCGGCCGGCCCCTGAACCCGGCACTCGTCTTCAACCACCCCACCATCGCCGAGCTCGCCGAGGCGGTGCTCGACGACGGACCGGGCGGACGCGGCACCACGGCGCCGCAACCGTCGGCCACGCCGCCGCCACGGACCGACGACGACATCGCCATCGTCTCCATGGCCTGCCGCTTCCCCGGCGGCGCGGACGATCCCGACGCGCTGTGGCGGATGCTGGCCGACGGCGCGGAGGCCGTCACCGAGGTGCCCGCAGGCCGCTGGAACACCCACGGACTCCACGACCCCGACCCGGAGGCCACCGGCAAGGCCTACTCCCTGCGCGGCGGCTACCTCGACGGCATCGACCGCTTCGACGCCTCCTTCTTCGGCATCTCCCCGCGCGAGGCCGCCGCCATGGACCCGCAGCAGCGGCTGCTGCTGCAGACCGCCTGGGAGACGATCGAACGTGCCGGAATCGTCCCGGAAACGTTGAACGGCAGCTCCACCGGCGTGTACCTCGGCCTGTACGACAGCGGATACCTGGCCTCGGCCTCACTGGGGCAGCTCGACGGGCACGTCGGTACGGGCTCCGCGGCCAGTGTGGCCTCCGGGCGCATCGCCTACACGCTCGGCCTCCAGGGCCCCGCGGTGACCGTCGACACCGCCTGCTCCTCCTCCCTCGTCGCCCTGCACCTGGCGGCGCGGGCGCTGGCGGCCGGCGAGTGCGACCTCGCGCTGGCCGGCGGCGCGTCACTGCTGGTCACCCCGCGCGGGCATGTCGAGTTCAGCAGGCTGCGCGGGCTGTCCCCGTCCGGGCGGTGCAGCCCGTTCTCCGCCGACGCGGACGGTGTGGTGTGGGCCGAGGGCTGCGGTCTGGTGCTGCTCAAGCGGCTCGCCGACGCCCGCCGCGACGGCGACCGGGTCCTCGCGGTCGTCAAGGGGTCGGCGATCAACCAGGACGGCCGCAGCCAGGGTCTGAGCGCGCCCAACGGCCGGGCGCAGGAACGGGTGCTGCAGGCGGCCCTGGACGCCGCGGGGCTCGGGCCCGAGGACCTGGACTACGTCGAGACCCATGGCACAGGGACCCCGCTCGGCGACCCCATCGAGGGCCGGGCGCTGGCCGCCGTGTTCGGACCCGGCCGGCCGGACGGACGTCCGCTCGGCATCGGCTCGCTGAAGTCCAACCTCGGTCACACACAGGCCGCCGCGGGCATCGGCGGCGTCATCAAGACCGTGCTCGCTCTGCGGCACGAACGGCTCCCGGCGTCCCTGCACGCCGAGCACCCCACCGAGCACATCGACTGGACGCACAGCGGTCTGCGCCTGCTCACCGACGCCGAGGCCTGGCCGCGCGGCGGCGAGCGGACACGGCGGGCCGGCGTGAGCGCGTTCGGCATCAGCGGCACGAACGCGCACGTCGTCCTGGAGGAGGCGCCGCGTGACCTGACGGAGCCGGCCGTTCAGGACCTTCCCGTGCCGAGCCTCTTCCCGCTTTCCGCCCGTACCCTGCCGGCCCTCCAGGGACAGGCCGAGCGTCTTCGCCGGGCCTTCGAGGCGCGACCTGAGGTGCCGCCGGCCGCTGTGGCCGCGACGCTGGCCCACCACCGCACCCACTTCGAGCACCGGGCCGTCGTCCAGGCGGCCGACCGCGAGGAACTCCTCGCCGCGCTGCGCGGACTTGCCGAGGACCGGCCCGATCCCGACCTGACCGTCGGCCCTCAACAGGCGCTGCCCGCAGGCAAGGTGGCGTTCGTCTTCCCCGGTCAGGGCTCCCAGTGGACCGGTATGGCCCGCGATCTGCTCGACGGCGACCCCGTGTTCGCCGACGAACTCGACCGCTGCGACGCCGCGCTGCGCCCCTTCACGACCTGGTCGGCAACCGCGGTCCTGCGCGGCGACGCGGGCGCCCCGTCGCTGGACCGGGTCGACGTGGTCCAGCCCGTGCTGTTCGCCGTGATGGTGTCCCTGGCCGCCGTGTGGCGGGCCCGTGGCATACGGCCCGACGCCGTCGTCGGGCACAGCCAGGGCGAGGTCGCCGCGGCCTGCGTCGCCGGGGCACTCAGCCTCAACGACGCGGCGGCGGTCGTCGCGCTGCGCAGCCAGGCCCTGACCGGGCTGTCCGGCACCGGCACCATGGCCGTGATCGGCCTGCCGCACCCCGAGGTCGAGGCGCATCTGGCCGACCACGGCGGCCGGGTCGGTGTCGCCGCGGTCAACAGCGGCCGCTCCACCGTCGTGGCCGGTGAGGTGACGGCCGTGGACGCCCTGCTCGCCGACCTGGAGGCACGGCAGGTGTTCGTCCGCCGCCTCGACGTCGACTACGCCTCCCACAGCGCCCAGGTCGAGCCGGTCCGCGCGAGGATCCTCGACGAACTCGACGGCGTCAGCACCTTTCCGCCGTCTGTCGCCTGGTACTCCACGGTCACCGGCGAGCCCGTCACCGGGGAACTGGAAGCCGGCTACTGGTACAGCAACCTGCGCGAGCCCGTCCGTTTCGCCCCGGCCGTCGAGCGCATGGCCGCCGACGGCTACCGGTACTTCGTCGAACTCAGCCCCCACCCCTCCCTGCTCACGGCCCTGCGCACCGTCTCCGACGACAGCGGTCGCGACCTGGTCGCGGTCGGATCACTGCGCCGGGACGAGGACGGTCCCGCCTGCCTGGACCGGGCCGCCGCCGAACTCCACGTCCACGGACGGTCCCTCGACTGGCGCCGCCTGGTCGCCGACACCGGGATCGCGGACCTGCCGACGTACGCCTGGGACCAGCAGCGCCACTGGATCGAACCGGAGTCCGCCGCCGGCGCACCCGGCCTCTTCGACCGGGCCGCACACCCGCTGCTCGGCGTCCAGCTCCGCTCGGCGGACGAGACCCGCTGGACCTTCCGCAACGAGTGGTCCCCGGCCACCGCCGACTGGCTGTCCGACCACACGGTCTTCGGCCGGACGGTGGTGTCGGGCACCACGGTGATGGAGCTGTGCCGTGCCGCGCTCACCGTGGCCCGCCCGGCCGCCCCGGGCGACGTCACCGATCTGCTGCTGCTCGCGCCCCTGACCCTCCCTTCCTCCGGCACGGTCGAGGTGTCCGTCGAGGTGTCCGCCGCCGGTCCGGTGCCGGAGATCACCGTGCACAGCCGCCCGCGCGGCCGGGACGGCGCGGGCTGGACCCTGCACGCCACCGCGTCGGCGGCCGCCTCCGCTCCCGGCACGGGCGGTCGGCCGCCCGTATGGCCCCCTACGGCCGAGCAGGCGTGGAGCGAGGAGACGTACGAGCGGCTGACCGGCCTCGGACTCGATTACGGGCCGGCCTTCCGGGGCGTACGGCAGGCTGCCCTGACCGGCGACCGGGAACTGCTGGCCCGGCTGACGCTGCCGCGGTCCGCCCGCGACACGACCGACCCCTACCCGGTCCACCCCGCCCTGCTGGACGCCGCCCTGCACGTGGCCGCCGCGTTCGACGCCGCCGACCGCCGGGTGCTGCTGCCGGTCGCGGTCGGCCGCTGCGTCCTGCCGCCGGGCGGCGCCACCGATCTGATCGCCTCCGTACGGCAAACCGGCGGCTCCGGCACCGACCTGACGCTCGACGTGTTGTTGTGGGACACCGACGGCCTTCCGGCCGGCCGCCTGGAGGGCGTACGCCTGCGGGCCGTGGACCCGGCCGACCTGAGCGGCGGCTCGGAGAACGCCCGGCACCTGTACGAGGTGGCGTGGACCGCCGTGACCGCCGAACCGTCCGAGGGGCCGGGCACCAAGTGGACGGTGGTGGGCGACCCGCCCGCCCGGGACGTCGCCGAGGCGGCGGGGGCCCGGCTGGTCGAGTCGGGCGCCGACATCGTCGTACGGTTCTGGCCGCATCCCACGACGGACGCCGAACCGGCCGCAGCCGCACAGGAGTTGGCCGCCACCGCGCTGGCCGAGCTGAAGACGCTGATCGCGCTCCCGCCGGACGAGGCGCCCCCGCGGATCGTCTGGGTGACCCGCGGCGCGATCGCCGCCACCGGCACGGACACCGTCCCGGGCCTCGCCCAGTCGGCGCTGTGGGGCCTGGTCCGCAGCACCCGCAGCGAGCACCCGGACCTCGGGCTCGGCCTCCTCGACCTCGCCCCGGACCTCGACTCCCCGGATGCCGCGGCCGCGCTGACGGCGGCCCTCGTCCACACAAGCGAACCCGAACTCGCCGTGCGATCAGGTGAGTTGCTGGCCCCCCGGCTGGTGCGCGCCCGCACTCCGGACACGCTGCGGATTCCGGCAGGCGACCGTTACGAGCTGACCGGCCCGCCGGAGAACCCGGCACTGCGCCCCACGACGCCCCACCCCCTGGCAGCCGGCCAGGTGAGGATCGAGGTGCACGCCGTCGCCCTGCCCTCACCCGCGCCGGGTGACGAGCAGCCGCGTACGGTATGCGCCGGTGTGCTCAGCGAGGCCGGTCCCGGCGTCGACGGCCTCACGCCCGGCCTGCGGGTCGTCGCCCTCGCCGACACCGCGCCCGGCTCCGAGGCGATCGCCGACGCACACCGGGTGAGCGTGCTCGGGGACGAGACGCCGTTCACCGCCGCGGCGGGCGCCGCGTCCTTCGAAGGCCCGCAGACGTCCGAGATCCGCCCGCGGATCTTCCCGGTCGCCGCCGCACGCGAGGCGATGCGCTGCCGCAGCGCCTCGTCGGACCCGGTCGTCCTCGACCTGGTCGGCCGCCCCTCCCTGGCTCCCACCGACGGCACGGTGCTGATCACCGGCGGACTAGGCGCCGTCGGCCGCCACATCGCCCGGCTGCTGGCCGAACACGGCGTCCCTCGCCTTCTGCTGACATCCCGTCAGGGCGCGGCCGACCCGCGTGCCGCCGAAACCGTCACCGAACTCACGGCCCTCGGCACCCGGGCCGAAGTGGCCGCCTGCGACGTCGCCGACGAGGCGGCTCTCGCCGCCGTACTCACCGGTGTCGGGGACGAGTTGCCGCTGCGCGGAGTCGTGCACTGCGCCGGAATCCTCGCCGACCAGATGGTCGCCGAACTGACCCCCGACCGTCTGGCCCGGGTGCTGCGCCCCAAGGTGGACGGCGCCGCACATCTGCACCGGCTCACCGCCGGCCTGCCGCTCGACCTCTTCCTCCTGGTCTCCTCGGCCGCGGGAGTCGTCGGCAACGCGGGCCAGGCCAACTACGCGGCCGCCAACGTCTACCTCGACCAACTCGCCCACCACCGGCGGGCCCTGGGCCTGTCCGGCATCTCCGTCTCCTTCGGCGCATGGGCCGGCGAGGGGCTGGCCGCCGAGCACGCCGACCTGGACCGGATGGCCCGCCTCGGCCACCGCGCCCTCACCCCGGACCAGGGCCGCGACCTCGTCGAACTCGCCCTGCGGCGCGGCACCCCGCACCAGGTCGCCTGGGCCCTGGACCTGCCCCGTCTGCGCGAGACCGCGGCGGCCGGCGACAGCGCCACGACGGCACTGTGGCGCTCCCTGCTCCCCGCGGCCCCCACCGGCCCGGAGGCGGGCCGCGGTCTGGCGGACCGGCTCGCCCGGCTCGACGAGCCCGAACGTGCCACCCGCGTCCTCGCACTGGTCCGTGAGGAGGCCTCCCGGTCCCTCGGCCTCCGCTCGGCGGAGTCCGTCCCCGCCGACCGTCCGCTGCGCGACCTCGGCATGGACTCGGTGACAGCGGTCGACCTGCGCAACCGCATCAGCACCCGTATCGGCGCCAAGCTCCCCGCCACCCTGCTCTTCGACCACCCCACACCGGCCCGGCTCACCGACCACCTGCTGGCCACTGCGCTCGCGAAGGACGGGCGGCACACCGCCCCTGAGCGCGCCCGCACCACCGCGCCGGCCTCCGACGAGCCGGTGGCCCTGGTGGCCATGGCCTGCCGCCTGCCCGGCGGCGTCGGCGACCCCGAGTCCCTGTGGAACCTGGTCGCCGAGGGCCGCGACGCGGTGGGTCCCTTCCCGGCGGAGCGCTGGGACGTGGAGTCGCTCTACGACCCCGACCCGGACGCCCTCGGCAAGTCCTACGCCCGCGAAGGCGGCTTCCTCGACGACATCGAGTCCTTCGACGCGGGCTTCTTCGGGATCACCCCGAAGGAGGCGGCGGCCATGGACCCCCAGCAGCGGCTGCTCCTGGAGACGGCGTGGGAGTCGCTGGAGCGCGCCGGAATCGTGCCCGCCGACCTCGCGGGCAGCACGACCGGTGTGTACGTCGGCATGTTCGGCAGCGACTACCTGTCCGGCACCCGGCTCGACCAGCTCGACGGGTACGTCGGCACCGGTTCCGCACTGAGCGTGGCCTCCGGCCGGCTCGCCTACACGCTGGGTCTCAACGGACCGGCGCTCACCGTGGACACGGCCTGCTCGTCGTCCCTCGTGGCCGTGCACCTCGCGGCACAGGCGCTGCGCGCGGGCGAGTGCGACCTCGCCCTTGCCGGCGGTGTGACGCTGATGGTGACACCGCAGACCTTCGTCGAGTTCAGCCGGCTGCGGGGCCTGTCCCCGAGCGGCCGCTGCCGCTCGTTCTCCGACGCCGCCGACGGAGCCATCTGGGCCGAGGGCGCCGGCATGGTCGTACTGAAGCGGCTCGGTGACGCCCGGCGCGACGGGGACGAGGTGCTCGCCGTGCTGCGCGGCACCGCCGTCAACCAGGACGGCCGCAGTCAGGGCCTGTCCGCGCCGAACGGCCCCGCCCAGGAGCAGGTGATCCGGCGCGCCCTGGAGCTGTCCGGGCTGGAGCCCGCCGACATCGACCACGTGGAGGCGCACGGGACGGGCACGACGCTGGGCGACCCGATCGAGGCCAACGCCCTGGCCGAGGTGTTCGGCGCCTCCCGCCCCCAGGGCCGTCCGCTGCACCTGGGCTCGCTCAAGTCCAACGTCGGGCACACACAGGCCGCTTCGGGTGTGACCGGACTGATCAAGGTGGTGCAGTCGCTGCGTCACGAGGAGCTTCCCCGGACCCTGCACGCCGACACCCCGAGCAGTCATGTCGACTGGGCGGACAGCGGGCTGAACCTGCTGCGTGAGCCGGCCCCCTGGCCCAAGGACGGGCGCGTACGCCGTGCCGGAGTGAGCGCCTTCGGCATCAGCGGCACCAACGCCCATGTGATCGTGGAGGAGGCCCCCCGGACCGGGACCGCGTCCGCGGCACAGGACGAACCCGTCCCCGGGAAGCTGCTGTTCACCGTTTCCGGGCGCAGCGAGGAAGCCCTGCGCGGGCAGGCAGAGCGGCTGGCCGGGCATCTCTCCGAGGACACCGTGCTGACGGACCTCGCCCACAGCCTGGCCCGGCACCGCAGCCATTTCGAGTGGCGTGCCGGCGTGGTGGCCGACGGCAAGGACGAACTGCTGGCCGGGCTGGGCGCGTTGGCGAGCGGACGCACGCCCGCAGCCACGCCCCGCGAGGAGAACGCGGGCAAGGTGGCCTTCGTCTTCGCCGGACACGGCGGCCAATGGCCGGGCATGGGCGTCGAGTTGATGGCCGAGTCGGAGGCGTTCCGTGAGGAGCTGACCCGGATCGACGAGGCGGTGCTCCGGCACGCCGGCTGGTCCGTGCTCACCGCGCTGCGGGCGCCGGAGGAGATCGCCCCGCTCGGGCGGACCGAGTTCCTGCAACCGGTGCTCTTCGCGGTCAACGCGGCGCTCGCCGCCGCCTGGCGCTCGCTCGGCGTCGCCCCGGACGCCGTGATCGGACACAGCCTGGGCGAGATCGCCGCCGCGTACAGCGCGGGCGCCCTCACCCTGGACGAGGCCGTGACCGTGGTGACCGGGCGAGCCCTGGCCGTCGTACCGCTGGAGGGCAAGGGCGGCATGCTGTCCGTCGAGCTGCCGCGCGACGAGGCCGAGGACCTGCTCGCGCCGTACGCGGGCCGCCTGTTCGTCGCGGCGGTCAACAGCGCTCACTCCACGGCCGTCTCCGGTGACGCGGACGCGCTGGCCGAACTGCTTGCTCAGCTGGATCACCGCGAGATCCCCGCCCGCAGGCTGTCGACCCCGTTCGCCTCGCACACGCCTCTCATGGCTCCCGTCCGCGAGGACCTGGCCGAGCGTCTGTCCGGCCTTCGGGGCACGCGGACACCGACCCCGCTGTACTCGACGGTGCTGGCCGAGCCCGTGCCCGGGGACCGGCTGGACGCCGACTACTGGTACGCGAACCTGGGCGAGCCGGTCCGATTCGCCGACACCGTCCGGCGGATGCTCGACGACGGCTACCGCTATTTCGTGGAGATGAGCCCTCATCCCTCGCTCGGGGCGTCGATCGAGGCGGTCGCCGCGGAGGCCGGCGTCGACGCGGTGAGCGTGGCGTCGCTGCGCCGGCAGCAGGACGGCCGGGAGGTCCTGCTGCGCCGGCTGGGGGAGTTGTACACCGCCGGCCATACCCCGGACTGGACGGTCCTGTTCCCGCAGGGGCGGCGCACCGGCCTGCCCACATACGCCTTCGCCCGCGAACGCCACTGGCTGGCTCCCGCGCCCGCGACGGACGGCGGAAAGCCGCTCCTCGGCACACATGTCGAGGCCAGCGACGAGCCGGACCGGCACATCTTCCAGACCACCGTCGACCTGCGCGACAGCCGTTTCGGCTATCTCACCGACCACCGGGTCACCGGCGAGGTCTGGCTGCCCGGTGCCGCCTTCCTCGACATGGCGCTGGAGGCCGCGTCCGCGGTGCACGGCGGTGGCGAGGTGCGGCTGTCCGACGTCAGGTTCCTCCAGCCGCTGCGCCTGGACGCCGACACGCCGGTACGGCTGCAACTGGTCCTGCAGCCTGCCGAGGACGGACACCGGGACTTCATCATCGCCTCGGCGCCCGCCGGTGAACGGCGCGCTCCGTGGGAGCGCCACGTCACGGGTCGCGTCGCCACCACCGCGGCCGAGCCCGCGGTGCCCGATGCGGGCGAGAGCCTTGCGGCACTGCGCGAACTGTGTGTGCAGGAAGCCGACATGGCCGCCGTCTACGCAGGGCTCGCCGCCCTCGGTATCGACTACGGCCCCGCCTTCCGCGGTCTCCAGGAGAGTCACCGCACGCACACAGCGGCCCTCGGCCGGCTGACCGCCCGGCCCGCGGCCGGACATCTGCTGCACCCCGCGCTCCTCGACGCCGCCTTCCACACCGCCGCCCTGCCGGCCGACGCCCCCGAGGGCCGGGCGTTCGTGCCCGCCGGTGTCGGACGGCTGCGGTTCACCGCGTCGGGCTCCACGCCCGTGTGGGCGACCTGCCGACTGCGGTCGGTGGACGGCGACACCGCCACGCTGGACCTGCGGCTCTGGGACGAGAACGAGCAACTGGTGCTGGAAGCCCGGGAGTTCCGGCTCGCCGCGCTGTCCCCGCTCGACGGCGCGCTGTTCGAGACACGCTGGCAGCCACGCCCGATGGCCAAGGAGGCGCCCGGACAGGGCAGTTGGCTGATCCTCGCCGACCGGACCGGTGTGGCCGACGCCCTCGCAGAGCGGCTCGGCTTCGCGTCGGTGCCGCATGTCATCGCCCGCAGGGGCGAGACGTTCGCCGCCGAGGGCCGGGAACGAGCCGAGGGCCCGGAACGATACGTACTCGATCCTGCCGATCCGCGACAGCTGACCCGGCTGCTCGACGAGGCGTTCCCCGACTCGTTGCCCGAACGGGTCGTCCAGCTGTCGGCCCTCGACGCTCCGCCCATCGCGGACGCGGCCTCGTCCGAGGAGGCGGCCCGGCTGTGCTGCCTGAGCACCCTCCACCTGGTGCGCGCCCTCGCCGACCGCCGACAGGGCCGCTCGCCCCGTCTGTTCGTGGTGGCCAGGGGAAGCCAGGCCGCCGCGGACAGCACCCAGGTGGCCCATCCCGAGCAGGCGCTGGCCTGGGGCTTCGGACTCGCGGTGGCACAGGAGTACCCGGAACTGTCCACCACACTGATCGACCTGCCGCCCCTGGACGGCGTCGACGGTCTGTGGACGCAGCTGCACCACGCCGACGACGAACGCCTCGTCGCGGTGCGCGGGTCGGGCCGCCTCGTGCCGCGTCTGACCCGCACCCGCCCAGACGACGGCGGCCACGGCGACATCACGCCGGACGGCGTTCACCTGATCACCGGCGGCCTCGGCGGCCTCGGGCGGGTCGTCGCCGAACGGCTGGTGCGCCGAGGGTCCCGCCGGCTGGCCCTGATGAGCCGCGGCACGCCCACGCCCGAGGCCGCGCAGTGGATCGCGGCCCTGGAGGAGCGCGACGTCAGCGTGCGTCTGGTCCGCGCCGACGTCGCCGACCGCGCGGGGCTCACGACCGCCCTGGACTCCCTGCGACGCGAAGCGGGCCCCATCACCACCGTCGTCCACGCCGCCGGTGTCCTCGACGACGCCACCGTGGCGAACCTGACCGACGAGCGTGTCCTGCGCGTCCTCGCCCCCAAGGTGCTGGGCACCGCGCTGCTCACCGAACTCGTCCCCGAGGCACGTGACTTGGTCCTGTTCGCCTCGGTGGCCGGCCTGCTCGGCTCGGCCGGACAGAGCCCGTACTCGGCGGCGAACGCCTTCCTGGACGCCTGGGCCCACCACCTGTCCCGCACCGAACGCCGGGCGCTGAGCCTGGACTGGGGTGCCTGGGCGGGCGTCGGCATGGTCGCCGCCTCCGGAACCCGGGCCGCCGGGACCGCCCGGTCGGGCCTGGTCGCCTTCACCCCGCAGGAGGGCGGCGAACTGTTCGACCGGGTCCTCGCCACCTCCCGCCGCCAGCTCGCACCCGTCGCCCTGGACTGGTCGCTGCTGGCGCTCGACCCGGACGCGGCCCGCACCCGCCCGATGCTTGCCGACCTGGTCAGCGTCCCGGCGGCCGGCAGCGGCTCGGACGAACTGGTCAGGAGTGTGTTCGCGGCGACGACGGACGGAGACCGTGCCGAACGGCTCGAAGCGTATGTACGGGCCAGGGTCGGCGACGTGTCCGGCGGAGCGGTGGAGGTGTCCGCGAGCACGGCCCTGAAGGAACTGGGCCTCGACTCCCTCATGCTCGTGCGGCTGCGCAACGCCTTCTCCCGCGAGCTGGGTGTCGAACTGCCCGCCTCCGCGGTGTTCTCGGCCGCCGACATCCGCGGTCTGGCGAGGACCCTGGACCAGGCGCTGCCCGACCGTGCCGCGGCCTCGGAGGCCGCAGCGGAGCAGGGGCCGGCCGAGGTGCCCGACATCGCCGTGCGCCCCGCCACCCGCGATGTCGTACGGCTGTTGCGCAGCGCCCGCCCGGACATGCCGGACGCGGCACACGCCGTCGGGCTGGCCGTGCGGCTCAACTCGCCGACCACCCGCGAGGATCTGACCGCCATCCTCACCCGGCTTGCCGGACGCCATGCGGCCCTGCGTACCGCGATCGTCACCGGCATGGGCGATGGCACCGGCGATGGAACGGGCTCGCAGGGCGGCCGGCAGCTGCGGGTGCAGCGGGAGGTCCCTGAGCCGTTGCTGCGCTGGACGTCCGTGTCCGACGAGAACGGACCCGACGCTGACGACGGGCTGCGCCGCCTGCTGGAGCCGCCCTTCGACCTGACCCGGGCGCCGCTGTGGCGCTTCGAACTGCTGGACGGCGGTCCGCGCGGCCAGATCCTGGCGTTCGGCGCCCACCACGCGGTGAGCGATCTGCAGTCCCTGCTGCTCGTGGCGGGCGAGATCGACGCCGAGCTGTCCGGCACCCCGCTCGGCGACACCCTCACCAACCGCGATCTCGACCTGCTGGTCCAGGCCCAGGAGACGGGCGAGCCCGGGACCGTGGCGGCCGAGTGGCGCGAGGCCTTCCACGGCAGCGCCCGGCTGGATCTGACGCTCGCCCGACCGCGCCCCGACACACGGTCCTACCGGGCCGGCAGCGTCACGGTGGCCATCCCCGACGGGCTGATGGAGCGTGTCTCGCAGGCCGCGAGCCGGCTCGCCGTCACGCCCGCCGCGTTCTGCCTGGGCGCCCTGACCGTGCTGCTGGCACGGCGGCGGGAGCGGGAACGCTTTGTGCTCGCCGTCCCCGTGGACACCCGCATCCACGCCGACGCCTTCGACGCGGTGGGCTTCTTCGGCGTACCGGTGCCGTTCCCGGCCGAGGCACGGGCCGACGAGCCGGTCGCCGAGGTGCTGCGCCGCACCGACGGGCGGCTGGAGAGGATCCTCGCGAAGGGGGCCATGTTCTCCGACGTCCTGGCGACCCTCGCCAGGCAGGGGCTGTACCGGCCGAACGCGCCGCTGGTGGAGGTCTACTTCAACTACGTCCGCTTCGCGTCCGGCCGCCTGGACAACCTGGAAGTCCTGCCCGCCGGGACGGGCTGGTCCGACCTCGACCTGATGATCACCATGACCCCGGACGCGGGCCGCATCCGCCTCGACCACAACCTCGACATCCTGGACGCACGGACGGCCACCGAGCTGGGGGAGGAACTGGTGCGGCTGCTCGAGGACACGGCTGAGGATCCGACGGGACCCGTTCGTACGGTTCGCGGGGAACCAGTGCGGGCGGAACAGGTCCGTACGGACTCGCTCGCCCTCGCCGCCACCTTCGCCCTCGGCAACCTCCCCCAGCTGTGCGCCACGGCGGTCGACCACGAGATGGCGGACGGCGACGCGATGACGGTCGCGGAAGCCCCGTACCACCAGGTGCTCGCCGCCCTGCAGGACCCGTCCGGCGTGTTCGCCGACTCCTCCACGGCGGCCGGCGTGGTGCTGCTTCGGGCCGCCGACCTGCAGCGCTTCGGGCCGGTCGACGACGCGCTGTTCGCCGAACTGCGTACCGCGTACCCGGCCGCGCTACGGGCCTTGGCCGACCGCACCCGCAAGCCGCTGATCGTCGGCTTCCTGCCCACCGCCCGGCCGGAGGAGCGCTTCACGCGCTGGGAGCAGGAGATCGCCGCCGAACTCGACGAACTGCCCGGCATCGCGGTGCTGCGCCCCGACGACTGGACACGCCACCACACCGTCGAGGAACGCTTCGACGAGCGCACGGAACGCCTGGCCCACCTCCCCTTCACCCCGCACTTCCAGGCGGCCGTGGCCCTGCAACTGGCCGAGACCGTACGGGCGGTTCGCCGCCCCGCACCGAAGGTGATCGCCCTGGACGGCGACGAGACGCTGTGGGGCGGAGTCGCCGGAGAGATCGGTCCGGAGGCGGTCGACCTGACGGGCCCGCGCGCCCTGCTGGCGCGCAGGCTGCTCCAGTGGCGTGCCGCGGGCGCACTGCTCGTGCTGGTCAGCAACAACGACGAGGGCACGGTCCGGGCCGTCCTGGACCGCCAGGACAGCTCGCTGAAGGCCGAGCACTTCAGCGTGCTCTCCGCCGCCTGGGGCCCCAAGCCGACCCGGCTGGCCGAGGCGGCGCGCACCCTCAACCTCGGGCTGGACAGCTTCCTCTTCCTCGACGACAACCCGGCCGAGATCGCCAAGATGCGGTCCGCGCTGCCCCAGGTGCTGTCGGTGACCTGCCCGCCCACGGCCGGACTGGAGCCGTTCCTGGGCCGGTTGTGGCCCCTCGTGCCGGCAGCGGCCACGGCTGAGGACGCGCTGCGGGCACGGTTCTACGAGCAGGAGCGGGAACGGGACATCGCCCGTGAGCAGGCCGGGTTCGAGGAGTTCCTGGCCCAGCTGGAACTGTGCGTCGACATGCGCGCCCTGTCGGAGGCCGACGTCCAGCGTGCCGAGCAACTCGTGCGCCGCACCAACCAGTTCACCCTGCGCGCCCGCTCCGCGGACGGCGGGGACCTCGTCCGCTGGCGCGCACACGGCGAGGTGTGGACGGCCGCGGCCCGGGACCGCTTCGGCGACTACGGCCAGATCGGCCTGCTCGCCGTCCGCGCCGACGGCGGCCAACTCGACGTACTGGCCTGGCTGATGAGCTGCCGGGCACTGGGCCGGGGCGTCGAGGAACGTCTGCTCCAGTGGCTGGCCGACCGGGCCGACCAACTGGGCTGCACCAAGGTTCTGTTGACCGCGGAGCGCACTCCGCGCAACGTACCGGCACGACGCCTGCTGGCCGCGCTCGGCGGCGGTGAACAGGACGACGAGCGGCTGGAAGTCGTGGTCACGCCCGAACACCTGCGGGCGTTCCGCTCCTGGCGGCAGCAGTGACGAAAGGACCGTGCACATCGTGAAGGGCTCTCATGCGTGAGGTGAACGAGGACGCGTCGGCATACGCCCGACAGCGGGCCACCGCCGAGGCGATCGAACGGGGCGGAGGCGGCCTCGGTGTGAACGACCTGCTGGCGAAGGTCGCGCCGACCGCTCCGCCCGACCAGCCGCCTGCGGCCCCCTCCGGGGCACGCCGGCCGGACACGGCCGCCGAGGCGGCGCGTACGGCGGGCTCGGGTCCGGTTGCCGGCCCGTCGTCCGCGACCGGTTCCGGCGCGGGTGCCGCCGTTCTGCGGCCCACGGGCTCGGGTGGCGGCACGCAGTGGCCGGCCGGTCCCGACGGTGGTTTCGCTGAGCCGCCGCTGACCGGTGCCGGCGCGGATGCCGCTGTTCAGCTGCCCACGGGCTCGGGTGGCGGCACGCAGTGGCCGGCCGGTCCCGACGGTGGTTTCGCTGAGCCGCCGTCGACCGGTTCCGAGGCGGATGCGACCGTTCAGCTGCCCACCGGCTCCGGTGGCGGCACGCAGTGGCCGGCCGACTCTGACGTGGGTTCCGCCGCGCCGCCCCCGTCCGGCTCCCGTACCGCGTCGAGCGACGCTCGGCCCACCCGCTCCGATACGGCTTCCGCCCCGCCCCCGCCGACCGACCCCGCCGCGTACACCGGCGGCGGCACCCTCCCAATCCAGGACACCGGCGGCGGCACCCTCCCCATCCAGGGCACCCCCGGCCCGCTTCCCACCCAGAACGCGGAAGACCTCGCCGCCGTCATCGCCGCCATGGCCGGCCGGCATCTCCCCGAAGGCCACCTGTCGCCGGACGCGGACTTCTTCGACGCCGGAGGCAGCTCCGTCAACGCCGTCGAACTCGTCGCGGAGTTGGAGGACGAGCTGGGCATGGAGCTGGACCTCGACGAGGTCTTCGCCGACGCCCGCCCCCGCAGCCTCGCCCGGCGCTGGCTGCAGACCACCGGTGCAACAGCGCTTCCTGCGCCGCCGCTCAGGACTCCGCTTCCGCCCCCAACGGCGCCCGCAATCGTCCTCCCGCGCCCCCACGCCGCCGCTCCCCACACCACCGCCCGCCGCGAGGACCTCGACCAGATCCTGGCCGACCTGGCTCTCGCCGACCGACTGCCGTTCACCGGCTCGCCCGAACCCCTGCCCCCGCGCCGGATCCTGCTGACCGGCGCGACCGGGTTCCTCGGCAGCCATATGCTCCTGGACCTGCTGCGGCACAGCGACGCGCAGGTGTACTGCCTGGTCCGCGCGTCCGACCAGGCCGCGGCCGTGACCCGCCTCGGCGAGGCGCTGCGCAGCTACGAGCTGCCCTGGTCGTCGGAGGTCCGCCGCCGTATCACCGTGCTGCCCGGCGACATCCGCCGCCCGCACCTCGGCCTGTCGGACGACCTGTGGCACAGGCTCGCCCATGAGCTGGACAGCGTCGTGGGCGTCGCGGCGGCCGTGGACTTCCTGCGCGGCTATCCCTCGCTGCGTTCCAGCAACGTCCTCGGCGCCCTGACCCTCGCCGAGCTGGCGGCGACCGGCCGCCCGAAGCCGCTGCACCACATCTCGTCGATCGCCGTCTTCAACGAGGTCGGCATCACCTCCATGGGCGAGGAGGACCCGCTCGCGCACGTCGACCGGCTCATCGCGGGCTACGACCAGACCAAGTGGGCCGCCGAGGTCGCGCTGCGGCGGGCCCGCGACCACGGCCTCGTGGTCACGGCCCTGCGCCCGGGCGGCATCGGAGGGCACACGAAGACCGGCGCCTACAACCCCCAGGACCTCAGCAGCGGCCTGATCTCGGCCTTCGGCCGCTTCCGCACCGTACCGGCCTTCCGCTACCTCAACGCCGCCCCCGTGGACTGGGTGAGCCGTACCGCGGTGGGCGTCATCTGCGAACCGGACGCCTGGGGCTTCGACTACAACCTGACCGGCGTGCCCAACACCCTCGACGACGTCGTCCGGGACATGGCGCTCGGTGGCATGCACGTGCGCGTACAGGACTGGGACGAGTGGCGCGCCGACGCCCTGGCCCGCCTGGAGGCCGACCCGGTGCCCGAACTGACCTTCCTGGCGAGGGTGTTGCAGAGCCCCACCGCCCTCAAGCTGTGCGAGGCGACCCTCAAGGGCCCGGCGGCCACCATGGACCGCACCGCCGCGCTGACCGAGGCGCTCGGGCTCGCACCCGCGGCCCGCTACGACGCGCGGGCCCAGCTCAGGACGTTCGAGAAACTAGCCCACGACGGACTGGCCCGGCTCCCGCACAAGGACGACCAGCCCTATCTGTGGTTCTCCGAGACCACCGAGGGCGGCGTACGCCCCATCGGCACCGCGGCCCCGGCGTCTCCCTGCGCGACGGACCTCACCCTCTCCATCGCGAGCATGCACCAGCTGGTGACGGAGCGCCGGGTGGACGCGCGCGGCGAACTGCGCTGCCCGGCCGTGCACCCCGACCCGCTGACCGTGGAACGCGGTGACGTGTGGATCCGCCCCGAGGAGGGCATCCCGCAGCAGCACGGCCTGCGCCACCAACTCCTGTGCTACCGCCTGCAGTTGCGCGATGCGGACGGTGGCCGGTGGTGGCTGGAGGGCCGGAAGTACGCCCGCGCCCGCCGCGACCTGTGGCGGCAGACCCGCGCCCTGAGCATCGAGATCGGCCGCGCGGGCGAGGTGGCGAGCCTGGCGGGCGAGGTGGTCGTCCCGGCGGACTCCTACGTCCGCGACCAGATCGACGGCATCAAGGTCGACCCGCGTCTGACCAGCCAGGAGAAGCGGGCGGCCAAGCTGACCTGGCTCGCCTGGTTCGGCCTGGAGATGGGCCGAGGCCTGCTCGGCCCCTTCGCCCGGGCCGCCGCCGACCTGCTCGACCTGCGCCGCCCCCAGACCTCCACGGAGCACAACCGATGATCTTCAAGGCGACGAACTCCAGGCCCCGGCCGGCCCTGCGCAGGGTACGGACCACCACGGCCCTGCGCCCGCTGCGCCACCGCCTCCACCCGGCGGCCGTCGAGGAGATCCCGTTCCGCGCGGGCGACGGCGTGCGCCTCGGCCTGACCCGCATCGACACGGGAGAGCAGGACCGGCCCGCGGTGCTGCTCCTGCACGGCCACACGGCGTCCGCCGACATGTTCCTGCTGCCCGAGACCCGCAACCTCGTCGACGCCCTGCTCGACGGCGGCTACGAGCCCTGGCTGCTGGACTGGCGCGGCAGCTGCCGGCTGCCGTACAACGAGACCGGCCAGAAGTACACGTACGACGACGTCGCCCTGCACGACATCCCCGAAGCCGTCTCCCACATCCGCGCCCGCATCGGCGACCGGCCCCTGTTCGTCGTCGCCCACTGCATCGGCTCCCTCACCCTGTCGCTGAGCATGACGGCCGGGCTGGTGCCGGGCCTGGCCGGGGTCGTGTCGCAGGGCGTGTTCCTGACCCCGAAACTCGCCGGCCGCACCTCGCTGCGCATGTCCCTGGCCGGAGAGCTGCTGAAATCCCGCATCGACCACATCCCGGTCGACTTCCGCAAGGTCGGCCTGTGGTCGAGGTACACCCCGCTGTTCGCCCTGGCCTCCCGCAGGGCGAGCTGCCCGGACCCGACGTGCCAGATCCTGCACAACTCGGCCTGGGGAACGGGCGCCTCGCTCTTCGTGCACGAGCACCTGAGCGAGACCACCCACGGCCGGCTGGCCGAGCTCCTCGGTCCGGCCCCGCTGTGGATCCTGCCGCACCTGCGCCGTATCGAGCTGGCCCGCAGCGTGGTGCGCTGGCACGACACCGATCTGCGCTACCGCACCCTGCCGCCCAACGCGCTGGACGCGGCGGCCCGTATCGACACGCCCGTCCTGCTGCTGTCGGGCAGCGAGAACGGCCTGTGGCTGGACTCCCAGAAGCTCTGCCATCAGGTCCTGGCCCGCCGGCAGCCGCAGCTGGACGTGACGTACGCCGAGATTCCCGGCTACGGGCACCTCGACACGTTCCTCGGCCGGGGCGCCGCGCTCGATGTGTTCGGACACATCCTCGATTTCCTCGACGAACGACGGTGACGGCAGCCGGGGTGGCCGGTTAACGTACTCGGCAGTAACCGGACCGCACGCAGGAGGTCACCCATGCCGGAGCAGCTCGAAGTCGACGGCGCAGCACTGACGTACGACGACGAGGGCCCGCGCGACGGCGCCGGCGTACCCCTGGTGTTCGTCCACGGCTGGACGGCGAACCGGCACCGCTGGGACCACCAGATGGCGCACTTCGCGAACACACGTCGGGTGATCCGGCTCGATCTGCGCGGCCACGGCGACAGCAGCGGGGCGGGAGTGCGGACGATTGCGGAGCTGGCGGAGGACGTCCTCGCCCTCCTCGACCACCTGAAGGTCGAACGGTTCGTCCTGGTCGGCCACTCGATGGGCGGGATGATCTCGCAGACCATCGCCCTGGCCCACCCCGAGCGGGTCGAGCGCATGGTGCTGGTGGACTCGATCAGCCGCATGGTCTACAACCGGGGGAGAGGCCTGGTGATGGCGGCGTCGACGCTCGTCCCGTTCAAGCTCTTCGTCGCCGCCAACATCCAGCGGGCCTTCGCCCCGGGCTACCCGCGCGAGGAGATCCGCAAGTACATCCGCGCCTCCGCGGACACACCGAAGGAGGTCGTGATGACGCTGTACGGCGCCATGCGGGCCTTCGATGTCCTGGACCGGGTCGGCGAGATCCGTGTGCCCACCCTCCTGGTGCACGGCTACCACGACATCCAGCTTCCGGTCCCGCAGATGCTGCGCATGGCGAAGGCGTACCCCGACGCGGTCGTCCGCATCATCGACGCGGGCCACGAACTCCCGGTGGAGAAGCCGGCGGAGCTGACCGAGGCGCTCGACCGGTTCGTGTGAACCGGAGGCCGGTTCCGGCCACCGGCTCCGGGTCGAGAAGGGAGTCCGGGCTGCCGGAGTTCACCGCTCCGGACTGCCCGTTTCGCACACCTGCCGGGCCACCTCGCGCAGTTTGGTGTTCGTCTCCTGGGAGTGTGTGCGCAGGACGTCGAAGGCCTGCTCCTCGGTGATGTGGTGGCGGCCCATGAGGATGCCCATCGCCTCGCCGATGATGTGGCGCGTGGCGATCGCTTCCTTCATCTGGGCGTCGGTCCGGGCGCTGGACAGGGCGACCGCGGCATGGGAGGCCAGCAGCCAGCCGGCGGTCTCACTGGCGTCGGTGAAGGCGCCGGGCGCTCGCGAGTACAGGTTCAGGGCGCCGAGCTCCTCCTCCTCGGTGTAGAGCAGGAACCCCATCATGCTGCCGACCCCGAGTGCCCGTGCCTGTGGAACGAAGGCCTTCCAGCGCTCGGGGCGCTCGTTGAAGTCGTGGATGCGGAAGACCCGCTCACTGCTCTCGGGTCGCGCCGCGTCGAAGCAGGGGCCCTCCCTCAGCTGCCCCTGAAGGCGGTCGCTCTCGGTCACCATATGTTCGCTGGGTGCGAGCGACTTCACCTTGCCGCCGCGCAGGACGAGGATTCCGGCCGCATCGCAGCCCTCCACCAGCTCCACCGCGGAGCTCGTGATGCGCTCCAGCGTGTCACCGACGGTCTCCTGCGCCAGAAGATCCCGCGCCATGGAAGCCATCTGCTGCGCGAACGTCCGCCAGTCCACCGGTCCTCCTCACGCTGGCCCACCCCCACCCTTGCACACACCGCGCAGGTCGGAGCGGGAGACACTGGTTCGGTTGCGGCAGGCGGGGCACGCGGGAAGGACACGCGTCCCGTCGTACGACATCGAACCGAGGAGTGGTGTGCCGATGACCGAGTACGAACGCTCACGCACGATGCCCGCACAGCCGGAGCACGTCTTCGACCAGGCCGCCAATACCGGCCAGCTGAGCGCCTGGCTGCCGGAGGCGCTGCATGTGCGTGTGGAGGACCCGCCGGCCGTCACCGTGCACGAGGACCGCACCGACCAGGACATCCCGGCGCTGCTGCGGGCGCGCCCCGAAGAGATGCGCCTCGAATGGGGCACCCGTGAAGAGGACAGCTACACGGGCTGGCTGCAGGTCGCGGGCCTGGGCAGCGGAGCCAGCGAGGTGACGGTGCATCTGTCCTTCGTCGACGACAGCCATGACCCGGGCCGGCCGGCGGTCGACTCCGCCCTCGACAGCGGCCTGCGGCGCCTGGAGGAACAGGTGCGGCTGCGGTTCGACTCCGCGGCAGGATGACCGGCGAGTGACCGGTATTGTCTGCTGAGCCAGCGGGTTCCTACCAGGTTCCTATGAATTTCCGAGTCGGTTGAACACTGCGTCCCACGGCTCCGTATAGGGCGGGGGTATTGCATGCCCTCGCCGACCGAGACGCGCAGGAGTACTTCCGTGGGACGCAATAAGCGCAGACGCCCAACAGGCGCACGACGAGCGACCTTTGCAGCAGTGGCACTGATGCTGGGGGGCGGTGGTCTGGTGGCGGTGAACGTGTACGCCTCGGCCACCGAGGACGGTTGGGGACAAGAAGCCTCTCCCGTCTCGGGCACCGCCACGATCGACTGCCCGGACGTCGGCGCCCAGTTGACCACCGTCCCGGACGAGGCGCGGGAGGAGGTCGACAACGAACTCGCTCTTCTGGACAAGCAGATAGCCGAGGCCTACCAGCGGTTGCAGGATCCGGCGGAGGCCGGCAACCGGGACAGCAGCGCCACCGACAGCGAGATCATGAACCCGCTGAAGGAGGACCGCGCCGAGACGATCGAGCGTATAGCCGCCGCCATCGACCAGGTCGGCGACCGTCCCGAGGGCCTTGACCAACTGGCTCCCTGCACACTGCGCGAGTCGGCCGAGCAGCCCGGTGACGGCAGCGGCGGCGACGACGGTGCGCAGCCCGGCCAGGAGCAGCAGGGGGGCGGCCAGGACGGTGGACAGCAGCAGGGCAACGGCGGTCAGGCGGGCAACGGCCCCGTGGCCGCGGACTTCGCGGACATCACCGCTGTCCAGCCCAATGTGCAGTCCCCGGATCCGCAGGACGGCGCATCGACGGGCACGTTCACCACGCGCTGCGGGGTGAACGCGAACGGCCTGTTCAACTCGGACAACGTCATCGTCGCCCCGGGTGTGTCCAACGGCGCCCACCACTTCCACGACTACATCGGAAACCAGTCCAACAACGCCTTCGCGAGCGACGACGACCTGGCGAACGCGGAGACGACCTGCGAGGACCAGGGCGACAAGTCCACCTACTACTGGCCCGTGCTGCGGCTGCAGAACGGCACCCAGGAGCAGGACGCCAACTCCCCGGGCGGCGGCATCGAGGGAAACGCGGGTGAGATCGTCACGGCCAAGGACGTCACCCTCACCTTCGTGGGCAACCCGCGCAGCGAGGTCACGGCCATGCCGCGGCTGCTGCGCATCATCACCGGCGACGCCAAGGCGTTCGTCAACGGCCCGGCCAACGCCAACGCCTCATGGAGCTGCACCGGGTTCGAGGACCGGCAGCTGAAGGACAAGTACCCGCTGTGCCCGCAGGGCAGCGACGTGGTCCGTACCTTCAAGTTCCAGAGCTGCTGGGACGGTCGCAACATCGACAGCGCCAACCACCGCACCCATGTGGCGTTCGCCCAGGCCGACGGCAGCTGCGGGCAGGGTTTCACGGCCATCCCGCAGCTGGTCCAGCGCATCGTCTACGACGTGGACGCGCCCAGCCTCCAGGACGGCGGCCGGACGACCCCGCTGTTCGCGGTGGACTCCTTCCCCGAGCAGCTGCACAAGCCCGTCACCGACCACGGCGACTTCATCAACGTCTTCGACGAGAACCTGATGCAGGAGATGGCCGACTGCATCAACGAGGGCCGCGAGTGCGGGGCCGGCCAGGCGGAGGAACCGGGCGGCTCGGACGAGCCGACCGAGAACCCGGGGGAGCAGCCCACCGAGAACCCGAACGACCAGCCGACGTCTGCCCCCGAGACCCCGGGTGACGGGCAGGACGACACGGCGGGCAACGGCGGCGGCAACGACCAGGCCACCCAGGACCCGGCCGATACGCCGGGCTCCGTCCAGCCGGACGACTCCGCGAACGGCTCCGGGAGCGATTCCGCGAACGACTCCGCGAACGGTTCCGGGAACGGCTCCGGTGGCGACGAACCCAGGGTCCTCGCGACGTCGTCGCCCACCCAGCGTGCCGACGAGCCCAAGGCGGAGAACACCTCGGAGGAGATCGGCGACAGCTACACCACCAGCACCGAGACCCCGTCGACCGGTGACGGCACGCAGAACGTGGCCGCTCCCCAGGGCGGGCTGGCCGAGACCGGCGCGAACCTGTGGCCGGCGGCGGCCGGAGCCGTGCTGCTGATCTGCGGATTCGTGCTGCTGCGACGGACCAGGCGCAGCGGGAGGTAAACACGTCCCGAACGACGACAGGCGGCAGGCCCTGCTACCGGGCCTGCCGCCTTCGTCGTGCGGATTCACGCGAACGGCTCGTGCATCAGGACGGGGCTGCCGCGGTGCGGTGTGCTGGATGCATCGCCGCCAAGGGAGTCTCCTCGTGTACGAGGTGTGCGTAGGTCCGCAGACAGGAAGCACCGAGCTGGTGTGGCACGTGGTGGCCCGTCAGGGAGCCGGCAGCCTCTGCGGAATCGAGCTGTCCCCACCGGAACCCGGCGCAGCCGAGACGAACCGTCACTGTCTCCCCTGCATGAGCCGCTTTCAGCAGCTGCTGGACACCGGACGCGACGACTAGGAACCAAGTGGCCGCCGTGACCGAAAAGAGCGCTCATGTACGTCGTTTCCCGCCGCACCCGCCGCAGTGGATCCGTTGTCGCGGTGTGCGGGCTGTCGGTGCTGCTCACCGCTTCCTTGACCGCCCGCTCCGCTGCCGCCGGGCCGCCTGCCTCCGGAGGCGAGGGCACGGTCATCACGCTGACGACCGTCAAGGTCGGTGCGCCGGGCAATCCGTCGGTGGGCGTCGTCCCGTTCACGGATGCCGTGTACCGCTCGTGCGCCGACTCCCCCTCCCCGAGCACCTGTCAGACCGTCGGCGGCGTGCGCTATCCCTATGAGATCGGGCGACTCGAAGTCACCGTCGCGCAGTGGGTGGCCTTCCTGAACACGGCCGACCCCGAGGGACGCAACCGCCTCCGTCTCTACGACGAGACCGAGAGCTCGTCGGCCTGGCCGAAGTACGGCCAGATCAACTTCTCGTCGACCGCCGGCCGGGGCCGACACTACTCGGTGGCCTTCCCGGAATGGGCCGACAAGCCGTACGCCTTCTCGGACTTCCTGAGAGCGGCCCGCTTCGTCAACTCGTTGTACAACGGCCGGCTGATCTCCGAGCGGTCCAGCAGCGGCGACGGCTTCGCCTATGTCACGTACCAGGTCGCACTGTCGTCGCGGACCGAGCGCGGGATGTACGACCTGGCCCGGCCCAACACGACCCGGACCGCTCGCACGGGCTTCGTCCTGCCGAGCCAGGACGAATGGATCAAGGCGGCCTACTACGACCCGCGCGGCGGCGGCACGTACTCCTACTGGAAGTACCCGACCAACCCGGGAGTCTTCGGCGACGGCGACGCGACCGCCCCCAGCCCCACCGTTCTCAACCCGACCACCGGTGACGTCACCAACGCGGCCACCCAGCCCCTGGCCTCGTACCACGCGAGCGGAAAGCCGGCACCGAGCTGGTGCCCGGCACAGTTCCAGCCCGACGTCTGCTCCACCGTGAACCCGCTCGGACTCGACCCCATCCTCTATGCCGACGTCTACCAGGCAAGCGTGAGCACCGTCGGCGGGGCGAGGACCACCTCGCCGTGGGGCACCCTCGACCAGGGCGGCAACGCGGTCGAGTGGACCGACACGATCACCCCGCCCCCCTTCGGACAGAGCTCCCTGAGGGTCTGGCGGCGGCTGCACGGCGGAGTCTCCAACGCCCCGGCCTACCAGATGTGGCCCTCCGCGGTCGGGCTGCAACCGCAGGACAACGTGTTCTACAACCACACCTATCCCTGGCTGGGCATCCGGATCGGAGTGATCGGCGATCCGAGGCCCGGCAGCCGGCAGTGACGTTGGGCTGATTGCAGCAGCACAAAGCGCGGGCGTCAGTGCCGCCGGTGAGGCTTGACCCGCACTGACGCCCACCTTCAGGAGCCTTGATGTCCCTGCGCACCGTACGGTCCTTGCGTGCCGTGCTACGACCGCGACTGCGCACGGCGTTCGTCGTCGCGGCCGCTTCTGTGTCCGTGCTGGTCCCGGCCAGCGCGGGCACCGCCGCCACCCCCGGCCCGTCGGACGACCGTGCGCTGCAGCGTCAGATCGACCGGTTCGTCAGCGAGCCGGGCGGTCCGCCCGGAATCATCGCCCTGCTGCGCAACGGCTGGGAGAGCCGTGTCCTGCGGGCCGGGGTCGCCGACCTCGCGACGGGCCGCCGGCCCCATGTGACCGACCACATGCGGATCGCGAGCGTGGCCAAGGCCTTCAGCGGCGCGGTGGCACTGACCCTGGTCGACCGTGGTGCCCTGGATCTGGACGACACCCTCAGCGAGCGGCTGCCGAACCTTCCCGAGGACTGGGGCTCGGTCACGCTGCGGCAGCTGCTGAACCACACCAGCGGCCTGCCGGACTACACGCAGGACCCCGAGTTCATCGCCGTGTTCACGGCCGACCCGCGCCACCACTTCGACTCCCGCCGCCTGCTCGACTGGGTGGCCGACGAACCCCTGCGGTTCGCCCCGGGCAGCCGGTACGAGTACTCCAACTCCGACAACATCGCCGTCGCCCTGATGGCGGAAGCGGTCACCCGCACCCCGTACGAACAGCTGCTGCGCAGACTGGTCTACCGGCCGCTGGAGATGCGCGACACCAGCCTCCCGCAGGGCTTCCGCATTCCCGAGCCCTTCCTGCACGGGTACGACATGAGCGACCCCGACTCCCCGGAGGACATCAGCGAGGCCGTCAGCGCCTCCGGCGTGTGGGCGTCCGGAGGCATCATCTCCACCCCGGCCGACCTGACCCGCTTCATCCGCGGCTATGCCAAGGGCGCGCTCCACGGCAGGGCCGTGGTGCGGGAGCAGCGGCAGTGGATCCCGGGCGCCGCGTCCCAACCCGCCGGCCCGGGACGCAACAGCGGGGGACTGGCGATCTTCCGCTACGAGACCCGTTGCGGGGTCGTGCTGGGCCACACCGGCAACTTCCCGGGCTACACACAGCTGGCGGTGGCGACACCGGACGGCAGCCGTTCGATGACGTTCTCGGTCACCAGCCAGATCAACGAGGACACCGACCCCGCCCGGCTGGCGCGGCTGCGCGCCATCCAGGAGAACTTCGTCTGCTCCCTGCTGCGCGACGGACGGTGAGCGCCGGGCGTCCGGTGCTTCTGCAAACGCAAGATCACACCTAGGCTGGTGGGTGCCGCGCAATCAGGGGACATCGTATGGATTACTACGACCTCGGCGCCCACGGCCGCCCCGTGTCGACCGCCTCCCCGGAGGCCCAGCTGTGGTTCGACCGGGGACTGGTGTGGACGTACGCCTTCAACCACGAAGAAGCCGTCTCCTGCTTCGAAGCCGCCGCCGCGGCCGATCCCGAGTGCGCCATGGCGTACTGGGGCATCGCCTACGCGCTCGGCCCCAACTACAACAAACCCTGGGAGTTCTTCGACGAGCAGGACCTCGCCCGGACCGTCGAGCGCACCCATGCCGCCGTGGAACTCGCCCACGAGAAGGCGATGGCCGGCGCGACGCCCGTGGAACGGGCACTGATCGGCGCGCTGCGTGCCCGCTATCCGCAGTCGGAGGCCGTCGAGGACTGCTCGGTGTGGAACGCGCCTTACGCCGACAGCATGCGCGTCGTCCACGACCTGGACCCCGACGATCTCGACATCGCCACCCTGTACGCCGACGCCCTGATGAACCTCACCCCCTGGCAGCTGTGGGACCTGCGGACCGGCGAGCCGGCCGAGGGCGCCCGCACGCTCGAGGCCAAGACCGTCCTCGACCGCGCGCTCGCCACGGCTGCCGGGGAGGCTCACCCCGGCATCGTGCACCTGTACATCCATCTGATGGAGATGTCCCCGTCCCCCGAGTCGGCCCTGCCCGTCGCCGACCGGCTGCGCGGCCTGGTGCCCGACGCCGGCCACCTCCAGCACATGCCCTCCCACCTGGAGGTGCTGTGCGGCGACTACCGGCGCGTGGTGTCGGACAACAGCGCGGCGATCACCGCCGACGAGAAGTTCCACGCCCGGGCCGGGGCGATGAACTTCTACACCCTGTACCGGTCGCACAACTACCACTTCAAGATCTACGGCGCGATGTTCCTCGGCCAGTCCCGGACCGCCCTGGAGACCGCCGCCCGGCTGGAGGCGTCCATCCCGGAGGACCTGCTGCGCGTGGAGAGCCCGCCCATGGCGGACTGGCTGGAGGGCTTCCTCGCCATGCGGGTCCATGTCCTGATCCGCTTCGGCCGCTGGGACGACATCCTGCGCCTGCCCATGCCCGCGGACCCGGTCCTCCACAGCACGAGCACGGCCATGCTGCACTACGCCCGCGGCGTCGCCCTCTCCGCGACCGGCCGGATCACCGAGGCGGAGAACGAGCGCCTGCTGTTCCGGGAGGCGGTCGGCCGAGTGCCCGAGACGCGGATGCTGTTCAACAACACCTGCGCGGACATCCTCGCCGTCGCGTCCGCGATGCTCGACGGCGAACTCGAGTACCGCAAGGGCAACTACGACGCCGCCTTCGCCGCGCTGGAGCGGTCGATCGAACTGGACGACAACCTCCCCTACGACGAGCCGTGGGGATGGATGCAGCCCACCCGCCACGCATACGGAGCCCTGCTCCTGGAACGCGGGCGCGTCACTGAGGCCGAGGCCGTCTACCGGGCCGACCTGGGGCTCGACGGCACGCTGCCGCGTCCGCTGCAGCACCCGGGCAACGTCTGGTCCCTGCACGGACTGCACGAGTGTCTCGTCCGGCTCGGCAAGCCGGGGGAGGCACAGCTCCTCGCCCAGCAGCTCAAGCTCGCCACCGCCACGGCGGACGTACCGATCGAGGCCTCCTGCTTCTGCCGCCTCGAAGCAGTGTCGGGCGCCACCCACGGGGACGCCGCCGCGGACGACTGCTGCGACCCCGGTCACTGAGCCCCGCGCCGCTTGCGGAGGGCACCGGTCGCACGGCAGGGTTCGTGACGTGCCCACTTTGCTGATCGTGCATCACACGCCGTCGCCCAACTGCCAGGCGATGTTCGAAGCCGTCGTCTCCGGCGCGACGGCCCCGGAGATCGAGGACGTCCGCGTGGTGCGTCGCGCGGCCCTGGCCGCCACCGCGTCCGACGTGCTGGCCGCGGACGGATACCTGCTCGGCACACCCGCGAACCTCGGCTACATGTCCGGCGCCCTCAAACATTTCTTCGACCAGGTGTACTACCCCTGCCTGGACACGACACGCGGCCGGCCGTTCGGCTACTACGTGCACGGCGGGAGCGACGTCACCGGAGCCCTGCGCGGCATCGAGTCGATCACCACAGGCCTCGGCTGGCGCCGCACGGCCGAACCGGTCACGGTCACCGGCGAGCCGGGCAAGCCCGACCTCGAGGCGTGCTGGGAGCTGGGGGCGACGGTGGCGGCAGGCCTGACGGACTGACCACAGGGCGTCACCGAATCTCCAAGTGGCTGAAATTCCGGATGAGTTGTCGCCACTCTCGGTACCTCCTCGACCACTCGGCAAAGGGCTGCCGAACGGCACCCCCTAAGCCCCGCTCTCCGCCGCGCGGGCGAGCCTGCGGTGTGTGCGGGTCATCATCGTGCGGGCCATGAAGGGGTGGAACCACTTCACGACGCCCCAATAGAGCTTGGAGCGCAACGCCGTCGCCTTCACCGAGCTGCAGAGCGTGACGTGCTTCTCGTCGATGACGATCGAGGCCCACGCGTCCAGGCCTGCCGTGTCCACCTTCATGAGCGCCTCGCCGTCCTGCTGCGCCGCGATCGGGAAGGAGTCCCCGAGGATGCCCGTCCAGGCCGCCGGATCACGCGGCATTCCGGGCCGCAGTTCCATGGCGTAGGCGTCCTGGTAGTCGGGACGGGCCACCGCTGTCCTGATCAGCCGGGCGCCCTCGGGAAACCCCACCGCAACGGGCTTGTGCTTGTGCATCGCGTACCTCCATACGCTGGCGTATGGTCAACCGTACGGTAGCGTATGGACATGGTGCAACGGCGGCAGCAGACCAAGAAGGCCAGGCTCAGCGCGCGCGACTGGGCGGATGCCGCGCTTGCCGCCATCGGGGAGGGCGGCGGGCTCGCGGCGGTGGCGGTCGAGCCGCTCGCCGCCCGCCTCGGCGCCACCAAGGGCAGCTTCTACTGGCACTTCGGCAGCCGCGAGGCACTCATCGAGGCCGCACTCGCCCGCTGGGTGGAGACGGACACCGAGGAGATCATCGCGGCGGTGGAAGTCGAGCCGGACCCCGAGAAGCGACTGCGCAGACTGTTCACCCAGGTCACCAGGCCGGCCGGCGGCGACCCGCTCGAACTCTCCCTGCTCGCCAGCACCGACCACCCTCAGGTCGCCGCCGCCCTGCGGCAGGTCACCGAGCGCCGGATCGGCTACCTGGCCGGGCTGTTCACCGAACTCGGCTTCCCCGGCGACGAGGCGCGACGGCGCGGGCTGATGGCGTACAGCTTCTATCTGGGCCACACCCAACTCGGCCACGCCGCACCGTCGACGCTGCCCTCGCGCAAGGAGTTCCCCGCCTACTTGGAGGCGGCGATGGACGCACTGCTCCGGCGTGGGCCCCGTTCATCAGGTCATCCGTCCCGGACTATTGACTCGTAATCCACCAGTCGCGATCCTCGTCGCTAACATTGCGCCGGTCATGACAAGCCAGAGGGCTCAGGCCCCAGGACCGCCTGGCTCGTCGGCCGTGCCATCCCGCCGACCGAGGGACGTGGGTAGTGACCATGCCTGAACGCCCGTACCGCCGACGCAAACACGTCACCGTCGTGTCGCTGCTCCTCCTCGTGCTGGCCATGGCTCTCGGCCCCGCGCCGAGTTCGGCGGCCGGCACGGACTGGTGGACGCCGACCGCACGGCCCACGCCGGACTCCCAGATCAACGTCACGGGAGAGCCGTTCAAGGGCACCAACGCCAAGGGCGAGGTCCGCGGATTCGTCGACGCCCACGACCACCTGTTCTCCAACGAGGCCTTCGGCGGGCGACTCATCTGCGGCAAGGTGTTCTCCGACGCCGGGATCGCCGAGGCGCTCAAGGACTGCCCCGAGCACTACCCCGACGGCACGCTCGCGATCTTCGACTACATCACCAACGGCGGCGACGGCAAGCACGACCCGGTCGGCTGGCCCACCTTCAAGGACTGGCCCAGGCACAACTCGGTGACCCACCAGCAGAATTACTACGCCTGGGTCGAGCGGGCCTGGCGCGGCGGTCAGCGCGTGCTCGTCAACGACCTCGTCACCAACGGCGTGATCTGCTCGGTGTACTTCTTCAAGGACCGCAGCTGCGACGAGATGACGTCGATCCGGCTCCAGGCGAAGCTGACGTACGACCTGCAGGCGTACATCGACAAGATGTACGGCGGCACCGGCAAGGGCTGGTTCCGGATCGTCACCGACAGCGCGCAGGCCCGCGAGGTCATCAAACAGGGCAAACTGGCCGTCATCCTGGGAGTGGAGACCTCCGAGCCGTTCGGCTGCAAGCAGATCCTGGACATCTCGCAGTGCAGCAAGGCCGACATCGACGCCGGGCTGGACGAGCTCTACGCACTGGGTGTGCGCAGCATGTTCCTGTGCCACAAGTTCGACAACGCGCTGTGCGGGGTCCGCTTCGACTCGGGCAGCCTCGGAACGGCCATCAACGTCGGGCAGTTCCTGTCGACCGGCACCTTCTGGAAGACGGAGAAGTGCACGGGCCCCCAGCACGACAACCCCATCAACGGCGCCTCGGCAGCGAAGGCCGAGGACGATCTGCCGGCGGGCGTGGATGTTCCCTCGTACGCCGCCGACGCCCAGTGCAACGTTCGCGGGCTCACCGACCTCGGTGAGTACGCCGTGCGCGGCATGATGAAACGCAAGATGATGCTGGAGATCGACCACATGAGCGTCAAGGCCACCGGCCGGGTGCTCGACATCTTCGAGTCCGCGTCCTACCCCGGTGTGATCTCCTCGCACAGCTGGATGGACATGAACTGGACCGAGCGGGTCTACGGTCTCGGCGGCTTCATCACCCAGTACATGCACGGATCCGAAGGGTTCAGCGCGGAGGCGAAGCGCACGGACGCCCTGCGCGACAAGTACGGCGTGGGCTACGGCTTCGGCACCGACATGAACGGCGTCGGCGGCTGGCCGGCCCCGCGCGGCGCCGACGCCCCCAACAAGGTCACCTACCCCTTCAAGAGCGTCGACGGCGGCTCCCTCATCGACCGGCAGACCACGGGACAGCAGACCTGGGACCTCAACACCGACGGAGCCGCGCACTACGGCCTCGTCCCCGACTGGATCGAGGACGTCCGGCTCGTCGGCGGCCAGGACGTGGTGGACGACCTCTTCCGGGGCGCCGAGACCTACCTCGACACCTGGGGGGCCTCCGAGAGGCACCAGGCCGGAGTCAACCTCGCCAAGGGTGCCCCGGCCACGGCCAGTTCGACGGAGTGGAGCCTGTTCACGAGCTACGCGCCCGGCCGGGCCGCGGACGGCACCCGGGACACCCGCTGGGCCAGCGGCTGGAGCGACGACCAGTGGCTGCGCATCGACCTGGGCTCCACGAACCTGGTCAAGCGCGTCACGCTCGACTGGGAACGCGCGTACGGTGAGGCGTACCGCATCGAGCTCTCCACCGACGGCGTGAACTGGCAGACCGCCTGGACCACCACCTCCGGCGACGGCGGCCTCGACACCGCCCAGCTCACCGGCACACCCGCCCGTTACGTCCGCATCCACGGCGTCGACCGCGGCACGGATTGGGGATACTCGCTCTACGAGGTGGGCGTCTACAGCAGCTGACCTGCGGGTCCGCACCGGCACGAAGGACATACGGATGGCACGGATGCCGTCGGCCGAACGGCGCCGGCAGCTGACCGAAGCAGCGATCAGGGCGATGGCCCGGGACGGCGTCGCCAAGACGACGACCCGGTCCATCGCCACCGAGGCCGGGGTGTCCCTGAGCGTCTTCCACTACTGCTTCGACTCCAAGCAGGAGCTGGTCGAGTCGGTCATCACGACGATCACCGACCACTCCGTCTCCATGGTGAAGGAGGCCCTGCGGCCCAGGGCCTCACTTCAGGAGACCGTACGAGCCGGCTTCCAGGCGTACTGGGACCATGTCCGCGCCCACCCCGACGAGCACATGCTCACCTACGAACTCACCCAGTACGCCCTGCGCCAGCCAGGGTTCGAGCATCTGGCGCGACGCCAGTACGAGCTCTACGGCGAGGCTTACTCCGAGCTCATCGAAGAGCTGCGGGAGAAGATGGACCTGCGACTCCGCGTGCCCGTTTCCGTACTGGCCCGCTATCTGGGCGCCATGACCGACGGGCTGACCCTCAATTACCTCGTCCTCGGTGACGAAGCCGCCTGGTGCGCCATCCTCGACACGGTCACCACCCACATCGCAGGGCTCGTACACGAGGTCCCCCGGACGGGGAGCTGAGCGAACGCCACACCTGCCCCCTCGCCACTCTCCTGCCCGCTGCCCGGCGCGTCGCCTCGGGATCACTCGGCCGCTCTCGATAGTAATGAATGTCTCAAATGTCTATTTGTGTCGTTCGTTCGTGATCGAGGGTGCGCAGCCCGAGGAGCCCCATGCTCAACGTCAGCGTCGTCGTTCCCGTGTACAACGCCGGCCCCTACATCGACAAATGCGCGGATTCCCTGCTGAGGCAGACCATCGGACCGGACCGCTACGAGGTCATCTACGTCGACGACGGCTCCACCGACGGCTCGGCCGAGCGTCTCGACCGGCTCGCGGCGCTCCATCCTCATGTGCGGGTGCACCACCAGGAGAACTCCGGATGGCCGGGCAAGCCCAGGAACGTGGGCATGCTCATGAGCCGCGGCGAGTACGTGCAGTTCGTCGACCAGGACGACGAGCTGGGCCTGGAGGCCCTGGCCCGGCTCTACTCCCTCGCCCGGCGCAACACCTCCGACATCGTGCTCGGCAAGACGGCCGGCACCATGGCGGGCCCCAGCAATGTCTTCGCCCGCACGATCGAGAAGTGCACCGTCGGGACCCATCCGCTCTTCGAGAGCCTGACCCCTCACAAGATGTTCCGGCGGGCCTTCCTCATCGACAACGGGATCAGGTTCCCCGAAGGGCGCTGCCGGCTGGAGGACCAGCTCTTCATGGCCCACGCCTACTCGGTGGCCACGTGCGTGTCGGTCCTCGGGGACTACCCCTGCTACTACTGGATGCGCCGGGAGGACGGTAGGAACACCAGCGGCGGAAAGCTCGTCGTCGACGAGTACTTCGGCTATCTGCGCAAGGTGGTCCGGACCGTCAAGGCTCACACCCCGCCCGGCCCTGTGCAGGACAGGATGCTGCGCCGCACCTACCGCGTCGAGATTCTCCGGAACGTCGGCGAACCCTATGTCCTCAGCTCCCACCCGCAGATCAAGGAGCGTTTCGAGGCGGTACGCCGCCTTGTGCTGGAGGAGTTCCCCCCGTCCGTCCGTGACGGCCTGCCCGCGGTGACCCGCCTGCGGGCCCATCTGCTGGAGCGGGGAGACCACGACGCCCTGCGCCGGCTGGCCGGCCGCACCGGACAGCTGGCCTCGGCCGCCGTCCTCGGCAGACCTCGCTGGCGTGACGGTGCGCTCATCGCCCCCGTACGCATGCATCTAGTGCACCCCGACGGCCGTCCGCTGACCGTCCTGGAGCGCCGCGGGCGACTGCTGCTCGACCCTGCGCTGACCGAAGGAATCGACGGCGTGGAGGAATGGGAGACCGGAGATCTCCTCAATGCCGCCTACGGGGAGATCCGGCTCAGCCAGCGAAGCCGGCACACCGGCTGGCATCCCGAGTGCGAACTCTCGGTCGGGCTGGAGCGAGCGGGGCGCGGCCGGAAGAAGCCCGTCGTGTCCGGAACGATGCGGATCGATCCGCTGACCGCGGCCGGCGGCGGCCCTCTGGAACCGGGCGTGTACGACGTCACCGCGTACTTCCAGTTCCTCGGGGTCGGCCGCAATGCCGCGCTGCGCGGGGTCCTGAAGAGCCGGCCGCTCGCCGGGCAGGCGGTACGGGTGGGCTCGCCGTCCGTGGCGGTCATCCCGTACTGGACGGCGAGGCGCCAACTCGCCCTGGACGTGGGTGAGTTCCACTTCCGCTACAGCGACGTCCCGAGATGGGGCGCGCTGTGGCAGCATGCCCCCGTACCGCCGCGGGTCAGGCGACCGCTGGGGAAGGCGCTGCGCTACCTTCGACGCTGATTCAGCAGATGCGCGGCAGTTGCTCCCCCAGCGGCAGGTCCACGACCCGGGTGCCGCCGAGCCCGGTCCGGGCGACCACCATGCCGGGATGCTCGGACACACAGGTGCCGATGACGGCGGCTCCCGCGCCCTGCGGGTGGGCGTGCATGGCCGCGAGGACGGCGTCGGCGTGCTGTGGCGGTACGAAGGCCACCAGACGGCCCTCGTTGGCCACGTACAGCGGGTCGAGACCCAGGAAACCGCAGGCGGCGGCAACGGACTCGGGCACGGGGACGGCGCTCTCGGTGACGACGACACCGGTGCCGGAGGCGGCGGCGATCTCGCACAGGGACGTGGCGAGCCCGCCCCTGGTGGGGTCGCGCAGGACGTGCAGGTCCGGGGTGACCTCCAGCATCGAGGCCACGAGTCCGCCCAGCGGCGCGGTGTCGCTGACCACGTCGGAGCCGAACTCCAGCCCTTCGCGCACGCTGAGCACGGCGACGCCGTGTGCGCCGATCGGGCCGCTGACGACGACCACGTCTCCCGGAGTCGCCCGCTGCGGGCGGATGTCGACGCCCGGCGGGATCAGTCCGATGCCGGAGGTGTTCACATACACGCCGTCGCCGTGTCCCGACTCGACGACCTTGGTGTCACCGGTCGCCACGGTCACCCCGGCCGCGGAGGCGGCCGCCCCCATGGCCTGGGCGACGCGGCCCACCACGTCCAGGGCGACGCCCTCCTCCAGGATGAAGGCGGTCGACAGATATGCCGCCCGGGCGCCGCTCATCGCCAGGTCGTTGACCGTGCCGTTGACGGCGAGGTCGCCGATGCAGCCACCGGGGAAGAACAGCGGCCGTACGACGTAGGAGTCGGTGGAGAACGCCAGCCGGGCCCCGCCCAGTTCGACGGCGGCGGAGTCGGTGAGCGCGGCGAGCGTCTCGTTGCCGTACGCCGCCGCGAACAGATGCTCCGTCAGCTCGCCCGACAGGGCACCGCCGCCGCCGTGGCCCATGACGACCACCGGATGGTCGCGCAGGGGGACGGGGCAGGTCCAGTTCGCGGGATTCACGCGCGTCCCGTTCGTCTCGGTGTCAGCCAACGGGGGCCACCTCCAGTCGCCGGTACAGGTAGTACGCCGCGCAGGCACCCTCGCTGGAGACCATCGTCGCGCCCAGCGGGGTGCGCGGGGTGCAGGTCGTGCCGAAGGCGGCGCACTCGTTGGGCTTGATCAGCCCCTGCAGGACCTCGCCGCTGCGGCACTCGGGAGACTCGACGGTCCGTACGTCACCGACGTCGAAGCGGTACTCGGCGTCGTACGGCCGGAAGGCCTCGGACAGCCGCCAGCCGCTGTCCGGGATGGTGCCGATGCCGCGCCAGGCGCGGTCGGTGACCTCGAAGACCTCCTCGATCATGCGCAGCGCGGCCGGGTTGCCCGCCTCGCGCACCGCGCGCGGGTAAGCGTTCTCCACCCGGTGCTCCCCGCGCTCCAGCTGACGGACCGTACGGCGCACACCCTCCAGGATGTCGAGCGGCTCGAATCCGGTCACCACGATCGGCACCCGGTGACGCTCGGCGAGCCCTGGGTACTCGGCGGTGCCCATCACGCTGCACACATGCCCGGCCGCCAGGAAGGCCTGGACCCGGCAGTCGGGCGCCTGCATGATCGCCTCGACAGCGGGCGGGACGCGTACGTGCGACACCAGCAGACTGAAGTTGCGGATGCCGAGACGGCGGGCCTCGTGGACGGTCATCGCGTTGGCCGGAGCGGTGGTCTCGAAGCCGATGCCGAAGAACACCACCTCCTTGTCCGGCTCGCGCCGGGCGATGTGCAGGGCGTCGAGCGGCGAGTACACCACCCGTACGTCACCGCCCTCGCCCTTGACCCGGAAGAGGTCACGGTCGGTGCCGGGCACGCGCAGCATGTCGCCGAACGAGCAGAAGGCGACGTTCGGGCGGGACGCGATCTCCAGCGCCTTGTCAATCATCTCCAGCGGTGTCACACACACCGGACAGCCGGGGCCATGGATCAACTCCACCTCGTCGGGCAGGAGTTGGTCGATTCCATGACGGATGATGGAGTGGGTCTGGCCGCCGCAGACCTCCATCATCGCCCAGGGGCGGGTGACGGTGGCGTGGATCTCGTCCAGCAGCCGGCGGGCCAGCTCCGGGTCGTTGAACTCCTCGATGTACTTCATCGCGCGCCCTCCTGCTCGGTCGCCGTCCCCTCCGTCTCGGCGCGCGCCCATGCGTCGCCGAACTCCTCCTCCAGCAGCCCGAGCTGCTCGAACAGCTCCAGTGAGGCGCGGGCGGACTCCTCGTCCAGCCGCTGCAGCGCGAAGCCGACGTGGACGATGACGTACTCGCCCACCTCGGCGTCCGGGACATAGGCCAGACACACGTCCTTGACCACCCCGCCGAAGTCGACACGCGCCATGCGCGTGCCGTCCCGGTCCTCGATCCCGACCACGCGGCCGGGTACCGCCAGGCACATCAGCGTTCTCCTTGTCGTTCGCAGCGATTCGTCCGGGCCGCCACGACCAGCTGGCCGAGCGCGAGTCCGCCGTCGTTGGGTGGCACCCGCCGGTGGCGGAGCACCGTGAAGCCGTCCGCCGCCAGCAGCGCGGCGCACGCAGAGTCGAGCAGCGCGTTGGCGAACACCCCGCCCGACAGGGCGGCCACCTCCGCTCCGGTCTCCCGGCGGGCGGACCGGCAGACCTCCGCCACGGCCGCCGCGACCCCGCGGTGGAAGCGGGCGGCGATCACCGTGACCGGCACGCCGCGCCGCAGGTCGGTCACGATCGCGGCGAGCACCGGACCGGGCTCCAGAGCGCGGCCGAAGCGGTACGCCCCCGTCTTCTCCGCCCACGCGAGAACCGCCGCGGCCTCCAGCTCGATCGCGGCCTGAGCCTCGTAGCGGGCCCGATGGCAGATCCCGGCCAGGGAGGAGACCGCGTCGAAGAGCCGGCCCATGCTGGACGTCGGCACACAGGCGGTGCCGCGGTCCAACTGCCGGTGCAGCAGGCGCAGTTCATCCGCAGTGCAGGCGGTGACACAGGGCAGGTCCGCGTCCCAGGGCAGCCCGGCGGTGCGCAGCCGGGACAGTGCCGTGCGGCACGGGTTGGCCACGCCCGCGTCACCGCCCGGGAGCGGGGCGTACGGCAGATGCGCGAAGCGGTGGCAGCCGTCGTAGCCGGCGATCAGCACCTCGCCGCCCCAGACGGCCCCGTCGTCGCCGTAACCGGTGCCGTCGAAGGCGACGCCGATGACCCGCGCATTCCCGTGCACGCCGTGCTCGGCCATGACGGACGCGATATGGGCGTGGTGATGCTGGACCAGGCGCAGCGGCAGGCCGCCCGCCTCGGCGGCCCTCCGCGCCCAGCGCCCCGAGTGATAGCCCGGGTGCCGGTCGCCCGCCACCACCCCCGGGATGATCCCGGTCAGGGTGCGCAGCCGGCTCTCGGCGCGCTCGAAGGCCCGTACGGTGGCCAGGTCGCCCATGTCGCCGATGTGCGGGGAGAACCAGGCCCGGTCGTCCGCTCCCAGGCACAGGGCGTTCTTCAGGTCACCGCCCACGGCGAGCGCCGCGGCGACGGGCACCGGGAGCGCGACGGGCTCGGGGACATGGCCGCGCGACCGGCGCAGCACGACCTCGCCGCCCCCGTCCGGGCGGACCCGGACCACCGAGTCGTCACAGGGCACTTCGATGACCCGGTCGTGCCACAGCCAGGCGTCGGCGATCCCGGCGAGCCGCTCCAGCGCCTCGGCGTCGTCGGTGACGATCGGCTCCCCGGAACGGTTGCCACTGGTCATCACCAGCACCCGCGGGCCCGGCGGATCGTCCGGAAGACCGAACAGCAGGCGGTGCAGCGGGGTGTACGGCAGCATCACACCGACGTCCGGACTGCCCGGGCACACCGCGTCGGCGAGTCCGCCCGCTCCGGCCCGGCGGCGCAGCAGCACGATCGGCCGCCGACGGCCCGTCAGCACCGCCTCCTCCTCGGGGCCGATACGGGCCAGCCGCCCGGCCTCCGCCAGGTCGGCGCACATGACGGCGAACGGTTTGCCGCCGCGCTCCTTGCGCCCGCGCAGCGCCGAGACCGCCCGCTCGTCGGTGGCGTCACAGGCCAGGTGGTACCCACCGAGCCCCTTGACGGCCAGCACAGCTCCCCGCGCCAGCAGCCGCCGTGCCTCGGCGAGAGCCGGTCCTCCCTCGTTGGGACGCCCGCCGGGGACGGTCAGCCGCAGCCTCGGTCCGCAGTCGTGACAGGCCACCGGCTGGGCGTGGAAGCGTCGGTCGGTCGGGTCCGCGTACTCGGCGGCGCACTCCCGGCAGAGCTCGAACGCGGCCATGGTGGTCGTCGCCCGGTCATAGGGCAGGCCGGTGGAGATGGTGAAGCGGGGACCGCAGTGCGTGCACGTGATGAAGGGGTGACGGTGGCGGCGGTCCGCAGGGTCGGCCAGCTCCCTCAGACAGTCCCCGCAGGTCGCGGTGTCCGGCGGAATGAGCGTCTGTGCCGTGCCGTTGCCGTCGGACGCATGGATGACGAAACCGGCCGCGCCGAGCGCCGGGACGGTCTCGTACGCCACCTCGTGTACGTCCGCCAGGGGCGGCGGCCTCTCCGTCAGGGCCCGGCAGAACTCCGCCACGGACTCCGGGGCGCCCTCCACCTCGGCCACCACGCCCTCGCCGCCGTTGCGCACATGACCGGCGAGGTCCAGCTCCGCCGCGAGTCGGTGCACGAAGGGCCTGAACCCGACACCCTGCACGGTCCCGCGGACGACGACCCGGCGCCGTACCGCCGACGGGTCCGCCGTGTCCCGGTCCGCCGTCGTGGTGGTCACGCGGAGGCGGGCCGGGTCGAGCGGCCGTGCGCGTGTCCCGGGGCATGGGTGGCGCCGTGCTCGTGGCCGTCCGCACGGGCGTCGCCGTGGTGGTGTGCGGGAGCGTGGTCGTGGCCGTGGTGGCGCAGATGGTCCGCCGCGAGCAGGGGCGTGTGCGGTGCCGCTCCGTCCGCGACGGCGAGCACGCGGTCCAGCAGGATGTCCACGCCCCGCCCGTCACGGGCCGAAGTGGGCAGGATCTCCACGCCCGGATTGACGCGCTGCACGGCTGTCGTGAAGGCCGAGTCGTCGAAGCCGACGGCATCGGCGAGATCGGTCTTCGTCAGCACCACCAAATGGGCGCCGCCGAACGCGGTCGGGTACTTCAGCGGCTTGTCCTCGCCCTCCGTCACGGACATGAGCGTCACACGCAGCGTCTCGCCCAGGTCGTAGGAGGCGGGACAGACCAGATTCCCCACGTTCTCGACGAACAGCAGCCGGGTCGGCTCCGGAAGCCAGCCGTCGATGAGCCCGCGCAACTGGGCCGACTCCAGATGGCACAGACCACCCGTCAGCACCTGCTTCACCGGGGCTCCGGACCGGGCAAGCCGACGCGCGTCGTTCTCCGTGGCCAGATCCGCGGTGAGCGCGGCGACGGCCACGGCACGCTCCCGGGCCCGGCGCAGCACCAGTTCGAGGAGGGCGGTCTTGCCGCTGCCGGGGCTGGACAGCAGATTCACCGCCGTCACCCGCCGCTCCGCCAGTTCGGTGCGGAGCTGCGCCGCCAGAGAGTCGTTCTTGGCCAGCACGGCCGTTCGTACGTCGACGCTGCGGCACATCACGGGCTCCCTGCCATTCGTACCTCCGCCAGTTCCAGTTCCCGCCCGCTCAGCAACTCGGCCGCCGCGGTGTCGCAGTGCGGGCACCACAGCGCGGGCGGCGAGCCGACCGCGAAGCGGGCGTCGCAGCCGCCGCACCGGGCCCGGGCCGGTACCTCCTCGATGACCAACTCGGCGCTGTGCAGTGCGGTGCCCTCGGCGACCAGCGAGAACGAGAAGCGCAGTGCGTCCGGGACCACACCAGCGAGTTCACCGATCCGCAGTGTCACGCCCGCCACCGCGTCCGACCCGTGTTCGCGGGCGACGCCCTCGGCGCTCTCCACCACGGCGGCGGCGATCGACAGCTCGTGCATGGTCCGCCACGGTAGGCACGGCCGAAGTCCCGGCCCGGCACATGGCAGGGGACGGAGTGTGTTTTCCCCCGGGCGGCCCAAGCGCGCGGCCCCCGGGGCGCGCCTCGCGTTCCGTGCGGCGGTCGGCGGGCAGCATCGGCGCGTGATGCGGATTCTGCTCCTCGCCAGCGCGTTCAACAGCCTCACCCAGCGGGTCCACGCGGAGTTGCGCGACCTCGGACACCCGGTCGGCGTGGAGCTGGCCCTCGGCGACGACGAGGACCTGACCGCAGCGGTGCGCCGCCATGTGCCCGATCTGGTGATCGCGCCCATGCTGACGACCGCGGTCCCGGAAGAGGTCTGGTCGGCGTACCCCTGTCTGATCGTCCACCCGGGACCGCCCGGCGACCGTGGCCCCTCGTCACTCGACCGGGCGGTGCAGGCGGGCCTCGACCGATGGGGTGTGACGGTCCTTCAGGCGGTCGCCGAGATGGACGCGGGACCGGTGTGGGCGTCGGCGGACTTCGCCATTCCCCCGGACGTCGGCAAGAGCGACCTGTACCGGGGCGAGCTGTCCGACGCGGCCCTGCGGGCGGTGCTGCTCGCGGTAGAACGCTTCGCCTCGGGCACCTGCACCCCGCTCATGCCGGCCACCCACACCTGGCAGCCGTACCTGAGCCAGGAGGAACGCCGCATCGACTGGCACCGGGATCCGACAGAAACGGTGCTGCGCAAACTACGAGCCGCCGACTCCCAGCCCGGCGTGCTCGACACCTTCCTCGGCGAGGAGTGGTACCTCCACGGCGGCCACCCGGAGGACCAGCTGAGGGGAACTCCGGGCGAGATCCTGGCCACACACCATGGCGCCATCTGCCGCGCGACGACGGACGGCGCGGTCTGGATCCCGGAACTCCGCCCCCGCCGCAAACCAGGATCCCCGCCCACCTTCAAACTCCCGGCAACCGTGGCCTACCAGCAGCGCGGGGCTGTGACATGTGCGGCTCCGCCGCGTGGGCGCGAGCAACCACCCACAACCCGCACCCGACAACCGTCGTGCGGGACCTACTCCGACATCACCTACGAGGAAACAGGAACCGTCGGCTTCATCCGCTTCCGCTTCCCCGGCGGAGCCATGAGCACCGACCAGTGCCGACGCCTCCTCGAAACGTACCGCCACGCCCTCACGCGCCCGGTCGACGTCCTCGTCCTCGGCGGAAGCCGGGACTTCTTCTCCAACGGAATCCACCTCAACGTCATCGAAGCCGCAGCCGACCCCGCCGCCGAGTCGCTCGCCAACATCGAGGCGATCGACGACCTGGTTGCGGAGATCCTGACCACCACCGACCGCCTGGTCGTCGCCGCACTCCCCGGCAACGCGGCCGCGGGCGGCGCCATGCTGGCCCTCGCCGCGGACGAGGTGTGGTGCCGCCGCGGTGCCGTCCTCAATCCGCACTACCGCCTGATGGGCCTGTACGGTTCGGAGTTCTGGACCTACACGCTGCCGCGCCGGGTCGGTGCGGCCGTCGCCGCGCGGCTCACCGAGGACGCGCTGCCGCTCACCGCCCCCGCCGCCGAGGCCCTCGGTCTGGTGGACCGTGTCGTGGACTGCGCCCCGAGCGAATTCGCGGCGGAGATCACCCGAATGGCCGACAGGCTGGCCCGCTCACCGGGGCTGCCCGCCCGGCTGGGCGCGAAGAAGGCCGCACGCGAGCGCGACGAGGCCGTACGTCCACTCAGCGCCTACCGGGCCGACGAGCTGGCGCGCATGCGTGCCGTCTTCGACGACCCCGACGCTCCCTACCACGCGCTGCGTTCCGCCTTCGTACGCAAGAGACGGCCGAACGAGACGCCCCGGCATCTCCGAACGGAGTGTCCGAATGGTGACTGAATGACTGCTATGTCAGCCTGCTTCGGGGGACGCCGTCAGGAAGGGACTCCATGAGCACCGACACCCAGGCCCCCGCCGCCGTGGACGAGGTTCACATCCTGTGGACCTCCGAGGGCATGAGCTGCGACGGCGACACCGTCTCGGTCACGGCCGCATCGCTGCCCAGCATCGAGGACGTGGTCCTTGGGGCCATTCCGGGACTGCCGAAGGTCGTCCTGCACAACAAGGTGCTCGCCTACGAGACCGCCGACGACTTCACCCGCCCGTTCCACCAGGCCGCCGACGGCGAGCTGGGTGCCCCGTACGTCCTCGTCGTGGAGGGCTCGATCCCCAACGAGCGCATCAACGGCGAAGGGTACTGGACCTCGATGGGCAACGACCCGCGCACCGGTGAGCCCATCACCCTCAACACCTGGATCGACCGGCTCGCCCCCGGCGCCTTCGCCGTCGTCGCGATCGGCACCTGTGCCGCGTACGGCGGTATCCACGCGATGGCGGGCAACCCCACCGGCTGCATGGGCCTGGCCGACTACCTGGGCTGGGACTTCCGCTCGGCCGGCGGACTGCCGATCGTCAATGTGCCCGGCTGCCCCGTCCAGCCGGACAACTTCATGGAGACGGTGACCTGGCTGCTCTACCAGGCCGCCGGGATGGCCCCGCCGATTCCGCTCGACGAGCAGCTGCGCCCCACCTGGCTGTTCGGCAAGACCGTGCACGAGGGCTGCGACCGCGCCGCCTACTACGAGCAGGGCGACTTCGCCAAGGACTACAACTCGCCCAAGTGCCAGGTGAAGATCGGCTGCTGGGGCCCCGTGGTCAACTGCAACGTCACCAAGCGGGGCTGGATGGACGGCGTCGGCGGCTGCCCCAACGTCGGCGGCATCTGCATCGGCTGCACCATGCCCGGCTTCCCCGACAAGTTCATGCCGTTCATGGACGAGCCCCCCGGCGGCAGCGTCTCGTCGGGCATCCTCGCCTCCACCTACGGCCCGCTGGTGCGCACCCTGCGCGCCGTCACCAACCGCTCCGTCAACCGCGAGCCCAAGTGGCGGCACAACCGCCCCCAGCTGACGTCCGGCTTCTCGCCGCGATACCGGCCCGGCAAGTGACCCCCCGTACCCCGGATACGTTCTTCGTGCGAAAGGAAACCGTCCAGTGACGACGAGGCAGGCCGCCCCCGCCGAGCAGCGCACCCTCACCGATGTCGCGTTCGACCCCATCACCCGGATCGTCGGCAACCTGGGCATCTACACGAAGATCGACTTCGCTGCCCGCGAGGTCGTGGAGTGCAAGAGCACTTCGTCGATCTTCCGTGGGTACAGCGTCTTCATGAAGGGCAAGGACCCCCGCGACGCGCACTTCATCACCAGCCGGATCTGCGGCATCTGCGGGGACAACCACGCCACCTGCTCGGTGTACGCGCAGAACATGGCGTACGGCGTGAAGACACCGCCGCTCGGCGAGTGGATCGTCAACCTCGGCGAGGCCGCCGAGTACATGTTCGACCACACGATCTTCCAGGACAACATGGTCTTCGTCGACTACTGCGAACGCATGGTCAAGGAGACCAACCCGGGGGTGTGGGAGCGGGCCGAGCGCACCCCGGCCCCGCGCGGTGACCAGCACGGGCACCGCACGATCGGCGACATCATGCGGTCGTACAACCCCTTCGAGGGCGAGACGTACAAGGAGGCGCTCGTCATGAGCCGCCTCACCCGCGAGATGATCTGCCTGATGGAGGGCCGCCATGTGCACCCCTCCACGCTGTACCCGGGCGGTGTCGGCACGGTTGCCACCCCGCAGCTCTTCACGGACTACCTGGTCCGCCTCACCCGCTGCCTGGACTTCGTCAAGCGCGCCGTCGCCATGAACGACGACGTCTTCGACTTCTTCTACGAGGCCCTGCCCGGCTACGAGGAGGTCGGCCGCCGCCGTACGCTGCTCGGCTGCTGGGGCGCCTTCCAGGACCCCGAGGTCGTCGACTACAGCTACAAGCGGATGAACGAGTGGGGCAACCGCATGTTCGTCACGCCGGGCATCGTGGTCGACAACCAGCTCGTCACCACGGACCTGGTCGACATCAACCTCGGCATGCGCATCCTGCTCGGCAGCTCGTACTACGAGGACTGGACGGCCGAGGAGACGTTCGTCGACAAGGACCCGCTCGGCAACCCCGTCGACAAGCGCCACCCCTGGAACCAGACCACCCTGCCCGCTCCGCAGAAGCGTGACCTGGACGGCGGCAACTACAGCTGGGTGATGAGCCCCCGCTGGTTCGACAAGCGCACCAGCGACTTCCTCGCGCTGGACACCGGCGGCGGCCCCATCGCCCGTCTGTGGGCCACCGCACTCGCCGGGAAGGTCGAGACCCCGTATGTGCGCTCCACCGGGCACAGCGTGCAGATCGACCTGCCCAGGACCCCGTCCTCGCCCGAGGTCCGGCTGGAGTGGACGCCGCCGGCGTTCCCCAACACCATCGAGCGCAACCGGGCCCGCATGTACTTCGTCGCCTACGCGGCCGGCATGGCCCTGCACTTCGTCGACCAGGCCCTGAACGAGGTCCGCTCCGGCGTCACCAAGACGTTCCAGGACTTCAAGGTGCCCAAGGACGCCATCGGCTGCGGCTTCCACGAGGCCGTGCGCGGGGTGCTCAGCCATCACATGGTCATCCGCGACGGGAAGATCGCCAACTACCACCCGTACCCGCCGACTCCGTGGAACGCCAGCCCGCGCGACTTCTACGGCACTCCCGGACCGTACGAGGACGCGGTGCAGGGCTGCCCGATCTTCGAGGAGAACGGGCCGGAGAACTTCAAGGGCATCGACATCATGCGCACCGTCCGCAGCTTCGACCCCTGCCTGCCGTGCGGCGTCCACATGTACCTCGGCGGTGGCCGTACCCTCACTCAGTCCCACTCGCCGACCTTCGGCACCCTGGCGGACCAGGGCGGCCACGGATGAGCTGGGAACCCTGGGACGACGCGGTCGCCCGGAGCCAGGTGGCGCTCGCCGAGGAGCGGCTGTCCGGCCTGGACGCCCTGCCGGACGGCCTCGCCGCGGCGCGGGCCGCCCAGACCGTCGAGACACTCGTCGGGCTGTACGGGCAGTGCCTGGGACGGATCACGGCCCAACTGGAGGACCACCCCGATCTCCTGCGCCGGCTGGCCACCGACGACCTGGTCGGCCACCTCCTGCTCGTGCACGACCTGCACCCCGACCCGGTCGAGAGCCGAGTACGGGAGGCCCTGGCCGACCTGCCCGGCCCGCCCGAACTGGTCGAACTGTCCGAGACGGCCGTACGGGTCCGCGTCCCGGCAGGAGGCTGCGGCTCCGCCACGTCCGCCGAGCAGGCCGTACGGGAGACCCTGGCCGCGCGGGCGCCGGAGATCGAGGACGTACGCGTGGACGGCGGTGCTGCGCAGGAGACACTGATCCCCGTCGACGCGCTGTTCCGCGACCGTGCGCCCGTGTCCGGAGGTGCCCGCGGATGAGCGGACTGCGGCGGGTGGCCCGGCAGGCCGCCCGGGCCCAGGGACACGACACCCGCGAGGAGCGGTGCGACCTGTGCGCCGAGCCGCTGCCGCCGGGAGTCCCGCACCGCCATGTCCTCCAGCCCGCCACGGGCGCCGTGTCCTGTGCCTGCCGCGCCTGTGCCGTGCTCTTCGACCACGACGCCACCTCGGGCGGCGGCTACCGGCTGCTGCCCGAGGAGCGGCGGCGGCTCGACGGCTGCCGCATCGACGACGCCGTGTGGGCGGGCCTCCAAGTCCCCGTCTCCCTCGCCTTCTTCACCCGTTCCGGAGAGAGCGGGGAGGTCACCGCGGCCTACCCGAGCCCACTGGGCGCGCTGCGGGCGACCGTTCCCCCCGAGAGCTGGCGGGAGGTCGAGCAGGGCCATCCCGACCTGCCGGGCCTCGTTCCCGACGTACAGGCACTGCTGGTGAACCGGGCCCACGGGGCGAGCGAGCACTGGCTGCTCCCGCTCGACGACTGCTACCGCCTGGTCGCCGTCGTGCGCGCACACTGGAAGGGACTGGACGGCGGCCCTGAGGTGTGGCAGCGGGTCGAGGACTTCTTCCGAGGACTGACCGAACCCACCCCCTTCACCACCGAGGAGGCGTCATGGGCATCACCGTAGGCACACCCGACGTCGAGCCCGACAAGCCCGCGCACGTCGCCGGCGTACGGCGCGGCAACCACCGCGGTTTCTACAAGCGTCAGCCGGGCCACCGCCGCGACGACCGCTCCACGGCCCGCCGCTCCACCGGCATCAACGCCCGGCACCACAACCCGGTCCTGCCGGACATGCCCAACCTCTCCCCGGCATGACGGCGCCGCCCGCGCTGTCCGCTTCCGCGGCACCGGACCTGGCCTTCGCCGTCACCGGAGCGGAGGAGGAGCGCTTCGCCGCGCTGCCCACCCTCCGCTTCGGCCTGGACATCACCCGGACGGGCGGCGGACCCGTCAGCTCCGTCGCCCTGACCGCCGTCCTCCGCATCGACGTCGCCCGCCGCCGCTACGGCCCCGACTCCGAGGAGGCGCTCCGCGAGTTGTTCGGGGCGCCCGAGCAGTGGGCGACCGGCATGCGGCCGCTCACCTGGACGCGGACCACGGTCCATGTCCCGGCCTTCGACGAGCGTACGACGGTGCAGATCCCCGTCGAGTGCTCGTACGACACCGAACTGGCCGTCACCAAATATCTGCGAGCCGTCGGTGAGGGCGACGTGCCGCTGGACTTCCTCTTCAGCGGCACCGTTTTCCATCGAGCGCCGGGCTCGGGCGGCCTCACCGCCTCCCGGATCTCCTGGAGCGACGGCGACAGCCGCTACGCCCTCCCCGCCGCCCTCTGGCACTCCCTGACCGACCGCTACCACGCGGGCAGCCCCTGGCTGCGGCTGTCCCGCGAGACCTACGACCGCCTCGACGCCTACCGCGCCCGGCACGTCCTCGGCACCCCGGACGACGCCGTGCGCGCCCTGCTCGACGGCGCCGCCCTCCACCACTCGGGGACCACCACCACATGACCCGCACCGACCCTTCGGACCTCCCGGATCTCCCGGATCTCTCCGACCTCTCGGAGGTCGAGAAGATCACCCGGACCTGCCTCTACGAGGGCTATCTGCTGTGGCCCTACCGCCGGTCCGCGCTGAAGAACGCCAAACGCTGGACCTTCGGCGGTGTCTTCCCCGCCGCCTGCGCCGACGCGCTCGGCGAACCGGCCGCCATGACCACCCGCGTACTCCACGAGGGGCCCGCCGACGACCTCACGGTGCGGGTGCGTTTCCTTCAGGTGGTGAACCGCACCGTGACCCAGTACGGCCGTCCCGTCGACGCGCTGACCGTGGGCGGGGAACGCTACGTCAGCTGGCAGGAAGTGACCGAACGCGAGGTCGTGCTGACCGGCGCCGCCGGCCGGGCGGCCGTCGACCTCCCCGAGGGCACCGACACCGAGGAGCTGCCGGGCGGGGACGCCTGTCTCGTACGGGAGTGGCAGCGGCTCACCGGCACCGTCGAGGTCACGGCCGAACCGGTCGCGGACGGCGTACGCCGGCTGACCGTCCGGATCTCCAACAGCACCGCCTGCCCCGTCCCCGACCCCGGGACCCGGCACACGAGGGAGGAGGCGGCCTCGTACGCCTTCGTCTCCACCCACACCGTGCTGCACAGCGACCGTGGCCGCTTCGTCTCCCTCCTCGACCCGCCCGCCTCGCTGCGCGACCACGCCGCCGCCTGCCGCAACGAGGGCACCTGGCCGGTGCTCGTCGGCACCGACCAGGGCGACGGCCGGGCCCGCACCGTGCTGTCCTCACCGGTCACGCTGTACGACTTCCCGCGGGTCGCGCCCGAAAGCCCGGGCGACCTCTTCGACGGAACCGAGATCGACCAGCTGCTCGTGCTGAGCGTGCTGAGCCTGACCGAGGAGGAACGGGCCGAGGCACGGGCGAGCGACCCACGGGCGCGCGAGATCCTCGACCGCTGCGCCGGGCTCGGCACCGACGACCTGATGGCGCTGCACGGCACCATCCGCGAGTTCAACGCGGCCCCGCGGGAGGGAAAGTGAACGGCGTCTCCTACCGTCCCGGCACTCGGGTGCGGCTGCGGCCGTCCCGGCGGGCGGACATCATGGACCTGGCCCTGGACGGACGGATCGCCGAAGTCGCCGCCGTGGAGGAGGACTTCGAGGGACAGGTGCATGTCGCCGTCGTCCTCGAAGGAGACCCGGGCCGTGACCTCGGTGCCGCGAGCCAGATCGGCCACCGGTTCTTCTTCGCCCCCGACGAGCTCGAACCGCTCACCGGGCCCGCCGGCGGCCCGCCGGGCCACCGGGTACTGGTCGCGGGCGTCGGCAACATCTTCATGGCCGACGACGGCTTCGGGCCCGAGGCCGCGGCGGCGCTGGCCCGCCGCCCGCTGCCCGACGGCGTCCACGTCGCCGACTTCGGCATCCGCGGCATGGACCTCGCCTACCGCATGCTGGACGGCTACGACACCGTCGTCCTGCTGGACGCCACGCCGCACGGACAGCCGCCCGGGACGCTCAGCCTCATCGAGCCCGACCTCGCGCAACTCCCCGCAGGCGGCACGCCCGAGGCACATGCCATGGACCCCGTCAAGGTCCTCGCCCTCGCCCGGAGCCTCGGCGACGGGCAGCTGCCCCGTGTCCTCGTCGTCGGCTGCGAGCCGCAGATCCGCATGAACGGCGACGAGATCGATGTCGTCGTCGGCCTCAGCGGACCGGTCCGCGACGCGGTCGAGCGCTCCGTGCCCTTCGTCGAGTCCGTGGTCACGGACATTCTGGCCGACGCCGAGAGGAGGTGAACCCGCCATGAAGAACGGCATCTTCATCCCCGCCGGCGTAGTGAGAGCCGCGGTCGCAGCGGTCTCGGCGGTCGTGGCTCTGATCGCCCTGACCGAACTGCCGGAGGTCCGCCGCTACATGAAGCTGAAGAGCATGTGATCCCCGGCAGATGACGCGTGACAGCGGTGAGGCGATCCGTGCGCCTCACCGCGGGCGCTCACCGCAGGGGGTTCGCGCGTGCCACCGCCATCAGGTACCAGGCGGTGGCTCCCGTGTGCCGGTAGGGGTAGTAGCCGAACCCGAAACCGGTGTCGAGCGGGCTGCTCGCCGAGACGACTCCGGACTTCCCCGGCAGCGCCTTGCCCCCGACGGTCTGGTTGCCGCCGAGCCGGTCCTGTGCCCGCTCGATGGAGGCGATCAGCCGCCGGGCGCGTCCTTCGTCGCCGGGGGCGTGCCGGTTGCGCAGGGCGAGCGCAAGGTGGGCGGTTCCCTCGAACCAGACGCCGCTGCGATCGGGCTTGGGCTGGAACTGCGCGATCGGGGCGTCCTCGTTCGCGAGGAGACTGGCGGAGCTGAAGGTGACGCCTTCGTAGGACTGGCCCGCCGGCACCGTGCTGTTGCGTCGGTCGGCCGTGTCCAGCACGGCCAGTTCGGTCCTCGCCCAGTCCACCGACCGCGCATGGGCGGGGGAGGCGAGGGCGAGCTGGGTCCAGGTCTGGGTGTCCTCGGGAATGGGCGACTTGTTGATCGTCACGCCGTCGTCGGAACCGGTGTAGAAGAAGCCTCCGGACGGCTCCCACATCTTCCTGACGAAGGCCGCGGCACGCGCGCGCCGCTCCAGCCACACCCGGTCCCCGGTGAGCCGGGCGAGCTGTCCGAACAGGCCGACCAGGTCGGTGTTGTGCTCGGTCGCGGTGTAGGGCAGTTTCTTGCCGGCGCCGTCGACGCCGAACTTGTAGCCGCCGAGGGGTTCGTCGGTGCGCGCGACGCGGTCGATCCACTCGCCGATCCGTACGGCGCCGGTGAGGAAACGCCGTTCTCCGGTACGGCGGGCGAGTGCGCTCAGCGCGATGCCGGCCCAGGCCATGTCGCCCACTGCGGTGCCGGTGAAGCCGAACTGGGTTCCGACGTTGGCCGTGCCGTCCGGCCGTACGAAGCCGTCGGGCTGCGAGGAACCGTCGTAATAGGTGTACGGCCCGACGTTGTAGGCCTGGCGCAGTCTGCCGTCGTCGTACGCCGGGTCATGGGCCTGGGCGTAGAGGAGCGCGTCGCCGAGTGCCGTGGCCCGGGAGCGGGCGTTCTTGGTGCGGGACGCGAGGTTCGCCAGGATCACCAGGGCGTTGTCGTAGGTGAACGCCGTGCTGAACAGGCCGGCCTGGTCGGTGTAGCTCTGGGCCAGCCGGGTGGTGCCGTGATCCGGGTAGGCGTCCATGGCGGCGTCGAGGAACGCATACGCCCGGCGCGGGGCTGAGGCTTCGGCGGCGTACGGGGGCCGAGCCGCATGCGCCGCGCCGGAGCCGGCTGCGGCCAACGCCGCTGCGCCGACACCGAGTCCCGTTCCTATGAGCGCACGGCGGCTGAACACCGAGCCTTGGCTGCCGGTCATTGATCTCCTCGGAGGTCGCGGGTTCACGGTGCGGGACGTGGAGGCGGGGCGTGTTCTGAGAGCGCTCTCAGGGCATGCGCGCTCATTGTGCTGCCCTGTCAGTTTGGGGTCAACGGCTATGACACGCATCAGCTGAGGCGGGAGGGGCGTGAGGGGCACAGGGTGGCACCGTGCCCCTCTGGCGGCCGCGCCTGCCAGAACGGCGAAGGCCGGCTCGACGCCGATGGCGCCGCGCCGGCCTTCGCCGTGGGGTATCCCCGCGGGGGGCGGTCAGTCCGTCCCGAACTCCATCGCCGCGCGGTCCAGCAGCTCCTCGTCCTCGGAGACCTCGCCCCGGGAGGCGATGGCTTCGGCGCCGCCCTCCGGCATCTCCGGCATGGTGCCGATCAGTCCGGTGGCGGCCGCCTGGGCGGCACCGATGGCGGGGGAGCCGGTGCCGATCAGGCCGAGCCCGGCGTACTGCTCCAGCTTGGCGCGCGAGTCCGCGATGTCGAGGTTGCGCATGGTGAGCTGGCCGATCCGGTCCACCGGGCCGAAGGCCGAGTCCTCGGTGCGCTCCATGGACAGCTTGTCCGGGTGGTAGCTGAACGCCGGGCCCGTGGTGTCGAGGACCGAGTAGTCCTCACCGCGCCGCAGCCGCAGCGTCACCTCGCCGGTGACGGCCGAGCCGACCCAGCGCTGCAGCGATTCCCGGATCATCAGCGACTGCGGGTCCAGCCAGCGGCCCTCGTACATCAGCCGGCCGAGGCGCCGTCCCTCGGTGTGGTACTGGGCGAGGGTGTCCTCGTTGTGGATCGCGTTGACCAGGCGCTCGTAGGCCGCGTGCAGCAGGGCCATGCCGGGCGCCTCGTAGATGCCGCGGCTCTTGGCCTCGATGATCCGGTTCTCGATCTGGTCCGACATGCCGAGGCCGTGGCGGCCGCCGATGGCGTTGGCCTCCATCACCAGGTCGACGGGGGAGGCGAACTCCTTGCCGTTGATCGTCACGGGGCGGCCCTGGTCGAAGCCGACCGTCACGTCCTCGGCGGCGATCTCGACCGAGGGGTCCCAGAACCGCACGCCCATGATGGGCTGCACGGTCTCCACGCCGGTGTCCAGGTGCTCCAGGGTCTTGGCCTCGTGGGTGGCGCCCCAGATGTTGGCGTCGGTGGAGTACGCCTTCTCCGTGCTGTCGCGGTAGGGGAGACCGTGGGCGAGCAGCCACTCCGACATCTCCTTGCGGCCGCCGAGCTCGGTCACGAAGTCCGCGTCCAGCCAGGGTTTGTAGATCCGCAGGTGCGGGTTGGCGAGCAGGCCGTACCGGTAGAACCGCTCGATGTCGTTGCCCTTGAAGGTCGAGCCGTCGCCCCAGATCTGTACGTCGTCCTCGAGCATCGCCCGGACCAGGAGCGTGCCGGTGACGGCGCGGCCGAGCGGCGTGGTGTTGAAATAGGCGCGACCGCCCGAACGGATGTGGAACGCCCCGCAGGTGAGCGCCGCCAGGCCCTCCTCGACCAGCGCCGCACGGCAGTCGACGAGGCGCGCGATCTCGGCACCGTAGGTCTTGGCGCGACCGGGCACGGAGGCGATGTCGGGCTCGTCGTACTGGCCGATGTCGGCGGTGTAGGTGCACGGGACGGCGCCCTTGTCGCGCATCCACGCGACCGCGACCGAGGTGTCGAGGCCGCCCGAGAAGGCGATGCCGACGCGCTCGCCGACGGGAAGGGAGGTGAGGACCTTGGACATGGGAAGAGTATGCAGGATTTCGCATGACCATGCAACGCTCCCGTCGTGTCTCCTCGGATCGATTGATTTTCGATCGAAATCAATCGACAATCGATATATGCATCAGGCTTTCATCACCGCGCTCCGGGTCGGCATCGTCGCAGCGTTCCTGTTCGGTCTCTTCGGCCAGATCGTGGTCATACCGACGACTGCGGCGGACGAGGTCGACCGCTTCCCGCCGTACGCCCCGTTCGCCGCGCCCTATGTGACGGTCGCGATCGTCGGTGTCGTCTGCGTCCAGGTCGCGCTGGTCGCGGTGTGGATGCTGCTCACCATGGTCCAGCGGGATGCGATCTTCACACCGCGGGCGTTCCGGTGGGTCGACATCATCATCGGGGCCTCGGTCGTGGCTACGCTGCTGGCCCTCGGCGTCACGGGGCATCTGGCCCTGGCCGACATCCCCTCGCCCGGCGACGGTATGGATCTCATCAGCGCGCTGTTCGCGGCGGCCGCGAGCGTCGGCGTGGGGGCGTCGTTCGCGATGCTCGTCGTCGTCATGCGAAGCCTGCTGCGGAAGGCGACGGATCTGCAGACCGAGATGGCCGAGGTGGTCTGATGGCGATCATCGTGGACCTCGACGTCCACCTGGCCGGACGGGGCTTGTCCGTGGGCGAGTTCGCCGACGCTGTCGGTATCACGCCCGCCAATATCGCCGTACTGAAGAACGGTCGCGCGAAAGCGGTGCGGTTCACGACGCTCGACGCGATCTGCCGCACCCTCGGCTGTCAGCCCGGCGACGTACTGCGCTGGGTGCCCGACGACGGGACGGACGAAGCCTGAGCCCTGCAGCCCTCCGAGGTCCAGCAGGTCAGCGACGGGAAAAGCGCATGCTCGCCCGGCGCATACGTGATCATGACGCCGATGCTGGAGACCGCCCGGCCCAAGGAGCTGGCCCGAGCGGAACGGCAGGACGACGAGGCGGCGGCGGGGCGACTCGACATGGTGCTCGCCGCCCGCTCTTTCCTCGCCCCACCGGTTGACGGCTTGTCAGCCGAGCGGATCGGTCGTCTCGCGCAGGGTGGTCAAGGCGGGGGCGTACATGCGGGTCTTGATGGTGCCGAGCGTGTCGCCCGCCTTTGCCACCAGGGCAGTTGCGATCTCGAGTGCGGTGGTGCGGACGGCCGCCTCGTCCACCGCGTGGTCGACGATGCCCGCCGCGAGAGCGTCGTGGCCGCCGTAGCGCCGGGCGGTGACCATGGCCTCGTGCGCGGTCTGCGGGGTCAGCCGGGCCTGGATCAGCGCGGACATGGCCGGAGTGAAGGGGATGTTGATGTCCGCCTCGGGCAGGCACCAGAAACCGCGGTCGGCGCGCATCACCCGGAAGTCGTGCGCCAGGGAGAACATCGCGCCGGCGGCGAACGTGTGCCCCTGCAGCGCGGCCACGGTGATCACGGGCAGCCGCAGCATCCTCGCGAAGAGGGCGTGCACGGAGACGACGTACTCCTGGTACTGGTCGGCGTGGGCGAACAGCCAGTCCAGGTCGAGGCCGTTGGAGTAGATCTTCCCCGTGGCGGCGGTCACCAGGGCGCGCGGTCCTTCTGCCTTCTCCACCTCGTCCAGCGCGGCGTCGACGGAGCTGATCCAGTCGGGGTGGAAGCGGTTCTCGCCGTCTCCGAGATCGAGGACGAAGACGCTGTCCTGACGGTCGAGCGTGGGCACGGCGGCTCCTTCGGAGCTGGGGGAGGGGAGAGGAAGGGGAAGTCACTGGCTACTAAGCGGTAGCTTAGACTTCGCGGCGTGAACAGGCAAGGGGCGATGTCCCCTCACTTGGGCGGCAGGGTCCCCGCGAAGGCGTACCCGTCGTCGATCCACTGCGCGAGCGTGTCGTCCTCGGTGAGCGCGGTCCCCGCGACGAGGATCCAGCCGCGCATCGGGCGGCCGGTCATGTCGAACAGCCGGGTGCCCGGGCGGGCCAGCGCCGCTTCCGTGTTGTCGGGCCCGACCCGGACCATCAGGTCGTCGCCGGTCACACCGACGGCCATGTTGCCGGAGTGGAGGAAGGCGACGCCCCCGAACATGCGCTTCTCGGTGACGCCGGGGTGCGCGCTCAGGTGATCCCGGATCCGTCCGGCCAGTCCTTCGTCGTACGCCATGAATCCAGCATCCCCGCCATGGGCGGCCGGTGCGCGGCATGGGCCGGCCGCTTCGGGGGACTCGGAATCCGTGGTGGCGTACGGAGCGGAGCAGCGGGTCCTGGTTCCTGCGATCCAGGCGGAGTGGCTGACGCAGACGTTCGTCCACTGGCCCTACCGGCCCGACCAGGTGCAGTCGCTGCTGCCCGCCGAACTGACCGCCGACGAGTACGACGGTGCGGCGTGGGTGAGCCTGACACCCTTCGTGATGGCGGGCATGCGTCCTCCCGGCGTTTCCGCCGCGCGGCTTCCGCCGTTCCAGGAGACCAACCTGCGGACGTATGTCCGGCACCGGAACGGGCGGGACGGCCTCTGGTTCCTGTCCATCGACGTGTCCAGCCCGCTGATGCTGGCGGCCCGGGCCGTCGGCGCGCCGTACAGCCTCGCGAGGCTCAGAGTCTCCGCGGACGGGGACGGCATGACGTATGCCGGGTCGAGGTGGGGAGGCAGGGCTTCGTATCGCATGGTCGTCCGCCCCGGCGAACCGATCGCGCCCACGGAGCGGGACGTATGGCTGACGTCGCGCTGGCGGGCGTACACACGCCGGTTCGGCGTGCTCTGGGAGACACCGGTGGAGCACGAGCCCTGGCCTCTGGCCGGTGCCACGGTCGAGGTCTGTCACGAGACCCTGCTCGACGCGGTGGGCCTCCCCGCACCCGCCGGCGAGCCCGTCGTGCACTTCTCACCGGGGGTCAGGCATGTGCGGCTCGGCGTCTCCCGGCCCTGTGCCGCGCGACGGGACGGCGACGCCGACCGGTCCGGCAGGCGTCGCCTGCCGGACCGGGACCGGGCTGCCGGTCGGCTCCGCTGACGAACGCCTCCTCCTGCCCTGATCGGCTCAGACCAACGCGCCGACGGCTGTCCGTGATGGTCGACTGGCCGCAGGACGCTGTACCCGTGTGCAAGGGAGCTCAGCATGGCAATCGTCGCGGTTTTCGAGATGCCGGGGATGACCCAGGCCCAATACGAGCAGAGCGCGGACAAGGTGGCCGGCCGGCCCGGCGGGGTCAAGAGCCCCAGCGACTGGCCGGTGGCCGGTCTCATCTCCCACACCGCCGCCCCCACCGACAACGGCTGGATCGTCGTGGACGTCTGGGAGTCGGCGGAGGCGTTCCAGCAGTTCGGCGAGACCATCGTCCCGATCCTGAGAGAGCTCGGCGTTCCCGACCCGCAACCGAAGGTCTACCCCGTCTTCACCATGGTGACCAGCTAGCTGTACTGATCACCAGCCCGCTTCGTCAGGCGCCCACGTAGGTCGCCAGGTGCTCGCCGGTGAGGGTCGCGCGGGCGGCCACGAGGTCCGCGGGTGTGCCCTCGAAGACGATCCGGCCACCGTCGTGACCCGCTCCGGGACCGAGGTCGATGATCCAGTCGGCGTGCGCCATGACCGCCTGGTGGTGCTCGACCACGATGACCGACTTCCCGGAGTCCACGAGCCGGTCGAGCAGGCCGAGCAACTGCTCGACATCGGCGAGGTGCAGGCCGGCGGTCGGCTCGTCGAGGACGTAGACGCCGCCCTTGTCGGCCATGTGCGTGGCCAGCTTGAGCCGCTGCCGCTCACCGCCGGACAGCGTGGTGAGCGGCTGGCCGAGGCTGAGATAGCCGAGCCCGACATCGGCCAGCCGCTGCAGGATGCGGTGCGCGATCGGCGTACGTGCCTCGCCCGTGGCGAAGAACTCCTCCGCCTCGGTCACCGGCATCGCCAGCACCTCGCTGATGTCCCGGCCGCCGAGGTGGTACTCGAGCACCGATGCGTCGAACCGCTTTCCCTCGCAGTCCTCGCAGGTGGTGGAGACGCCGGCCATCATCGCCAGGTCGGTGTAGATCACGCCGGCGCCGTTGCAGGTGGGGCAGGCGCCCTCGGAATTGGCACTGAACAGGGCCGGCTTCACGCCGTTGGCCTTCGCGAACGCCTTGCGGATCGGGTCGAGCAGTCCGGTGTACGTCGCCGGATTGCTCCGCCGGGAGCCGCGGATCGCGCCCTGGTCGACCGAGACCACACCTTCTCCAGCGGGAATCGACCCGTGCACGAGCGAGCTCTTGCCGGAACCGGCGACTCCGGTGACGACGACCAGCACCCCGAGCGGGATGTCGACATCGACGCCCTGCAGGTTGTGCAGGTTCGCCCCGCGGATCTCCAGCGCACCGGCGGGCTTGCGCACCGACTTTTTGACGGCGGCCCGGTCGTCGAGATGGCGGCCCGTGACGGTACCGGCGCCCCGCAGCCCCTCGACGGTGCCCTCGAAGCAGACGGTGCCGCCCGCCGTCCCCGCGCCGGGACCGAGGTCGACGACATGGTCCGCGATCGCGATCAGCTCCGGCTTGTGCTCCACGACGAGCACCGTGTTGCCCTTGTCCCGCAGTTGCAGCAGCAGACCGTTCATCCGCTGGATGTCATGGGGGTGCAGGCCGATGGTGGGCTCGTCGAAGACGTACGTGACATCGGTGAGGGAGGAACCGAGATGGCGGATCATCTTGACGCGCTGCGCCTCCCCGCCCGACAGCGTGCCCGACGGCCGGTCGAGCGCGAGGTAGCCGAGGCCGATCTCCGCGAACGAGTCGAGCGTCTGCCCGAGCGCGGCGAGCAGCGGCGCCACCGACGGCTCGTCGACGTCGCGGACCCAGTCGGCCAGGTCGCTGATCTGCATCGCGCAGGCGTCGGCGATGCTGATCCCGTCGATCTTCGAGGCCCGGGCCCCCTCGCTGAGCCGCGTGCCTTCGCACTCGGGGCAGGTGCTGAACGTCGTCGCCCGCTCCACGAACGCCCGGACGTGCGGCTGCAGCGAGTCGATGTCCTTGGACAGCATCGACTTCTGGATCTTCGGGATCAGACCCTCGTACGTCAGGTTGATGCCCTCGACCTTGATCTTGGTCGGCTCCTTGTGGAGCAGGTCGTGCAGCTCCCGCTTGGTGTACTTGCTGATCGGCTTGCCCGGGTCGAAGAAGCCGCAGCCGCGGAAGATACGGCCGTACCAGCCATCCATGCTGTAGCCGGGGATCGTCAGCGCGCCCTCGTCGAGCGACTTGTTGTCGTCGTACAGCTGGGACAGATCGATGTCGGTGACCGAGCCGCGGCCCTCGCAGCGCGGACACATACCGCCGGTGCGGGTGAAGGTCGCCTTCTGTGCCTTCTGGGTCCCGCGCTCGACGGTGATCGCGCCGCTGGCCCGGACCGAGGGGACGTTGAAGGCGTACGCGCTGGGCGGGCCGATGTGGGGCCGGCCGAGCCGGCTGAAGAGGATGCGCAGCATCGCGTTGGCGTCGGTGGCGGTGCCGACCGTGGAGCGGGGGTCGCCGCCCATCCGCTGCTGGTCGACGGAGATCGCGGTCGTCAGTCCGTCGAGCACGTCGACCTCGGGCCGTGCCAGCGTCGGCATGAAGCCCTGCACGAAGGCGCTGTACGTCTCGTTGATCAGCCGCTGCGACTCCGCGGCGATCGTGTCGAACACCAGCGAGCTCTTGCCCGAGCCGGAGACACCGGTGAACACCGTCAGCCGGCGCTTCGGGATCTCGATGCTGACGTCCTTGAGGTTGTTCTCGCGCGCGCCGTGCACGCGGATCAGATCGTGGCTGTCGGCAGCGTGCGGCACAGGCGACTGCTTGCCCGTCCTCGGGGCGGTGGTCATCGTGTCTCCATCCGTCGGGTGGGGCCGCCTTCGCGGGCTCCGTCGGCGTCGCCCGGCTCGATCCAACCAGTTTCGAGCAGTACGTTCAGCGAGTTTTCGCTGAGGCCCAACGCCGTCACGCCAGCCGCGGCCCGGGGGCCGGCGCTTCTCGAATCCTGACCGGCTGGTCACCTCGATGATCACGACCAGAACCATGCGCTTCGACGGCTGGATCGCCGGCACCGGCACCACCTCCGGGACCCGCATCGTCCTCGGACACTGGCTGCGGTCGCCCTTCGGCGCGTTCAGCGACGTGATGCTGGAACGGGCGGACGGCGAACGGGTACTGCTCGCTCCGACGCGGCGGACGGCGCAGTTCATCCGCGGCACGTACTCCTTCGACAGGGTGCTCGTCGTGCCGGTCGACGTGCGGGTCACGAACGACCTCTGGACCGTCGTCGCCGGATCGCTCCGACTGCGCTTCACCACCGGCCGCCGAGGGCCACTGGGGCAGCTCCTGCGCGCCGTGCCCGGAGCGCTTGCCGCCCGTCCCGTCTGGGCCACGCTCACGGACTGGCCGGCCCGGGTGCTGCTGTCCGGCGTGCGCACCCGCGGGAGTGCCGGTGCGGGCCGCCGCGCATGGTACGGCGCGCGGGATCTGCGCCCGCTCGTCGAGGTATCGGCGGTCTTCGAAGGGCACGACCTCGGTGTGATGGCGCCCGTCGAGCCACCGGTGCGCTTCGGGTTCGGCTCGGTGCCCCGGAATCCCGCGCTCACACGGGTGACGACGACCGTGCAACTGCGCCACGGGCACTAAGGAAGGCGGCCGTGACCTGCCGGCGCATGGGGCGGAGGAGACTGGTTACCCCGGTGGTAGGGGACGGAACTCGAAACCCGATCACGGCAGCGGTGCGGTGACGGCGTCGGGTCGGCGCCAGGAACCGGGACCTGAGGGCCGGGTCGAGCGGCGGGCGCCGGACGAGCCCACGCAGCTGCCGAAACAGTCATGGTCGGCGGTGCTGAAAGGCACGCTCAAGGAGTTCAAGGGCGACGAGCTCACCGACCGGGCGGCGGCACTGACGTACTACGGAGTGCTCTCGCTGTTTCCCGCCCTGCTGGTGCTGGTCTCGCTGCTCGGCATCGTCGGCGAGTCCGCGGGCCAGCAGGTCCTGGACAACCTGCACAAGCTCGCGCCCGGTTCGGCGCGGGACATCATCAGCGACGCGGTACAGCAGTTGCAGGGCCGCGGCGGGATCGGGTCCCTCATGGCGATCGTGGGCCTGGTACTCGCGGTGTGGTCGGCCTCCGGATATGTCGCGGCCTTCATCCGCAGCGCGAATGCGGTGTACGACATGCCGGAAGGACGGCCGGTGTGGAAGCTGATGCCGGTCCGGGTGGCGGTGACGGTGGTGCTGCTGGTGCTGGCGGTGATCAGCGCACTGATCGTGGTCTTCACCGGCAGCCTGGCCCGTCAGGCCGGGACGGCGCTGGGAATCGGGGACACGGCGCTGACGGTGTGGTCGATCGCGAAGTGGCCGGTGCTGGTGCTCCTGGTCACGATCATGATCGCCATCCTGTACTGGGCGGCACCGAACGTGAAGGGCCGCGGCTTCAAGTGGGTCACCCCGGGCAGTGTCCTGGCCCTGGTGATCTGGCTGATCGCTTCGGCGGGATTCGCCTTCCACGAGGCCAACTTCGCCTCGTACAACAAGACGTACGGCACGCTCGCCGGCGTGATCGTCTTCCTCGTGTGGCTGTGGATCAGCAACATCGCGATCCTGCTGGGCCCGGAGTTCGACGCGGAGCTGGCGCGCCGGCGAGCGGTGGCCGGCGGACTGCCGGAGAGCGAAGAGCCGTATGTGCCGCCCCGCGACACCCGGGCCTGGAGCGAGGAGGACGAGCGCCGTATGACATGAGGGTCTTGGGCACGGCTCCCGGAGCCCTGCGTCTGATGCCGTGCCGATCGAGAACGGCATCTGAGACTGAGGGCCATCAGGCCGAACGCTCAACTCCTGCTCCGGACCATTCAGGAGCCGAGCGCCAGTACTGACCGCACCGCCTCGGTGGGGGATGTCCTCGGGGCCAGTACCAGCAGCCAGCGGGGAGAGCACAGCATGGCCGCCGTGATCGTGTCGGAGGGGGAGGAGGGCGTGCGGGAGGTGGTACGACGGGAGGAGTCGGTCGGGTTGCCGGGGGTGTTGGGGAGCAGCAGCAGGACGCCGTCCAGCGGTAAGTCAGCCGCGTCTGCGGCGAGGTCCAGACGGTGGCCGGGCGGGCGGACTGTCGCCTTCGCCCCCTTGGCGCCCAGTTCCGCTGCGACGGCGCGGGCCACAGCGCGTCGCCCCAGGACCGCGATGCGCTGCCCTGCCAGGGGCATCGACCCGGTGGGCGCCGGCAACGGCGGCGGGAGTACGGGAATCGGAACGGCCGGAACGACACCTCGCGTGTTCCACATGGGCGGTTACCTCCTGAGGTTCCGGGCGGCCGATGCTCGTCCCGGCATGGTGGTGCGGTGAGTGGGACGTGTTCCTGTGCCGTCCTGCCGTCCCCCCTGCCGTTCCGCCGTACGGAAACGCCTGTCCCCACCGCCGTGGGGACAGGCGTTCTCTGGGGGCGTGGGGGTCACCCGCGGTGAAGGCCGCCCTCGACGATGTGCAGCAGCGGCAGCGTGCCCGGCACGGTCTGCACGCTCAGCGTCTCGATCCCGGTCTCCGCGAACAGCTTGTCGAAGCCGGCCAGGCCGTGCTTCTGGCCGCCGACGTTCATCAGCAGGAACAGATCGAGGGTCGTGGTGATGCGCATCTCGTCGGGGTGAGCGTCCACGAGACTGTCGATGATGATCACCCGGGCGCCGCGCGGGGCACTTGCCGTGATGTTGCGGAGCACCGTGCGCGAGCTCTCGTCCGGCCAGTCCAGGAGGTTCTTGAGGATGTAGACGTCCGCCTCGACCGGCACCGACTCAAGGCAGTTGCCCGGCACGATGCCGGTCCGGGAGGCGAGCCGGCCGCCGTCCTTGAGGTCCTCGTGGGCACCGGCCACGACCTGCTCGAAGTCGAAGAGGGCGCCGCGCAGGTCCGGGAAACGGTCGAGCAGTGAGCGCAGGAGCAGGCCCTGGCCGCCACCGATGTCCACGACCCTGCCGACGCCGGACAGGTCGAGGGTCTGGGCGACCACATGGGAGCTGCGGGCGCTGGAGTCCGTCATGGCCCGGGCGAAGAGCTGCTCGTCGTCGGGGGCGTCCTCCCGCAGGTAGTCGTAGAACTCCTTGCCGTAGACACCCGGGATGACGGACTTGCCGGTGCGCAGGGCTTCCTCAAGGCGCGGCCACGCCTGCCAGGTCCACGGCGCGCCGATCCAGAGGATCAGATTGCGGATGCCGTCGGGGGAGTCCTCGCGCAGCGGCAGTGACACCTCGGTGTGCGCGAAGGTCCGCTCGCCGACCTCCTCGAAGACGCCGTACGTGGTGAGTGCGCGCAGCAGCCGGTAGAGCAGATGAGGGTCGAGTCCCGTTTTCTGTGCCAGCTCCTCGACCGGCACGGGCTTGTCGTCGATAAGGTCCGGGATCTTCAGGCGGGTCGCCGTCTGGATGGCAGCCGCGTTCCCGGCTGCGAAGGCCAGCTCACCAAGCCGCCGGATGCCGGCGTCGTCGGCCGGTCGAGAAACGCTCATGGGTTCCCTCGCGCTCGATGGGGTCGGAAGGCTCTGACGGCCGAGGCTCGCCGAGGGCGCTCGTAAGCCGCTGTCGGCGCGCTGGTGGCGCGGTCCCCGGTCGAGACCAGTGGGCCGCGAGGCGCACCGCCGACGATGCGCAGGTACGACATCTCGCACACAGCCGACACACAGGCCGACCTCTGTATCGACCCACAGCGACATGGCGATGGACCCGCAGACCGATACCCATATCGCCCCGCAGATCGACCCTCAGATCGACATACGGATCCACCTACAGATCGACATGCAGACATGAACCGCCGGGAGACCGAATGCACCGCACTTTGATCGTGGCGCGCATGAAACCCGAGGACGCCGACAAGGTCGCCGACCAGTTCCGCTGGTCGGACAGCACCGACCTGCCGCACATGATCGGCGCGCGACGACGCACACTCTTCCAGTTCCACGACCTGTACATGCACCTCGTCGAGGCCGACGAGGACCCCACGGCGAAGCTGTACGCGGCGAGGCGGCACCCGCTCTTCACCGAACTGCACGAGCGGCTGCTGCCGTTCATCGACCCCTACGACCCGAACTGGTCCGAGCCCAAGCACGCCATGGCGCAGCCCTTCTACACCTGGCAGGCCGGCTGATGGCGGCCCGGGAAGCGCGCGTCGGCCCCAGGACGGGAGCGGCGGAGCTGCCGGTGACGAAGGTCGCCGCAGCGGACGTCCCGTCCAGTCCCCGCCACGGCGGTGATCTGCGGATCGTGCTCGGTCCGACGACGACCGGCGTGGCCAGTGGATTCATGGGCACCGGCACGCTCGCGGCCGGCGAGCGGATCAGGGAGCACTACCACCCGTACTCGGACGAGTTCGTCTATGTGGTGCAGGGCGCTCTGGAGGTGACGACGGACGGTGCGGACGTCCACCGGGTGACGGCCGGTGAGGCCCTCCTCATCCCCCGTATGACCCGGCACAAGATGCTGAACAACGGCAGGGTGCCGGCCTTCGTGGTCTTCCACTCCTGCCCGCTCGCGCCGCGCCCCGAGCTCGGGCACGTCGACACGGAGGATCCCGATGGAGCATGAGCGACGCGCCGTCATCACCGGTATGGGCGTCATCGCCCCGGGCGGGGTGGGCACCCGCGCCTTCTGGTCGTCGGTGACCGTGGGCCGTACGGCCACGCGCCGGATCACTCACTTCGACCCGGAGCGGTTCCGCTGCCGGATCGCCGCCGAGTGCGACTTCGACCCGGCCGCGTTCGGGCTTTCGCCGCAGGAAGTCCGCCGCATGGACCGGGCCGTACAGATGGCGCTGGCCGCCACCGGTGAGGCACTCGCGGACGCGGGGGTCGGCGAGGGCAGCCTGGACCCGGCTCGTACCGGAGTCACCATCGGCAATGCGGTGGGCAGCACGATGATGATGGAGGAGGAGTACGTCGTCATCAGCGACGGCGGCCGCCAGTGGCTGTGCGACCAGGAGTACGGCGTACGGCATCTGTACGGTGCGGTGATCCCGAGCACCGCCGGAGTGGAGGTCGCCCGCCGGGTCGGTGCGGAGGGGCCGACGGCGGTGGTGTCGACGGGCTGTACGTCCGGGCTCGACGCGGTCGGCCACGCCGCGCAGTTGATCGAGGAGGGCTCCGCGGACGTCGTGATCGGCGGCGCCACCGACGCCCCGATCTCCCCGATCACGGTGGCCTGCTTCGACTCGCTGAAGGCCACCTCGACCCGCAACGACGACGCCGCTCGGGCCTGCCGTCCCTTCGACCGGGACCGCGACGGGCTGGTGCTGGGGGAGGGGTCCGCGGTCTTCGTGATGGAGAGCAGGGAGCGGGCGGTACGCCGTGGCGCGCGCGTCTACTGCGAGGTGGCCGGTTACGCCGGCCGCGCCAACGCGTACCACATGACCGGCCTGAAGCCGGACGGCCGGGAGCTGGCCGAGGCCATCGACCGGGCCATGGAGATGGCCGGCATCGCCGCCGAGGACATCGACTATGTGAACGCGCACGGGTCGGGCACCCGGCAGAACGACCGGCACGAGACCGCAGCGTTCAAGCGGAGCCTCGGGGATCACGCCCGTCGGGTACCGGTGAGCTCGATCAAGTCGATGGTGGGTCACTCCCTGGGTGCCATCGGCGCGATCGAGGTGGCCGCCTCCGCACTGGCCATCGAGCACGACGTGGTGCCGCCGACGGCCAACCTCACGACACCCGATCCCGAGTGCGATCTCGACTATGTGCCCCGTGAGGCGCGCGAGCACTCCACCGACGTGGTGCTCAGCGTCGGAAGCGGCTTCGGCGGCTTCCAGAGCGCGGTCGTACTGACCTCCCCGAGGAGCAGGCGATGACGGTGATCACCGGTCTGGGGGTGGTCGCGCCCACGGGAGTGGGCGTGGCGGACTACTGGGCCACCACGCTGGCGGGCAAGAGCGGCATCGACCGTATCCGCCGCTTCGATCCGTCCCCGTACTCCACTCAACTGGCGGGCGAGGTCGACGACTTCGAGTCCGGCGACCATGTCCCGGCCAAGCTGCTGGCCCAGACCGACCGGATGACGCACTTCGCGTTCGCCGGAGCGGACATGGCCCTCACGGACGCCGGCGCGGACCCCGCCGACTTCCCGGAGTACGACAGGGCCGTCGTCACGGCGAACTCCGCCGGAGGTGTCGAGTACGGCCAGCGCGAGCTGCAGAAGATGTGGAGCGGGGGCCCCATGCGGGTGAGCGCCTACATGTCGGTGGCCTGGTTCTACGCCGCCACCACCGGGCAGCTGTCGATCCATCACGGGCTGCGCGGTCCCTGCGGTCTGATCGCCACCGAGCAGGCCGGGGCGCTGGACGCGATCGGGCACGCCCGGCGGCAGCTGCGGCGCGGAGCCCGGCTCGCGGTGACCGGCGGCACCGACGCCCCGCTCTCCCCAGCCTGCATGGTCGCTCAGCTCGCGACCGGGATGCTGAGTTCCGGCGCGGACCCGACGGCCGCCTATCTGCCGTTCGACAGCCGTGCCGCGGGCTATGTGCCGGGCGAGGGCGGCGCAATCATGATCATGGAGCGGCGCGAGGACGCGGAGCGCCGCGGCGCAGAGCGGATCTACGGCGAAGTCGCCGGTTACGCCGCGACGTTCGACCCCGCGCCGGAATCCGGTCGCGGGCCGACGCTCGCCCGGGCGATCCGGAGTGCCCTCGACGACGCGCGGATCGCCCCGGGGGACGTCGACGCCGTCTTCGCTGACGGCTACGGCGTACCGGACCTGGACCGCCAGGAGGCCAGGGCCCTGACCGAGGTGTTCGGCCCGCGCGGGGTGCCGGTCACCGTGCCCAAGACCGCCACCGGGCGGATGTACTCCGGCGGTGCGGCGCTCGATGTCGCGGCCGCGTTGCTGGCCATGCGTGACGGCGTACTGCCGCCCACCCCGCATGTGAATGAACTCGCCGCGGACTGCCCGCTGGACCTGGTCCGCACCGAGCCCCGCGAGCTGACGGTGCGTCATGCGCTGGTCTGTGCACGGGGCGTGGGCGGATTCAACTCGGCTCTGGTGCTGCGCACCGCCGCCTGAAGCCCGAACGAACCCCGTGTCCCGTGTGCTGTGTCCCGCGGACGCAGGGACACGACACAGGGACCGGGCCCGGACACAGAGACAAACGAACCGACCTACCCGACGAGGGAGCGAACGTGAGCACACTCAGCGTGGACAAACTGATCGACATCATGCGGGCCACCCAGGGTGATTCCGGTGATGCGTCCGCCCTGACGGAGGAGGTCCTGGACACGCCGTTCACGAGCCTGAACGTCGACTCGCTGGCCGTGCTGGAGATCGTCACCCAGATCCAGGACGAGTTCCAGCTGCGCATCCCGGACGCCGCGATGGAGGGGATGAAGACCCCGCGGCAGATCCTCGACCACGTCAACGGCCTGCTGGCGGAGTCGTCCTGATGGCCGGCCGCACCGACAACTCCGTGGTCATCAACGCCCCCATGGACCTGGTCTGGGACATCACCAACGACGTCTCCGGGTGGGCCGGGCTCTTCGCCGAGTACGCCGAGTCGGAGGTGCTCGCCGTGGAGGGCGACACGGTCCGGTTCCGGCTGACCACGCAGCCGGACGAGAACGGCAAGCAGTGGAGCTGGGTCTCCGAGCGCACCCTGGACCGGGCCGGCCGTACGGTCGCCGCGCGGCGACTCGACAGCGGGCTGTTCGAGTACATGAACATCCGCTGGGAGTACACACCGGACCCGGGCGGCGTCCGGATGCGCTGGATCCAGGAGTTCACCATGAAGCCGTCCGCACCCGTGGACAACCAGGGTGCCGAAGCACATCTGAACCGGCAGACCGTCAGGGAAATGGCGCGTATCAAGCAACTGGTCGAACAGACCGCGCGCGCAGGCGCCGGCGCTGCCGGACGCGACGAGGGGGACCGGCGCATGACGGACAGTTCAGCAGACGACGGCGAGCACGGCCCGGTCTTCCGGGTGCTGCTGCGCGCCGAGATCGCCGAAGGCAGGGAGAAGGAGTTCGAGGAAACCTGGCGGGCGGTCGGCGGAGTCATCACTCGCGAACCCGCCAATCTCGGCCAATGGCTGATGCGCAGCAACGACGAACCGGGCGTGTACTACATCATCTCCGACTGGACGGACGAGAAGCGCTTTCGGGAGTTCGAGCGGAGCGACGCGCACATCGGGCATCGCGGCAGGTTCCAGCCGTTCCGGACGAAGGGCTCGATGGTGACCACCGACGTCGTCGCCGAGATGGTGAAGGAGCGCAGGCGGTGAGCGCCGCCGAGCGGGGCGCGGTGCGGGTCGTCCTGTACTTCCGGCTGGCGGAGGGGCAGGACGTGGACGAGCTGGTCCAGGCCTACCACGAGTCCAGCAAGGCCTTGCAGGGGACGCCGGGGATGCTCCGCAACGAACTCCTCCGCAGTTCCCAGGAGCCGGCCCGATTCGCGGTGCTGAGCGAGTGGCGGGATCGTCATGCGTTCCAGGAGTGGGAAAACGGTGCCCGGCACAAGGGTCAGACGGCCTCGATTCGCAGGTTCGCCGACCCTCATCCTTCCGGAGCCCCTTTCGCGATCTACGATGTGGTTGAATATTACGCATCGTAACCGGCGCGAAATGGTTTATTCGTACGACACCTTCACGAAATTTCCCAGGGCTTGAGGGGTCCTAGGATAGGATGGTCTCCGGAACGGAGTCTCTCTTCGGATCCAGGTCCCCATCCGGCGGAGTAAAGCGGACTCGCTTAATCCGCCGGATGGGGACGATTCGCCTTTGGATCACATTCCGGAGGGAAGCCGCAGATCGATTTATCGCGGCTGGAAGTGCGCTCAGTATGGGGGATCATGAAAACGAATCATGCAGCTGAGGTGCGGTTCCGGGTACTGGGACCTCTCGAAGTCCGATACGGGGAAGATCAGGATTTGACGCCGAGCGCGCCGAAGTTACGTCAGTTGGTGGCGCTGCTTCTGGTATCCGAGAATCATCTCGTGGGGATCCACGAGATGATCGATGAATTATGGGGAAGTAACCCCCCGGCGAGTGCGCTGGCCACCCTTCAGTCATATATCTACAAGATCCGCAAGAACGTATTCGAAGTGGACGGGAACGGGGGCGCCTCCCTCCACACCAAACCGAACGGTTACCGGCTGGATATTCCCGAGGGCGTTCTCGATGTGCACCGCTTCGACGCACTCATCGACCGGGGACAGAAGGCACTCGACGACGGAGACGCGGAGGCGGCCGCGGGTCTGCTCACGGACGCGCTCACCTTCTGGAGGGGTGCGCCCCTGGCCGATGTGGAGGCCGGCGGCCGGCTCGGCGTCCAGATCACCCGCTTCCGGGAACGCTGGAAGCGCGCCGTGGAACTGCGCCTGGAAGCCGAACTCCGGCTCGGCCGGCACCGCGAGCTCATCAGCGAGCTGAAGACGCTCTGCTCCACCCACCCCTTCGACGAGGGCCTGCACGTCAAGCTGATGATCGCGCTCTACCGCTCCGGCCGTCGGCACGAGGCCCTGGAGGTGTACCAGACCTTCCGCCGGGCCATGATCGACGAGCTGGGCCTGGAGCCGTCGCCCCTGCTCGCCCGGCTGCACAGTGCGGTCCTGACGGCCGGACCCGAACTGCACACCGAGGCGGACGACCACCCCGAACTGGAACTGCGCCCCGCACGACACCCGACGGGAGACATCCGTGCGGGCTCGGGACACATGCTCGGCGACGACGATGAGCCGTCCGAAGCGGCGGTGACCGGCGCGGACTCCGCCGCCACGGCCGGGCCACCGTCGGCCGCTCCGCCCTACCGGAGCCCGTCCGTCCCGTCCCCGGCCCAACTCCCGCCGGACATCGCCGACTTCACAGGCCGCGAGGACATTCTCCGCCGCCTGGAGAGCCGCCTCGCCGAGTGCCGTGCGCAGAACGCCCCGCTGCCCGTCCTGTGGATCACCGGTATGCCGGGCGTCGGCAAGACCACCGTGGCGACCCGGCTCGCCCACAGGGTGTCCGACAGGTTCCCCGACGGGCAGCTCTACGTCGACCTGCGCGGCGACAGCGCCGATCCGGTCCAGCCGCGTGCGGTGCTGCACCGCTTCCTGACCGCGCTCGGAGAGCACCGTTCCGCTCTCCCCTGTGACATCGACGAGGCCGGTGAGCTGTTCCGCAGCCTGTGCGCCTCCAGGTCGCTTCTCTTCCTCCTCGACGGCACCGCCTCCGCGGCCCAGGTCAAGTCGCTGCTGCCGGGCAGCGGCGACTGCGCCGTGATCGTCACCAGCCTCGCGCACGCACTGGCCGGCTCCGAGCCCGTACTGCTCAATCCGCTCCCCGACGACGAGGCCACCCGGCTCCTCACCTCGATCATCGGGATACCGCGGGCCTGTGAGGACCTGGCCGCCGTCGACCGGATCGTCACCCTCTGCGGGGGCCTCCCGCTCGCGTTGCGCGCGGTCGGCACCCGGCTCAGCCGGCTCCCGGACTGGCCGCTGGACAAGTTCGCCGAGCGGCTCGCCGACCCGCGCCGCCGCCTCGACGAATCCAGCCTCCCCGGCCTCGATCTGCGTGCCTCCTACGACGCCGGATTCCGGCAGCTGGACGACCGGGACCGGCTCGCCATGCAACTGTTCGCGATGCGCGCCACCGATCCGTTCACGGCGGAGGACGCCGCCGCGCAGCTCGGCTGCGAACTGGTGTCCGCCGAGGGCGTCCTCGCCAGGCTCGCCGAGCGCCATCTGCTGCAGGCGACCGGTACGCAGGACGGCCGGCTGGGCTACTCCGTACACGAACTGGCCAAGGTGTACGCCCTGCAACAACTGGCCGGGAACTGACGGAGACCCGCCGGTCCGCCCGCCCGACACGGAGCGTGACACACGGCAGGCGGCCGTGCCGTACCGGGAACGACCTTCGGTGCGACACGGCCGCATGGCGTCAGATCCCTCCGTCCACGTTGAGCGTCTGCCCGGTCATGTACGACGACAGATCGCTCGCGAGGAACACCGCGGCGCCGGCGACCTCCTCGGTCTCACCGAGCCGCCCGATCGCCGTCTTCTCGCTGTAGCGGGCCACCAGTTCGGCCCGCCGATCGGCCGGGATAGCCTTGATGTCGTCGCTGTCGATCACTCCGGGGGCGATCACATTGACCCGGACCCCCCGCCCGCCCAGCTCCTTGGCCGCCGACCGGGCGAAACCCTCCAGACCCGCCTTCGCCGCCGTGTAGTGGGCCCGCAGCGGAATCCCTCGGGCCGCGGCCCGGGAGCCGATCAGTACGACGGAGGCCCGCTGCCCGTACAGCGGCAGGGTCTTCTGCAGCACGGTGAACGCGGCGGTCAGGCTGGTGTCCAGCACCCGGTGCCATTCCGCCGCCGTCAGCTCCGGCAGCGGGACGTGACTGATCACGCCCGCGTTGTGCACGACGACGTCCAGTGAGCCGTACCTGGTCCTCGCCTCCTCCACCAGTCGGTCCACATCCACCGGGTCGGTCACATCGGCCTGGAGCAGATGGTGGTCGCCGTCCGTCCTCTTCAGCTCGGCGGCCAACTGGTCCGCCTGGGCACTCGGGTTCTGGTGGCAGGCCAGGACGTCGGCACCCGCCCGGGCGAGGGCGAGCACGATCGCCCTTCCTATGCCACGGCTGCCGCCCGTGACGAGCGCGTGCTTGCCGGTGAGAGTCGGATTCATGGAGGCTGCTCCAGGTTCGCTGTCGAAGCCGGGTGGTTGACGCTCGGATGTTCCCCGACGCCACTCGTCGGGGACTGGGAGCGCGGCACCAGCGGGGGGCCACCGGGAGACCACGACCGTCCGTGACGGGCCCGGCCTTCCGGGGCGCCTAGGGCAGCAGGACGACCTGTGCCGCGTGCACCAGTCCGGAGCCGAAGCCGATGAGCAGCGCCGGGTCCCCGGACCGGGCCGCGCCCGAGGCGAGCATCCGCTCCATCGCCATGGGGATCGAGGCACCGGAGGTGTTGCCGCTGTCGGCGATGTCCCGGGCGACGGCCGTGTCCGCGGACAGTCCGATGTCCTTGACCAGCGCGTCCGTGATGAGCCCGTTCGCCTGGTGCGGAATGAAGGCGGACAGCTCGCCCGGGGTGAGCCCGGCCCGTTCGATGGCCTCGCGCGCCGCCCGGCCCATGGTCTCGGTCGCCCACCGGAACACCTTCCATCCCGTCATGCACAAGTAGGGCCAGGGCAGTTCGGCGTCCTCACGCAGTCCGGGTGTCCAGTAGCCCGTCATGGTGATGGCGTCCATCCGTTCGCCGTCCGCGCCCCACGCCACCGGACCGATGCCCGGTTTCCCGGACGGGCCGATGACCACGGCGCCGGCGCCGTCGGCGAAGAGGAACGCCGTGGCGGGATCCTCGGGATCCACCACGTCCGTCATCCGGTCCGCCCCGATCATCAGCACATGACGCGCGGCGCCCGAGCGGACCAGGCTGTCCGCGATCGCCACGCCGTGGCAGAAGCCGGCGCAGGCCGCCGACAGGTCGAACGCCGCCGCCCGGTCGGCGCCGAGCCGGTGCGCGACGTCCACCGCGAGCGCCGGCATCTGGAGGAGATGGCTGATCGTGGCGACCAGAACGCAGTCCACCTCGTCGGCGGAAACGCCGGCCGCGGCCAGGGCGTGGTGCGAAGCCGCGGCGGCCATCACGGGCAGTGGCTCGTCGGGTCCGGCGAAGCGCCGGGTGCGGATGCCCGACCGGCGGGCGATCCAGCCGGGTTCCACCCCGATCCGTGGAGCGATCTCCTCGTTGGCGACGGCACGCACGGGCCGGTAGGCCCCGACGCCGAGAATGCGGCTGCCACCGACGGGAGTCGACTGCGACAACGACAACTGAGACATCTACCGAGCTCCTCCGGTAAGGGCACTGCGGGATCCGCAGGTGCAGCGATGCTCGCAGCGCCGGATCGCAGCCCGGTGGCGCGTCGTACGGCTGCGACCAGCAGCGGAGCCAGTCGTGCACCACCGGTTTCCCAGCGGGCTCAGGTGCGCGGTTGGGTCGGTGCGGGGGTGGCAGGGCTCTGCTTCCGGTCGGCTGCCGGGGCCGGAGTCGGCGGGTCGGCCGGCTCGACCGCGAGATGGGGCAGCCGCTTGTCGAGCCATCCGGGCAGCCACCAGTTGGCCGCGCCGAGCACACGCATGACGGCGGGCACCAGCATCGTGCGGATGACGAACGCGTCCAGGGCCACCGCCGCCGCGAGGCCCACTCCGAACTCGGAGATGATCCGCTCCTTGCGGAACACGAACGCGAAGAACACGCAGATCATGATGAGCGCCGCCGCGTTGATGACCCGGCTGGTGTTGGTCAGGCCCACCGTCACGGCCTTGGAGTTGTCGTGGGAGTGGACCCATTCCTCGTGCACCCGGCTCACCAGGAACACCTGATAGTCCATCGACAGGCCGAACAGCACCGCCAGCATGATCGTCGGCAGGAACGCCTCGACGGGACCGGCCCCGCCGACTCCCAGGGGCCCCGACAGCCGGCCCCACTGGAAGAGCGCCACCAGCACACCGAACGAGGCCCCCGCGGCAAGCAGGTTCATCACCGCCGCGGTCAACGGGATCACCAGGCTGCGAAAGGCCACCAGCAACAGCAGGAAGCCGAGCGCCACGACGATCAGCACGAACCACGGCAGTTTGCCGATCATGACGGTGGCGAAGTCGTCGAAGGTCGCGGTCTGTCCGCCCACGTACACGGCCAGCGTCGTGCCGCGTTCGGCGGCCGGAATCGTCGTGTCACGCAGCCGCGCGATGAGATCCGAGGTCGCCTCCTCCTGCGGTGCGGTCCTCGGAATCACCTGCACCACGGCCCTCGTGGCGTCCGGCCGCGCAGGCAGCGACACCACTGTCGCCACGTCCGGATCCTTGCGTACGGTGCCTGCGAGCCGTTGGAGAGCCGCCTGGTCGTCCGGCCCGCCGACCTTGGCGACCAACTGCAGCGGGCCGTTGAATCCCGGTCCGAAGCCCTCCTCCAGCATGTCGTAGGCCTGGCGGGTGGTGTTCGACTCCGGACGGTTGCCCTGGTCGGAGATGCCGAGCCGGAGCGAGAAGAACGGGATCGTCAGGACGGCGAGCACGACCGAGGCGGTGGTCAGGAGCGTCACCGGGCGGCGCTGGACGAGTGCCGCCCAGCGCACCGCCAGGCCACGCGGCTGCTCCGCCCGCGGTCCCTCGGCGGTTGGCCGCCGACGCTCGCGGCGGCTGAGCACCCGCATCCCGAACAGGCCGAGCAGCGCCGGCATGAACGTCACCGACGCGGCCATGGTGAGGACCACCATCAGGGTCGTGGCGATCGCGACACCGGTGAGGAACTCCAGCCGCAGCGCGAGCAGTCCCAGCAGCGCGATGCACACCGTGCCGCCGGCGAACAGCACCGCACGGCCGGAGGTGTTCAGCGCCCGGACCGCGGCCTCCTCCGGGGCCAGGCCGGACTTCAGGCACTGCCGGTGGCGGGTGATGATGAACAGCGCGTAGTCGATCCCGACCCCGAGGCCGATCAGCGTCGACAGGGTGGCGGCAAGTTCGGGGACGTCCGCGACATGCGACAGCAGCTTGATCGACATCACCCCGGTGCCGACGCTGAACAGCGCGCTGATCAGGGGCAGCAGCATGGCCGGCAGCGAACCGAAGGCGAGGTAGAGCACGATCGCCGCGGCCACCAGGCCGACCACCTCGGCGACACTCCCGGCCTCGCCCTCCTCCGTCTTCTCCGCGACCGGCCCGGAGACCTCCACCCGCAGGCCCTCGGTACGTGCCTCGGTTGCCGTGTCCACGACGCTGTCGGCCTCGTCCGTCGACAGTTCGTCAGCGGTCTTGTGGTAGGTGATCCTGGCGTAGGCGGTACGTCCGTCCCGGCTGATCTGCGTGGCGCCCGCCCGGGAGTACGGGCTGGTCACCGAGCCGACCGTGTCGAGCCGGTCGATCCTCTCGAGCGACGCGGACATGCGCTCGCGTACGGCGGCGTCCCGTACGGTTCCTTCGTCCACCCTCCAGACGACGGTGTCCATGTCCCCGGCACTCTCCGGGAAGGCGGCCTTGACGAGGTCCTGTGCCTTCCCCGATTCGGTGTCGGGCACGTGAAAGACGCTCGCATAGGCCGAGCCTGCCGACTGACTCGCCACGGCGACCCCGCCGAGCGTCACGAGCCACATCAGCAGGACCAGGAGGCGGTGCCGGAAGCACCAGCGGGCCAGCGTGGCCATGTCCCTCTCCCCAGAATTAATCGTCCGATCGATTAATACTTGTGAAGGTAGCATGCCGAGGTACAGCCCAGGTGACGGCACGACGCATGTGCGACACCTCCCGAGCCGCAGAACGGGAGCGGAAACACGGATGGCCCGGACCGCCGGAAGTACCGCCGAAGTGACCCGGCGGCGGATCCTCGAAGCCGCGAACACGCTGTTCGCGGAGCGTGGCTACGCCGGAACCTCGATGCGCGACATCGCGGAGCACCTGGGCATGACCAGCGCCGCCCTCTACTACCACTTTCCGGCCAAGGAAGAGCTGCTCTCGGCTCTGGTGGCGCCGGTGATCCAGACCCTGGACCGCTTCGTCGAGCAGGCCGAGCACGAGGAGAACGAGGAGAGCGGCGGGAGCGGCGGGAGCGACCAGGAGACGCTGATCCGCCGTTTCATCGCGGTCCTGGAGGACAGCGGCCGTACCCTCCAGGTCATCGCCACCGAACCCACCGCGCTGCGCATCCTCGTCGACCGCCACGATCTCGGGCGCCGGCTGGCCCGCCTGGAACACCTCATCGCCGGGACGGACGACCCGACGATGCTGCTGCGCTGCCGCTGCGCGCTGGGTGCGATCCGGATGGGCGTCATGTCCGGTCACGCGAGCCGACAGCTGTCCGGCGCGGCGGGGGCGGCGTCGCCCCGGCTCGCGGACGCCGAGCGTGAGCTTCTGGTGGCGATCGCGCTGGCGGTGCTCAACACCCCCATGCCTACCGGGGTTTCGTAGGGCGGACGGTCACGCGCAGCTCGGGGCCTCGGGAGCGTCCTTCGCGTGCCGCGTCAGTCCGCAGACGGTGCGCAGCGCGATCTTCCAGGTGTCCTCCTGGAGTACGGCGGCCCCTGGCCCGCCCGTGTCCAGCCGCCGGCCGTCGCGGGTGAGCGTGTAGTCGACGTCGGCGTGCAGGGAGGAGGTGTACGACACCGTGGTCACGTCGGCGCGCAACTTGCTGCCCAGGGGGTCGTCGAAGAGGTTGCTGATCATCAGCTCGTTCTCCGCCCCGTTCTCGACCACGTCCCTTCTGTCGTCGGAGGACGACTCCGGGTCGAAGAAGATCCGCCAGGCTTCCCTGATGTCCTGCTCGGCCTGCTCCGGATCCTCCGGTGCGGTCCCGGTCGGTGTGGGGGACTGGGAGGCCGGCCATGATGACGTGCTGACGCCTGTCGGCCCGGGCGGTCCGGGGGCGGACGGCACGGTCGTCCGAGGGGTGCCGCCGTCCCCGCTGCCGCTGTCGCAGGCACCGGTGAGGACGAGGAGGGCGGCAACTGCCACCGCCCAGGCTCCGCGTCGCGCCGTAGGGGTCGCACAGGACATGGGACTGCACCTCCGGATTCGCCGTGTGGCTGCACTACCCGGAGTGCGGGGATTCATCCGGCGGTCCTCAATCCCACCAGTTGAACAGCAGGTTGCCGAGGAGAGCAGCGCGCGAGTAGCGGATCTGGCCGAGTTCTGCCGGAGGCGCAGGAGTTGCGTGAGTTGATGACCGTCCCGGCCGGTGCCTACCTGACGCGCGCGGTCAGGCGGGCCACCTCCTGGGACGCCGTGCGGGCTTCCTGTTCGGCCTGGGCGAGGGCGTCGGCGGTCGCCTCGTGCCGCTCCTCGGCGGCCCGCTGGTCCTGTTCGGTGCGTCGGAGGTCCTCGCGTGCCTGGTGCAGTTGGTGCTCAACGGCGTCGACCTGCTGACGGGCCCGGTCGTGTTGGTCGCGTGTCCGTCGCAGCAGTGTGTCGGCGTCCGCGTGTGCCGCGCGCTTGGCGCGGAGCTGCCGCTCGGCCTCCTTGGCCGCCTTTGTGGCCTGGGCGAGCTGCTCCTGCCGTACGCGACGTCGCTCGGCGAGGTCGTTCTTCTGCGGTCGGCCCGCCGTCTTGGGAGCCGTCGGCCGAGTCGGCTTCCGTGGGACGGCGGCGGCCGGGCCGCTGTCGGAGGGGAAGGCCGACGGTGGGGTGAGGGCGCCGTGCAGGCGGCCGGTGGCCCACTGGTCGGCGGCCTCCTGATCGGCGAGTACGGCGCGCAGGGTGGCTTCGACGTCCTGCAGCACCGCGTCCGACAGCCGCTGCCCGGCCTCGCGAGCGAGCTGCGCGGCCTGCCGCGACATGGCGGAGACCACGCTTCGGCGCTGTGCGGACAGCTCTTTGACGCCGGCGGTGTCCAGGGTGCCGTACGCCTTGCGCAAAGCCTTGCCCAGCTCCAGGAACTGCCGGCTCTCCTTCGGCCGGGAGCGCAGCAGCAGGTTCGCGGCCCAGGCGGCCAGAGTGGGGCGGCGGGCGGCATGGATCCGGCGGGCGTCCTCCACGCGGCCGGCCTCCTTGGCGGCGGCGGCCAGCTCCTCGCGGTGGGAGACGAAGCCGGACGGCGGGGTGGTGTAGAGCTCGTCGAGAACGGCCTCCACGCCATCTCCGCCGCGCGTGCGGCGTGCGCCTTTACGCTGCATAAGCCCCAGACTCCACCGGGCCGGCCGATCACGCACACCGGATCACCCGGTCAGCAGCGCTGCCGGACCCACCGGGCCACCGGGCCTACCGACCAGCGGTCACGAGGGGCTCAGTGAACCGAAAGCCCGCCATCGACGAAGATCGACTGGCCCGTGATGTAGCCGGAGGCGGGGCCTGCCAGGAATACCGCCGCTCCGGCGAAGTCCTCGGCCAGGCCGTTGCGGCCGGCCATCGTGCGTGCGGCCAGTGCCGCAACCGTTTCCGGGTCGGACGACAACCGCGCGTTGAGCGGGGTCAGGACGAAGCCGGGCACCAGGGTGTTGGAGGTGACACCGTGTGGTGACCAGGCCTCGGCCTGGGAGCGGGCCAGCGATTCCAGCGCGCCCTTGGATACCCCGTAGGCGCCGCTCCGGACGAACGCCCGGTGCGCCTGCTGGGAGCTGATGTGGATGATCCGCCCGAAGCCACGCTGGGCCATACCGGGCCCGAACCGCTGTCCCAGCAGGTAGGGCGCCTCCAGGTTGACGGCCATCGTGACGTCCCACACCTCCTCGTCCAGCTCCTCCATCGGCGGACGCAGGTTGATCCCGGCGCTGTTGACGAGGATGTCGGGTTCCCCGAACACCTCCACCGCCTGCTCCGCCGCCGCGCGCACCGCCTCGCGGGTGCTCAGGTCGGCGCTCACCCAGGCCGCCCGGCAGCCGTCGGCCGCCAACTCGTCGACCGCGGCGGCCAGTTCCCGCTCCTTGCGCGCCACGATCACCACGCTCGCCCCCGCTCGTGCCAGAGCGCCGGCGATGGCCCCGCCGATGCCGGAACTGCCGCCCGTCACCACGGCGACCCGGCCGTCCAGGGAGAACAGTTCGGAGAGGTAGGTGTGTGAGGTCATGACCGCACCCTAGACAGCGTGCTGACGGCACCGGTGCATGACGGTGTGCTCCTCCGCTCGGCCCTTCCGTGGCCCACTGGGGGTGTGTTGCCGGGCCGCGCGGGACTGGCCGGGGCATGCTGGGGCGGCACCTCGTGTCGTCGGTGTGCTGGACGAATGGAGACCTGGGGTGCCCTCGGCCGTGACAGGGAGGACCGCGTGGCGGAGGACGCGCAGGCGGGGCTGCCGCCCGAGGCGGAGGCCGGAGCCCTGGCGGACCGTCTCAAGGAGCGCATCTACGCGACGATCACGATGATCGCCGTGGTCGTGGGACTGTCCGAGAGCGACGCCGGCCCCACCGGTGCAGCCGCCACGGTCCTGACGACGAGCCTGGCACTGTGGCTGGCCACGGTGGTCGCGGACCAGGAGGCACACCGCACGGTGCACCGCCGCCGCGCCACCGGTCGGGAACTGCGCCGGATGCTGTACGTGAGCAGTCCCCTGCTGTCCTGTGCGGTGGGCCCCGCCGTGATGATCGCCCTCGCCGCACTGGGGGCTCTGTCTCTGGACACCGCGCTGTTGATCGCGGCGGTCGTGGGGATCGTCCCGCTGTTCCTGTGGGGCTGCGTGGGGGGCTTGAGCATGGGAGCCGGAACCGTGGGCGCCTTGCTGGCGGGTGTGGTCGACGCGGTGATCGGTGTGGCCGTCGCGCCGGTGAAGAACGCCGCCGGACACTGACGGCCTCGCGCCGTTGTCCGCGGCCTACGCGTGCCGGTGTCCCCGGTGCCTGTCGAAGTCGCTCCAGGCACGCTCCCACTGCGAACGACGGTGCCCCTCCAGCCCCAGCCGGGCGATCCACCAGATGCCCAGGGCCAGCATGCACACACCCGCGCCGGCGGCCGTACCGAGCGCGACGCCCTGCGAGCTCGCCTGGGCCGCGGTGGGCGGCGCGGGGCGCATGCGGCCGGCGTCGTCGAGCCACACCGCGGTCGGAGCGCCCGCCTTGGTGCCCGCCTTCACCAGGGCGGTGTCGGTCCTCGGGGAGTCGTCGGCCGTCGTCCACCACACGGTCGCCCGTACGTGGTTGTTGATCGCCGAACCGGAGAATCTCACCGTCGTCGCGGGGGCGTCCTCGACGAGGCGTGCGGTGACACGGTGGAGATCCCGGGACTGATCGAGCGCGGCACGTTCGGCCACCGCCGCGGTCGCCCGCCCCACGATCGGCGCGGCGAGCAGCAGCATGGCCACCAGTGCCACGCCGATCCACGTTTCGACGGTGTCGGAGCGGCGTTTGAGCGGGTTGCGCCGCCAGCGCCACCACACCACCCGGCCGCGATGTCCCAGCATGCGCGCTCCCCTCCTCCGGCCGACCGGAATGGCCTCCGTGTCGCAAACCCACGGTTCCGCACCCTCGGCACGCGGGTGCAGAGCCCAGAGGTCGTCCGGGGCGGGGCCGTTCGGCCCTTTTCCACGAGCTGACGGGTCCACTTTCCGCGAGCCGACGGGTCCACGGCCGCTGAAGTGCCGTAGGCCACGGTGCCGTTCACGGACCCGGGGTCAGTCCTCGGAAGGGGTGTCCGATCCGGACGGCTCGGGCGCGGGAAGCATCGTCAGCAGCATGACGCTGGGCTCGATGGCCCGTACGGAGTGCGGCAGCCGGGCGGGCAGGTGGATCCAGCACCCGGGCACGGCCTCGGTCTTCTCCTCGCCCAGCACGAGGTCGAGGCGGCCCTTGACGACCTGGATGACGACGGGCAGGGCCGAAGTGTGCTCGGTCAGTTCCTGGCCGGTGGCGAAGGCGAAGCCGACCACGCGCAGGCGGTCGTCCCGGTACAGGACACGGCTGAGGGTGCCGTCCTCGGGAACGGCGAGGTCGGCGGTCAGGTCGGTGAATACGGTGGCGGTCATGGGGTGCCTCCTCAGGGCTGGTCGGGGGTGGGTACGGCGAGCATGCTGATCGCGCCGAGATGGGCGCTGTGGCGCTGGAAGACGCGCCGCATATGGGTCACGCGACGCAGCGCCACCGGGTCCCGCAGCGCCCGGCCGGCGATGCGCAGGGCGGGGAGCAGTCCCTCGTCGGCGATCAGCCGGCGTGGTTCGAGCAGCGCCATGGGCGCCGTCCTGCGGGCGGTGACGGTGAAGCCCTCCTCGGCGAGGAGTTCGCTCCACGCCCGGGGGGTCAGGGGGCGGGCGCCCACATGGATGGCGTCCCCCAGGTCCGCGTTGATCCGGTCGGCGAGCGCCGGGTCGAGGTCGTCGGGCAGCAGGCACAGTTCGTGGATGGCGTACCGGCCGGTGCCCTCGTCTAGGAGACGGCGTGCTTCCCGTACGACACGCCGCTTGGCGGGGTGGGGCTGCATGGTCAGCATCGCCTCGCCGTACACGACGGTGGCGCATCCGTCCGGCAGCCCGGTGTTCGCGGCGTCGGACCGCACGGCGTGAACCACGGTCGGGCCGGGGGCGTCGAGGACGCTCAGCGTGGCCACGGCGGCGGCGTCGCGGTCGACGGCGGTGTAGGTGGCCGGACGGCGGCCGAGGGTCAGCCGGGCGGTGGCCCCCAGGCCGGCGGCCAGCTCCACCACCCGGTCCCGCGGGTCCACGCCCAGGGCGTCCAGCATCCACCGGGTCAGCTCGATGCCACCGGGCCGCAGCACACGCTTGCCCAGACGGGCCAGCAGCCAGTGGCCGGGCATGCCGGCGGCGTCGAGTCCGTGGCCCGGGACGGGAACGTCCCTGTGCAGGGCCTGGCGGTCCGTCGATGCCATGGTCGTACCTCGCTCTCTGCCCGCAGGTTGCTACTTAGGCGAACCTAACTCGCGAGGTCGGTCGGAGACGGGGGCCGAACGTCCCGACTCCAGGGCCCAGTGGACCGGCCACAGCAGACTCCGCTGCCTCCCTACTCGTCCTGGAACAGGTCCGTGCTGAGGTAGCGCTCCCCGGTGTCGGGCAGGACCACGACGATCAGGGCGCCCTCGTGCTGCGGATGGCGGGCGAGGGTGGTGGCCGCATGGAGGGCGGCACCGCCGGAGACTCCGACGAGGATGCCCTCGGTGCGGGCCAGGAGACGCGACGCGGCACGGGCCTGGGACGCGGAGACGCGCTGGATCTCGTCGTAGACGTCGGTGTCGAGGACTTCGGGGACGAAGCCGGCGCCGAGGCCCTGGATGCGGTGCGGGCCGGGGGAGCCGCCGGACAGCACGGCCGACTCCGCCGGTTCCACGGCGACGACGGTGATGTCGGGCTTCTTCTCCTTGAGGACCTGACCGACTCCGGTGATGGTGCCGCCGGTGCCGACGCCGGCCACCAGGATGTCGATCTGGCCCGCCGTGTCCTGCCAGATCTCCTGGGCGGTGGTCCGGCGATGGGCGTCGGGATTGGCCGGGTTGCGGAACTGCTGCGGCATGAACCAGCCGTTCTCCTCGGCCAGTTCGGTCGCCCGGGCGACGGCGCCGGTCATGCCCTCCGCGGCCGGCGTCAGGACCAGTTCGGCGCCGTAGGCGCGCAGCAGGGCGCGCCGCTCGGTGGTCATGCTCTCGGGCATGGTGAAGGTGACCGGGTAGCCCTTGGCGGCGGCGACCATGGCCAGGCCGATGCCGGTGTTGCCGCTGGTCGGTTCGACGATCCGGGTGCCCGGCAGGAGCGCTCCGCTGTCCTGGGCGTCCTCGATCATCGCCAGGGCGATGCGGTCCTTGACGCTTCCGCCCGGGTTGGCGGCCTCCAGCTTGACGAGCAGACGCACCGGCAGGTCCGCTCCGTAGCGGCGCAGCGCCACCATGGGCGTGCGGCCTATCAGCGACGTGATCGAGGGGTGTATCGCCGTCATGGTCGTCCTTCTTGTTCGTGGCCGGGGGTGAGGATCCCGGCGTGGGGTGTCCTGGGTGTGACGTTCGGGCTGGTGGTGGAGTCCGCGTGGGCGGCGCGGACGGAGGAGTGGGCGGGGACGTCGCGCAGGACGAGGGCGTGCGCGCCGACGAGCGTGTCGTGGCCGATGTGGACCGGGCCGAGCACGGTGGCGCCGACGCCGAGGACGACCCGGTCGCCGATCGTGGGGTGCCGTTTCGCGGTCTTCGTGCCGTTCCACCAGCCGGTGCCGCCCAGGGTGACGCGGTGGTACAGCATCACGTCGTCACCCAGGACGGCGGTCTCGCCGATGACCACGCCCATGCCGTGGTCGATGAAGCAGCGTCGGCCGATGACGGCACCCGGGTGGATCTCGATGCCGGTGACGGCGCGGGAGAGCTGGGAGAGCAGCCTGGGCAGGAACGGCACACCGAGCCGGTGCAGCCGGTGTGTGATCCGGTGCGCCCAGATCGCCCACAGACCGGGATACAGCAGGACGTCGACGACGTGGACACCGTGCAGGGCGGGGTCCTTGCGGCAGGCCGTCCGGAGATCTTCGAAGATCATGCGCGTCTTTCTGTGGGGCTGGTCGCGGCGCGCGGCCGGCGGGATCGGGCCGAGTGGCACGCCTTGCTGCGCCACCAGGGCCTTTCTGACGGGCCTGGGCGCGGACCTGCCGTCGTCCGTGAAGGTGCACGCTACGGGCCGGTCCCGATGCGGCGCCGCGTCCGAAGCGCCCGGCATGGGTGGGCCGAACGGTCCGGATCGCCGCTTTCGGCATGGGACCAACAGCCCTCGACGGAGGGACTGTTCGGCCCGTGCGCGGACGGTCGTCGTCCGGCCACGCTTCATGCCTACCGAAACGGCAGGAGGCCACGGAACGCCGCCGCCGACTGCAGGCTGCGCGTTCTCCTACCCAGAGGCCGCAGTCGGAAGCGGTGTCCTGCCGGTTCGGTCGCTGTCCGGCCGTCTGCCACCCGTCTCAGGGCGGCCGGACAGCCTTCTGGCATGCCCTGCGGCGTGGACGGGTGCTCGTCCTCGCCCGGACCCTCGTGCCTCGACCCTCGGCCGGCCGGTCTGTTGAGGGCCCTGTGGTCCCGGCCGATGGGGCCGATGGTCCCAGGTCATAGGGCTGCATGCCCCGCCGATCTCCCACAGGGGTGAGGTTAGCCTCGCCTTACTGAACGATGCTCGTTCTGCGGGGCGGTGTCGCCCCTGGCGCGATGTGATGGAGACGCAGATGACTGCCTCTGGTGGGGTGCACGAGGAAGCAGGCGGCCGGGGGCCCACCGTCATGGACGCCGCGCCGCGCTCCCTGGCCGATCTGGTACCCGGTGCCCGTGCCGCGGTGGCACGGGTCGCCACGGACGCGGCACCCGCCGTGGTCCGCCGGCTGCACGACCTCGGCTTCACACCCGGAGCGGTGGTGGAGGCCGTACGCCGGGCGCCGCTGCGCGACCCGGTCCTCTACCGGGTCAAGGACTACGAGGTGTGCCTGCGACGGGCGCAGGCGGCGTGCGTGCACATCGTCGAGGTGGAGCGGTGAGCGCGGGCTGCCACGACACCGGCGGCACGGACGCGACCCTGATCGCGGCACCACGGATCGCCCTGGTCGGCGCCCCCAACTCGGGCAAGACCAGCGTCTTCAACGGCCTCACGGGCCTGCGTGCCAAGACCGGCAACTACCCCGGCGTGACCGTGTCCCGCTTCGTCGGGACCTCCCGCACGGGCAGTCACCGGCATGTGATCGAGGATCTGCCCGGCACCTACAGCCTGGAGCCGGTCAGCCCCGACGAGCGGATCACCGTCGACGTACTGGACGGTCGGCAGGAGGGCGCGGACCGTCCGGACGCACTGCTCGTCGTGGTGGACGCCACCACGCTGCGCCGGTCCCTGGGGTTCGTCGCCCAGGTCCTGGCCCGCGGGCTGCCGGCCTGTGTCGTGGTCACGTTCACCGACGAACTGGCCCGTCGCCAGGGCCGCCTGGACATCGACGCGTTCGCTCAGGCGCTCGGCGTGCCGGCGCTGCCCGTGGTCGGCCACCGTGGCCTGGGCATCGGGCAGCTGCGCGAGCAGCTCACCACCTGGCGCACCTGGCCGGCCCCGGCCGTGGCCCCGCCCACCGACCCGGACGAGCGGGAGGCGTGGGCGGAATCGATCCTGGCCTTCGCCGGCTACCGGCCCCCCGAGCGCCACCGCGTCACGCAGCGCGTCGACGCGGTGCTGCTGCATCCGGTGTGGGGGACGGCCGTGTTCTTCGCGGTCATGGCGGTGTTCTTCCAGACCGTGTTCACGGTGGCCGCCCCGTTGCAGGACTGGGTGGAGGCGCTGTTCGCGTGGCTGTCGGGCCTGGTGGACGCCCATGTCGGCAATCCGTGGGTGTCCGGGCTGCTCGCGGACGCCCTCATCGCGGGTGTCGGCGGCGTGCTGGTGTTCGTTCCGCAGATCGTGCTGCTGTTCCTGCTCCTGGCCCTGCTGGAGGGGGTGGGCTATCTGGCGCGGGCGGCGTTCCTGATGGACCGGGTGATGGCCCGCTTCGGTCTGGAGGGCCGGGCGTTCGTGGCGCTGCTGTCGTCGTTCGCCTGCGCGATCCCCGGCATCATGGCCACCCGTACGCTGCCCTCGGCCAGGGACCGCCTGGCCACGATGATGGCCGCACCCCTGATGACCTGCTCGGCGCGACTTCCGGTGTACGTGCTGCTGATCGGCCTGCTGGTCGACCCGTCGGCGAAGCTGGGCCCGTTCGGCGCGCAGGGCCTGGTCATGTTCGGCCTGTATCTGCTGGGTGCCGTGTCCGCGATGCTGGCCGCCTGGGTGTTCAAGAAGCTCGGCGACCGTCATGGACAGGCGGTGCCGTTCTTCATGGAGATGCCGCCCTACCGGCTGCCCGCCCCGCGCGCGGTGCTGGTGGCGATGGGGTCCTCCGCGCGTACCTTCCTGCGCAAGTGCTCGACCGTCATCGTCGCCACGAGCGTCGTTCTGTGGCTGCTGCTGAACCTGCCGCTGCACTCGGACGCGCAGCTGCGCGCGGCGGGCGTCGACACCACCGACTCCGTCGCGGTGTCCGCGTACACGGTCGACCATAGTTACGCCGCCGACCTGGGCCGTCTGGTCGCCCCGGTCTTCGACCCGCTGGGCTTCGACTGGCGCATCAACGTCGGCGTGCTGTCGGCGCAGGCCGCCCGGGAGACCTTCGTCGCCACGCTCGGGCAGGTCGCCGCCGCGGAAGACCCCGAAAAGCCCGAACAGGCGTTGCGGACCATGACATACCCCGACGGGCCGCGGGCCGGGGAGCCGGTGTTCACCGCGCCCACCATCGCCGCCCTGCTGGTCTACTTCGTCTACGCGCTGCAGTGCATGGCCACCGTGGCGGTCCTGCGCCGGGAGACCGGCACCTGGCGATGGCCGATGACCGCCTTCACGTATCTGACCGTACTGGCCTGGCTGATGGCCTACTTGGCCCGCACGGCCACCGTCCTGCTGGGCGGGTGAGCCCGCCGTGATCCCGGTACACCCGCAGCAGGTGCCCGGCCGGCCCGACCGGCTGCGCTGGATCGTCCCCGCCGGAACCCTCCCCGGCGCTGGTCCGCTCGCCGGGGTGCCCGCACCGCTGGCCGCCCTGCTGGCCGACGGCACCCTCGGGCAGATCACCCTGGAGGGCGAGGCCGTCGTCACCCGTCTCGGCGCGGACCGCACCTGGCCCCGCGAGGGCGCCAGGGTCCGCACCGCGCTGCACGCCGCCCTCGGCGACCCCGAGGGCTGGATCCGGGATACCGGCACCGCCCCTTGCGACGACGACGCACAGCTGTACGCCGCGGCACAAGAGGTTCTCGCCGGGGAGGTGGGCGACTTCGCCCGCTCCCACGGCGGCAGCATCGACCTCGTCGACGTGCACGAGGGCATCGTCACGGTCCGCCTCGGCGGCACCTGCCACGGCTGCCCCGCCTCCTGGTTCACCCTGCACCAACGCCTGGAACGCCGCCTGCGCCGACTCCACCCCGGCCTGCGGGAGGTCCGCAACACCGGCGGGCCGGTGAGCCGGTTCGGCAGGCGGTACGACGCCCGGGGAGTGTCTTCGTGAGGGCGTCGGCGCAGCCACGAGCGCACACAAATGGATGCCGCAAATGCAAGGTAAAAGCGACCTAATACTTCGCGTGAGCAGAATATGTGACCATGTAGGCTGGCATATGCGTTTGCGTAAGGTGCCGGTTCGGGTACGGTCGTCCCGGAGGTGGTAACCCGTGATTCAGTCCTTCGCAGCTGCCGGTACGGCCGCCCGTCCGGTGGCGGAACTCGTCCTCGCCGGCGATCTGAACCGTCCCGCCCGGCTGACCGTGCCCGACCTGCGGGCCTGGCCGCAGCACGCGGCAGACGTCAGCTTCGAGTGCGCCACCAGCGGTATCCAGCGCCACCGCTTCACCGGCCCGCTCCTGCACGACGTGCTCACGGACGCCCGCCCCGGCTTCGACCCGGCCCGCCGCAAGGACCGCCTGCGGTTCCTGATCGCCGTCTCCGGCACGGACGGCCATCACGCCCTGCTGTCCTGGGCGGAGATCGACCCCGACTTCGGCCGCGCGCCCGTTCTGCTCGCGGTCACGATCGACGACACCCCGCTGGAAAGCGCCGGAGCTCAGCTCGTCCTGCCCCAGGACCGCTGCGGCGGCCGGCACATCAGCGGCATCAACGCGATCCGTGTGGACGGGGGCTACCCCTCGTGGGCGTGACGTCGAGCGATCCACGTGCGGGCGTCCTGATCGTGCAACACCTTCCGCACGAGGGCCCGTACGCCATTGGTACGGCGCTGGAGGCGGCGGGACTTCCGGTGCGGGTGTGCCGGATCTGGGCGGGCGATCCGGTGCCGGAGTCGCCGAGCGAGCTGGCGGCGCTGGTGGTGATGGGCGGGCCCATGGCGGCGTACGACGACTCCCCGGTGCTTGTGACCCGCGCGTCCGAACTGGCCTTGCTGCGCGGCGCGCTGGGGGCGGAGGTCCCCGTGCTCGGGGTAGGCCTCGGCGCTCAGTTGCTGGCGGTGGCCGCGGGCGGTGCGGCCCGTCCGGGCGACGGTCGGCAGATCGGCTGGGAAGAGGTACGGACGACTGCGGCTGCGTCCGCCGACCCGCTGTTCGCCGGATTTCCTGAGCGCCTGCGCGTGCTGCACCGGCGCGGTGACACCCTCGACCTCCCGGCCGACGCGACCCAGCTGGCATCCTGCGACCGCTACCCGGTCCAGGCGTTCCGGATCGGCGGCTCGGCGTGGGGACTGCGCTTCCACCTGGAGGCGGACAAAGCGGCGGTCGACGCCTTCGCGGCCGCCTTCCCCGACGAGGCCGCGCCGGACCTCCAGGAATCCGCCCCCGCCGAACTGGCGGCTCTGGCCCCGCACCGCGACGACGTCTTCGAGCGCTTCGCCACCCTCGTGGCGTCCCGGGCGACGACGACCACGACCCGTGCCTTCTTCACACCCCGGGCGGCGACCTGGGAGGAGCGCTTCGCCGCCGACGGTCCCAGATACGCGGCGGCCGTTTCCCGTATGGAACTGCGCCCGGAACAACGGGTCCTGGATGCGGGCTGCGGCAGCGGCCGCGCCCTGCCCGCACTTCGCGCCCAGGTCGGCACCGAGGGTGTGGTGCTCGGCGCGGACCTCACCCCGGCGATGCTCACCGCCGCCGCGCGGGAGGGACGCACCGGGCTGTTGCTGGCGGACGCCTGCCGACTCCCGCTGCGGACAGGGTTGTTGGACGGAGTCTTCAGCGCGGGCCTGATCGACCACGTCCCCGACCCCACGGCCGCCCTGCGCGAATGGGCCCGGGTGACCGCCCCCGGCGGTGTGCTGCTGCTCTTCCACCCCTCCGGCCGGGCCGAACGCGCCGCCCGCCACGGCCGTTCCCTCGACCCCGCCGACCTGCTCGCCGAGGAGAATCTGCGACCGGCCCTGCACACCACGTGCTGGGATCTCACCTGCTACGAGGACGCGGCACACCACTTCCTGGCGCGGGCGGTACGCCGTACGGGCTGAAGGGTCAGGCGCTCCCTGAGCCGGACCCCTGCTCGCCCCCTGGGGCGGAGCCGTGCTCGGCCTCATCTGCCCACCGGGCGGCGAGTTCTCCCGCGCGCCAGGCCGCGTCGACCGCCGCGTCGGGTCCGCCGCCCGCACGTCCCACCGCATATCCGACCAGGAAGGTCGTCAGCGGTGCGGCGGGCCGGGCGACCGAATGCGCGGCATCGCCCGCGAGGGCGAGCAGCAGAGCCCGGCCGACTTCCAGGTTGATGCCCAGCTCGGCCTTCACCGCGGCCGTCCATTCCTTCAGTCCGTCGTCCATGACCATGTTTCCTTCGTCCATCCGACCTGAGGCATGCGTTCGTGTGCGGCTACAGGAGACTGCTCCAGTACGGCCAGAACCGGGTGAGGACCAGCAGTGCGATCACCCCGTACCAGGCCGCGAGCAGCATCCAGTGCGTGTCCCGGAGGACCGCCAGCACACCCCGGGACGCGGGGACGATGCCCCGTTCCAGGCAGTGCAGGGTCAGGTACCAGAACAGGGCGATGGTGACGACCCAGACGACGACGCAGTAGGGGCAGATCTTGTTGAGTTCGTAGAGCGACTGCACGATCAGCCAGTGCACGAACACCACGCCCGCCAGCGCCCCGGCGGCCAGCGCGAGCCACAGCCGGCGGTGCAGGCGCGCACCGCTCAGCACGGCGACGCCCAGGGCGGCCACGGCGGCGAAGGCACCCAGCCCGACCAGCATGTTGGGGAAGCCGAACAGGCTGCCCTGAGGGCTGGACATGACGCTGCCGCAACTCACCACGGGGCTGATGTTGCACGGCGGTTGGTAGGTGGGGTCGCGCAGCAGCCGCCAGTCGTCCACGGTGAGCTGGAAGGCGGCGAGCCAGCCGACGACTCCGGTCACCAGCATGACCAGGCCCGTCCGGCGGCTCGCGCTCACAGTGTGCTCGCGCCGGGCGGTGGTGGCGTCCGGCGCGAGCGCGGGCTGCTGACTCATGCGGCGCGGCGGGAGCCGGAGGCCGACTGCGGCCTGCCGCCGGCCGTCGGGGCCGCAGTCGGCGTGGCCCGCCGACGGTAGACCAGATAGGGCCGGGCCAGGTAGCCGATCGGGGCGCTCCAGACATGGACCAGCCGGGTGAACGGCCAGGCCGCGAAGAGCAGGAAGGCGGTCAGGGCGTGCAGCTGGAACAGCAGCGGGGCGTCGGCGATCGCCTCGGGCTGCGGCTGGAGGACGAACAGGCCGCGGAACCATACGGAGACGGTGGTGCGGTAGTCGTAGCCGGCGCCGAACACGTTGTGGGCGGCGGTCGCGGTGATGCCGAGCAGGACGGTGGCGGACAGCAGCGGGAAGAGGAGCTTGTCGCTGCGGTTGGTGCTCAGCCGGATCGTCCGGGTCAGCAGCCGTCGGGCGCACAGCATGCCGAGCCCGGTGACCATGGCGACGCCGGCGACGGAACCGCCCCAGACCGCCGTGGTGTGGTACGTGTGCTCGGAGATGCCCGCGGCCTCGGTCCACGAGTCGGGGATGGCGAGCCCCATCACGTGCCCGGCGATCACCATGAAGGCGCCCAGGTGGAACAGCGGGCTGCCCCAGCGCAGCCAGCGGTGTTCGAGGAGCTGGCTGGTGCGGGAGGTCCAGCCGAACTGGTCCTGCCGGAAGCGCCAGATGTGCCCGACGACGAAAACGGCGAGACAGACGTAGGGGACGGCGACCCACAGGAGGAGGTCCGCGCCGCCGGCGGACGCGGCGGCCAAGGGGGTGGGTACGGCGTTCATCGGGGGCCTTCCGTACGGCTGGTGGGAGCGGGGGGCACACGGGTCGGCGGGGCGGCCGGCGGCGGCACGAAGGTGCCCGGAGGAGCGAACTCCCCGTCCCCGTACGTCCCGTAGGGGTCGAGGCCGACGTCCTCGTTCGGCGGGCCCTCGGCGACGAGCTGGTCCACCGCCGCACGGTCCGCCTCGGTGGGCGGCGGCAGCAGGGTGAGCAGCGCGGCCAGGACGTGCCGGTAGGGCGAGTCGGCGTCGGTCAGGGCGCGGTGGATGAGCTCCAGCCCGCGGTGGTGCTGGCGCAGTGGTGCCTCACCGCCTCCCGGACCGGCCAGGGCGGCGAACTCCAGCACGACCGGGAGGTGGTCGGGCAGTTCTCCGTGGTCGGTCTCCCAGCCGGCCGCCCGGTATCGCTGGTTCAGGGTGAGCAGGGCCATGCCGCGGCGGCGGGTGTCGCCGTGCAGGTAGTAGGTGAGATAGAGGCTGCTCTTGCGGCGTAGGTCGAACATCTCGACGTAGTGGCGCTCCAGAGCCTCCAGCTCCTGCCCGGCGAACCAGGCCGTGAAGTCGGCCAGGTGCCCGGCGGCGGGCGAGGACGGCAGCGCCTTGACGGTCGACGTCAACACATCGCGGGCGGTGGCGAGTTCGGCGTCCGGATACTGAAGCAGCAGCGAGCACATCCGCAGCAGCAGGGTGCGTGCCTCGGCCTCTTCGGGGGTGAGCCGGGCCGGGCGGCGTACGGCCGCCCGGACGCGGGTGCGGACGAGGGCGGGGATTGATGGGGGTCCCCCCAGGCGTTTGGCACTGGGGGAGGGCAGGGGGCTCACATCAACCTCCGGAGGTGTTGCGGCGCAGGGTGGGGATGCCGAGCATCACCTTTCGGCCGGCGGCGTCCGTCGGGTCGCCGGACGTCTCGACCGGGCAGCGGTCCTCCATGGCGCTGAGCGCGGCCGCGTCCTCCTTGTGGGCGGCGGGGATGACGTACCGGTCCTGGTACTTGGCGACGGCGAGGAGCCGGTGCATGTCCTCCGCCTCGCGGATCGTGAGGCCGACGGCCTTGAGCACGGCCTCGTCCCCCTCCTCGCCGAGGGTGCGTTCGCGCATGTACGAGCGCAGCGCGGTGAGCTTCATCAGCACACCGGCGACCACCTCGGAGTCCCCGGCGGCGAACAGCTCCGCCAGGTACTCCAGCGGGATGCGCAGCCGGGTGACGGCGGCGAAGACATGGTCGGGGTCGTCCTGGTTGCCGCCCGCGGCGTCCACGGCGTCCAGCACCGGGGACAGCGGGGGCACGTACCAGACCATCGGCAGGGTGCGGTACTCCGGGTGCAGCGGCAGCGCCACCTTGTACGTCGAGATCAGCGCGTACACGGGGGAGCGGCGGGCGGCGTCCAGCCAGTCCTCGGGGATGCCGGACCGGCGTGCCGCGGCGATCACTTCGGGGTCGGACGGGTCGAGGAAGACGTTCCGCTGGGCGTCCAGCAGGTCCTTCTCGTCCGGGGTGGCCGCGGCCTCGCCGACGCGGTCGGCGTCGTAGAGGACCAGTCCGAGGTAGCGCAGGCGTCCCACGCAGGTCTCGGAGCAGACGGTGGGCTGTCCGGCCTCGATGCGCGGGAAGCAGAAGGTGCACTTCTCGGCCTTGCCGGTGGCGTGGTTGACGTACACCTTCTTGTACGGGCATGCCGTGACGCACATGCGCCAGCCGCGGCACTTGTCCTGGTCGACGAGGACGATGCCGTCCTCGACCCGCTTGTACATCGCGCCCGACGGGCAGGCGGAGACACAGGCCGGGTTGAGGCAGTGCTCGCACAGGCGGGGCAGGTGGAACAGGAAGGTCTGCTCGAACTCGAACTTGACCTTCTCGGCCCATTCACCGGTGAGGTTGGGGTCGCCGCCGGCATGCTCGGGCGCGCCGCCCAGGCCGTCCTCCCAGTTGGCACCCCACGTGATGGCGGTGGGCTTGCCGGTGAGCACGGAGCGCGGGCGGGCGACGGGGATGTCCTTGCCGGCCGGGGCGTTGACGAGGTTGTCGTAGTCGTAGGTGACCGGCTCGTAGTAGTCCTCGATGGACGGCAGGTCGGGGTTGGAGAACAGCGACAGCAGGCGCTTGACGCGTCCGCCCGAGCGCAGGACCAGGCGGCCGCGCTTGTCGAGCATCCAGCCGCCCTTCCAGTGCTCCTGGTCCTCGTAGCGGCGCGGGTAGCCGACGCCGGGCTTGGTCTCGACGTTGTTGAACCAGGCGTACTCGACACCGGTGCGGTTGGTCCACGTCTGCTTGCAGGTGACCGAGCAGGTGTGGCAGCCGATGCACTTGTCGAGGTTCATCACCATCGCCACTTGGGCCATGACGCGCATGTCAGTACTCCACATCCTGCGAGCGACGGCGGATGACGGTGACCTCGTCGCGCTGGTTTCCGGTCGGGCCGTAGTAGTTGAAGGCGTAGGTGAACTGTGCGTAACCGCCCGCGAGATGGGTGGGCTTGAGCAGCAGCCTGGTCAGGGAGTTGTGGATGCCGCCGCGCTTCCCGGTGACCTCGGTCTTCGGCACGTTCACGTTGCGGTCCTGGGCGTGGTACATGTACACCGTGCCCTCGGGCATGCGGTGGGTGACCACGGCGCGGGCGGCGACGACGCCGTTGCGGTTGTACGCCTCGATCCACTCGTTGTCCTTCACCCCGATCTTGTCGGCGTCGGTGGTCGACATCCAGATCGTGGGTCCGCCGCGGGACAGATCGAGCATGTACTTGTTGTCCTGGTAGTTCGAGTGGATGGACCACTTGGAGTGCGGGGTGAGATAGCGGACCGTCACCTCGGCCCGGCCGCTCTCGTTGAGGTGCTCGTCGCCGTAGTGCCGGGGCGAGTTCAACGGCGGCCGGTAGACCGGCAGTTGCTCGCCGAGCTCGGTCATCCAGTCGTGCTGGACGAAGAAGTGCTGGCGGCCGGTGAGGGTGTGCCAGGGCTTCTTGTGCTCGGTGTTGATGACGAACGGTGAGTAGCGGCGCCCGCCGGTCTCCGAGCCGGACCATTCGTACGACGTCATCACCGAGCGGGGCTGGGCGCGGGTGTCGGCGAAGGTGATCCGGTCGGCCTCGCGCTCGGCGGCGAGTTCGACGAGACCCTCGCTGCCGGTCTGCCGCTCCAGCTCCCGGAAGCCCTCGGTGGCCAGGCGTCCGTTGGTGGTGCCGGACAGGGCGAGGACTGCCTCACACATGTGGCTCGCGGTGGCGAGCGAGGGCCGGCCGGCGGCGATGCCGTCCCGGACCGTGCCGTTGCGGCGGCGGAGGTCGTCCAGCTCCTGGTTCGGGTGGACGGTGACGCCCTTGGTGGTGGTGCCCAGGGTGTCCAGCAGCGGGCCGACGGCGCGCATCTTCTGCCCGATGACGGCGTAGTCGCGCTCGATGACGGCCAGCTTCGGCATGGTCTTGCCGGGAACCGGTTCGCACTCGCCGGTCTTCCAGTCCCGTACCACTCCGCCCGGCTGGGCGAGTTCGTCCGGTGTGTCGTGCAGCAGCGGCACCGCGAGGACGTCGGTGCGGGTGCCGAGGTGCTCGGCGGCCAGCTCACTGAACCGGTCGGCGATGGTCAGGAAGGCGTCGTAGTCGGTGCGGGCCTGCCAGGGCGGGGCGATGGCCGGGGTGAAGGCGTGCACGAAGGGGTGCATGTCCGTGCTGGACAGATCGTCCTTCTCGTACCAGGTGGCGGCGGGGAGGACGACATCGGCGAGCAGGCCGGTCGAGGTCATCCGGAAGTCGATCGAGACCATCAGGTCGAGCTTGCCCTCGGGCGCCTCCTCCCGCCACACCACGTCCTTGGGACGGCCCTCGGGCGGGGTCTCCTCGGAGCGGACGGCCGCATCCGTGCCCAGCAGATGGCGCAGGAAGTACTCGTTGCCCTTGCCGGAGGAGCCGAGCAGGTTGGCCCGCCACACGGTCAGCACGCGAGGGAAGTTGGCCGGGTCGTCGGGGTCCTCGGCGGCGAACCGGAGCCGCCCGGACTTCAGCTCGTCGACGATGTGCTCGGACACCTGCTTGCCGCGGGCCGCCGCCTCGTCGGTGAGGTCGAGCGGGTTGCGGTTGAAGCCGGGGTGACCGGGCGTCCAGCCCAGGCGTACGGCCTGCGCCAGACAGTCGGCGAATCCCTTGCCCTGGAAGCGCCCTTCCCCGAGCGGGGAGGCCAGTTCGTCGGGCCCGAACGCCTCGTAGCGCCACTGGTCGGAGTTCAGGTACCAGTAGGAGGTGCCCGCCATGTGCCGGGTGGGGCGCTGCCAGTCGAAGGCGAACGACAGGTGCTGCTGCCCGGTGACCGGGCGGACCTTCTCCTGGCCGACGTAGTGGGCCCAGCCGCCGCCGTTGACGCCCTGGCAGCCGGTCATGGTGATCAGCGCCAGGAAGGCGCGGTAGATGGTGTCGGAGTGGAACCAGTGGTTGGTGCCGGCGCCCAGCGCGATCATGGACCGGCCGTTGGTGCGTTCGGCGTTGCGGGCGAACTCGCGGGCGATCCGGGCCGCCTGCTCGGCCGGCACGGAGGTGATCGTCTCCTGCCAGGCCGGGGTGTAGGGCTCGGACGCGTCCTCGTACGACGTCGGCCAGCTGCCCGGGAGACCGGGACGCTTGACCCCGTACTGGGCGAGCATCAGGTCGAAGACGGTGGTGACGAGGCGGCCGCCGATCCGGCGCACGGGCACCCCGCGCACCAGGACCGTGCCGCCCTCCGTCGTGCCCTCGTCGAAGCGGGGAAGCGCGATCTCGGCCGTCTGCTCGGCCCGCTCCAGCAGGCTCAGCTCGGGGACGGTGTCGCCCAGGTCGAGATTCCAGTGGCCCGGGTTCTCCTTGGCCCAGCGGAAGCCGAGCGAGCCGTTCGGCACGACCGCCTCGCCGGTGGCCGAGTCGATCAGGACGGTCTTGGACTCGGCGTTCTCCGTGTCGTGTCCGAGGTCGGCGGCGGTCAGGAACCCGTCCGGGACGAGACCGCGGTCGTGCTCGCGCAGGGTCACCAGGAACGGGGCGTCGGTGAACTTGCGCAGGTAGTCATGGAAGTACGGCACCTCGCGGTCGACGAGGAACTCGCGCAGGATCACATGGCCCATCGCCATCGCCAGCGCGCCGTCCGTGCCGGGGTGCGCGGCGAGCCACTCGTCGGCGTGCTTGACGTTGTCGGCGTAGTCGGGGCTGACCGCGACGATCTTGGTGCCGTTGTAGCGGGTCTCGGTCAGGAAGTGCGCGTCGGGCGTGCGGGTCACGGGGATGTTGGAGCCCCACATGATCAGATAGCCCGTGTTCCACCAGTCCGCGGCCTCGGGCACGTCGGTCTGGTCGCCGAAGACCTGCGGCGAGGCGATCGGCAGGTCCGCGTACCAGTCGTAGAACGACAGCAGGGTGCCGCCGATCAGCGAGTGGAACCGGGCACCGGCCGCGAACGACGCGATCGACATCGCCGGGATGGGCGAGAAACCGGCGACCCGGTCGGGGCCGTACGTCTTGACGGTGTGCACCTGGGCGGCGGCGATCAGCTCGCTGACCTCGTCCCAGTCGGCGCGCACCAGGCCGCCCTTGCCGCGGGCCCGCTTGTACGCCCGCGCCTTCGCCGGATCGCCGGTGATCTCGGCCCAGGCCGCCACCGGATCGCCGAGGCGCCGCCGCGCCTCACGCCACAGCTTCAGCAGCGCGCCCCGTACATAGGGGTAGCGGACGCGGCTGGGGGAGTAGGTGTACCAGGAGAACGAGGCTCCACGGGGGCAGCCGCGCGGCTCGTACTCGGGGCAGTCGGTGCCGATCGACGGGTAGTCGGTGGCCTGGTGCTCCCAGGTGATGATGCCGTCCTTGACGTACACCATCCACGAGCAGGACCCGGTGCAGTTCACACCGTGCGTGGAGCGCACCACCTTGTCGTGGGCCCAGCGGTCCCGGTAGAAGCCCTCCCACTTGCCTTCGGCCGCGCCGAACACCGCGCGACCGTCGGCCGACACCTCGCTGCGCGTCAGCAGCCTGCGGGCCGCCAGGGGCCAGCCCTCACCGGCTCGCGAGTCCCGCTGCCGTGCGTTCTGATCGTTCTCCATGGCCGGAAACCTAGGTGGCACAGGGTGTCGTCCACCTGGGGCTGGCGGTCCCCTGCCCGTTGGCCTACCGGCCCAATATGGCTGGTCGCAATAGGGACCAATGGTCCCGGTGCCGGGCCCGGTCGGCCGAGGAACCGAGGGTGCCGGGCGTTGCATGCTGGCAGGGATCGAACCGCAGATGCCCATCTGTCGACGGCAGCATCCGCGCCCGGGTGGCCATTCCCCCGTCCGGCCGCCGCGGGCACAGCGTGAACGCGCGTGTCGCCCGGTTCGGTCGTGCGTCCGGCCGCCCGCCCGCGGCCGGACGCGGCATCCGCCCGGAGTCGGCACCCGGAATGCCGCCCCCGCCCGTACCGGCCGGCCGAGCCGGCCACACCCGCTGGAGAGACCGTCATGAGCGTGCTCACCCTCGCCTCGGACCCTCAGGACGCCGCGGCCCTCGAACTGGCCGAGGCACATCACGCCCGACTGGCCGGGGAACTGGCCGGACGGGTGACGATGCTGCTCACCGCGGTGGACCGGGATCCGAGCGCCGCCGAGAAGATCCACGCCGGTCTCGTGGCCTTCTGCGGCAGCGCGCTGCTGCCGCACGCCGCGGCCGAGGAAGCCGCGCTCTACCCCGCCGCGCACCGTATGCCCGAGGCCCGTCTGCTCATCGAGGGCCTCATCGGTGAGCACCGCTGTCTCACCGCGCTCGTCGACGCCCTGCGCGCCGCGCCCGCCCCGGCGGACGCCGCGGCCGACGCCAGGGCCCTGCAGGTGCTCTTCGAGGAGCACCTGGCCAAGGAGAACGGCCTCGTGCTGCCGCTGCTCGCCATGAGCCCCGAGGTCTCCCTGACGGAGCTGCTCGCGGTCATGCACCAGCGGCTCGCGACCACTACGTCCGCCCAGGACGCCCAAGAAGATCAGGACAACGAGGAAAGGCACGACATGGAGGAAGAGTTCGAGGAGACCGGTGGCTGCGGCGGAGTGTGCGGCTGCGGTGCGCAGGACGAGGACGACCCCGAGCTGGACGTCAGGGAGGTTCCGCACGCCATTCGTCACGCCACGGTCTTCGGCGCCCTCGACGCCATCCCCGAGGGCACGGCATTGGTGCTGATCGCCCATCACGACCCGCTGCCGCTGCTCGCGCAGATCGAGCAGCGGCGCCCGGGGGTGTTCGGGGTGCAGTACCTGGAACGCGGCCCCGAGGCCTGGCGGCTGCGGTTCAGCCACCGCTGACCGAAACCGCCCACCCGCGGCGGCGCGCGAACGGTGCTTCGAGCCCGCGTACGCGCACCGCCGCACCCCCAGGCAGGACAGCTCTCGACAGCAAAGCTCTCGAGCAGCAAGCTCAAACAGAAAGAAGGACAGACACGTCATGGACGGATCGCACCGTCGGGCCGGCACCCTGCTCGGGACAGTCGGTACAGCCCTGGTAGTCGCCGGACCGGTCATGCTGCTGCGCGGCCGCAGCGGCAGGAACGAGATCCGTACCGAGCTGGCCGCCCAGAAGATCACCTTCCCGGATCACGGGCTGCCCGACGAACTCGCCGCCTACACCGGCCGCCGGGTGGAAACCGGCCCCGAGGCACACGCCTACGCCCAGTTCATCAAGGGCAATCTCGCCAAGGCCACCGGCGGCCGGGCCTACGCCGAGATCACCGCGGAGCTGCACGCCGCCGGAGGCGACGACGAGAAGCTCGCCAAGATGCGGCAGACCGCGTTCATGGCCCAGAGCCTGCGCGCCTCGCTGATGTCCGCCTACCAGGCCTGGCACCTCACCACCCTGGTCTCCGGCCTGGGCGTCGCGCTCACCGGTCTCGGAGCCGCGATGGTCGCCACCGCCGACGCCCTTTCCGCCCGCTCCTCGAACCGCACCTGACCTTCCTGCAGCTCCCGCGGCTCCCGCGGCCTCTGCGGCCTCTGCGGCCGACCGGCCCTGCCGCACCACGCGCGAAGAGGGACCGTCGGCCCTGTCCGAGAAGACCATCGGCCGCCGCGCCGAGCACCGCCGCCGGTGGATGCTGACGGCGACCGATCCGGAGGTATCCCGTGTACGACCACATCGACCGCATCCGAGGCCGATACCACCGCTGCCGCTCACGGTGGGTGCCGCGCACGGTCCGGGCCGGTCACCGTCCGGTCGCCCGCCCTGTCTGCCCTGATTCGAGGGCGGCCGGACACAGCGGCGGGGCGCTGGGAAGGACCGCGCGATGAGCGCCCCCTCCCGCGCCATCCGCCGCCAGCGGCACGACGCCGGCGAGCGACCGTTCATCGTCATCTGGGAGTCCACCCGCGCCTGCCCGCTGGCCTGCCTGCACTGCCGGGCCGAGGCCGTGCCGGGCCGCGACCCGCGGGAGCTGGACACCGGTGCGGCCAAGGACCTGCTGCGCCAGGTGGCCGCCTTCGGGCAGCCCGCCCCGCTGTTCGTGATCACCGGCGGAGACCCGTTCCAGCGTCCCGACCTGACGGACCTCGTCGCCTATGGCCAGGAGGTCGGGGTCCGGGTCGCCGTCTCCCCCTCAGGCACACCCACGCTCACCGAGGAGCGGCTGCGGGAGCTGCACGCGGCCGGCACGGTCGGCCTCTCGCTCAGCCTCGACGGGTCCACCGCCGAACTCCACGACGGCTTCCGCGGCGTACCCGGCGTGTTCCGCTGGACCCTGGACGCCTGGGACGCCGCCCGCGCCCTCGGCATGAAGGTGCAGATCAACACCACGGTCGCCCGGCACAACCTGCACGACCTGCCGGACATCGTCCGCCTGGTCGCGGAGCACGGCGCGATGCTGTGGAGCGCCTTCTTCCTGGTGCCGACCGGCCGCGGCAAGAGCCTGGGCGCACTGACCCCGGACGAGGTGGAGGACGTCCTCAACTTCGTCTACGACGTGGGCCTGACCGTGCCCGCCAAGACCACCGAGGCCCACCACTTCCGCCGCGTCGCCCTGCAGCGCCGGATCCTCGCCGACACGGGCGACGACCCCGTTGTCGTACTGGGGCTCGGCCCGCTGTACAAGGAACTGCGCGAGCGGGCCGCCGAGTTGGGCCTGGACGCCGCAGCCCGCCGGGTACGGCGCCCGCCGCTGGACGTCAACGCGGGCCGCGGCTTCGTCTTCATCTCGCACACCGGCACCGTGCATCCGAGCGGCTTTCTGCCGCTGGGCGCCGGCAGCGTCCGCAAGACACCGCTGACCGAGATCTACCGCACCTCCGAACTGTTCACCGGTCTGCGCGACGCCGACCGGCTGGGCGGCCGGTGCGGGGCGTGCGAGTTCCGCCGGGTCTGCGGCGGCTCGCGGTCCCGTGCGTACGGCGTCACCGGCGACCCCTACGCCGAGGAGCCGTGGTGCGGTTACCAGCCCGGATCCTTCCCCTACCAGCGGGAACTGGCCGTGCTGCTGCCCGGCGGCGACAGCGCGGACACACCCGTTCGTCCCCGTCCGAGCGCCGCCGAGGGCGGCAAGGAGCAGCGTGTACAGCAAGAACGATGACTCGGCCGCGGGCGGTGGCCGTCCGCCCAGCAGGTTCAAGGCGTCCGGACTCCGCAGCCGGCATCTGGCCGCCCATGCCCTGGTCGCGGCCTGGGCGGTGCTCGCGCTGCTGGCGGCGACCGCCCAGCAGGACCTGCCCGTGGTCCGCTGGCTGGCCATCCACCTGTTCCTGCTCGGCGCCGCCACCACCGCCATCGTCGTATGGAGCGAGCACTTCGCCGTCGCCATGCTCCACGCCCGCCTGCCCGACCGGCGGTGGAGCAACGCCCGCCTGGCCGGCGTCAACCTCGGAGTCGTCGGCGTCCTCACCGGCGTATGGTCCGACCTGCCCGTCCTGACCGGCGTCGGGTGCGCGCTGCTGATCACCGCCATGACCGCGCATCTCGTCGTGCTCATCCGCATGGGCCGCGGGGCGCTGGGCGGGCGGCTTGCGCCGATCGCCGACTACTACCGCGCCGCCGCGGCGGCACTCGTCCTCGGCGCCGTGCTGGGCTGGCTGCTGGCCACCGGCAAGGCCGGACCGCACCAATACAGCGGTCTGAAGCTGGCCCATGTGCACATCACCCTGCTCGGCTGGATCGGACTGCCCGTGCTGGGCACGCTGTTCATGCTGTGGCCCACCGTCCTGGGCGTACGCATGGCCGAGCACACCACCCGGCTGGCGCGCTGGGTGCTGGCACTGACCGGGGGCGGCCTGCTGACCGCCGTCGCCGGACTGTCGGCCGGCCTGCGCGCCGTCGCCGTACCCGGCGTCGCCCTTTACGCGGCCGGCGTCGTGGCCACGGCCTATCTGTTCGCCCGTACGCCGCGTCGGCGGCCCGCGGTCTCGGCCGCCGCCGCATGGCTGCTGGGCGCGGCCATGGGTTGGCTGCTCGTCGGTGTCGTCGTGGACCTGGTGCTGCTGTCCGTACAGCCGCTCGCCGAGGCGCGGGACGACTTCGGGGCCCTGGTCCCGGTCCTGCTCGTCGGCCTCGTCGCACAGGTGCTCATCGGGGCCCTCACCTATCTGCTGCCCATCGTGCTCGCCAGCGGTCCCAAGGAACGGGCGTCGCTGCGGGCGGTGTTGGAGCGGGGCTGGGTGCCTCGGCTGGTCGTGCTCAACCTGGGTGTCGCCCTGCTGGCGCTGCCGCTTCCCGACCCCGCCGGCACGGCCGGCACGGTGCTGGCCGGCGTCGCCGGGGCCGCGTTCCTCGCTCTGGCCGCACGCGTGATGATCCGCAGCGGACGGGGCCTTTTCCAGGGTGTTCGCCACGGCGGTGACAAGGCCGGTGTCTCGCGGCGTCCCGTCGTCTGGGGTACCGCCGCGGGTGCCGTCGTGACCGTGCTGGCCGTGCTCGTGGCCAACAGCGGCGGCGGCACGGGCGGCGGGACGAGCGCCAGTGGCACCGGAGGCCCCGGTGCAGGCACTACCCGCACGGTCGCCGTCACCCTGGCCGACATGCGCATCCGCCCGGGCCGGATCGAGGTCGCCGCGGGCACCACGCTGCGGCTGAAGGTCACCAACACCGACTCCCAGCGCCACGACCTCAAGGTCGAGGACGGTCCCGCCACACCGATGCTCGCCAAGGGCGAATCCCGCACCCTCGATCTCGGGCAGGTCACCGAGAGCCGCGAGGCGTGGTGCACCCTGCCGGGCCACCGGGCGGCCGGGATGAGCATGGACATCGTCGTCACCGGCGGCACCGGTTCGTCCGGCGACACCAGCGCCTCGGGCCACACCGGCCACGCGAGCGGACACGACGGCCACTCCACCACCACCAGCGGCGGCCTGGACCTGTCCGCCGACTTCTCCGCCGGCTGGAAGCCACGCGATGCCGACCTGACCCCCGCACCCGGCGCAACGCTGCACAAGGTCGAACTGCGCGCTGCGCACACCACCGTCGAGGTGGCCCCCGGAGTGAAACAGACGATGTGGACCTTCGGCGGCAGCGCGCCGGGCCCCACCCTGCACGGCAAGATCGGGGACGTCTTCGAGATCACCCTCGTCAACGACGACCAGGGTATGGGCCACGGCATCGACTTCCACGCCGGCTCCCTCGCCCCCGACCGCCCCATGCGCACCATCCAGCCCGGCGAGCGCCTGGTCTACCGGTTCCGCGCCGAGCGGGCCGGAGCATGGCTGTACCACTGCAGCACCGCACCGATGCTCCAGCACATGGGCAACGGCATGTACGGCGCCGTCGTCATCGACCCGCCCGGCCTGAAGAAGGTCGACCACGAATACGTACTGGTCTCCTCCTCGCTCTACCTCGGCACACCGGGCAGCACCGCCCAGGTGGCGAAGATGAACAACGGAACCCCGGACGCCTGGGTGTTCAACGGCATCGCCTCCCAGTACGCCAAGCGGCCCCTGAAGACGAAGACCGGTGAGCGGGCCCGCTTCTGGGTCGTCGCCGCCGGCCCCTCCGACGGCATCGCCTTCCACATCGTCGGCACCGTCTTCGACACCGCGTACAAGGAAGGCGCCTACCTGCTCAAGCCCGACCAGCCGGGCGGCGCACAGGTGTTGGACCTGTCCGCGGCGCAGGGCGGCTTCGTGGAGACGACGTTCCCCGAGGCCGGCCACTACTCCTTCGTCGACCACGACATGCGCCATGCCCAGGCCGGCGCCCACGGCACCGTCGAGGTGAGCGACTGATGGACACCGTCGGCCTGTGGTCCCTGGTGCGCTTCGTGCACGTGGCCGGCGCCGCCCTGTGGGTCGGCGGCCAACTCGCCCTGTCCCTGGTGGTCCTGCCGCTGGCACGCCATCTGCTGGCACCCGAGGCCAAGGACCGCTTCACCGCCGCCGCGGGCCGCCGGTTCGGGATCCTGACCGGCGTGGTGTTCCTGCCGGCCCAGCTGACCACCGGCCTGGCCCTCGCCTGGCACCGGGGCGTCACCTGGGCCTCGCTCGCCGAACCCGGCTACGGCCGCACCCTGGCCACCAAACTCGCCCTGTTCGTGGTGGTGATGCTCGCCGCGGCCGGCCACGGAATCGCCCACGCCAAGGGCCGCGCCGACCTGGCCCGCGCCCTCGCGGTCGTCTCCCTCGTCGGCTCGCTCGGCGTCGTCCTGCTCGCCACCGCCCTGCCCGCCTCATGAGCCGCCACCCTGCCGCCCCAAGGAAACAGGAGGCACCATGCGCAGTATCCAGGCCCTGCAACCCGACACCGTGGAGTCGCTGCTGACGGCGGCCGGGGCGGCCCCGTCGATCCACAACACACAACCCTGGCGCTTCCATCTGGACCGCGACAGCCAGGTCCTGGAGGTCCACTCGGTACCGGAACGAACCCTGCCGCAGACCGACCCGACACACCGCGCCCAGTACCTGTCCGTGGGCGCCGCGGTCTTCAACCTCCGCCTCGCCGCCGTACACCTGGGCCTCAGGCCGGAAGCGCGGCTACTGCCGGACCTGACCCGGCCCGGACTCCTCGCCACCGTACGACTCACCGAACACCTGGGCGCCGACGACCAGGACCAGGCCCCCGGCCTCTACGACGCCATCGCACAACGGCACACCAGCCGCAAACCATTCACCGGCCGTCCCGTGCCCGAGCCCATCGTGGCGGAAATGACGGCGGCCGCACACGCCGCGGGAGCACGCCTCTACATCCCGGACCACGCCGGAACACGACGTCTGCTCCGCCTGACCGCCGCCGCCGAGGCACGCAACCACGCCCACACCGCCCGCACCGCCGAGACCCGCAACTGGGTCCACGCCCCCGGAGCGGACTCCTCCTACGGCATCCCCGTCACCGCCCTCGGCCCGCCCGACGCGGCCGGACGCATGCCGATGCGCGACTTCACCGGCCTCCCGCCCGCCGGCCGCCGCCCCGCCGTATGGTTCGAACGACACGTCCAGATGGCCATGCTGTGGACCTCCCACGACCGCCGTGACGACTGGCTGCGCGCGGGCCAGGCCCTCCAGTACGTCCTGCTCACGGCGACCGCCCGCGGCCTGCGCACCTCACTCCTTCACCAGGCCATGGAGTGGCCCGACCTACGGGCCGCAACGGCCCTTCCCCGTCACAAACGCTGCCACCCGCAGATGCTGATCCGCTTCGGCTACGGCCCGGACGGCACGCCTACGCCGCGCGCGAGGGGTCGTACGGCTACGCAGCCCGGGACGTGAGAAGACAGCCGGCGCCGGTACTGCGCAACTGTCGCTGCGCAGGCGCAGCCGAAAAGGGAGTCACGGGGTCGCACGGGTGGGCGCTTGGTCGCCGAGGGCGTGCTCAGGAGCCTGTGACGACGGTGATCGTTGACGAGGGCGATGAGCTCCTGATCGGCGACCTCACTCGAAACGAGCCGCACCCCAACCGAATTGGCCTTTGGCCGTTCAGGGCGGGCACGTTGCTCTAAGGTCGGGTCCCGGGTCAATCAGCATGGGGGGCCAAGGTGGCGCGGGTTGTCGTCGTGCATGGCATCGGTAAAGAGTTCTTGGGCCCGGAGACGATGCGCACGATGCTCGGCCCGGCGCTCGAGGACGGGATAAGGCTGGCGGGAGGGCCGCGCCTTTCGGAACGGGACGTGGCGTGCGCCTTCTACGGTGATCTGTACTTCGAGGCCGGCACCCGGAGCACCGGACTCGACCTGCCCCCGTGGGACGAGTCGGACGTCGAGGACGGCATTGAGGTTGAACTGCTGGCCGCGTGGTGGAAGCAAGCCGCGCGGGTGGATGAGGCGGTGACTGGCCCTCACGAGGACGGCACACGGGGACTCGTCGGCTATGGCACCTCGCGGGTGCTGCTGTCACAGCGGGTGCGGGAAGCACTGGACGCGCTGGCCGGGTCGCAGTTCTTTGGCAGAGTCTCTGACCGGCTGCTCATCTTCGCCCTGAAGCAGGTCCGCCGCTATCTGACGGAGCCGGAGTTACGCGAGGCGGTACGCGGGCGGCTGGCCGACGAGATCACCGACGAGACCAGCGTGCTGGTCGCCCACTCCCTGGGCTCGGTGGTGGCCTATGAGGCCCTGCACGCCAACCCGGACTGGCCGGTGACGGACCTGGTGACGCTCGGCTCCCCGCTGGGCCTGCGCGGTGTTGTCCACGACCGTCTCGATCCGCCGCCCGTCGACGGGGTGGGGCCATGGCCGGGCGGCATCCGTCGCTGGACCAACATCGCCGACCGGGGTGACATCGTCGCCCTCCCAGACACCCTCGCCGACCACTTCGGCCCGCGAGAGGGTGAGCTACGCATCACCGATCTTCGGATCACCAACGGAACGCGGATGCATGACCTCACCCGCTATCTGACCGCCCGTAAGACGGGCGAGGCAATCACGAAGGGCCTCCTGGACCCGGGCAGCTCGAAGGGCGGGGAGAAGCGGTGAACGAGCACACCGTCAACCGCCGCCTGCTCATTGCGGTGGGGGCTTCCACCTACCAGGACGACGCCATCAAGGACCTGCCGGGGGTGGCGAACGACGTCCAGCAAGTGTGCGGGCTACTGGAACCGATGGGATACGAGCGGGTGCTCGTGGGGCTGTGCGAGAACCCCGACAGTCGTGACCTGCCCGAGGGCATCGAAGGCTGGGCGCTGGAAAACGATCTCGGCCCGCACGACGTCGTGGTCGTCTACTTCGCCGGCCACGGTACCAAGGCCGCAGACCGTCACTACCTGCTGTGCGGTAACACTCAATACGGCCGGTGGACCACGGCCTTGGCCACCGAGGACCTGTGCCGACCGCTGCTGACCAGCCCGGTGGGCCATCTGTTGGTGATGCTGGACACCTGCTATGCGGGCGCGGGGGCCGAGGACGTCTCTGTGCTGGCGGCGGAGCTGGCCGGGGCTCAGCGGAGGGCGGCGGGCCGCTGGCTCCTGGCCGCCGCCCGCAGCAAGGAGAGGGCCAAGGAGAACGTCTTCGTCGACGCCCTCAAGGATGTCCTCAAGCATCCCCGAGCCAGCGCCCACCAGGAATTCCTCGGGGTGCGGGAGGTCACCGAACGGATCAACGCCCACTTTCGCACCGCCAAAGCAGCCCAGCACGCCAGCCACTCAGCCGTCGACAGCGACGGCTACGCCCCGTTTTTCCGCAACACAGCCCATATCCCGAGCCTGCCTTGGAACGACCTCGACGTCGAGACCCTGACCCGCCTGCGCAAGCAAACCCGGGGGCATTTCGGTCCTCGCGGCCGTGGCCTGGAACACGCGGGGCAGCGCGGTGACTACTTCACAGGCCGCATCGCCGCACTCAGCGCCCTGGCGTCCTGGCTCCAATCCGACCGTCACGACCGCAAAGCCCAAGTGGTGACCGGTGACCCGGGATCCGGCAAGTCCGCGCTGCTCGGACGCCTGCTGACGCTGACCGATGCCGACCACCCGTCCCGTACGGGCACCCCGCGGAACGCCCTGCCCCCGCCCGGCCTGGACATCGTGCCTCTTCACGCCCGACGTACCACCGCTGAGGGGCTGGCTGTCGAGCTTGCCCAGGTGCTGAACCTGCCCAGCATGGACCGGGATGACCTCCTGCAGGCACTCGGCGAGCGCACTCAACCGGTCACCATTCTGTTGGACGCCCTCGACGAGGCTGGTACCGCGGGCAACACCAGCGAGGGTATGAGGGTCGCCCGTGAACTCCTCCAGCCGATGACCAGCCTGTCCGCGGTCCGGCTGATCATCGGCACCCGCCGACCCCTGATCCCCGCGCTGGGCCGAGCGGTGAACGTCATCAATCTGGACGACTCGAAGTACATCGACGAGAGCGACATCACCGACTACGCCCATAGCCTCCTGCTTGACGCCCAAGACCCGGACAGCCGCTCCCCTTACCGGAACTGGCCGGCACAAGCCGCCACGGTCGCCAGGGGAATCGCGGAGCGCGCGGGCAGGTCCTTCCTGGTCGCCCGGATGACCGCTCGGGCCATCGTCGACGGCCAAATCACTGTGGACACCACCCGGCCCGGATGGCAGAACGCCCTGCCCAGCGACGCGGGACAGGCCTTCGCCGCATATCTGGCCCGGTTCGGCAGCGACAGGGAGAAGGTCGAACGCCTGCTGCGCCCGCTCGCGTACGCCCAAGGCGCTGGGCTCCCGTGGTCCACCCAATGGTCAGCCATCGCCGAGGCCCTCTCCGGTAGGCCTTGTCCTGAGGAGGATTTGCGCTGGCTCCACGAGAATGCCGGCTCCTACATCGTCTCAACGGGTACCGCGGACACCTCCGCCTTTCGGCTCTTCCACGAGACCATGGCCGAGCACCTGCGCACCCCCCACCATGACAAGGAGGCCCACGCCGCCATCACCCAGGCGCTCCTCGCCCAGGTACCCCACGACCCTCGCAGCGGCGGCCGGGACTGGCCCGCCGCATGCCTCTACATCCGCGACCACCTCGCCACCCATGCCGCTGCCGCTGACGGCCTTGACCCGCTGCTCCACGACAGCAATTACCTGATCCACGCCACCCCCGGACCCCTGACGCACGCCCTCCCCAGCGCCCAGTCACCCGATGGCCGACTACGCTGCGCGATCTACCGGGCCTCCGCTGATCAGCACGCTCGCGCCACCTCAGAGGCACGCCGCGACATCCTGGCCATCGACGCGGCACGTTACGGCGAACGCAGTCTCGCCGATGAACTGGCACACGGACGCCCCTGGGGACCCCGCTGGGCCACTGGCACTCTGGTGCACCCCGCCCTCGTCCTCACCCTGTCCGGCCACACCGGCCCGGTGACAGCCGTCGCGTCCACCACTATGTATGGCCGACCTCACGCTGTCACTACCAGCGCCGACGACACTGTGCGCGTATGGGACCTCACCGATGGCACCACACGGACCACGCTCACCGGTCACACCAACTGCGTGAATGCCGTCGCCTGTACCACCCTCGGCGGCCGCCCTCACGCTGTCACCACCAGCGCGGACCACACTGTGCGCGTATGGGACCTCACCGATGGCACCACACGGACCACGCTCACCGGTCACACCAACTGCGTGAATGCCGTCGCCTGTACCACCCTCGGCGGCCGCCCTCACGCCGTCACCGGCAGCGCGGACCACACTGTGCGCGTATGGGACCTCACCGATGGCACCACACGGACCACGCTCACCGGTCACACCAACTCTGTGAATGCCGTCGCCTGTACCACCCTCGGCGGCCGCCCCCACGCTGTCACCACCAGCGCGGACCACACTGTGCGCGTATGGGACCTCACCGATGGCACCACACGGACCACGCTCACCGGCCACACTTGGGTGCGCGCCGTCGCCTGCACCACCCTCGGCGGTCGTCCCCACGCCGTCACCACCAGCGCCGACACCACCATCTGGATATGGGACCTGGTCAACGGCGCCAAGCATGCCACGCTCACCGGTCACACCAACTCTGTGAATGCCGTCGCCTGTACCACCCTCGGCGGCCGCCCTCACGCCATCACCGGCAGCGCCGACCATACTGTGCGCGTATGGGACCTCACTGACGGCACCACACGGACCACCGTCACCGGTCATACCAACTGGGTGAATGCCGTTGCCTGTACCACCATCGACGGCCGTCCTCACGCCGTCACCGGCAGCGCCGACTACACCGCCCGCGTATGGGACCTCACCGATGGCACCCAGCGAATCCTCACCGGACACACCAACTGGCTACGCGCCGTTGCCTGCACCACCATCGACAACCGAACGCACGCAGTCACCACCGGCGACGACCACACGGTCCGCGTATGGGACCTCACCGACCAGTCCCCGGTCATCACCCTGACCGGCCACACCAATTGGGTGTTGGCGGTCGCCTGCACCACCATCGACGGTGGTCCTCACGCCGTCACCGGCAGCGCCGACCACTCCGTTCGCGTATGGGACCTCACCAGCGGCACCACTCGAACTCTCCATGGCCACACCGCCTGGGTGAACGCCGTCTCCTGTACCACCATCGGCGGCCGCCCTCACGCCGTCACCGGCAGCGCCGACTACACCGCCCGCGTATGGGACCTCACCAACGGCACCACACGGGCCACCCTCACCGGCCACACTGCCCCTGTGCGCGCCGTCGCCTGCACCACCATCGACGGTCGTCCCCACGCCGTCACCGGCAGCGCCGACCACTCCGTTCGCGTATGGGACCTCACCGATGGCACCACACGGGCCACCCTCACCGGCCACACCAACTCGGTACGCGCCGTCGCCTGCACCGCCATCGACCACCGCCCCCACGCCATCAGCACCAGTGCCGACCACACCATGCGCATTTGGGAGCTGACGGGCAATCGGCTCACTGCCGCGCTCGCACTGCCACTGCCCAGTGATGCGGTAGCCGCCCTCGGGAGCGACATCGTGATCGGCCTGCGGAACGAAGTCATTGTCCTCACCCAGCGGCATTGAGCCCAGCATGCCGCTCAAACTGGGCTGGCTCTGCTGCCACAAGGGAATTCCTTCGCCAGGTGTGGGTGCCCCGGGTTCCAAGACACCTCGCGTCACATGCTGACCGCGCGGCTGTCCTCGGCCGCTCCCGGTGCGATTCGGGCCAGGGCGATCTGCAGCGGAAAGGCCGAATCCCCAGTGTTTGCGCCGATGGGCTTTGTGAATGATGAGGTCGACGGCCACTGGCTCGAGGGAGAGGGCAGGGGGAATGGTTCTGGGAGGGCCGTACCACCCGGGGGAGAGCCAGGGCAGCGGCGTCGCGGCAACGCCGGTCGTCGCCGTGAAACTCTCCGTCAACGACGTCCCGGTCAGCCTCTGGCTGAAGTTGGAGGGATACGCCCCGCACGGTTCCATCAAAGGACGCGTTGCACAGGGGCTATGGCAGGACATCAGCGGCAGAATCGGCCCCAGGACCGAGATCATCGAGTCCACCTCGGGAAACCTGGGACTGGCGCTCGCATCCTTGGCCGTCAGACACAGAGTGCCGTTCACAGCGGTCGTGGACCCCCGCAGCACCGCGGCCGTCGTCGCGGCCATCCAGTCGCTCGGCGGACGTACCATCACGGTCGACACCCCTGACGGCGCGGGCGGATACCTGCTGACCAGACTCGGCTACATCCAGGAGCGCCTGCGTGACCACCCCGGACTGTTGTGGCCCAACCAGTACGCCAATCCGGCAAATCCGCGAGCGCATGCCCTTGGCACCGCCCCCGAGCTGCGCGCGCAGCTCCCCCCGAGGCCGACGAGCGTCCTGGTGGCGGTCTCGACCGGCGGCACACTGGCCGGATTCCGCGACTATGTGACCGCTGCCCGCCCCGGCTGGGAACTGATCGGTGTGGACGTGGTCGGATCGGCGGCCCTGGGCGGGAGGCGCGGCCCTCGACTGCTGCCGGGGATCGGAGCCAGCCGGCAGTCGGCGTTTCTCCCTCAGGGGTACAGGCCGGCCCTACGAGTGTCTCCCGCGGAGGCGGTGAGCGCGTGCGTATGGCTGCGGGAGTCCACCGACATCGGCGTGGGGGCGAGTTCTGGTGCGCTGGTGGCGGTGGCGTTGCGCCTCTTCCGCGCAGTGCCCAGCCGTAGCAGCGTGACCTGTCTGTGCCCCGACGGTGCGGAGCACTATCTCGGCACCGTCTACTCCCCGCGCTGGCGTGAGCGGCTGCCCGTGGTGGATGTGGCACGCGGGGTCGAGGTCATCGCCGTCGAATCCCCGCGGTTCGACACCCTGCCCGGCCCGGTCAGCCTCCGCGAGGGGAGAGTGGCGCCATGAGCGAGCAGTTGCTGTTCCTCGACCGCGATGCGGTACGCGCCTGCCTCACCGAGGTGGACCCGTGCGCGGTCGTGACCCGCGTGCTGGAGCACCACGCCCGAGACCGCGTCACTTTGCCTCCCGAGGGCTATCTGCCGTGGGCCAACAGTGAGGGCGCCTACTGCCGTGCGCTCGCCATGCTGGGCGCCATCGACCAGGGCGAAGGACCCCCGTTGCTTGGCGTGAAGCTGATCAATGCGGCGGTCAGCAACCCCGCGCACGGCAGGGAACGTGCGGCCGGGCTGAGCATGGTCTTCGACCCGGAGACCGCACGGCCGCTGGCGCTGGCCGAGGCGGGGTGGCTGAGTGCGATCCGGACGGCTGCGTACACCATGGTGAGTCTCCGCCAACTCGGCCCGCATGACCTCCCTGCGGCGTCGGTGATCGGCTGCGGAACGCTGGCCCGAGCCCATCTCGGCCTGCTGGCCCGCGAATTCCCGCAGGTCGTGCACATCAGCCTGTACGACAGCATGCCGGCCCGGGCGGAGGCGCTCTGCGAGTGGACTCAGCGCCACCACCCGCAGCTGTCGGCACGGGTCCACGGCAGCGCACGGGCCGCGGTGGGCGCCTCCTCCGTCGTCGTGACCACAACCACCACGAGCAGTGGATATCTGGCTGCCGACTGGCTGGCGCCGGGCACCTTCGTCGCTCACGTCTCCCTGGCCGACCTGCTGCCGGACGCCTTCGCATCCGCGCAGGGCCTGTACGTCGACGATGTGGAGCTCGTCGCCGCCAACCCCCAGCGGATCCTCGGGCAGCTGATCCGCAACGGCCGGATCGGAGCAGACGCCGACAGTGCCGGGAGAGGGCTCAGACGGGTCCTTGACGGCACCCTCGGCCAGGTCCTGATCGGTGAGCGGCCGGCGATCCGCCCCTCGTCGGGACATGTGATCAGCAACCCGTTCGGGATGTCGGTCCTGGACGTGGGGCTGCTGAGCGCCGTGTACGAGATCGCGACGAGCCAAGGGATCGGCCAGGTCCTCACCCTCTACTGAATCCCGTTGTCCCTTCTGATTCCGACCTCGTCCCAGCACGAGCCCTGTCCCGGACGAACGTCCTCTCCAAAATGAGGTCTCATGGACACCCATCCTGTCTGGCCGGGCCCGGCTGCCGAGCGCGGACTGTTCTCGCTGGCCGACCTCGAGCCGGCGCCGATCAGGGAACTCGCAGTGCGCTCGGTGGAGTTGTTCCGCGACGGGAAAGCCCACGACAGTCCCTTGGAGAGCCGTGTTGTCGGCGTGCTGTTCACCAAGACCTCGACGCGGACGCGTACCGCCTTCACCGCCGGCGCCATTCGGCTGGGCGGTAACACCATCACCTACGGTCCGCACGATCTGCAGATCAACACCGGTGAGTCGCTGGAGGACACTGGGCGGGTCCTCGGGTCGATGCTCGACGTCCTGGTCGCCCGCACCGCGGGACCCTTGGAGGAGCTTCGGGTGCTCTCCCGCCAGGGGTGTCTCCCGGTGATCAACGCCATGGCGGCGCAGGAGCATCCCAGCCAGGGAGTGTGCGACCTGGCGACCCTCCATGCGGTGTTCGGTGACCCGGCGGGGGTGCGCCTCCTGTACGTGGGCGAGGGCAACAACACGGCGGTGGCCCTCGCGCATGGGCTGGCCGCCGTACCGGGGGCCCGTGTCACCTTCGCCACGCCCGCGGGATACGGCGTGCCGGACAGCCAGTTGCGGGTGGCGGCCCGGCGGGCGGATGCGGTCGGTGCGACCATCGCCCAGGTTCACGACGTGGCGCTGGCTCCGGACGAGGTGGACATCGTCTATACGACCCGATGGCAGACCACAGGCACGCACAAGGCAGACCCGGCCTGGCGCGAGGCGTTTCGACCGTTCCATGTGGACGGCGCCCTGCTGAAGCGCTGGCCGAAGGCGTTGTTCATGCACGATCTGCCCGCCCACCGGGGCGAGGAGGTCAGCGGCGGGGTCCTGGACGGTGACCGGTCCCTGGCGTGGACCCAGGCGGCGATGAAGCTGGCCAGCGCCATGGCGATCCTGGAATGGGCGGCCACGCCGTACAGCTGATCACATCCGTTGATGGATCGAGGTTGCCGTGTTCCCTGTCTTGCGAGTCCTGGCCTATGAGCACCTTCAGGAGGACGATCTCGTCAGACCCACGTGCGCGCAGGTCTTCTTCGACCCGGCTGATACGGAGACCGGGATCTGGGCTGCCCACGACCTCATCACCGCAGGGTGCGGTGTGCTCGACCTCGGCTCGGGCAGCGGCGCCGCGGCGGCAGCGATGGCCCGGTCCGGTGCCCGCGTCCACGGCGTGGACCAGGGAGTGGAATCGGTCGCGTGGGCGTCCCAGCGCTACAGATCCCCGCAGGTAACCTTCGCGACGGCCGACTTCTCCGTGCTCTCCGCCGAGGAACTGCTGGCCACCGCACCGCAGCCCCTTCCCCGTCCGCTGTTCATCACCAGCAACCCACCCTATGTCCCGTTCGCCACGCAGGTGGACAGGCCACTGCCGTCCATCGGCGGCGGGATGGACGGGCTGCGGCTGCTTCCCGCGATCATCGAGCACTGCCGTTCGCTGCACAGCGATCTCGCCCTCACCATCGGCAGCTACTCGACTCCGCGCAGGGCGGTTCGGCTGCTGGAGGCAGCCGGGCTGCGCATCCATGCCGTCACGCTCTGCTCGCTTCCGCTGAGCGAGTTCACGCTGAGCAACATGGAGCGAGTGTCGGCCCTCGAGAACCAGGACGAGGTGGTCCTCTGGCGGAGGACGCCACAGGAGCCGCCCGCGTACTTCGTGATCGGACTTGCCTGCCGGTGGAGCGGGGTGCCTGACACGGACGACGAGGTCCGCAAGAGGGGCCGCCTGAACGGAGAAGCCCTTATGCGGCTGCTGCATACGGCAGCCGCATCACGCACTGCCCAGCTCGAGGCGCTGGACGGGGCGCACGTGGACGGCTGGTCCGGTCCGGTGAGGGTGCTGGACCTTCCGGCATGCCCGGACCGACAGCACTGGTGACCGTGCCGCCTCGCCCTAAGGATGCCATCCGGTCTGCTTGTCCGCCGTGCCCTTCGCCTTCCCGCCGCTGGGGCAGCCGTTGGCATTCCGGGGCTGGCCCTTCTCGAACAGGTCGCCGATGAGGTAGACGCACCGGGGCTGGGACTTGAGGTCGTAGATGTTGTCGACTTCCAGGATGGCGAGGTTACGGTCCTCACCGACGCGTGAGTCGGCGAACGTGATTGCTCCGGTGGCTCCCTTGAACGTCATCTCCCGGAACTGCTGGGCCACCGCTGCCCGGTGTGGCTGGCCGCTGCCCGGCGGCAGCTTCAGGCGCCGCTGAATCTGGTCCATCGCCTCGACGAACAGTCCGGCCCCGTCGTAGGCGAGTCCGGAGAGCTCGGCCGGCCACAGCAGGGCCGGGTCCTCGTCCTCGCTCAACTGCTTGTCGAGTTCCTTGTGCAGTTCGCTGTAGCCGGCGCAGAAGGCATCGAGGGGCGTTCCGCCGCCCACCAGGGGTGCGGGTTTGCCGTCCAGGCACGGGCGGCCCGCCAGCGTGACCAGGCTTCCCATCCCCACGTACGACACCGGCAGTCCGGCGAGCTTGGTGTTCTTGCGGTTCTTCTCCTGCGCGATGAACCGGTAGATCGAGTCGTCGGCGACGATCCGGGGCAGGTAGGTGCGGTTGTAGCAGCGGGTCACCCCGCTGAGGAAGTCTCCGAAATAGTCCTCGCGCCCCGCATAGTAGATGATCTCGTCGCTGCGGTCTGCAGCCGTGCTGCACAGAGAGTCCAGATCCCTGGGCGAGTACTTCCAGTGTTCGTCCACCACGCTGACACCGGCTGAGCCGAGCTGCGCGTGCACCGCCTCGACCAGGGTGTCGACGTACGTGTCGCCCTGCTTCAGTTGGGGGTGGTAGATCGTCACCTTCGTCGCGTTCACATGCTGGGCGTACCTGGTCAGCAGCTCGGCCTGGCGGGGGTTGCCCGGGACCAGCTGGAAGTACAGCGGGGAACGGTCCGCGAGGCCGGTTCCGGTGAGGGTGGAACCAATGGTGGGAATGCCCGCGAGGCCGAGCTGCGTGATCGCCTCCTCGGTTTCGACGACGGTGCGGTCGAGACCGAGGACTCCGAGGACCGTGTGGTCGGCCTGGAAGAGCGGGCGCAGCATGTCACGGACGACCTGGGGAGCCTTCTTCATACCGACCCCGCCGTTGGCGATGATCACTCGCAGCACCGGCTCGGACTTGGACTTCACGTTCTGTTGGCGCTGCCGCAGCAACATGCCCTCCAGTTCCTCGGCGAACGCGTCGTCCGTGTCCGGGGCGGCCCCGCGGTGAGTCAGCCCGACGAAGTACACAATGCCGATGTACGGCCGCGCCGGGTCTTCCTCGTGCAGCCGCGCGGCCAGCCGGTTCTGCTCGAAGATCGCTTCCTGGGCGTTCCGCAGCCGCTCGTCGGCGCCGAAGATCTGGGAGTCATTGTCGCTGTAGCCGATGCACTGCAGGTCCCCCGGCGCGAACCGGACCAGCTTCACCGAGACCCCATCAGTGAACCGAGGGCGGAAGTAGGAGCAGTTGGCACCCCAGTAGTCCCGAACGTTTTGGAAGGCGGGCACCAGCGGCACCAACAGGGCGAGGACGAGGGCCAACTCGACGAGACCGCGCCGGGCCAGGACCGGAGCCGGGCGGGGCCGGAAGACCGCATCGGTCTCCCAGGCCGTCCGGTCGCCCCTGGGGAGCGAGCGGGCGTCACAGGGGTCGACGGGACGTGGCAGCCGGACCCGGAAGAACCGGGCGTCCTTGACGAGTTGCTGACGTCTGCCGGGCAGGGTGCGCCGCCATTCCGACAGAGCGAGGTCGGCTTCGGCCGGGTCGACGATCTCACAGTTGATGCCGGCCCCCGCTGGAGGCGCCTCGTCGCTCGCGGCGACGACGAACAGCGGATCGAGTTCGCCGGTCTCGTTGCGGACCTCGTTGATCAGCTGGAGGAGCTCCCAACCGCCGTTGTCTTCCGTGACATTGTCGAGCAGGACGGTCAGATAGGCGGTGCGGCGCCACCCCTTCCGCTTGGGAAGGATCATCCAGCGGCGCCGCCGGTAGGCAATACGCAGGTCCTCGAGGAAAGCGTGGACGTGCAGCTTTTTGATCTGGTCCAGGTTCTCCGAGTCGCGTCGGCTGAGGGTGAGCCGTTCCGCGAAGCCCAGGAAGCTCACCGAGTGCCGGGGGATCATGTAGTTCTGCCGGCGTGTGAACCACCGTGACTCCTGGCGCAGCCCCGGGACCCGCTTCTCCAGCCAACGGAAGCCGACACGACGACCGGCCCAGAGCGCCAGGCGCAGCCCGAACCTGGTCAGTCCGCCGGATGCCAGGTCCATCGCGCCGCTGGAAACTTCGGCGGTGTCCGGAGGCTGGCCCTGTCTGCCGCTCCACTGACGCAGGAGGCGGACGACGGGCTGATCGTTGCGGCCCTGTGGCGGAGGCAGTGGCTGACCGGTGAGCCAGTCCGCGAGGCGGTAGTAGTTGAACCGGGTCAGCCGTCCGGTACCGAACCGGTCGGCGGCGAGACTGAAGCTCAGAACGTCCAGGAGCGGCAGCAGCGGCATGGCTTCCCTGAGGGGCTGGACATCGGGGGAGTCCCCGGTGGTCCACCGCTCCCTGGACTGCTCCTGTGCGGTGTCTGCGTTGACGAAGGCGTACGGCACCTTGGGTGGTAACGCTTCGTCCAGGCGCTGCGCGAGGGCAGCGAGAAAGCCGTTGGCACCGGACTCGCGCTGCAGGCAGAGCAGGGGCAGCGGCTGGTCGCCTCGCAGTTCGTGTGCCGGCGGCCGGGCCAGGAAGCGCGGTCGTTCGGTCAGACCCTTGATCAGGGCCAACAGCGTATGGGCGCCGGCGAAGCCGGGACCTCCGCTGGGTTCTGTCGCCACCGTTTGTCCCCCTGCGTCACGGAGTCCGAGCCGAGCGGTGTTGCCCCATCGCCGCCCTTGGAGGGCGGTAATCGCATTAAATCGGCTTCAGCTGTTACATCGTTGGCTTTTCATCGATTTGGGGTCAACGAACTCTGGATCTGCCCTGGCACTCCAGAGGCACGTCGCCATCTGGCCTGGTCAGACGCGTCGTCCGGAGTGTAGTTGGCTGGTGGTGTGTCAGGGGCGGTCTTACCGGACAGCCCCTCAAACGGGTGGACTCCCAGTACGCAAGGGCCGATCGTGGAGCCTGACTCTGGAGGACCGGATCCTGCTGCTAGCGGCATACTGGCGTACGAACTTGACGCTGCGGCAGCTCGTCCGCTTCAGCCCCGTCAGCGGTTCCGTAAGGACGCCGTGCTGATCGTCGCCGGCACTCTGGTCCCCACGCGGGATCATACGGTTGCCGAGCAATTGAAGAACCACCAGTACTCGACCAGACCGAACTGCCAGCTCGGAAGGAGGAGCACAACACCTCCCACCAAAGGACCGGGCCCGCGTAGAGCACGTCTTCGCGCGGATGAAGGCATGGAAGATCCTTCACGACTGCCGTCTGAAAGGCGACGGCGTTCACACCGCCATACTCGGCGTCGCCGGACTGCACAAACTCGCCTTCACGGGATAACGCCCGCCCCATACGAGGCCAGAGAGGTCCAAGGGAGGCGGCCGCCACCTTTCCCGCTCGGAGAATACTCAGTCGATGCAGAACTCGTTGCCCTCGATGTCCAGCATCGGGATGCACGCATCATTGCCGTCATACAGCGTTCGCACGTGTACCGCGCCGAGCGGGACCAGTCGTGCGCATTCGGCCTCAAGGGCGGCGAGGCGCTCCTCACCCACGAGTCCGGTGCCGACGCGCACATCAAGATGCAGCCGGTTCTTGGCGGCCTTCCCTTCGGGGACGCGCTGGAAGTACAGACGGGGGCCCACACCTGAGGGATCACTGCAGGCGAACCATGAATCCCGCTGCTCAAGTGGCTGCGAGCGCTTGAAATCTGAGGCGCCCCGAAGTTCTCGGACAGCGGTCCCCATAGGATCGAAGTCCAGAACGGCGGAGAGAGCACGTGGCACAGAAGCGTAGGAAGTTCAGTCCTGAGTTTCGGGACGAGGCGGTGAAGATGGT
>NZ_VZRB01000024.1 GCF_008806595.1 Streptomyces luteolifulvus | reverse complement strand
GGCGAACGCGATCACGTCCACCTCCTGGTGCACTACCCGCCCAAGGTCGCCGTCTCCAAGCTGGTCAACAGCCTCAAGGGCGTCTCCGCCCGCCGGATACGGCAGGAGTTCACCGGCCGACTCAACCGCGCCGTCATGCACGGGCACCTGTGGTCGCCCTCGTATTTTTCCGCATCGTGCGGCGGAGCACCGTTGGCGATCGTCCGCCAGTACATCGAGCAGCAAAAACGTCCGCTCTAACGTGCACGTCAGAGCAGTCTTGAGATGCATTCATCCCCGGCGTGAACGATTCCGTTGGGGAATCCGTGAAACGGCGAGAAGGGTGTCACGGTCCAGGTCGTGTGCCCGCTGGGGGTGTGTACCAGATGTACGAGCAGTCGGACGTGGCTGCGTAGGCGGTGCTCGGCGGCTCCACCGACCGCCGCCTTTGTGCGTCAGTGCGTCAGTGCGTCGGGCTTGACCGGCGCCTCCGCCACCAGGGCTGTATGCCGCTGTCGCGTCACGCTGCCGAGCCAGCCGAGCAGGAATGCGACGGGCAGCGACACCAGGGCGACTGTCTGGAGCGGGAACCAGTCGATGTGCCACTCGGGCACCAGCGCCATCGGGTTGCCCGAGAAGACGGGGCTGCACACCTGGAGTCCGATCGCGGAGCCCAGGCCGCCGTACAGCGTCCACAGCAGTCCCCGGCGTGTGAAGCCGCGCCAGAACAACGCGTACACCAGCGCCGGGAGCAGGCAGGAGGCCGCCACCGCCAGGGAGAGCGTGGACAGGAAGCCCATGTTCCAGCCCTGTACCCACACCGCACAGCCGATGCTCAGCACGCCAACCAGGGCGGACGCGATACGGGCTGCGGCCACCTCCCGGCCCTCGGTGGTACGCCCGCGGCGCACCACGTGGGTGACGAGATCGTGGGCGACCGCGCCCGCAGCCGCCAGGGTCACGCTCGCGACGACAGCAAGCGTCGTGAGGAACACCGCGCAGGCGACCAGCACGACGAGCCATGCCTCGCCCGTCTGCGCCGACGATCCTCCCGCCAGATCGCCGGTGAGCATCAGCAGGCTGCTGGTGGCTCCGGGATCGGCGGCGAGAATCTTCGGCGCACCGATCACCGCCGCGGCGCCGAAGCCCATCACGGTGGTGACGAGGCAGACGGTGCCGACGATCCCGATGGTGTGGCGGACCGTCCGCCGGGCGGCGGCCGGGTCGGGCGCGGTGTTGAGCTGGGTGGCGACATGGGGCAGGCAGGCCACGCCCAGCACCACGGTGATCATCAGACCGATGAAGTCGAGCGTGCTCTCGACCGGGCCGCCGGCGGCGAAGCGCAGGCCCGGGCGCAGATACCCCTCGGGTCGGCCGCTGCCCCGAGCGGCGGTGTCGATGAGGGAGTCGGCGCTCCAGTGGAAGCGGTGGAGCAGCACCGCGGCCACGGCGAGCGCCATGGCGAGCAGGATCACTGTCTTGATTATCTGGAGCGCGATCATGCCTCGCATCCCGCCGAAGGCCGTGGCGCAGACGACGAGCGTGCCGATCATGACGATGGCCGTCTGTTCGGCGCCCGTCCCGGAAACGCCGAGCAGCATGGCGGTGGTCCGGCCCGCGCCGGAGAGCTGGACGATCAGATACGGGATACAGGCGCTCAGCGTGACGACGGCGGCCGCGATCCGCACGGCGGGCCCCGGGGCGCGCAGGGCGAAGGTGTCGCCGAGGGTGTAGCTGCCGCGCTCGCGCAGCGGGCCGGACAGCAGGAGCAGGACGCCGAGCGACAGCACGGTGCACAGGGCGACGAACAGGCCGTCGAAGCCGAAGACTGCCACGGTTCCCGTCGTACCGAGCACGGTCGCGGCGGAGAGATAGACGCCGGAGAGGACGATGGCGCCCTGCACGGGGCGCAGCCTGCGGCCCGCGGTGTAGAAGTCGTTGACCCGGTCGCGCTCGGGGCCGTTGAGCACGCAGATGAGCAGCATCGGGACGATGAACGTCAGAAAGCCGACAAGGACCCAGGAGCGGGTTTCTCTGTCCAGGTCGAGGGTGCCGGGTGCCCCTGCGGCGAGCAGCATCTGAGGAAGCATCAGCGCTCCCCCTGCGGCTCGTAGGAGGCCTCGCCGTAGGGGGTCTCGTCGTAAGGGGCTTCGCCGTAGGGGGTGCGGTCGTAGCGGGCCGCCGTCCACAGCAGGAGCGAACCCTGGGCGAGGAGTGCGACGACGCCGAGGGTGATCTGTCCGGCGACTCTTGTGGCCAGCAGGTCCTGGGCGGTGCAGGCGAGCAGGAGGTGGACCGCGAAGGTCAGTCCGTTGACGAGCGCGAAGAATCTGCCGGGCGGGTGGGGCCGGGGTCTTTCATGGAGCTGGGGGGTATGCGGATGGGCGTGCTGATGGGCCATGGAGCTCTCCTGGCGGGCAGGGATGCGCGCATCGCCTGGCTCGGGCGATGCCTTGCGCGGGCGTTGCCCCTGACGGCATTGCCCCTGATGAGGGCTCACGAGAGCACGTACCGACCAGTCAGTCCAGGCGCGTCGGGCACGCCGCTGTCCGCTCCCAACGCCGGGGGGCGGTGACTGTGCTGATGCCCATTCAGCCATCCGCGGGAAGGAATCCGGTCACGGCGGTGCGGCCGCCGGGAGAGCCGAGGGGCATGCGCGGCGGCCAGTGCCCGGGCACGCATCGCGTGCTCGCGGCGGGCGTCGCTACCTGCGGCCTCATCCGTCCACGTCGCGATCCCAGGCGTCCGCGCAGCGGAGGATGGCCGCAGGCCCGAGCAGTTGGAGTGCGTCGAACGCGAGCGTGAGCTGTACGAGGTCGCGGGGGCGGGACAGTTCGAGCCCGGTGATCTGCTCGAAGCGGCGCAGCCGGTTCAGCACCGTGTTGCGGTGGCACAGCATGTGCCGGGCCGCCTGGACCGCCGAGCCGCCCTTCTCGATCCACACCCCAAGCGTGTCGATCAGCGTTTCGCGGTCGGCGGGCTCCAGGTCGTACAGCGGGAGGAGCACCCGCAGGGCGAGTTCGGCGGACAGATCGGGCCGTGAGACGAGCAGGCCGTCGGGCAGACGGGCGTCGAGCCGGGCGACCTCGCCGTCTCCCCGGCAGGTGCGCAGGGCGAGTCCGGCCATGTCCCGCGCCCGGGGCAGGTTCTCCAGGCCCTGGACGACCGGGCTGACGCCGATGCGCATGCTGCAACCGGCGTCGAGGGCGGAGACAAGCGCGTCGAGCGGTCGGTCGCCGAGATGGGCGACGAGCACGTCGCGCCGGCCCCCGGTGTGGCGCAGTACGCGCATGCCGCGGATCTCCGGGACGGCGTCGGGCGTGTGGCCGAAGGGCTGCGTGGCCCGTATCTCCGCGACCGCAAAGCGTCCGTCGGGCGGCAGATTGAGGATCGACGCCGCCTCCCGGATGAACGCCGGGTCGTTGCGGCTTTCCAGTACGGCGGCGAGGATCAGGCGTACGCGCTCGTCGTGGCGGCTGGCCACGCCCTTGGCGACCTGGCGGTAGGCGTCGGCCAGCAGGACGCAGTCGCGGTCGTTGATCTTCCACACCAGCTCGGCCACGTGCACGAGGTGGCGCTGGTCGCCGAGGCCATCCCGCTCCACGGCGCCGATGATCCCGCTCCAGACCTCCGATCCGGCTACCCGGAAGGCGTGCAGCACCTCGTCGAGGGGGCGGCTCTCCTCGGCCCGGCGGATGCCGAGCTCACGGGTGTAGCGCTCGACGTCCACGATCCGGCCCGGGTCGAGGGCGGCCTCCAGGGTGATGCGTACGCCCTTGTACGCGGACTGCGGCAGGTCGGGCGGTGCGAGTACCGGGTCGGCGTAGTACGGCACCTCGGTGCGGATCTGGTCCACCACGGTGTCGCTGAATGCCTGGCCGCGCCCGAGCAGGCGTCGGCAGGCGTGGTCGAAGAGCTGGTGCGGCGAGGGCTCGTCGGCGGGCTCGGGCAGGGGCGGCGGCGAGCCGACGGCGGTGGCGCCGGGGGCTGGACCGACGGCGGCGGCACCAGGCCGCGGACCGGCGGTAGTGCTGGCGGTGCTGACGCGGGGGCGGACCGCGCCACGGATGGAACTGGTGTGCATGGACCCTCCAGACGGACGAGGCGTGCGAGAACACCACGGCGGGTCGCCATGTCATGCGCTGCGCGGGTCGCAGTGGGTGGCTCCACCAGCCGGCGATCGGCGTGTGCCGGTGGAGCGCACTTCAAGGAATCCACATGCTAAGCAGTCGGTCATCCCCTGGGACGAGACCTCCGTCAAATCGTGATGATCCACGCACAGCAGGAGGTACGGATTGTGCCGCCTCACAAGCGGATCACGCCCCGGCTGGGAGCCGACAGCGGCTCGCTCCCAGCCCATGGACGCCCTGCTACCGCCGTGTTCTCGTAGCGCTCCAGTCCGGCGCACCGGCAAGCGCCCGCTCGACGATGAGCAAGGAGAACGCCCTGATGAGCCCACCAGAGACCGAGGCAGAGACCGAGGCCGGGACCCTTCGGGTCAGCGATCTGCACGTCAGCTACGGACGGTCCGTGCAGGCGCTCCACGGGGTGTCGCTGACCGTTCCGCAGGGCCGGATCGTGGCGGTACTCGGCTCCAACGGAGCGGGAAAGTCCACGCTGCTCCGTGCGGTCTCGGGGACCCTCGCACTGCACCGCGGCACGGTCGAGCGCGGCACGGTGCACTTCGACGGCGTACGGCTGAGCGGCGACGCCGCGCGATCCGTGGCCGCCGGGGTGGTGCAGGTGCCCGAGGGCCGGCGGATCTTCGGCGCCCTTTCGGTGGAGGACAACCTCCGGGCCGGGTTCCTGGGGTCGGCACGCCGCTCCCGCGCCGAGCTGCGGGCGGCCCGCGAGCGCGTCTTCGCGCAGTTCCCGGTGCTGGCCGAGCGGCGGCGGCAGGCCGCCGGGCTGATGTCCGGCGGCGAGCAGCAGATGCTCGCGATGGGCCGCGCGCTGATGGCGGCGCCGCGGCTGCTGCTCCTCGACGAGCCTTCGCTGGGGCTCGCACCGCTGATGGTCCAGCGCATAGCGGAGATCATCCACGAGATCAACGCCCAGGGGACCTCGATCCTCCTCGTCGAGCAGAACGCCGCGATGGCCCTGGAGCTGTCCGACCGCGCGTCGGTGCTGGACGTCGGCCAGGTGCGGCTGGAGGGGTCATCGGCCGACCTCGCCGCTGCGGACGAGGTGCGACGGCTGTACCTGGGCGAGACGTACGAGACCGGCTGCGCGTCCGACGCGAACGGCGACGCCGCGTACGCGACGGCCGCCAGCGCTCCGTCCGTGACGGGACCGGGACTGACCGAGCTTGGCAGGTGGAACGGATGAGCATCGGCACGACCGCCACGACCCCCGAGGCCGCCACGACCTCCCGACCGGACAGTGGACCCGGCCCGGTCCCGGCCCTCACGGTCGAGAACCTGACCGTGCGTTTCTCCGGCCTGGTCGCCCTCGACGACCTGTCCTTCACGGTCGCGCCCGGCACGATCCACGCGCTCATCGGCCCCAACGGCGCGGGCAAGTCGACCTGCTTCAACGTCATCTCGGGCGTCTACCGCGCCACCGCCGGAGCCGTCCGGTACGCGGACAAGGACCTCACCCGCCTCGCACCGCACCGCATCGCTCAGCTCGGCGTGGCCCGCACCTTCCAGAACATCGTGCTCACCCACGGGACCGTCGCCGACAACCTCATGCTCGGCCGCCACCGGCTGACCCGGGCAGGCTTCACGGCGAGCGCGCTACGGCTGCCCCATACAGTGCGCGAGCAGCGCCGCCACCGGGAGCGCGCGGCCGAGATCGCCGACTTCCTGGGCCTCGGCCCGGCCTTCGACAAGCCGGTCGGCGGGCTCGCGTACGGCGACCGCAAGCGGGTGGAGATGGCGCGTGCGCTCTGCATGGAGCCCAGGCTGCTGCTGCTCGACGAGCCCGTCGCCGGCATGCACCCCACCGAGCGCTCGGCAATGGCCGAGACGATCGCCCGGGTGCGTGACGCCCTGAACATCTCGATCCTCATCGTCGAGCACGACATGGGGCTGATCATGCGGATCGCCGACTCGGTGACCGTGCTCGACTTCGGCCGCCTCATCGCGGACGGGCCGCCCGAGCGCATCCAGAACGACCCGGCGGTCATCAGCGCGTATCTCGGCACCCCGGTCCAGGACACCGAGCCGGAACCGGAATCTGCCACGGCCACGGACACCAGCGCGGACACCGCCGAGGCCACCGTCCCGGACACCGAGCGCGACTCGGAGGAAACATCATGATCAAGCTCACCGAAACCGTGCTCAACGGACTGGCGCTCGGCTCCGTCTACGCGCTGATAGCCCTGGGCTTCGTCGTGATCTTCAAGGCGTCCGGCGTCATGAACTTCGCGCACGGCTCCCTGCTGCTCTTCGGCGGCTATGTCACGGCCCGCCTCCACGACGCCATCGGCTTCATCCCCGCCGTCCTCGTCGGCGCCGCGCTCGCCGCGGCCCTCGCCGGACTCGTCCAGCTGCTGGCCACCCGCGGCCTGCGCGGCGCGGAGATCCACACGCTGACCATCCTCACCATCGGCGTGGACGTCCTGCTCAGCACCGAACTCAACCGGCAGGTCGGCGCCGACTACCTCACCATGGGCGACCCCTGGGGCGCCGATGTGACCCGGCTCGGCAGCATCACCGTCGCCGACGCCCGGATCGCGGGCATTGTCGTCGCAGTCATCGTCATCGGCGCGTTCTTCGCCGCCTTCCGCTGGTCCCGCTGGGGCCTGTCCATGCGGTCCGCCGCCGCCGACCCGGAAGCCGCGGCCCTGATGGGGATACGGCTGGACCGCGTACGGCTCATCGCCTGGTGCGTCGCCGGGGCGCTGGCCGCGCTCGCCGCCGTGTTCCTCGCCGCGTTCCCCGCGCCGGGACTCGACCGTACGACCAGTCAGATCGCCCTGAGCGCGTTCCCCGCGGCGATCCTCGGCGGCATGGACTCGGCCGTCGGCGCGCTCATCGGAAGTCTGGTGATCGGCCTGACCGCGGCGATGGCCGCCGGCTACCAGAACGAACTGAGCATCCTCGGCGCCGGATTCTCCGATGTGGCCCCCTACCTCGTGATGGTGCTCGTGCTCCTGGTCCGGCCCACCGGTCTCTTCGGATCGAAGGAGCTGACCCGTGTCTGACACCCGCGACACCACTGGCACCGTCGACACCGTGGCGGCTCCCGCCCCCGCGCCCGCCGATTCCCCGTCCGTCCAGGCCCGGTGGTCCGACAGGCTCTCCCCCCGCGGGCGGCGCGCGGCCACTCTGGCCGGCGGCGTACTGGTCCTGCTCGCCCTGCCCTTCTACGTCACCTCGTTCTGGCTCCAGACGGGCCTGTTCGCGATGGCCGCCGTCATAGGCGCCATCGGGCTGAACCTGCTCTCCGGGACGACGGGACAGCTCTCCCTCGGCCACGCCTTCTTCCTCGCCGTCGGTGCGTACGGCTATGTGTGGCTGGCGGCCGAGCCGTCCGGCACCGGTTCCAGCACCCTGTACGGCCTCGGGCTCCCGCCGGTCCTCGCCTTCGTGCTCGCGATCGTGCTCGCCGGCGCGGCGGGCGGCCTGTTCAGCCCCATCTCCGGCCGGCTGCGCGGTATGTACCTGGGCATCGCCACCCTCGCCCTGGTCTTCCTCGGCCATCACATGATGCTCAACGCCCCGCATGTCACCGGTGGCTTCAACGGCCGTTCCGTTCCGCCGCTGGACATCCTCGGCTTCTCCTTCACCGACACCTCCCCCGACGGGCTCGCCGTCCTCGGCGTCCCCTTCGGCGGGCTGGAGCGCCTGTGGTACGTCGGCCTGACCCTGGTGGCCGTGGCCTGGCTCGCCGCCCGCAACATCCTGCGCGGACGCCCCGGCCGCGCCCTCGGCGCCGTACGCGACAGCGAGGTCGCCGCCGCCGTGATGGGAGTCCATCTCACCCGCTACCGAGCCTCCGCGTTCATCGTCTCCTCGATGTACGCGGGCGCCGCCGGCGCCCTGCTGGCCCTGGTCTTCAAGCGCGTCGTCCCCGACCACTTCGGCCTGCTGCTGTCCATCGACTACCTCGCGATGATCGTCATCGGCGGCCTCGGCTCGGTAGGCGGCGCGGCCTGCGGCGCGGTCTTCGTCGCCCTGATCCCCCACCTGCTTACCAAGTACGCCGACGACCTGCCCCTGCTCACCGCTCCCGGCACCACAGGATCCGGGGTGTCCCCGGGCGACGCGGCTCGCTACCTCTACGGCACCGCGATCGTCCTCGTTCTGATCTTCGCCCCCGGCGGCCTGGCCGGACTAGCCCATAGACGGCCGCGCCGCAAGGGCGAGGGCTCCCCCCGCACCCGACGTTTCCCTCTCCGCACCCGCACCACCCCGAAGGAGCACACCCCGTGAGCAGCACCCGATTTGCCCCGGCCGCAGCCGTCATCGCCGCACTCGCCCTGAGCGCCACGGCCTGCAGCACCAAGAGCAATACCGACGCGAGCAGCGCCGGCAGCGACGGCGTCAAGACCGGCCCCGGAGTGACGGAGAAGACCATCACCCTGGGCGCGCTGACCGACCTCACCGGCCCGTACGCCTCGCTCGGCAAGAGCATCGTCAACGCCCAGCAGCTGTACGCCGACCAGCTCAACGCCTCCGGCGGCATCTGCGGCCGGACCGTCAGGATCACCGTCAAGGACCACGGCTACGACGTCCAGAAGGCCGTGTCCGCGTTCACCGAGACCGAGCCGAACGTGGCCGCCGTGTCCCAGATGGTCGGCTCCCCAGTGGTGTCCTCGCTGTCGCAGGAGCTCGAGTCCAAGCACCTGCTCACGTTCCCGATGGCCTGGGCCTCCACCCTGCTGGGCCGCGAGTACGTCCAGGTGGTCGGCTCCACTTACGACATCGACATGATCAACGGCGTCGACTACGTCGTCCGTACGGCCAAGCTGAAGGCGGGCGACAAGATCGGCCACGTCTACTTCGAGGGTGAGTACGGCGAGAACGCGCTCGCCGGTGCCACCTACGCGGCGAAGAAAGCGAAGCTGACCATCGTCGGGCAGAAGATCAAGCCCACCGACCAGGACCTGACCGCCCAGGTCACCGCGCTCAAGCAGGCCGGCGTCAAGGCGATCCTGATCAGCGCCGGTCCGCGCCAGACGGCCGCCCTGGTCGGCACCGCCGCCGCCGCGGGCTTCACCGTCCCGGTCCTCACCAGCTCGCCGGGCTTCGCCCCGCAGCTGATGGCGACCCCGGTCGGACCCGCCCTGGAGAAGATGCTCCAGGTGGCGAGCCCCGCCCCGGCGTTCAGCGCCGACAACCCCGCCATGCAGAAGCTCGCCAAGGACTACACGGCGAAGTACCCGAAGGACCTGCTCGACCCGGGTGTCGTCAGCGGCTGGAACGCGATCAGCGTCCTCGGCGAGGACCTCAAGGCGGCCTGCAAGGCGAAGGACCTGACGCGCCAGGGCATAGCCGCCGCCCACCGCAAGCAGTCCCGGCTCACCGTGCTCGGCGTGCCGCTGAACTTCTCGGACCGCACCAAGCCAGCGACGTACCAGACCTTCATCCACAAGCCGGCGAAGAAGGCCCCCGGCGGCCTCGCGAACGTCGAACCGGCCCACGAGGTGCCCGCGGCGCGGACCTACACCCTGCCCAAAGGCTGAACCCGCCCGGCCCCAGGGCCGAGCCGCCGCGCCCCGGGTCTGAGCCGTCCCAACGGTCCGGACGCTGACCGGCCGGTCAGCGTCCGGACCGGGAGGAAAAGCCCTCCTGTGAAGTAGGCCGCCGGCGAGGTGCCTCTGGCGGAGGTCCTTTTCCGACGGCCCCTTCCCGAACCGGACAGGCGGCTTTCACCGCATCTCGGCTCTCCAGTGGTCAGTTCCGAGTTTTGCTGTGGCCTTGCCTGCGTGGATGTGTTCGTGGCAGAGACGGCAGACGACAAGTGCTTTGCGTCGCCGCCGTGCCATCAGGTGCATCCATTCAGGTTTCTCGCGGCGGCCAGGCTTGTTGACGTCCGCGAGTTTCCGGATGTGATGGACGTGGAGGTCCGTCCGGGAACTGCAGAGTGCGCAACTCTCGGTCAGCAGCTTGTGAATCAGCTCGTTCCGAGGAAGTGCCTGGCCGAAGTCGCGATCGGTCAGCTTGGCAGCGCGCTGGCGCTTGAGTGGGATCCCGCCGAAGCGGGCCTTCAGTGGTTTCCTTCCTCCGTCGCGTGGCACCGTGACTTCAAAGCACCGGAGCCGTCCGCCTGGTGTGTCGATGGTCGCTTTGTACTTGCGGGCCATCTTCGTTACGGAGGTTTGGTGCTTTGCTGCCAGGGTTTTCAGCATGGAGACCAGCATGACCCACTGGAGGTGGCTCAGGCGGTAGACGTCCTGGGCCAGCAGGTAGTACTGGACGACCCCGCGGAACTCGGCTCCGAACTGCGCGACGATGCTGAAGTCAGTGTCGTGCAGCAGATGGCCTCGCCGTTGGGGCTTCCCGTTGCGCATGTAGCGCGCGCATCTCTCCTGAATAGCGGTTCTGGGCACGAAGAGTCCGACGGCGCCGTTGATGGACCGATGACCGCGATGGTCGATCTTGTCATTGGCGTGTTGAACCCGGATCTCATAGCCAAGGAAGCGCGCCGCCTGGCTGGCGGCGTGGGTGATCAGAGTTTTGGATTCCGAGAGTTCCAGGCGGAGTTCACTCCGCAGGAAGTCACGGATCCGTGCTTTGATCTCCTCGGCTTCGTGCTTCGGTCCCGCGAATCCGAGTAACCAGTCGTCGGCGTACCTGCAATAGTTCAGACGTCGGTATCCGGGGTCGTTTGGGTCCTGGCTCGGGAGGGAACGCGCTTGGGCCCGCAGGGCCTTCACCGTTTCCCTGTCTCCGAGCCGTTTGGCCTTCGCGATCCGGTTGATGACGCTGCGTCGGTTTCGGGCGTCTTTCCGACGGGCGTGTTCTTTCACCGCAATCCAGCTTTAGCCATGTCGCGCGGGCCTTGCGACGCATCACCTTGGACGCCTCCAGGTGATCACTCGCTTTCCTGGCATGCTATTGTCCCCTCGCGCTTTCGCGTCCAGGTAAGCCAGGTGACCCAGAAACCTCCCTCCGAAGTCTCTACCTGACACGGGGCGGTTCACCTCCCGATTGAGTCGGGGATACGGTGAAGCGCCTCACGGCGCCAGGGCTGATTCAAAGTCCGGGTGATCATGCTGCGGTGCAGGTCAGGCGAGGCCGAGCAGCTCCAACGGGCGGGTGAAAGCCGCGTAGGAGACCTCGCGTAGCCCGGCGGCGATGCTGCGGTGCCCGACGTCTTGCAGCGTGTTGATGGCCAGGTTCCGCAGCGTCGCCATGGTCGCGGCCGAGCAGGTCGGCGAGCCCGCCGGGGCACACAGCGGCCAGGACGCGGCGGATGGTGCCGGTCGAGGGAGCGCGCCGCACCCGAAACGCGCCGACGGCGCGCACGCCGAGACGGGCGAGCGTGTCCTGCGGCGCGTTCTTCGCCCACTGGCCGATGGCCAGATAGGAGCGGGCCCCGGCGAGCACCGCGCACGCTGCGGTGAGCAGCACGGACACCAGCGAGTGGCGGCGTCCGCGGCGATCACGCGGGTCGGGCAGGACGGCCAGCCGCCCGACGATGCCGCCTTCGGCGCGCTGCGCGGCGGTGGGCGACTTGGTCAGGCAGACAGTGGCAGACTGGCGGCACATCGAAGCTCCGGTGGTGCAGGGCGACTTGGGAAGGTCACCCCGTCAACCGGAGCTCTCTTGCATTCGTGGCGGTCGACTTCGTTGCATTCGTGGCGGTCGACTGCCTGCCTGTCACAGCGGTGTGACCAGCAGCTCCTCATGATCGATAGGACTTTGAATCAGCCCTGCTCACGGCGCACGCCGACTGAACGGGTGTTGAGGTGTCCGCGGCCTGGCTCACCGAGTTGCTGCGACGGGACGGCTTCCGCTGGAAACGCACGCGACAGCCTTCGGCACAAGGCCGACCCTGCCCTCCAGCAGGCCGCACGGGCCCGGCTGGAGGGCACACGGCTGCACGGCTGGAGGCCTTCGCGGGCACGCGGGACCTGATCTTCCTGGACGAGTCCGGGTTCGCTCCGACCATGCCCACCGGCTATACCTGGTCCCGCACCGGACAGCGGGCCGTAGTGCCACGCGAGGACACCAAGGGCCGCCGGGTCAACGTGCTGGGCGCGCTGATCACCGGCACCGCTTCGGATCTCGTGTGGGAGCACACCCCGGGCGAGATCGACGCTGCTGTGAGGTTGGAGTTCGTCTGCTCGAAGCTGGCCGGCCTGCCCGGCGGCGCGGCCGCGTTATCCCTGGCCGCGGACGGCACAGGCACCGCGCTGCCGGTCTGGCGGCGGTCCCGGCCGTGCACGGTTGTGCTGGACAACGCCTCCGCTCACGTCGCCAAGGCGTTCAAGGGCCGCCGCGACCAGCTTGCGAAGATCGGGGTCGATCTGTTCTACCTCCCACCGCGCAGCCCCGAACTCAACGACATCGAACGCATCTGGCGCTCCGCCAAGTACGAGGACTATCCCCAACGCGCCCACACCAGCACCGAAGCCATCGCCGACGCCGTGGACAAAGCGCTGACCCGCCAGCAGACCCGGATCCGACGATCAACAGAGAACTTCACCAAAGCCGCTTAGCTCAGGGGGATCTCGCAGGCGCCGAGGGTGGGAAACGCACGCCAGGGGTTGACGCCTGCGTCAAGGTCGAACTGCCCGGCGCCGCATGGCCTCGGGCGGGGACGTCAGTGCCCGAAGTTGAACCAGTTGACGTTGACGAAGTCCGCCGGCTGGCCGCTGGTGAAGGTCAGATACACGTCGTGGGTGCCCGTCACCGAGCTGATGTTCGCGGGGACCGTCTTCCAGGATTGCCAGCCGCCCGTGTTGGCCACGGCGAAACTGCCGATGGGCGTGTTGCTGCGGCTGTCCAGGCGCACCTCGACCAGTCCGCTGACGCCGCCAGCCGCGCCGCTGGCCACCCGGGCGTTGAACTGCCGGGCCGCCGTGGAGCCGAAGTTGACGCCCTTGTACAGGGCCCAGTCGCCGTTGGCGAGGGAGCCGATGTTCTGGCCGCCGTCGGAGTCCGACGTCGACTCGGTGCTCACGCCGGACTGGCTGTCGTAGGACTCGGCCTGGAGGGTGCCGTAGGCGTCGCGGTTTCCGGTCGGGGGAGGTGTGGTACCGCCACCGGACTGCAGCACCTGCACGTAGTCGACGACCATCGGGTGGCCGGGCTGGGTGTCCCCGTCCAGGCCGCCCCCGAGCGCGTCCGGGAAGGCGCCGCCCATCGCCACGTTGAGGAGGATGAAGAAACCGTGGTTCGTGGCGTTGTTCCAGGTCGTCGCGTCCATCTGGCTCGCGGTGACCGTGTGGAACTGGGTGCCGTCGACGGAGAAGCGGATCGCCTCGGGGCTGACCGAGCGGTCCCATTCCATGGTGTAGGTGTGGAAGCCCGACTGGCAGGTCGAGCCCGGACACGCCGTGTAGTTGCCGATGCCGGACGTCTCGTTGCACGGGCCGCCGGGGTTGGTGCCGCAGTGCATGGTGGCCCAGACGCGGTTCATGCCCTGGACGTTCTCCATGATGTCCAGCTCGCCGACGCTCGGCCAGTTCTGGTAGTTGCCGCGGTAGGGCGCGCCCAGCATCCAGAACGCCGGCCAGTAGCCCTCGGCGGCAGTGCCGGTGACGTTCGGCATCTGGATGCGGGCCTCGACGCGCAGCTTGCCGTCGGCCGGGGGCTGGAAGTCGGTGCGGACGGTCTCGAGACGGCCCGAGGTCCAGGTGCCGGACGCGTCGCGCAGCGGGGTGATGCGCAGGTTGCCGTTGCCGTCGAGCGAGACGTTGCTGGTGCTGGACGTGTACGACTGGACCTCGCCGGTACCCCAGTTGGCCGGGCCGCCCGGATACGAATGCCCGGTGTCGTACTGCCAGTTGGATGTGTTGACGCCGGTGCCGGCCGCGCCGTCGAAGTCGTCGAGGAAGACCTGGGTCCAGCCCGACGGGGGCGTGGGGGCGGAGGCGTTCGCGGACGGGGAGGCCAGCGTGGCGGCGGCGGCCGCGAGGCCGAGGGTGCTGACCACGGCGACGAAGGCCCGCCGCAGCGGGCGCCGTCTGCGGTGTGTGCCGGAGGTTTCACTCATGCGGGGTGCCTCTCGGGTACGGAGTGTGGATGCGCGGGTGACCTGAAAAGGGCATTTGAGAGCGCTCTCGAAGTGCAGCCACTGTGCTCCCCGTCACCACGGTCGTCAAGAGATGAAACAAAGAAAGCCGGAGACCGCTCGACGGCCGCAGGCCGTCCCCAATGGAGGTACCGCGGCCACCCGGTCAGTGGTGCGCGAGTGGCGCCGGAGCCGCTGCTGCCCCTTCCGCAACCCGAACAGCGCGTGTGCCCGCCGCAGCGGCTGCGGCGCCCACCACGCCCGCCGCCCCAGCGGCGCCATCATCGCCGGGACCAGCAGCGGTTTCGTTTGGATCAGCCTATATCGGGACAGAACAAGCTGGCGTTCCTTCAAAAGTTGTGGGGATTAAGATTTTGGGAGCGCTCTCAGCTCAAAGTCTTGACGGCGCTCAGGTCCATGACCACAGTGGCGCCATCGAATGTCAGCCACGTTCAGGTTCTGGGTGCTCGCCCGTGTCTCCCGCTCCATTGGAGGTCTTCCATGGTGTCCCGTCGTGCGTTCCTCACCGCCTCTGGTGCCGCCGTCCTTTCCGCGCCGCTGGTCGGCCTGCTCGGCTCGCGCGCCGCGGCCGGTCCCACGACCTGCGAACTCGCGTTGGAGAACGCGGGCATCACCGGCACGGTGAGGGCTTACGTCACGGGCAGAGAGGTCGGCACCGACCGCCTCATGCTGCTGCGTGCGGATGGCAGCAAGTACTACCCACCGTCACCGTCCCAGACCCACACCCCCCTGGGTGTGGACTGTTCCATCCCACTGAACGCGGCCGGTGCTGCGCCGAAGACGCTGACGCTGCCGCGGATGTACGGGGCGCGTGTCTACTTCGTCCGGGACGACTACCTCGACTTCTTTGTCAATCCCGGACCGGCCCTGGTCGAGCCGGGATACGCCACTTCCACCGATCCCAACTCCAACAAGATCTGGTCGTTCTGTGAGTTCACGTTCGACACCACGCAGTTGTTCTCCAACGTGTCGTACGTCGACTTGGTGACGGCGCTGCCGATCGGCCTCACGCTGGAGGGCAACGCGACGCACACGGTGCAACCCATGGCGAACGGGGCGCTGCAAGGGATCGCGAACGGCCTGGTCGCCCAGGCGGCGGCCGATGGGCAGCCCTGGGACCAACTGGTGATCAGAAACAGCGAAGGCACGGTGATCCGAGCCATCTCCCCGCAGGCTCTGATGGCCCCCTACTTCGGCTCACCGGATCACATGCCCTTCCGCTCGTACTGGAACAGCTACATCGACCAGGTCTGGGCGAAGTACAGCAGCACCGACCTTCGCGTGGATCTGCAGGGCGGCCGCGGCGCGTACACCGGGCGCATCACTGGTGGATTGCTGACCTTCAATGACGGGTCAACCTTCACCAAGCCCACCTCCAAGGACATCTTCACCTGCGATCACGGACCCTTCACCAACAACCCGAGTGACTCCGATGCCAAGAAGGGGTTGCTGGCACGGGTGGCGGCGGCCTTCAACCGCAGCACCGTGCTCGCCTTCCCCAACCAGCCCAACGGGGCCACCGTCGCGGACTACTACCAGGGCGGCACGACCAACCACTGGGCGCGGATCGTCCACGCCAACTCGCCCATCGGTTACTCCTTCCCCTACGACGACGTGACCCCCGACGGCCAGCCGGACGTCTCGGGCGCGGCGTACGACCCGAACCCCACCCGCTGGACCGTCACTGTGGGCAACTCCAGCGGCGGCCAGCCCAGCAGCTCGCCGAGCAGCTCGCCCAGCTCTTCGCCCAGCAGTCCTCCAAGCAGCCCGTCCAGCAGTTCGCCCAGCGCCACCGGCGGCGCATGCGGGCCGGCGTGGAGTTCCAGCAAGTCCTACGTGCCGGGAGACGTGGTCTCCTACCACGGAACCAAGTACACCGCGACGTGGTACTCCACCGGTGCCGTGCCCAGCGACCCGAGTTCGTGGGCTGCATGGCGGAACGACGGAGTCTGCTGATCGTGCTCAAGCGCCCGACCGACACGCCGCCGGACCTCCTCCGAAACCTCCGCAGCCAGCTGCTACGGCAGCAGCCCGGCCCAGGTACGCCAGGCGATGCTGCCATCGCATGGACGGCGGCCAGCATCACGTTGCACGGCCGGGGACAGCAACTGCTGCACGCAGGGATTGATGGTGACCCGTGACGCTGCCTCTTCCCGTCACGTGCGAGGCCCGGCCAGGCGGACCGCGAGTGCTGCTGCCAAGAGACCGACCAGGAATCCGAACGGGAGCCGGTGCCCAGGCTCCCAAGTGCACCGCGTGACCACTGAGACATCGGACTCAGACATCTGTCGCATGACTGCGACGGCGCCATGTGACTCGCCCAGCCGGCCCATTGCCGGCTGGGCGACTCCGTACCGAAGCCGTCGGCTCGGGCTTACGTCGAGGCCTTCCAGGTGTCTGGACTGATCCGTGCCCTGCGCCGGCATCCCTGTCAGCCGGGGCTTGGGCGGCGTGTGCTGGACGGGGAAGACACGGACGACCGGGTCGGGGGTGGACAGATGGTCGCGCAACTGTCGGTCTTCCAAGGTCAGTTGGTTGACCACCCGGACGATCCCTTCAACGTCGGCGCGTAGTTGTTGTTGCTCGGCTCTGTCCTTCTTGCGGAGTTCCTTGAGCCGTACGACGTGTTTGCGTAGCCGGGTCTCGGCGTCCGTGGGCTGCCCGCGCTCTTTGACCTTGGCGTAGAACTCGTTCTTGAGATCGAGGTGGCGCTGGGTGAGGGCATTGCGGGGGACACCGGCCTCGACGGCGAAGGCCACGATGGTCAGGGCCCCATTGGAGCGCTCAGGCCTGCCGCACAGGATGCGGTCCATGGCGGCGCGGATGCGTCGCGCTCATCGAGTGCTCCGCTCACGGTGTGGTGTCCTTCAGGTGATCCTGGTGCGGGGTGTCGGCGATGCCGCGCAGGCGGTCGGCGTGGTCGCGTAACCGTTCGCTGATCGGCTGGGGCACGTGCGTGGCCTGTTGTCGAGAGGGTCGGCGCGGTCGCGTAGCGCTGTGGCGTGGTCGTCGGTGCGGACGATGTTGCCGCAGCCGGGCAGGCAGTGATCGAGTCGCGGTGAATCGCGGACTCCGGTGCGGTGCACAGGGCCTGCTCACGCTTGTAGTGGCACAGCAGGAGCACCTGCGGGTCGTCGTACGGCATGGCGTCGTCGTTCGCGAGGAGTCGGCGGGCGGTGGTGGCGTTGATGACGGTGTCCTCGAAGCGCGGGGCGCGAGCGGCGGCCTTGATGGCGCGCCGGCCGGCCGGGCCGGAGAGGCCGCGCCGGCCTTGAGGTCGTCGTTGAGGTCGGCGACGGTGTCGTCCACAGCGCGGACGGTTTCGATGTCGATCAGTTCGTGAATGCCGTCGCGGCTGCGCGCAGCGTACCCCTCGGAGACCAGCGCGCTGCGCAGATGGCCGTACTGGAATGGCCAGGGAGACGGGCGCCGTCGGCGGAGGGTTGGTGGTCTTGTCCGGAGACGGTGAGCGCGTCATTGTGGCTGAGGGCCGCGGAGACGGCTCAAGGTCGGTGCCGTCACCGTTCTGGCAGACCATGGCCAGGACAACGGTCGCAACCGCCGTGACCGTGGAGGCGCTCCCACGGCGGCACGTCTGCCCCACGTTTCGACACCCTTTCCAGCCTCCCCCGAGGTATTGGGCCCGTTTGGCTGAATACCCGAAGCCATGGGCAAGTCACAGCCCCTGGCAATGGCCGCACACCCAGATGCACAGCCACCGGCGGTTCCGCAGCGTCAGGGGCCTCAGCGGTGTCTGGTTGGGGGCGGCGGCCACATCGACACCGCCGGTCCCCGGCCGGGTCCCTGCCGCCGGCCACGGGCGGTGGGACTTCCCGCGCGAGTCACGGTGCCCCTTCGGAGCAGTGTCAGTTCGGGCCGTTTCCCATGCCCCTGTGCCTCCAACCGGTCGCCGGAAGTTACCCAGCGTGACTTTTCGGGCTGTGTCATCGTCCGGCGGCACGCGGGATCGCGTCCGATCAGCGTGGCATGCCGTGGTACTCGGACGGCGCGTCGAAGAACGGGCCCGTCAGTTCCAGGATCCGCTTCGTCGCATGTCCGGGCCGGTGCCGGCGATGGTGCGGGCGGCGTCGGCCGCGGTGAAGCGGCCGAAGGCATCTCCCTCGGGCGTGACCGCCGGCGCTGCTACTGCTGACCCGGGAGCCGGGCGAACGCGATACTCATTGCCCGCCTCCCCTCACGCCCGGGGAGGTCCGCACTTGAACAGCCGCTTCAGCAGCCGTTCACTGCTTGCGCTCGCAGTCGGCCTGGTGGTCGCCATGGTCGCCGCTGTGGCCGGTGTCCTGCTCACCCGGGGCGACGGCGCACCGTCCCGCCTGGCGCTACCGCTGCGACAGTCGGGCACCCTTACGCTGCCCGGCAACAGTTACTGCTTCGACTACGAGAGTCTGGATGCAGGCCGCGGGCTCTTCTTCATCGCCCGTCTCGGGGCCGGTCAGGTCATCGAGGTCGATGTCCGAGCGAACCGAGTCGTACGGGTTATCGACGGCCTGCCCGGCGTCCACGGTGTGATGGTGATCCCTGCCCGAAACCGGGTGTACGCCACCGCCACCGACGCCAACCAGGTCGTCGCCATCGACGAGACCACCGGCACCGTCCTCCATCGGAGCCCCACCGGCGACTATCCCGACGGCCTGGCCTACGACCCGGTGCACGGCACGATGTGGACGACCAACGAATCAGGCAGTTCGGAAACCGTCGTCGACGCCGCTACGGGCGCCGTGCGAGGCACCGTCGCCCTCGGCGGTGAGGGCGGGAACGTCGTTTACGACCCCGTCGGCCGGCGCATGCTCGTCGGGGCCCAGACCCGCAACGAACTCGCCGTCATCGACCCGGCCGCGCTCCAGATCACCCGCCGCGTCCCGCTCGCCGGCTGCGACCACGACCACGGTGTCGCTCTCGCCCCCGCAGACCGGCTCGCTTTCGTTGCCTGCGACGGCAACGCCCGCCTCCTCACCCCAGACCTGACCACCTGGTGCATCACCGGCACCGACCGCGTCGGCAATGACCCCGACGTCCTGGCCTACGACACCGCCGCCCACCGCCTGTATGCCGCCGCCGAATCCGGCTGGGTCACGATCGGCGACAGCGGCCGCCGGCAGCTCACCATCGCCGGCCGTGCCCGGCTGGCGGACGGCGCCCATGTCGTGGCCGTCGACCCCACGACCCACAGCAGCTACTGTCCCGTTCCGCACGGTCCCGGCGGCAGGCCCGCCCTCCTCACCTACCTGCCGACACCCTGACAGTCGCGTTCACCTCGCGCTTGCGGCAGAGGAGGAGTCTTCTGCCGCTGCCTGCTCGTCGACGTCCCCTCTGCTGACACCTTCGACGTGCTCCGCGCCGCAGCCGCCCTCGCCGCCCTCACGCGGTCCGTCTCGCCGAACGCCTCCTCTTCGACGACACCCACCGCCTTGGCTCTGGCGCCAAAGGGTCGGCCGGTGGGCCCCAACGGCGAGCGGCCGCGTGAGCGAGCAGCATGCGAACTCTGCGATATTCGCACCAGAGTTCGCCTCTCCCGCGCGGATGGCATTCTCATTCATCTTTGGGCTGATTGCGGCGGCCTCACTGAAGTTGCGGCTGTGACCAGGCGAAGAGAGGATGGAGCGAGCGGGGAGAGGAACACGCTCTCGCATTTCTCCTCATTCATTGACGGTTGGCCCATTGCGGATTAAGCCGGTCTGTCAGACGCGCCAAGAATTTCCGGTGCGCACTCGAACAGCGGAGGGGTTGAAGATGCCGACCAGCCTTGTTCCTCAGACCACCGACTTCACTCTGGACGTCCTGGGCCGCTACGTATGCAACGGCCTGGACGAAGCCTTGGCCAGCACTGATACGGCCGCGCATGCCGATGCGCGACCGTTCGATCTGATCGTGCTGGGTGGCGGAAGTTTCGGAGCGGTCCTCGCGAGTCATTTGTTCTTCAACGACACTTCGCGCGCGCATCGAATTCTTGTGCTGGAGGCCGGTCCATTCGCGCTTCCGGAACACACCCAGAATCTTCCGCCCCAGCTGAATCCCGGTGAGGTGTGGGGAGTTCCCTGGAATTCGGACAGCCCGCAGATGTGGAACCAGCGATTCCCCGGCCTGGCGTTCTGTCCGGGCGGACGGTCCCTGTTCTGGGGCGGCTGGTCGCCGTACTTCATCGACTCCGAGCTGGCTGGGTGGCCCAAAGCGGTCCGCGACGACCTCACCGCAGGCGGATACCTGGACACCGCCGCCGAACAGATCGGCACCGCCCAGACCAACGACTTCGTCTACGGCCCGCTCCACGACGCCCTCAAGAAGCGTCTCTACGACGGCCTGCGCACCCGCCCAACCGGTACTCCCACAGCCCTGGTCGGCAACCGGGGTACGCCGATGACCGCATCGCAGCCGAAGGCACAGCTGTTGCGAGAGCTCGACGCCCCGCTGGCGGTACAGTCCGCTTCACCGCGCCCCGGATTCTTCCCGTTCAACAAGTTCAACGGCATCCAACTGCTCATCCGCGCTGCCCGGTTGGCCCAGGCCGAGGCGGAACAGAGTGCGGTGGGCGGCTCCGCGGAGCGGGACGTGAAGAAGCGGCTGATGCTGGTCGACCGTGCCAAGGTCATCCGGCTGGAGCGCCAGGGCGGCCGCATCACCCGGGTGGTCACCAACCAGGGCACGGTCGATGTCCCCGCGTCCGGCCATGTCTTCCTCGCCCTGGGAACGGTGGAGAGCACCCGGCTCGCTCTGGCCGCGCTGCCGAACCAACATGGGCTGATCGGGCGCAACCTGATGGCGCACTTGCGTTCCAACGTCACGATCCGCCTGCCCCGCGCCTCCCTCGGCACCGCCCTGGCCGGCATCAAGGAACTGGCCGTCTCCGCCCTGTTCGTCAAGGGCGTCCACACCCACACCGACGGCAGCCCCGGCCATTTCCACCTCCAGATCACCGCCTCGGGCGTGGGCGCGCTGGGTACCGACTCCGAGGCAGAGCTCTTCAAGAAGATCCCCGACATCGACACCCTCGACCGCTTCCGCGACCTAACGGACGAATGGCTCGTCGTGACCCTGCGCGGTATCGGCGAGATGACGGGCGACAGGACCTCGCCCGACCCGCTCAACCGGATCGCTCTCGACCACCTGGGTCCGCAGGGTCCGTACGACTACGGACAGCCTCGTGCGCTCGTCCGGCTCGAGGCGGACGACCCGGCCGACCCGGTCCGGCGCAACATGGCCCTTTGGGACGCGCTGGACCGTGCCACCGACGAGGTCGCTCTCCTCCTGGCGAACGGCGGTCCGATCCAGTACCTCGGCAGAGGCGGCTGGCAGGACATTCCGCCCGCGACCGAAGCCCGCCGCGACATCCTGTCCTCCACCCACCACGAGAGCGGCACCCTGTGGATGGGCGAAGACCCCGCGTCCTCGGTCACAGACATCTGGGGCCGTCTGCACGAGAGCGACAACCTTCACGCGGTCGGCCCGAGCACGCTGCCGACCATCGGCTCGCCCAACCCGATGCTCTCCGGGGTCGCCCTCACCCGCCGTACCGCCGACCACGTCGTGCCGCCGCCACAACCGTCGGCCCCCGAGGACGGGTTCCGCCCCCTCTTCGATGGCACCGACCGCACGTTCAACCTGTGGCGCAGCGTCGGCGGCGGCACCTTCGCCCTGGTCGACGGAGCCATCGTCAGCCAACCCGGAGGCGGCGAACTCGGCCTGCTCTACTACACACGCCAGAACTTCAGCGACTTCGTCCTGCGACTGCAGCTGCGCACCTCGACGGTCGCCGACAACTCCGGCGTCTTCGTACGCTTCCGGGACCCGAAGCGGCGGGTCCCCGACCGGAACGACCCCACCCGCCTCATCCCGTACAACAACCAGCACTGGGTCGCCGTCGACACCGGCTTCGAGATCCAGATCGACGAAACGGCGTCACCGGACGGTCAGGACCAGCACCGCACCGGCGCCGTGTACGGGATCCCCATCCCCGTCGGCCAGGCATACCAGCGACCGGCCCCGCTGGTCCCCGGCCAGTGGACGGACTACGAGATCGAAGTCCGCGGCAACACGTACACCGTGCGTCTCAACGGCACCCAGACCTCGCTGTTCACCAACACCGACACCTGGCGAGGAAGGGCCGCCACCGCCGACCCGGCCTCCGGCTTCCTCGGCCTCCAGGCCCACACCGGGATGGTCGCCTTCCGGAACATCCGCATCAAGGAACTGTGACCGCAGGGACCATGCTGGAGCGAACAGTCCCCTGAACTGACGGTGCGGCGGGCCTATCGCCGTTGCGCCAGCCAACGACGGCCCGCCACAGCGGCCAGCACGTGTGCCGTGAAACCGACGGTGACCATCACGAGCCCGACGCGCGCACTGATCCAAAGGTGCACCACGATGCCGGCTGCCAACAGCAGCCAGAACATGATCCGGAAGGCGCGGTTCATCCACAGAGACCGCCTCATCGCGCGACCTCCGGTCGCACAGCATGGACGTACCGCAGCCACGGGTGCACATCACCGCGACCGCGGACGGCGAATCCTGCCTGCGCCGCGAGGCGGTCGAGTTCGTCGACCGGGTTGTGCTCCATCGCCGGTCCGGTCAGCGAGCCCACCAGGTGCCGGACCACCCTGCTGCGCGGCGGCCGGAAGTCCGCGAGCAGTAGCCGCCCGCCGGGGCGCAGCACCCGGAACATCTCACCCATCGCGGCGGGCCGAAGTTCTGCGGGGATGTGGTGGATGGCAAGGCTCGTAACCACAACGTCGAAGGATCCGTCCGGCGCCTGCAGTGCCTCAGCGACGCCCGTCTCGTACGCACAGGCGGCCCCGTGGCTCTTCTTGCGCGCGTACTCGATCACCGTGGGCGAGGGATCGACGCCCACCGCCTGACCGGCCGGGCCCACCGCCTTCGCGACCAACCGGGTCAGGTAACCGGTGCCGCACCCCACGTCCAGCACCCGGTCACCGGTCCGGGCGCCACTGAGCTCCACCAGCCGCGTGTAGGCCCGGCGCCTTTGGCCTGCGAAGAATACTTCGACGAACGCCTCGTAGGTACGAGCCGGCCCGATCGTCTGGCCCGGCGTGTCCGCATGCGGTGCGCCGTGCAGAAGTCGTCCGAGAGCCATCATCAACCCCTAACTTAGTCGTGACTAAGAACGGAACGGTCGCAGCTTAGTCGTGACTAAGTTGTGGGTGCAATGGGGCTACGATGCCGAGGTGACCGACATCCGAACTTCCCAACCCGGCGGCAAGGCGCGCGCCCGGCTCAACTCCGCCGAGCGGCAGGAGTCGATTCTCGCCGCGGCCATCGAGGTGTTCTCCGAGTACGGCTACCGGCGGGGCAAGGTCTCGGAGGTCGCCGCCCGGCTCGGGGTGAGCGAGCCGGTGGTCTTCCAGAACTTCGGCTCCAAGTCGGCCCTGTACGCCGCTGTCCTGGAACGGGCCGTCGCCGCTGTGCGCGGCGCTCTCGTCGAGCAAGCCGACCAGGGAACACCCGTGCCCGAGCTGCTCGCGGCGTTTCTGGATCCCGGTCACATGGAACGCTTCCACGCCCCCGGCTCACTCGGGTTCCTGTTCTCCGACGCCACCTCACTCACCGCCGAACCCGGCGTCGAGCACGCCGCACGCGCGGCCCTGCGCCAGCTCGCCGACGCGTTCGCCGAGCTGATCCGCCACGGTCAGCGCGAGGGCGGCGTCCGCGCCGACCTCGACCCGCTCGCCGGTTCCTGGTGGCTGATGTCGATCGTGTCCGCGCGCACCTTCCGCGCAGCGGTCGTGGACGATCAACCCGAACTCGAGACCCGAATCACCGGCATGACCCTGGACGCCCTGACCCCCCCTTCTAAAGCCGGCACCGGCTGACCGGACCCGCCCAACGAGTCGCTGCGACAAGGGTGATGGCAAGCGTCACTCGTCGGCGGAACGCGAACGGAACACCGGGACGGCAGCTCCGCGAAGCGGCCATTTGATCGAACAGCTTGCGCCTGGAACAGGTCCGCCTCTCCCGCACTGCCACGGGCGCACCGCGCGCATCTGAACCGCGCCGCCCTGATGGGCCGATTCAGTTCGAGACTGCTCTCTGAACGCTCATGGTGTCGATGCTGGCCTCGACGATACGCACGTCAATCTTGAGTGCCTCGGCGCCGACAGCCGCAGCCCTTCCCCGCGGACCTTCTCGGCCGCGAGCGCGGCCAGCTCCTCCAGCAGCTCGCTGGACAGACCGTTCGGCGACACCGGCATCGACTTCACGTCGGCACCCTCAACACTGCTGTCAGCCACGGCAAGCGACACGCTGCCGGAGATCTCGATCCGGTGATCCATCGTCGTACTCATCAGGTGACTCCTTCGTGGAGGCTCACACCTGATTCATGACACTCCCGACAGCCGGGTCCGCGACTCGGCCGCAGCCAACAACGTCGAGTTCACCTACACGCCGACTGGCTTTGTTCACTTCTCAGGGCTCGGGTCCGGGAAAGTGATCCAGAACCGCTGCCGCAAACAAGGGAACCTGTTGACGTCGGCCAGCACGGTGATCCCGCGGAACCGGGAGGGAGTCTGTTTAGTCTGTCGACGCCTCCGCTCCGCGCACGGTTCGCGGGCCGGTGTGGCGTTTGCGGGGTGCGGCTGAGCGGGGTGGCTGGGCCCGCATGTGGTCGCGGACGCGGGTCATGATGTCGCCGAGGGCGTGCAGGTCCTGGTCGGACAGGGGGTCGAACAGCAGGCGGCGTGCGACCTGGATGTGGCCGGGCAGGACTGTGGAGACCCGGGTGAGGCCGGCGTCGGTAATGGTGACCAGGGTGGCGCGCTGGTCGTCGGGGCTGGGACCGCGGGTGATGAGACCCGCCTTTTCCAGCAGTGCGGCTTGATGGGTCAGCCCCGAGCGGCTGTAGACGACACCGTCGGCGAGTTCGGTCATGGTCAACCGTCCGTCGGAGTCGGCAAGGCGGGCCAGGAGCTGGAACTGGACGTAGCTGATGTCGCCATCGGCCCGTAGCTGCTGCTCGACGGCGTGCTGCAGCAGACTGACGGCCTCCATGAGCGCAAAGTAGGTGCCCAGCTGTTCGGGGGCGAGGGCGTCGGTTTTGGCCATCCACTCATCCTATGTGCTTCGACCTCGAAGCATAATGTGACGGACATCTCACTCGCCGGGATATTGCTTCGACTTCGAAGCAGGCTACCGTCTTCCATGTACTTCGATTTCGAAGCAAGTAGGAGACGGCCATGAAGGCAGTTCGTTACCACCGGTACGGCGACAGTGACGTCCTGGTCCAGGAAGAGACCGAGAGGCCGGCCCCCGGTACGGGTCAGGTGCTGGTGAAGGTGAACGGCACATCGTTCAACCCGGTCGATGCGGCGATCCGCGCCGGTTACCTGCAGCAGGTTTTCCCGCTCCATTTCCCGCACGTGCCGGGGATCGACGTCGCCGGAACCATCGCGGAACTGGGTGAAGGAGTCGAGAGCTGGAGCGTGGGCGCCGCGGTCGTGGCGTTCCTGCCGATGAACGCGACCGGCGCAGCTGCCGAGTACGTGCTCGCGCCTGCGCAGGCGCTGGCCGCCGCCCCGAAGACGGTCGAGCTGGCCGACGCCGCTGCCCTGCCCGCGGTGGGGCTGACAGCGTGGCAGGCACTGTTCGAGTACACCGACGTGAAGGCCGGGCAGAGGGTCCTGGTCAACGGGGCCGGTGGCGCGGTCGGCGGCTACGCCGTCCAGCTCGCCCACCAGGCAGGGGCTCACGTCACCGCCACCGCGAGCGCGCGCAGTGGCGACCGAGTCCGCAGCTACGGCGCCGACCAGATCATCGACTACACCGCTGCTCCCGTCACTCAGGCCGCCGACGGCCAGTTCGACGTCGTACTCAACCTCGCGACCACCTCGCCGGAGGAGACCGTGGACCTGGTGGGCCTCGTCCGTGACGGCGGGGTGCTGCTCAGCACGACCACCCCGGCACCTGAGGACCCCGCCCGCGGGGTGCGGACGGTGTCCGTCTTCGTCCGCAGCGACGCGGACCAGCTCGCCGGCCTCGTCGCCCGCGTCGACGCCGGCACGCTCCGCGTCCATGTCGCCGAACGGGTCACTCTCGCCGAGCTGCCGGCGGTGCACGCCCGCAGCGACTCCGGGACGCTGCCCGGCAAGACCGTCATCACCGTCTGACCCTTCCCCTCCCCCGGTATCAGCCCACCGCATTTACGAAGGAGTACCGTCATGGCATTCGCTCTCGACCCCCAGGTCGCCGAGATTTTCGCTCCGATGGCAGCGGCGATGGCCGACATGACGCCCCCGCAGGTCGGGGACGTCGCCGGCCGCCGCGCCGCGCTGGAAGGGCTCATCGCCCACAGCGACACCGCCCAGCCGGCGCCGGCCGACGTCACGATCACCGACCACCACCTGCTGACCGCCGACGGCGAGCAGATACTGCTGCGCTGGTACACCAAGCAGGGCACGCCGAGCGAACCCGGGCCGGCGGCCGTCTACTTCCACGGCGGCGGCATGATCCTCGGCCACGTCGGCCTGTTCGACGGCTCGATCGCCCGCTACGTCTCCGCCAGCGGCACCCCGATCCTCTCGGTCGACTACCGGCTCGCCCCCGAACACCCGCACCCCACACCGGTCGAAGACGCCTACGCCGCCCTCGTCTGGCTGCACGAGCACGCGGTCGAACTCGGCGTCGACCCGGCCCGCATCGCGGTGTTCGGCGACAGCGCCGGCGGCGGGATCGCCGCAGCGGTGTCCATCCTGGCGCGGGACCGGCTGGGCCCCGCAATCGCCCTGCAGGTCCTGGTCATGCCGATGCTCGACGACCGCAACCTCACCGCCGACCCGCATCTGGCACCGTTCGTGGCCTGGTCGTGGGACGACAACCGCACCGGATGGGGCGCGCTGCTCGGCGACGCCATCGCCGGCCCGGACGTGCCGGCACACGCGGCACCCGCGCGGGTGGCCGATCCGGCAGGGTTGCCGCCGGCATACATCGAGGTCGGCCAGCTGGACATCTTCCGGGACGAGGACCTCACCTATGCGCTGCGGCTGAGCCAGGCCGGCGTCCCGGTGGAGTTCCATCTCCACCCAGGCGTGCCGCACGAGTTCGACGGCATCGCCTTCACCACCGACGTCGCCCAGCGCGTCATGGCCGACCGGATCCGGGTCCTCTCCTCACTGTGACAGCGGATCCCGAGTCCGAAGAGACAGGCCGCTCGTGGGACTTCTCTCGGCCTTCCTAGCCCCTTCGCAGCGACTGGACTGGGCGCGCGTGCAAGGCGAGCCCTGTGACGGGACCGCAGTAGCGATTCCGGCGCGGGCCCCCAACCGCGACCGCGCCCCAGACGGTCGGCCACCCACCATCCACCCGACAAGGAAAATGATGACGACGACCGCATTCGCCCCGATCGAGCTGGCCGGCCAGCGTCTGGCCAACCGCATCGCGATGGCGCCGATGACCCGCAGCCGCGCCTACGGGCCCGGGGCCACCGTGACAGACCTGACGGCGACCTACTACGGCCAGCGCGCCAGCGCCGGCCTGATCGTCACCGAGGGCATCCAGCCCTCCGCAGTGGGCCAGGGATACCCCGACACGCCGGGCCTGCACTCCGCGGAGCAGGTGGCCGCATGGCGGCAGGTGACCGACGCCGTCCACTTCGAAGGCGGGATCATTTTCGCCCAGCTGATGCACACCGGCCGCATCAGCCACCCCAGCCTGCTGCCCGACGGCCTGAATCCCGTGGGACCCTCGCCCGTCGCGGCGAAGGGCCAAGTGTTCACCCACCAGGGTCCGAAGGACTTCGTCACTCCGCAGGAACTGGACGCCGACGACATCGTCCGCACGATCGCCGACTTCGCCAACGCAGCACGCAACGCGATCGCCGCCGGCTTCGACGGCGTGGAGATCCACGGCGCGAACGGCTACCTGATCCACCAGTTCCTCGCCCCGAACACCAATCAACGCATCGACGACTGGGGCGGCGATGCCGCTGGCCGGGCCCGCTTCGGCGTGGAGGTCACCGCTGCCGTCGCGGAGGCGATAGGCGGCCACCGCACCGGCTTCCGCATCTCCCCCGGCAACCCCTTCAACGACATCGCCGAGACCGACCCAGCCGATGTGGAGGAGACCTACACCACCCTGGTGGCGGCGCTCGGCCTGCTGGACCTCGCCTACCTGCACATGGTCGAGGGGCCCGACCGCACGCTGACCACACGTCTGCGCAAGTCCTGGCCGGGGACGTTCATCCTCAACCCGTTCACCCACCCGGCGCCCACCGGCCCAGACACCCTCGACCTGATCCAGGACGGCACCGCGGACATCATCGCCTTCGGCGCCCTGTTCCTGGCCAACCCCGACCTCCCCGCGCGCCTGGCCGCCAACGGTCCCTACAACACGGCCGACCCGGCCACCTTCTACGGCGGTGACCACCGCGGCTACACCGACTACCCCCGCCTGCACGAGGCGCAGTGAGCGCACGCCGCGGCGCTGCCGATCTCCCCGACCGCGGCGAGGTCGCGCCTCCCACCGTCGGACAGGTCAGTTCCACCCTCTTCGTCCGGCGAAGACTCTTGCGGCGCTGACGCGCCGGAACCAGGGGAGGAAGTCAAGGACACCAAGCCGCTCACCGTCGACGGCTACCTCTACGCCGTCCCCCAACCCGGCGACGCCCCGGGGACCGCCCGGTTCCAGCTGGTCGTCTCCCCCCACCGACGACGCCGTCGACGACGTGGTCTGGTCCTGCACCACCGGCAATCCCCGGATCCCGGCCACGCTGCTCACCGAGATCCAGCCCGGCGACCTGCTGCACGTCTCGGGGTTCCCAACCCAGCCCGACAACCCCGCGGAGCCCGCCCGGCTCACCGTCGACGACCTGAAAGTCCTGGCCGTCGCACCGGCGCGGGCCCTGCAGGAGATGGTCCTCGACAGGTACGGCGACTACGTCGTGGTGTTCGACGCAGACAACGACGCCGTCCCAGTCTGCACTACACGCGGACAGTGGGTCGGCACAGCCGAAAACCCCGACGCCGTCGGCACGCTGATCGAGATTCACGAGCGCGTGAACGGCGACGACGGATGATGGACACGACCACCGCGAGTCCCGCACCGTCCAGGAGCGGTTCCCCGCCGGAGCTCCTCGCGGCTCCTGGCCGGCGGAAGAGTACGCCGCCGGCCAGCGTGACCAGGGCATCAACGCCCACGTCGTGATGGACCTCAAAAGCGATGAGTTCCTCGTGGTCACCGAAACCCTCTAACCCTCCCCCCCAACCCCGAGCGCGCACCCCGCCTCCCCGACGGGCGCGGCTCTCTCTCGTCCACGACAAGGAGCAGCACCTCATGCGCATCACCGTCCGCGTCGAACCCCGCCACGCCGGTGGCGGTCTCCTGCAACAGCACCCGGACCTGCCGCTGACTGGCTTCGCGATCTCCAGCAGCATCTGCCCCGAGCCGGGCCGCCCCCGCACAGCCTGATCCTGCGCGTCGGCGAACACGACACCGATCGCGTGGGCCCGCGCCCTGGGCAGCGAACCGGTCATCGACGGTGCCCAACCCCGAGCGATACCGGCAGATACGCGACGAACACGGTGCGCGTGAGCACCGCTTGGTGCAGTTCAGCGCCAAGCGGGTCGGCTGGTTCCGGTCAGGCTGCCGCGGCGGTCAGGACGGCCTTGGCCGCCAGCCCGAGATTCCTGATCATCGGATTCGGGTCGCCCTTGCGGCTGACCAGGACGACCTGGCTGGGGGGAGCGCCCTCGATCGGCACGGTGACGAGGTTGGGACGCAGTGAGCTGCGCCGATCGCCGACCGGTAGCACGGCGATCGCCCTGCCGCTCGCGACGAGTTCGAGCTTGTCCTCGTAGCTCTCGATCGGCGGCACGCCGGCCCCGAGGATTCGGTAGGAAGGCCAGTCTGCGGTCTCGAACGCGCACGGCGCCGCCTCTTCGCCGGCCAGTTCTTCCGCGGTCACCGACGCGCGGTCGGACAAGGGATGGCCACGCGGGACCACGAGCATCCGGGGCTCCTCGTACAGCGGGGTGGTGAACACGTCGTCGGCAACGAGTGGCAACGGGGCCCGCGCGATCAGGGCGTCGACGTGCTTGTCGGACAGTGCCCCGACGTCGCGGCAGTTCAGATGCCGGGTGGCGATCTCGGCGTTGGGGTAACGGCGGCGCAGTTCCCGCACGGCGGCAGTGATCACCAGGTCTTCGACGTAACCGATGGCGATTCGTTCGGTCTGGGCTTGTTCACGCACGGCCTGCTCGGCTTGGCGGGCGGCCTGCAGCAGCGCTTGGGCCTGGGGGAGGAACCTCTGGCCGGCCGGAGTGAGCCGCGTGCCCTGGGGCGTGCGGTCCAGCAGTCGTGTGCCGAGATATTTCTCGAGCCGTTGGATCTGGCGGCTCAGCGCCGGCTGGGCCACGTGCAAGTCGGCGGCGGCCCGGCCGAAGTGCAGGTGCGCCGCCACCACGGTGAAGTAGCGCACCAGCCGCAGGTCCAGGTCCTGTCCGAGATCGTTCACCCCTGCAGGGTACGCGTCATGCTGTTTCGGAATGATCAGGTTGACGAACCGGTCTTGGACGGCCATGCCGTCCCGGGCCTTGACTGAAGGAGCAACGTTTCCCCGAGAAAGCGACAGGCGCGATGAAGGCGATCCAGTTCCACGAAGCGGGCGGGCCGGAAGTTCTGCAGTACGACGAGGTGCCGGTTCCCGAGATCGGCCCGGGCGAGGTGCTCGTCCGGGTGCACGCGGCGGGCATCAACCCGCCGGACTGGTACCTGCGTGAGGGGATGAAGGTCATGCCGGCCGAGATGAGGCCTGCGCTGAAGTTCCCCCTGATCCCAGGAACGGACATGTCGGGCGTGGTCCAGGCGGTCGCTCCGGACGTGCTGGGGTTCGCCGTCGGTGACGAGGTCTTCGGCATGCTGCGGTTCCCCGGATTCGACGGCCGGACGTACGCCGAGTACGTGGCCGCGCCGGCTTCGGACCTGGCTCACAAGCCAGCCGGTACCGACCACGTGCAGGCGGCTGGGGCGCCGATGGCCGTGCTGACGGCCTGGCAGTACCTGGTTGATCTCGGCCACAACGTGCCGTCTCCTTTCACCGGCCTGGTGCACCAGCCGGTGCCGATCACGCCAGGGATGACCGTGCTGGTCAACGGGGCCGCCGGTGGAGTGGGCCACTTCGCGGTGCAGCTGGCGAAATGGAAGGGGGCACACGTCATCGCGGTGGCCTCAAGCCGGCACGAGCAGTTCCTGCGCAAGCTCGGCGCCGATGAGTTCATCGACTACACCACGACGCAGGCCGCGGACGTGGTCAGCGGCGTCGACCTGGTGATCGACACCGTCGGCGGCCCGGACAGCTCACGCTTCCTGACCGTGCTCAAGCGCGGCGGCACCATGCTTCCGGTGTTCTTCGCCCAGTACGACCCGGAAGAGACGGCGCGTCTGGGCATCACAGTCTCGAACATTCAGGTGCGTTCCAACGGCCCCCAGCTCGCCGAGATCGGGCGCCTGTTCGACGAGGGCAAGCTCCAGGTCGGGGTGGACAGCACCTACCCGCTGCCCGAGGCTGTCAGCGCACACACGCGAGCCGCGCAGGGCCACATCCAAGGCAAGATCGTGCTGACGGTGGCCTCGTGATCGCCGAACTCCAGCAGGCGGTGGCGAACTACGCCCACGCCCTGGACGAGCTGAATGTGCCCGAGCTGGAAGCGATCCTGACCGAAGACACCACCTGGACCTTCACGATGCCCGGACAGGGAGTGCTCGGCCCGGTCGCCGGACGCGCGGCGGTACTCGACTTCATCCGTGACGGGAAAGGATGTACACATATCGGCGGCGTAAGCGCCTGGTGGGTGGTGCGGGTCTGCCCCAGATCCACGGTCGCGCACGGGAGTTGAGCTGTGCTGTGGCCACTTCGGTGGCGTGGGTGATGTGGTCGGGGTCGCCGAAGGAGCGTCCGGCCAGGGCGGTCTTGCGGAAGGTGCGCCACCAGCCCTCTTGGAGGTTGAGCCAGCAGGCGCCGACCGGGATGAACACGTGCCTGATGCGGGGATGGTCCTCGAGCCAGGTCCGGGTGGACACGCTGTTGTGCGAGGACAGATTGTCGGTGATCACATAGATGTCCCCGACGGGGTTGGCGTCCTCGACCAGTTGAAGGAACTGCTGGTAGAAGGCGCTGTTGCGGGAAGTGGCGGTCATCGTGAGCTCCTGGCCGTCGCGGATGCGCAAGGCGCCGTAGACCCAGGTTTTCTCCGGTCCGCGGGAGTAGTCGATCTCGTTCTTGATGCGGTGTCCGTCCGGTGACCAGCCCGGTGCCGGCGGGAAGGTGCGGGGGATCACCGGGCCGAGCTCGTCGGCGCAGACGACCGTCGCGCCGTCGGACGGGCTGGTGTAGAGCTCGACGATCCGCGTCCTTTTCCCTCGAAGTCCGCATCTCTCGAGCGGGTCCACGAGCGCGTGCGCCGCCAGCGCACCCCCTCGGCCAGCAGGATCCGGCGCACCTGGGAACGGCTGACCTCGATGCCCAGGCCCCGGGCCGCGGCGGCCAGTGTGTCCAAGGTCCACTCCGAGGGCCCCGACTCGTCCGCGGCCCACATCTCGTTCGACGGCTGCACCTCGAGTCGGCCGGGCGGCGTCAGTTTGACCATCGCGATGATCCGGGAGCGTTCTGCCTCGGTGATCCTTCGCTTGCGGCCCTGCCCGCCCAGACCCTCCAGGCCCTCCATCCCCGAGCGGTTGAAGCGGTGCAACCAGCGGCGCACCGTCTTCTGACTGCACCTCAGCTCGTCGGCGATCTGCCCAGCCAGCCGTCCCAGCTCAGCTCCACCATCCGGCGCCGCTCCACCAGAACCTTCGGCGCCTTCCTGGCAGCCGCCAGGCGGTGGATCACCGTTTCCTCGCCCTCGTCACGGCCCGCCCGTGCCCTCAGCATCATGACCCAGCACCCGCCCCCGAGCACCCACAACCACCCCGCTACCAGCAGCTATACCACCGAAAGCGGAATCAAGCACTAGATCGATAATTCAGACCGAGTCGGAAAAGCAGCCCTGGTCAGGCTAGAGTGGCCCACGACCGCCGCATGACACACCACGGAGGCCGGCCATGCCGCCCCGCAAGAAGCGGGCCACCCTCGCCCGCACAACCCGCCGCCCCCACGTGGACGACGCCACCTGGGACCGCGCCGACGACATCGCAGCTGGCGAAGCCCTGACCGTGGGCCACCTGCTCACGGTCCTCCTGGACCGGTATGCCTCCGGCGTCGTCGACGTCCCCGTCCCCGAGGCGGACGTCCGTGCCGGTGGACGGAGCGGTCACCTCGCCGCCATCGGCGACGCCGCCTGGGCCCGTGCCGACGAGCGCCGCGAGCGGGAGGGCATCCAGTCCATGAGCGTGCTGTGCGAGCTGCTGCTGCGCGAGACCGTCGCCGAACGCGTCTCGGCCGGGCTTCACGCCGCGCCACGCGAGCCGCGGCGGAACGAGCCTCCCGAGGAGGCCGCAGGCGCCGTCACGCCATCCGTGCTCCACTCCGCCGCCTGACCCTCTGCCTCCCAGGAGTCCGTAATGACCGAGCAGGCCGCCGAGCCCACCGGCCCCCGCATCCCCATGCCCGAGAAGAATCCGGCCGCGCTGCGCGTCGCCGTCGGCCGCCTCGACCCAGGCGCCCTCGCCCAGTTCGACCATCAGTGGGACGAGGCGATGCGCCAGGCCCGCGACGAGTACACGCTCACGCCGCCCCGCGCTTTCGTCGAGCACTGGTGGTCATGGGTCGGGGTCGCCCGCTACCCGCAGCGCCTGGCCCGCTTCCGCGAGTGCGAACGCATCGTCAGCGAGTCCGACGACCGCGCCGAGCGTCGCGCCGCCGCGACCGAGCTGGCTTCGATCCTCGCGGAGGCCGTCGCAGCGTGAGCGACTGGACCTGGGAGTACGAACCGGACGCCGAGAACGTCGTCGGCGGCCTGGAAGCAGCCCAGCGGCTGGAGGTCGAGGCAATCGCGCAGCGGATCGCTGACGCCGTGGGAGTCCGCCGCATCGGCAAGTCCTTCGACATCACCGAGTCGGCGTCCGGCGTCAGGACGTTCGCCGAGGGCACCGTGATGGTTTGGTACCAGGAGGACTACCGCGACGACGTCGTCCTGGTCCTCCGCGCTCAGCACTTCGGTGCGCAGAACCCCGCCACCTGACCCGCACGGCGCCGATGCCGAGGTGGCGAAGGTCGTTCCGTATTCCAGCGTGATCACTGGGGATCGTCCGCGGACGATCCCCATCTCGGGCAGACGGTCGTAGAGGGTCTGGCCCGGGCACAGCGCGGGCGTAGCCGTCGCGGTGAGTCCACGCGGCGATGTCCGCGATGGCCGAGAGCGCTGCCGTGTCGGGGTGCCGCCGTCCTCTAATTGCCGAGCAGACAGATACCCAAGCCCGACGCCGCCGACCCCACCAAGGAGGCATACAACCCCTACCGTTACAACGCCAAGCGCTGGGACGCTCAGTCCGGCACGTACGACATGGGCTTCCGCGACTACAACCCGGGCCTGAACCGCAACACCACCCGGGACATGTACAACCGCGCCCTCGCGGACATGGGCCCCGGCGTCGACCCGTTCACCGGTAACCGGTACGTCTTCACCGCCGGTAAACCCGCCAACAGGATCGAGATCGACGGGCACACCAGTTGCGACATCACCGGCATGTGCGGAGGTGTCTACCGGGAGACGCCCATGATTCGCGCCGAGCAGCGGGCCGAGCCCTCGCCTGCGTTCTCGCCTCGGTACGCAGGACTGACGCGTTCTCAGGCTGCGAGATCGAGTAGTGCAGCCGCGTGGTCGGGGCGTGACCGGTAGTGGTCGGCGGCGGCAGCGATGTTCGTCCAGCCTGCCTGGCGCTTCAGTCCGATGGCGGTGTTGCCCAGGGTGGCCATGCTCCGCGGCGCCGGTGCGCACGCGTGAGGCGTCCTCTGAAAAGTCACGTCTCGGACGTGGTGCAGGGCTTCCACTGACCAGTGCTCCTGTACGAGTTGGGCCAGTCGGGCGGGAGTGGCCTGTTCGGGCGTGAGGCTGGTGACGGTCTTCATCTCGACCTTGCCGGTCTTCCCGTTGGTGCGCCGGCGCTTGATCTCCATCGCCTGCACGGCGTGCGGGAACAGCATGCCGGGGCGGACGGTGCACACCTTCAGCCGGCGGACCTCGACGCGGCCGTGGCCGCGGCGGTGGGTGCGATCCCGCAGCGGAATCTCCCGCCACGGCAGGCCCCTCAGTTGCCTGCGAAGCTTATTTTGATTGCCCTTCACGACCAGGATGTGGTGTCCGCCTGCGGCGACGATTTTCGTCGCGTGGCCGTGCTGGGTGTGCATCGCGTCGGCGGTGACCACGGTGTTGCGCAGGTCGAGGCGGGCCAGTACCGGGGATGAACGCCGGAATCTCGTCGCTTTTTCCCGGCGACCTGGCGCTAAGCGATAACGGCTTGGCAGCCGTGGAGGGCGGGCGGCGAGCAGGTGGGCGCCGGTGCCGCCGGTACGGGAGCCGCGCACGGTCCAGGTCACGGCCTTTCCGGCACCTCGCGAAATCAGCCCCGCGGGGGTGCGTGCAGAAAGCTCAGCCGAACCGCCGACCTCGGCTCATGCGTTGGGTAAGGCGCCAAGCGCCGTAGCGAACAGCACTCAATGACCACAGCGACAACCAATAGACGGAGAAGCTCATGAAGAACAGGATCGCAACACCGAAAGCATCACCAACGGCGGCCGATGGCTGAATTTTGAACAGTGAGACAAAAATCAGCGCAGCCACGACCGGAGAAGCTACAGGTGCACACGCCGCCAACGCCTTCCATACAGGGCCGCCGCGCAGGACCAACCGCTCAAATCCAAAGGCAACAGGAAAAATGAGAAGACTTGCGGTAACCCCCACGCCAGCGGCAACCAGAACGGCCTTGGCGTAATCGCTGGCGATCAAGTCTTCGTCAATGAAGAAGACTGCCGCAATCGGAAGGGTGACGACCATGAAGGCCATTACGATGACTGCTGCCGTAATGGCGATGGACAGTGAGTGCCGAAGGATCGCCCACCCTCGAGAATCAGGATTGTAGACAGGTGCGGGGTTGTCGAAGCCAGCGGTGACGTGTGGATTCGTAGGGGGATTGCCAGGCACAATTCACTCCTTCACATTGGGTCTCACAGTCCCTGACACATCCGCCCGCCTCCGCGGTTGCTGCGCCGGCCTGTGGTCTGGGACGGGCCGGCGGGAGGGCGTCGGGCTCGACGATGCCCTCGCCTCCCCGGGCGACTTGTCAGTAGCCGCTTCTCGCCGTTTCCAGCGTCAACAGCTGTCTTGAATGATCCCGATGATGATCACGATGGCCAAGGCCAGTGAGATGATGCCGAGGACCAGGCCGGCCGTGGCCTGCCCACGATTGGTCGCCTCACGCCGATAGGCGACCCGCAGACCGATAGCGCCGAAAACGATGGCGGCGAGGCCGACAGAGGCGCCAAAAATGGCCCCGAACGCACTGTCGCAAGGAGCAGGCTCACACTCCCGAGGGTTACCGCGACTGTGCCACATGCGTTGCGTGGCACAGTCGCCGCAGCACGGGGCGTTGCGCTCAGGGGGGTCTCGGCCATTGCTGTTTCTCTTTCACTGCGTCGGCTTATGTTGTAACGGCTGCCATCACACCCGGCTCCGGCGGGCGCGCAGATCGCACGTCACACGGGTGATGCTGTTCGGAACGCAAGCTCGATGCAAGGGGCGCACTCTTCGAGGAGTGTTTCGGAGGATTCTCCCCCGAAATATTTCCCGTTGCCATCAGGGAAATCACGCAATCGAACACGTAGTTCAGGGCGCCTGACGGTGAGCATCGTCCGCCAGCGGGCAGGCTCTACGCGATGGCCTGCGGCACCGTTCGATCTTCGTTTGTCGGGACAGGACCTCGCGGGGCGTGTGCCGGGTCCTGAGCCTGCGGTGCTGGGGCGGGATCTCCCGCCAGGGCAGGTGCCGCAGTGGCTTGCGCAGCTTGTCCTGGCTCCCCTTGGCGCCCCCGGGGGGAGTGGCCGTCGGCGGCGACGACGTGCTCGGCGTGTCCATTCCAGCAAGGGAGCGAAGGCGGGATTCTCGTTGCTCTTCGCGGCGGCCTGGCGCTGGAGATCACGGCCTGGCAGGCGTGGAGCGCCACGGCGAGGAGGTGGACGACCTCGCCGTCGGTGCGGGAACCTCCGTCGGCGGCCAGGTCGACCAATGTGCCACCGAGTTCATCGATCGGGTCGGCGGCGTATCGCGCGAGCCAGGCACTCACGCGTTGTCCAGGACATCACCTTCCTGGCGAGAGAGGAATCGGCCCAGGTTGCGGTGTTCGGCGTACTGAAGGGAAACCCGACTCGTTGGCGCAGGACGGAGTCCCTTATCCGCGGCAAAACGGGCGATGGTAGCCAGCGACTCGGCTGCGCTGAGGACGGCAACCAGGCACAGCGCCGCGTGCAGGGAACTCACGCATTGACGTGCTCCCTGGCCTAATGTCCAGGGATTCCGGCCTGGGTCGTTTGACCCTTCCGGGGGTTTCCTGCTTCACCGCGCTGTGCGGGCACGGGTGCCCGTCTTACCGGCGCTCCACAGGCGTTTGGCGTCTCCGCCCGTCCGGCGGCGACGATGCGGCGTCCTTCGAAGAGGACGTTGCGGGCTGCGTTGTGGTCGCGGTCGTGCACGGTGCCGCAGGCCCCGCACCTCCACTCCCGCACGTGCAGGGGCTTGGGGCCGTCCCTAAATCCGCAGGCCGAGCAGACCTGCGAGGACGGGAAGGCCCGGTCCACCTTGGCGAAGGTGCGGCCGTGCAGAGCCGCCTTGTACTCCAGCATGCCGACGAACGCGGACCATCCCGCGTCGTGCACGGACTTGGCGAGCCGGGTACGGCCGAGGCCGGACACCGCGAGGTCTTCCACGTACACCGCTTGGTTGTCGCGAATGATCTGTGTGGATGCCTTGTGGTGCCAGTCCCGGCGCCGGTCCGCCACGCGGGCGTGCTGGCGTGCGACCTTGATGCGGGCCCTGGCCCGGTTCCTCGATCCCCTGACCTTGCGGGACAGCTCCCGCTGAAGACGCTTGAGCTTCTTCTCCGCCCGGCGCAGGAAGCGCGGGCTGTCGATCTTTCTGCCGTCGGACAGCACGGCGAAGGCGGACAGGCCGAGGTCGATACCGGCGTCGGTCTGAAGGGCAGGGAGGATGTCCGGCTCGGTGTCCACGACGAAGCTGAGGAAGTACCGGCCACAGCTGTCCTTGGTGACGGTCAGGGAGGTGGGTTGGGCCGGAAGCCGTCGGGACCACGTGACCTTGAGGTTGCCGACCTTGGCCACATACACCGTGCCGTCGCCCTGGAGGGAGAAGGCGTTGGTGTTGAGGCGGATCGACTGCCGGGTGTCCTTCTTCGACTTGTAGCGGGGAGGGCCGACCTTGCGGCCCTGCCGCTTGCTCTTGAGGCTGTCGAAGAAGTTCTTGTAGGCGGTGTCCAGGTCCCGCAGGGACTGTTGCAGGACGACCGCCGACACGTCGGCGAGCCAGGCGCGTTCCTCGGTGCGCTTGGCCTGGGTGATGCGAAGCCGGGACAGCTCGGCCGACGTCACGTACGGCAGCCCCGCCGCGTGTGCTTCCTTCCGGTCGCGCAGGCAGTCGTTCCACACCACGCGGGCACACCCGAACGCACTCGCCAGCGCACGGCACTGGGAGGCGTCCGGGTAGGCCCGGTAGTTGTAGCGGAGCTGCATAACCAAGATCCTACTACGATTGGTCTCATGGATGGGCGGAACGACTACCGACGTGGAAGACACGTCGTTTCGGCGATGCATGTGCACTTGGTCTTCGTGACGAAGTACCGGGGCGGGGTGTTCAACGACGAGATGCTGACACGCTGCGAAGAGATCATGCGCAAGGTCTGCGAGGACTTCGAAGCAGAGCTGAAGGAGTTCAACGGCGAACGCGATCACGTCCACCTCCTGGTGCACTACCCGCCCAAGGTCGCCGTCTCCAAGCTGGTCAACAGCCTCAAGGGCGTCTCCGCCCGCCGGATACGGCAGGAGTTCACCGGCCGGATCAACCGCGCCGTCATGCACGGGCACCTGTGGTCGCCCTCGTATTTTTCCGCGTCGTGCGGCGGAGCACCGCTGGCGATCGTCCGCCAGTACATCGAGCAGCAAAAACGTCCGCTCTAACGTGCACGTCAGAGCAGTCTTGAGATGCATTCATCCCCGGCGTGAACGCCAGGGCTTTCTGCAAGAGTCCCGGTAACGGCGGCTCCGATTAACCTCGCCGTTTCGCTTCGGGTGGCTGGGCTGGACTGATCGCGTTGGACCGGTGATTCCGGTTGCTGGCCTGACAGTGGGCATGGCCGGGGGCCCGGCGCGGTGGTCGGGTTCTCCGGGGGTCCTTCGAGTCGTGGGTGGGTCAGGGGTGGCTGTTGATCAGCTGGCAGGGCGGGGCAGTGCGGCGAGGCGGTGGGAGGCTGTGGCCAGCTCGTATCTCCATGGCCAGGTCGCCGAGATCCGCAAGCGCAGGCGTCGGCCGCCGCGGGTGAGGCGGGCGGCGACGTGCAGCAGCCGGTAGCGGAGCTTCTTCGGCTCGGCGGTGGCCAGTTCCCCGTCCAGCAGCAGGACACGGGTCCAGGCCAGCAGGTCGATCGCTGCGAGGCTGAGTTCGAGCCAGACGGCATTGACGCCGAAGTCGCGGGAGGGGAAGCGGCCGAATCCGGTGGTCTTGCCGCACCGGATGTGGTCCTCAACAGTGGCATGCCCGCGGTGACGGACCTCCAGGAACTGGGCGGAACCACCGCCGGAGTACGGGGTGTCGGTGAGGAACACCTGATGCCGCAGGCCCTCGTCCTGATCGAACAGGGACAGCTGGGCTCCGGGGTGCGGCCGCTCCCGGCGCACGATGATGCGGGTGCCGGGCGGGTAGCCGTCCAGATCAACCATCCCGGTCAGCTCGGCCACCTCGGCGCCATCACGCAGGGTGCCGTCCTGGTCCAGGGCGGGATGCCAGAGTCGGTCCGGCATCGCCCGGACAGCGCGGCGGACCGGCTCGGTGATGGCGTATCCGACCGAGAAGAAGGTACGGATTCCTCGTTTGTGCTTGTCGCGGACGTGGGCGAGGAAGGCTTTCGCGGATCCGGCGCTGTCGGCGCGGACCAGGATGTCGGTGCCGTGCCGGTGAGCGTCGGGGATCTGCGCGAGTGCCTGGTCGAGCACCGTGATGTGATCGGCGGCGGTGTTGGCGCCGGCGTTCCCGGGCCGCAGCCGCCCCGACATGGCCTCGCCGGTGTTCGCGAGGAAACACAGCAGCGGATGGAATCCGAAGCCGCCCTTATAGGTGGGTGCGGCCTGCTCTTTCTCGGAGTGGCAGGTGACCAGCGTGGCGTCGAGGTCCAGGACCAGGCCGGGAAGTTCGCGCCCTGCGGCCGTCACCGCGGGTATGCCCTCGCCGGTCTCGGCGGCGTGCATCCAGGCGACTTCCCGGGCTGAAGCGCGGGCCGCTCGCATCGAGGCGCGTGCGGCCTCGTCAGTGTCGGCAAGCAGCCGCCAGGCCGTGGGCATGGAGGCAACCGAGCCGAATACCTCGGCCTGGTCCCGCAGCAAGGCCAGATCCGTGATGGACTCGCCGCCATCGGCGAGCATCACCGCCAGATCCGCGGCTATCCGACCTGGATCAGGCCCGGTCCCGCGTGGCCGAAGCGGCCTGAGAGCGGCGGAGTACGCGGCGGTCAGCCCGGTGGCATCGGCAAGATCCGCCAGCAACCGTGCCCCGGCATGACCGACCACCCCCGAACCGTCAGCGGAGACACGGAGCTTGGGACGGGAACCGATACCCTTCACGCAGAAAGTGCCTTCCGCCTGGACCGACAGAACCCCTCGACAAGGTTCATCGTCCCAGCTCAGAAGGCACTTTCGTGACTCCGCCCCGCATCCGGCCTCTCCCCAACCGAAACGCCGAGGTTAAGGTCGCTTCGACGGCACACCCGCCCGCTACATCCGTGTCCACGGACTGCCAGCGCGGGCACCGGATGGGGCTACTCCCTCTGTAGGCGTCGGCGTCCACAGCGACTGACCGCCCGGCCGCACCGGCATCCCACCCGTCCCACGGATGCCGGTGCGCCCCGTCGACTCCACGCGACTGTGGCCGGATTCGTCATCTGACGGGTGTTCGAACACGGTGATACTCAAGGCTGGGCAATCCGCCCGAACTCCTACGTCCGGAGGCCATCCATGCCCCTGACCAGTGTGCACACCGCAGCCGTGCTCGATGCGTGGCTGACCGGTGCCGACACCGCGTACGGCCTGTCGAACCCGGCTGGCCCGCTCTACGTCGGCGGCGCCGCCGCCGAGGCCGCCCTCACCGACCCGAGCGACTCCCTCTACGGCTTCTGTTCCAGCCCGACCGGCTCGCGCGGCAGCTGGTGCTGCTGACACCGTGATCACGGGGAACCGCGCGCTCATCGGCGCGGTTCCCTCGCTATGTCCAGGCGCCTCGCGGGGCGCGCGCGGCTGAGAGGGAGACGGCGGACGGTGAGCGGATCGATGACGGAGAAGCCGGAAGAACCGACTGCGAAGGAACCGGAGGACCGGGACGAGACCGAGTGGTTCGACCGGCCCGTACGGTCCATCGCCCGGCCCTGGCGGGAGGAACTGGCCCGGCGGCTGGCCGCCGTGGGCACACTGGGCCCGGACGAACGGAACACGCTCCTGGAAGCCGGCCACACCGCTCTGCTCAGGTCCCTGCACGCGAAGCTGTCCCGGCTCTTCCTCATCGAACTGCACGCCCTGCGCATGACCGCCGACCACAGCCCCACCGCCGAGGGGACCTCGCAGACCTGGGCCGCGTTCATCGAGCAGGCGGGCGACGACGGCTACCTCGACCGGCTGGCCGCCGAGCGGTATCCGACACTCGGCCGGCGCGTCACCTCGGTGGCGCAGCTCTCGGTCACGGCCACCGCCACCTTCGCCGAACGACTCGCCGGGGACCGCGAACTGCTTACGACCCTGCTGGGAGCGGCTCCCGGCCGGCTGCGGGCCGTCGCCTTCGGCGAGGGCGACAGCCACCGGGGCGGCCTGACGGTCAGCCGGGCCGACTTCACCGGCGGGACCGTCATGTACAAACCCCGCCCGTCGCGGGCCGACGTCGCGCTCGGCGAGCTACTCGACGACATCTATGCGGACTTCCCTGCCTCCCCGGCGCCGCAGGAACGCATCCGGGTGCCGCGGATCCTGGCCCGCGACGGCTACGGCTGGGCAGAGTTCGTCGCCCACCGCTACTGCGCCGACGACGCCGAACTCGCGGCGTTCTACCGCAACGTCGGCCACTGGCTGGCCGTGCTCCGCCTCACCGGCGGCACCGACATGCACGCCGAGAACATGATCGCAGCCGGGCCGGTGCCGGTCATCGTGGACGCCGAGACACTCTTCGACGCCCCCGCCCCCTTCCCGCCCAGCGGCCGGGGCGACGCCGTCGACGTGGCCGCGGCCGCCATCCGGCGCACGGTGCTGCGCACCGGGCTGCTGCCCGTGCGCGGCACTGGCTTCGCGCTCGGCGGAGTCGACATCTCCGGGATCGGCGCGCTCCCCGGCCAGCAGCCGCTCATCCCCAATCCGGTGATCGCCGACGGCGGCACCGACGCGGCCCGCTTCCAGGTGGACCTCGTCGCGATGCCCACCGCGGGCAACCACCCCACCCCCACTCCGGTACTGAGCACGTACTGGGACCGGATCCTCGCCGGCTTCCGCGAGATGACGGCGCAGCTGCGCCGCCGCCCCGGCACCGACCCGTACCGGCTGCTGCGCCGTTTCGAGGGCGCCCAGGCGCGGCGGATCCTGCGGCCCACGCAGGCGTACGTCGACATCGGCCGCATGCTGTGGCATCCGGCGTCCCTGCACGACGAACCGGCCGCCGTCGAACGCGCCCGGGACATGTTGCGGCGCAACGCGGACGTACTGCCCGGCGCGCCCCGCGACCGGGCGGCCATCGACGGCGAGATCGCGGAACTCCTGGCCGGAGACGTACCGATGTTCACCTTCACCGTGGACACGGCAGCCGTACGCGCCACGGTCGAGGACTGGCGTTCCGCCGACCTGGCGTTCGAGGAGTCGGTGATCCAGGACGCCCTGGTCGGCGCCTACCTCAACGAACGCACCCTGCCAGGCCGGGTGCGGGCCCCCGCCTGGGACCCGCACGCCCGGGACCGGGAGCGGCGCCGCCGTGACCTGGCGGCGCAGATGGTCCGGCGGCTGTGCGACGGCGCGGTACGCGGTGAGGACGGCACGGTCACCTGGATCAGTCCCGTCTTCACCCCCGCTGGCTGGTCCATCAGAGTGCTGCCCGCCGATCTCTACACCGGGCAGGGCGGCGTGGCGCTGGCCCTCGCCGAGTATCTGACCGAGGTGCGGGCCGGGCGGGCCCACGAGGTGCCCGGCGTCGCCGAGACCTACGAGGGCGCGCTACGCGTGCTGATCAGCACCGAGGACCACACGCCGACACCGTCCGCCGGGGCGTTCAGCGGCGCCGCGTCACAGGTGTGGACGTGGCTGGCTCTGCACCGGGTGCTCGGCGACAAGCGGCTGCTGGAGCGGGCCGCCGGCCGGGCCCCGCTCCTGGTGGACAACTCGCTTGTCGAGGACGACGTCGAGGTGGACCTCCTCAACGGCGCGGCCGGAGGTATCGTGCCGCTGATCGGCCTGGCCTCGGCGACCGGGCAGGACCGCTGGCTGGACGCCGCCGCGCACATCGGCCGCCGGCTCACCGGTCTGGCCACCGTCGACGCGAGTGGCGCCCGCTGGACGACGCGGCTCAACCCGGAGGGCATCGGAGGCTTCGCGCACGGCGCCACCGGCATCGGCTGGGCACTGGCCCGGCTCGCGCTCGGCGGCGCCGGTTCCGCGGCCGACCGACGCGACTGGTCCCGCCTCGCCGAACTGGCCTTCGCCTACCAGGAGTCCTTATACCGACCGGAGCACGGAAACTGGCTGGACGTGCGGATCGGCACGGAGGAGGACTTCTTCACCAGTTGGTGCCACGGCAGCGCGGGCATCGGCATCGGCATGCTCGACCTCCACCGTCGTACCGGCGAAGCGGCCCACCTCGACATGGCACGGCGCGCCGCTCACGCCTGCGCCGCCGAGGGTTTCGGCTGGAGCCACACCCTGTGCCACGGCGACCTCGGTTCCTGGGAGTTGCTCACCGCCCTGGACTTCGCCGACCGCGCCGGCCTGGACGCCGAGATCCTCACCGGCCTCGAACAACGCGGCCCGGTCGGGGGTCTGGCCCGCGAGGCGTTCTCGCCCAGTCTGATGTCCGGCCTGGCGGGAGTCGTGCACACGCTGCTGCGGATGCACCCCGAGTCCGATCTGCCCAACCCGCTCCTGCTCGAGTCAACTTGACCCGGTCCTGTAGGACCGGGCTTGGAGGTAGTGCCCAGCTGGCTGCTGGGTGGGCTCCTCCGTCCAGACACCCCTTATGGGGTGGCAGGGACGCGTGACTCACGCCCCGCATTCCACACCACGGCGCCACGTTGGGCGATGTTGTGGGAAGCGTTTCGGTCCGCGTGGGCAGTGACCCCCGCAGTTCAGGCAGATGAAGAGGGCCTGGTCGACCCGGTTCTTCTTGTCGACGTGCCCGCACTCGCAGCACGTCTGTGAGGTGTAGGCGGGGTCGACGTGGACCACGCCTGCGCGGCGTGCCTTGTACGCGATGAACTCTCCGAGCTGGGCGAAGGCCCAGGAGTGGAGCGTGATCCGTTGGGGCTTGCGGAGCCGTACCCTCTGCCGGATGCCGCCCAGGTCTTCCAGGGCGATTCCGGCCGAGGTGCGTTCAGCCTCGGTCACGATCGTCTTCGCGATGATGTGGTTGGTGCTGGAGACATGGCGCCGCTCGCGCCGGTTGCTCTTCTTCAGCAGCCGTTTGGCGGACTTCGTGCCCTTGCGCTGGAGCTTGGCGCGTAGATCGCCGTGGTGTTTGCGGTGCCGGTTCAGGTCGCGCCCGGCGGCCTGGTAGCCGGTGGATGTGGTGGCGAGCAGGTGCGGGAGGTGGTGCGGGCGTCCACCGGGATCACGCGGCGAGCGGCACTATCAGCCTTCTGCGCCAGGATTCCGAAGAACAGTCCCCAACCCGCATCGAGGATGCTGCGGTTCAGCCCGGGCAAGGAACTGGGTGGCGCTACGCATCAGCCCGTGGAGTTCTTGGCAGTCCGGTCCGGGATTTCTGCCCGAGGCGCAACTTGATCCACGAGCCGTTGGTGGCAAGCTTCTTGCCCCAGGCCCACAGTGGAGGATCCGGCGAGGTGAGTCCTCCCACGGCGGTGCGCTGGGTACGGGTCAGCGGGCGATTGAGATCGCGAAAGGTGTGAATCCGGTGGACCGGATGACGTGCGGGACGAAGAGGATCGCGGCCTCTGTGGCGCGGGCGGTCTGGATCCCGCCGAGGTCGGTGATCCAGTCCTTGTGCCAGCCGAGGTGGGTGAGCAGTTCGCGGACGGTCTGCTTGGCCTGCGGGTCCTCGCCGGAGAGGAACGCGGTCGGTGTCTGGGAGAGCGTGGCCGGCGCGGTCATTACCGGGAAGAGCATGGTGTTGAGTGTCTTGACGACGTGCGTTTCGGGGAGTGCTTCCTGGAGCTGTTCGGCGAGGCTTGAGCCGGGGTATAGCAGGTCGGCGGGCAATCCGTCCGGTCCGTCGAGGGTGGCGTTGGAGACGTCGACGAGGATCTTGTCCCGCAGTTCGTCGCGCAGGGCGGCGAGCCGTTCCAGGGACCCGTCGCCCGGGGTGGCGTTGATGACGATCTGGGCTGTCCGGGCGGCGTCGGCGGCGGCGCCTGGCGTGCGGTCCGCGACGGTCACCTCATGCCCGGCCCGGGTGAGGGCTGTGGCCAGGTTGCCGCCGACGCGGCCGTATCCGAGAACTGCGATCGTGGTCATGGTGATGTGGTGCTTTCGTGGGTGCGGGTTGTGGTGCGCGGTCAGCGGGAGAGGGTGGCGACGGCTTCGGCGTGGATACCGGGCGCGGCGGCCAGGAAGCTCTCGCTCTGGGGGGTCCAGGGGCGGCCCTGGGCGTCGGAGATCTTTCCGCCGGCCTCGGTGACGAGCAGTGCTCCGGGGAGCAGGTCCGCGCGGGCGCCGGCGAACTGCCAGAAGGCGTCGATCCGGCCGGCGGCCACGTTCACCAGGTGCTGGGTCGCGGGCACGGCGGTGCGGACGACGAGCGCGTCGAAGAGCATCGCGGTGATCGAGGAGCCGACGCGTCGCACGACCTTTTCGTTCTCGTCGGGCCGGGCCTGGCTGGTGGCCACGATGCTCAGGCCGAGGTCCGCGGTCTGGGAGACGTGCAGCGGCCGGCCGTCGAGGTGGGCGCCCGCGCCGGTGAGCGCGGTGTAGGTTTCCCCGGTCAACGGCATGTGGACCACGGTGAGCACGGGCTGGTTGTCGCGCACGAGGGTAGCGGTGACCGCCCACTCGGGCAGGGCGTGCAGGTGGTTGACGTTGCCTTCGGCCGGATCCACGACCCACCATTCGCCGGGCGGCAGCGCGCCGCCGTCCAGCTCGTCCTCCATCCAGCCGGCGTCCGGGCGCAGGCTCGTGAGGCGGGGGCGCAGGATGTCGAGTGCCGTGTCGTCGTTGACGGCGAGTGCGCGCATCAGCTCTTCGCGGGTCTGGTAGCGGACCACCTCGCCGAATCGCTCGTGCAGCGCCGAACCCGCCTCACGCACGGCGTTCGCGGTGTGGGCGAGCACGTCGGCGTCGAGGGCGGCGACGTCAGTGGTCTGAAGCGTTTCGGACATGGTGGTACTCCCGTCTGAGGAGGGGTGATGGGGCCGGTCGAGGGCCCGAACTGCGCGTTACTTCTTGCGCTTTCGCCTCAACGGTATGCAGCCCCGTCATTTACTTCAAATGCATGTCAGGCACGGCTAGGATTACTCACATGCAATTGGATTTGAATCTGCTCGCTGCGCTCGACGCGCTGCTGGAGGAGGGCAGTGTGGCCGGGGCGGCGGCGCGCCTGCATGTCACCGCCCCCGCGATGAGCCGGAGTCTGGGCCGGATTCGGCGCACGAGCGGGGATCAGATCCTGGTGCGCACCGGCCGCACGATGACCCCGACGCCGTATGCGATCGCCGTCCGGGAACAGGTGCACGAGCTGCTGCACCAGGTCCAGGGGGTGCTGGCACCGAGCCGCGAACTCGACCTCACGACGCTGGAGCGCACCTTCACACTCCGCTGGCACGATTCCCTCATCGCTCTGAGCGGTCCCGCGCTGCTCGCGGCGGTGCGCGGTCAGGCTCCGGGTGTGCGACTGCGCTTCGTCGCGGAATCGAGCATCGACACCCCCGAGTTGCGGCGTGGGGAGGTCGACCTGGAAGCGAACGCCAATCGTCCGAGCGCACCGGACATTCGTGCCGAGAAAGTGGCCGAGTCCCGCCTCGTCATCGTCGTGAGGCAGGGGCACCCCCTCACTCGCGTCAAAACCGTCACCGCAGAGCAGTACGCCGCCGCTGAGCACGTCACCGTCTCACGGCGCGGAAACCTCAGCAACGCCCTCGACGACGCCCTCGCACGGCTCGGCCTCACCCGCCGTGTGGTGGCGACCGCACCCACCGAAGCGGCCGCGTTGGAGTTCGCGCGCGGCTCCGACCTCCTGATCAGCGTCCCCGAAGCCACCACGCGCTCCGCGGTCGCCAGCCCAGGCCTGGCCGTGCTCCCCCTGCCGCTCGAACTGCCGTCGGCACCGATATACCTGTCGTGGCATCAGCGCTACGACACCGATCAGGCCCACGCCTGGCTGCGCGGGCTGGCGCGAAGCACGGTGGCCGTGTGCGGAGCGTCGTAGCCGACGACGTCCGGTCAGCACGCCGGGCAGTCGTTCGGGAAGCGGCTGACCTCGAAGCCGTGCCCGTTGTCGGCGTTGTGCTGGTAGTCGAAGCGCTGCCGGGCGGCGCCTCCCGTGGTTTGGGCAGGCGAGAGGTGCCGTCGCGGCGCTCCACGACGATGTGAGGGATGCCGAGGTCGGACAGCAGGGAGCTGACGAGCCCTATCGGTCCGCCGCCGATGACGAGAACGTCGTTCTCGTTCGGGGAGGAGTGAAGTCCGGCCCTGGCGGCGGGTGTTGGTGGCGCGGCCAAGGCATGCTGATATGGGTCGGCGGGATGCTCGGTCCTGTGCGCGCGGTTTTCGTCCTGGACGTCGTAGTCAACTGGTTCGGTGTCCGCCGTGGTGGAGCCGGTAGTGCTGGGCGAGGAGGTCGCGTCCGTAGTCGTTGCCGTTGGGATGGCGCACGATGGTGTGGACGTGGTAGCGGGCGGGTTCGGGGTTGGTGAGGAACACGCCGGGATGGTTGTCGTATTCGACGAGGAGCACTGGGGAGTGGATCCGGTAGTAGAAGGCGCAGACGTCGTCGTGGCCGCCACGCCAGGCAAACCGGGTCTCGTCGAAGTGCTCGCGCACGAGCGCCAGGGTGCGCTCGGCTTGCGCCGGTGGGAGGCGGTCGAGATAGACCCGGATCAACTCGACCAGGGCGTCGCGCTGGTCGGCGGGCAGGCTGGCGGCGACGACGCCTTCGGGCGGCAGGATGAGGTTGTCGCTGCCCGCTCCGGCGAGATGCCGTCCGTTCCAGGGTCCGGCGAGTTCGGGCGGCAAGTCTTCGGCGCGCAGCGAGGACCCCATGAGGAATTCGTGCTCACGGTCGGGGTTGAGGGTGCGGCGGAATTGCAGGGCGACCTCGGTTTCGTCGCGCAGGGCCTGGATGCCTTCGAAGCGTCCCGTGCCGATGGTGGGCTCGGCGCCGAGGAATACCGGGGCGAGGACCACCTGTCCTGCCACGAAGACGCAGTGCAGGTCCACGTGGTGTCCCATCAGCTGCCATCCCCACGGAGCGTCGGGTGAGGGCGTGCCGAAGACGGTGAACCAGTAGGCGAATTCGGTGAGGGTGTCGCGGTAGTCGTCGATCAGCTCGCCCAGGTTCTGGTTCAGTGCCATGGCCGCGCGGACCTGGGCGTGGCCGGCCGGGCTGAGACTCGCCTCGACGACGGCGAGCGCCCGTTCGCGGTGGCCTTCGGTGAGCCGTTCCAGGCGCATGCCCTTGGGATGCCAGGTCGGAAGGGCATTGGTCCACAGCCGCCATTCCGCGGCGTCCATCGGCAGGTTGCCGACCACCCGCTGGTGCGGGGCGAGCCCGTCGAGGTACGCCTTGGCCGCGGCGACCGCGGCCTTGGGGGCTGCGCCTGCGTCGTTGAGACGGTACAGGCCGGGTCGCGGGGCGCCGTCCTCGGTGATGCCGACGAACGGCTCGCGATACCCCCGCAGACCGGCGGTCAGTTCGAAGGCCGCCTCAGCGGGCAGTAGATCGTCGAAGAGATGGGAGTCGACGATCGGCAGATCGCCCGGGGTGTCCGGCAGGGGGAACTCGTCCGGTTGTTGCTGCTGAGAAGACATCGTCGTCTCCTTCTATTCGGTCGGACTACTCGGTCGGAACGGCCAGGACGTCGCCGGGCATCAGGAAGCGGTTCTCGATCCTTCGCGCGGCGATACGCCACCGGCTCGTTTGCTCGTCCGTTTCGCCGGTCCGGACGAAGCGGTCGTGCACGTCGGCGATCAGTACCGGCACGGTCGTCGGCACGGGAGGCGTCCCGTCCTGTGCGTAGAGCACCAGGGCGGAGACGGCCTCGACCTGGCCGTTCTCGTGCCGCAGGACGTGGAAGTTGGACATCAGGTGGCGCGAGACCCTAGGTCCCCGGGCGGTGCGGTCGCGGTAGACGCCGCTGATCTCTTCGGTGCCGCGGAAGGTGCGGCGTGAGAACGTCAGCTCGGCGTCGGGGGTGAAGAAGCCGGCGGCCTGAGAGCCGTCACCGTGGTCGATCTCGTACCACAGCGCCGTCACCAGCATCGACAGCTCGGTGTGGAGGAGGGTGGCGAGGGTCGGGCCGGCGATGGTGCCATCCTCGGGGGTCATCGCCGGGCTCCCAGCGTGGCGGCACGGGCGCTGTTCACGAGTGCGTGCGCACCTTGACGCAGGATCGTGGTGTCGGCCCCCAGGACGAGGAAGTCGTACCCGCGGCGCTGGAGCAACTCGGCGGCATCGCCCGAGGCCACGGTCCCCAACGGAGTGCAGTGGTCGGCGCAGCTCTGCTCGGCCTCTGTGATCAGATCTGCCATCTCGGGGCTGCCCTCCTGGAACTGTCCGGAGACCGCGAGGTCCATCGGTCCGATGAACACCGCATCGATGCCGGGGACCGCGCCGATCTCACCGATCGCCGAAAGGGCGGTGACGCTCTCGGCCTGGACTACCAGGCGGACGTCGTTGTTGCCGGAGCGCAGGTAATCGCTGAGGGGCGTGCGCCCCCACTGGCCCGCCCGTCCGGACGTGCTGGCCCCGCGCTCGCCGAGCGGCGGAAACCGCACGGCTCGCACGGCCTCGTGCGCCTGGGCGACGGAGTCGATCTGCGGGACGAACAGGCCGGCCGCACCCGCATCGAGCGGGACCTGCACGTCACGGGGCGCAGTGCCCGGGACCCGGACGAACGGCGCGATGCCGCAGCCGCGGGCCATGGCGATCATGGTCGCCATGGTGCGGATGTCGATCGCGCCGTGCTCGGCGTCGATCACGGCGAAGTCGAGCCCGGCGAGCGCGAGCAGCTCGACGCTCTCCGGCGCGGGAAGCTTGACCCAGGCACCGAGCCGGGGCAGCTCGTCGCCCGTCACGGCTGGACTCCGTGATAGTCGCCGGCGTTGAGCACCCACCCCTTCGTGAGGAAGTCCTCGCGTGGCGGGGCGAAGACGTCGATGAGCGTGTGCGGGCCCGCGCACACGGAACGGGTGGTGTGCACGACGGTCGGCGGGATCAGCGTCATCGAGGGACTGCTGACCTGGACGTGCTCGTCGTCGCGCCACTGGCTCATCCGTGCCGTCCATGGCACGCGAAAATGGTGCACGTAGTCCCCGGCGAGGGTCACCGACATCTGCTCGAAGTCCTCGTGGGAGTGCGGCGTGAGGCGTTCGGTGTCGCGCGGCCCCTCCTGGACCGGGAACCAGTTGACCATCAACGAGGCCGTGCGGAAGATCCGGCCGAAGCGCCCCTCCTGTGTGGGGATGTCGCGCAGGCGGTGAACCCGGATGTGATCGCTGCCGGTCTCGGTGGGCTCGGGCAGCGGCGCGGTGCGGGGGTCGGCTGCGGCCGTGTGGTTGACGGCCCACCGCATCTGCTCGTCGCAGCGCGCGGTGAACACCTGCACCACCGTCGTGGGCGCCGCCGCATACACCGTGCTGGTGCCCGCGGGGACGACGACGAGTGCGGGCGAGGCCACGGCCACCCGTGGCTGACCGGCCCGCTCCACACCGACCACGGCGTCGTCCTGGACGAGCAGCAGGTACTCGTCGGGGAGGTCGTGCTCGGTGAGGCGGTCACCTGCTGCCAGTTCGGTGATTGCGACGACGAAGTTGCGTCCGCACACCGACCAGGTCCGGCTGCCGCCGGCCGAGATCAGGTCCGGATCACGCGCCGCCACCTCGTCGACGACGGCGGCTCCTGTGACTGTGGCGATGGTCATCAGCCCTCTCCTTCGGCATCGCATGGACGTTGTGAGCTTGTTGCGGCCGAAACGGCGCGCGATCCGCGTCCCGGGCGCATCGATCGACGGGGGCCGGTCGTATGGGCGGGCACGGTGGAACCGGCAGTCGGCGGGAGTGCCTTACACCAGTGCGGAAACGGTGCCGCGGATCCCGAACAGCGACTTGCCGTAGATCTCGGCGGCCACGTCCGGGTTGAGGACGGCATGCCGGCTCCCCGCCTCGATGTCACGCCAAATGCGTTGCAGCGGGTTCGACTCGCCGAAGCTGGAGGCGCCCTGGGCCGAGCACACGATGTCGACCGCCTTCCGCGCGAGCACCGCCGCCCGGCCGGTGTCCATGCGCATCCGGGCGCGGGCGTCGTAGGCGGGGAAGAGGCCGGTCTGTGCGGCGTCGTCGATGTCGGCGGCGGCGCGGTGGGCATGTAGCTGTGCGGAGTCGGCGAGCGAGGCCGCGTGCGCGGCGGCGAGTTGGATGGTGGGGGCCTGAGCCTGAGAGCTGTAGCTCGTCAGGGTCAGGCCCCGCTGCGGGGCCTTGTCGAGCAGGATGTCGACGGCGGCCGCGGCCAGTCCGAGCTGGGGCCCGGTCAGGACCAGCGCGGTGACCGGCACGAACGGCGCCCGGTAAAGCGCCTCGTCGGTGAAGGGTGTGGCGTATCGGCCCTCGACGGCGTCGGGCACGGAGTGGAAGCGGTGCGCGGGCACGAACAGGTCGTTGCCGATCAGTGTGTTCGACGCGGTCCCACGCATGCCCGTCACGAACCAGGTGTCCTGCACGGTCAGTTCCGGCATCGGCACGAGCACGATGCCGACGGCATCCGCGGTGCCGTCCGCGTCCGGACGCTTGACCCCGAGGATCGCCCAGTCGGCGTGCGCACACCCGGAGGCGGGGGTCCAGCGTCCGCTCACCCGGTATCCGCCCTCCACCGGCTCCGCCGTACCCATGGGCGTGACGACGCCCGCGACCCGGGCGCCGGGGTGGTCGGCCCAGACGTCGTCCTGGGCTCGGGCGGGAAACAGCCCGACGAACCAGGCGTTGGCATTGAGCAGGGAGGTCAGCCAGCCGGTGGAGCCGCAGGCGTACCCAACCGTACGGCTGACCTCCAGCAGGGTGCGGAAATCGGTCTGCAGACCGCCGTAGCGGGCGGGCTGCATCAGCGAGAACAGTCCCACCTGGGCGAGGGCGTCGATGTTCTCGGCGGGCACCATGCGTGCGCGGTCGGTCCCCTCGGCGTTGCCGGAGACCAAAGGCCGCAGGGCGGTGGCGCGTTCGACGAGTTCGGCCCGCAGGGCGCGTGCCGAGTCGGTGGTGCGGGGGGCGTGCGTGGTGATGCTCATCGTCGTCACTTCCATGTCAAGGAGGGTGGGGTGGCGCTCAGCTTGCGACGGCGAGGCCAGAGTGGGTGCCGAAGGTCCGGCGGGCGTAGACCAGCGGCGGCGTGGGCGTCGACTCGGCCTCCTCGACGCTGACGACGAGGAGGATGTGGTCGCCGCCGTCCACGTGGCGTTCGACTCGTCCCGCGGTCCAGCCGGCGGACTCGGGCAGGCAGGGCAGACCGGTGCGGATGGTCCAGGTGACGTGGTCGAACTTGGAGCCCGGTCCCTGGTGCCGGCGAGCGAATTTCGAGGCCAGGTCCTGCTGGTGGGCGCCGAGGATGTTCACTCCCACCGGGGCTCCTGGCGGAAGATGGGGCAGCAGCCGGGAGGAGCGGTCCAGGGCGAAACTCACGAGCGGAGGGGCCAGGGAGAGCGAGGCGAAGCTCGACACGGTGCTGCCGTGCGGTCGACCGTCCGCGGCTGTCGCCGTCACCACTGTGACGGGTGCACAGACCCCGCTCATCAGCTCGACGAAGGTTTCCTGGTCGATCATCACGTGCCTCCCGGTGCGCTGGAATCGGTGTGCCGCACGCGTGGTCCGGTGCATCCCCGCGTCCGACATGACCAAGTCAACTCCGCATTTCAGGCGGCGGCTTGGTCTGCCAGCCGAGAGTTCCGCGCTCTCGTTGGTCTGCCGGACTGAGGTGTCGGTCCGTCCGTGATCCGCACGCCACTCACCGCTGGGGTGTGCGTGGCAGGAGGACCGCGTCGCCCAGTTCCTCGGCGAGAGCCAGCGCGGTATGGAGCGTGAACCGGCGGTCGTCGAGGTCGTGTCCCAGCACCTCCTGGGCCCGCTTCACGCGATACGTCACGGTCGCCCTGGCCACGTGCAGGCGACGGGCGACCTCCACGAGACTGCGCTCGGCACCCAGGTAGTAGAAGAGCGTAGTCCGCAGTGCCTCCATCACCGCGCCGGGTTCAGCAAGGTCGCCGAGCTCCCGGCGTACGAAGTCACCGGCCGCCTCGAGATCGGTGGCCATGAGCGCGACGGCGGCGACGTCGCCATAGGCGGTCGCGGTCCGAATATCCTGGCCCGCTTCGCGGCGCAGCCGCTCGACGCGCTCCGCGCGCTGGGCCTCGCGGTGCGAGCGGGCAAAGCCCGCGACACCGGCGCCCGGGGTCCCGAAGGCCGCCTGCAAGTGCCGCTCGGACAGCGCCTGTGCGATGGCCTCCGGTGAACTGTCCTCGCGTGTGCCGTCCGCAGGCACGACGCCCCAGGCCCACAGCCGCCCTGCGGCCACGGGCACGGTCAGCGTCGCGTTGGCTCCCCGGGCCCGGAGCACCTCGATCGCCGCCGCCTGCAGCGTGGAGCCTGCGTGAGGCGAATCCGACCACACCACCACCGCCTCATGCGTACGCCGCAGGTTGTAGCCAAGGGCACGGGATGCCTCGTCGGCGTCCACGCTCGCGGCATCGCTCAGCAGCGAACGTACGAGGTCGGCCCGCGCCGCTGCCGCGCTGGTGCTCCACGCCTCGTGCTCCGCCAGGTAGGTGCGGATCATGGCGTCGGAGAGGAAATCGACGTAGCTGAATAGCTCGCGGGAGACCGCCGTGACCTCATCGACCGCCACCTGCGGATCGACCAGTTCGGTGCAGGCCCTCAAGAACGCCTCGGTGGTGGCCGCGTGCCCGATCCGCACCCCCTGCAGCACACGCTCCAGGGGAATGGCCCGGTGGACGAATTCGCGGATGCCTTCCAGCGTCGCCTCACCGACGGGCGGCGCGGCGTCAGGGCTGTCCACCAGTGTGGACAGCGCCCGCACGGTGGTGGCTTCATTGCCCCGGCGCAGCATCTCGACCGCGGCCGGACTGCCGCCGAGAGGGGGCACCTCGGCGACGATCCGTTGCACAACCACAGAACTCAGCTCGATCGCCCAGCCCACCGGGCCCAGGCCGAGGCGCGTGACAGCGTCCTCGATCAGGCCGCGAGGCAAGGCCGCCCGGTCGAGGTCGACCTCGCCCTGCGGGCTCAGCCGCGCGAGCCAGGCCCGCCGCAGGCGCCTTTGGCCGGTATCAGTCGTCACACCGTCCTCCCTCGCGCATGGCGACGGGCTCCCCCGCCACATCGGCAGCCGCTGCACGTGCATCGGTGCGAAGGCCCCGATGCACGTGCCGGAAGCGGCTCGGTCAGGGGGCGAGCACGACCGTCTTGCCGGGCAGCCGTCCGGCGCCGGCATCCGCATGCACGGCGGCCAGCTCGGCCACCGAGCGGTGGGCGGCGACGTGGGTGCGGACCTTGCCAGCGTCGACCTTGCCGACCAGCTCGGCCAGCTGCGCGCCGTCGGGGCGGACGAACAGGTTCGCGCTGCGCACACCCCGGGCGAGGTCCTCGGGGATCTGGCCGGCCGTGCTCGCGGCGACTCCGCCGTCGGCGACGTAGGCCGTCAGCTGTGCGAGCTCGTCGGGGGAGACCCGCACATGGTTGACCACGACCTGGAACGGACCGCCCACGGGGGCCGGACCCTCAGCAAGGTCGAGCGGTCCGAGGACCTGGTGGGCGCCGTATCCGCGCAGGCGCTCGGCATGCTGCTCCGCGTCCACCGCGGTCACCTTGGCTCCCGCGTCGACGGCGAGCTGCACGACCAGGCTGCCCACCCCGCCCCCCGCTCCGTTGACCAGGACGGACTGGCCGGACTTCAGCTCGGCGAGCTCGAACGCCGTCTGCCAGGCCGCCAGGCCGGTCAGCGGCAGGGCCGCGGCGTCGACCAGGTCGATCGTGCGGGGCGCCGCGGCCAGGGACTCGGCCGGCACGGCCGCGTACTCGGCGGCGCCGCCGGCGGAGTCGAGGGGCAGCATCGCCACGACCTGGTCGCCCACCTGGAAGTCCGTCACGTTGGCGCCGAGTTCCTCAACCGTGCCTGCCAGGTCGATCCCCGGTACGTACGGGAGGGTGATCGGGATCATCTCGGCCAGGGCGCCGGCGCGGATGTGGTCGTCGACCGGGTTGAACGAGGTCGCGGCCACCCGCACCAGCACCTGACCGGCGCCGGGAACGGGACGGTCGATGTCCTCGTAGTGCAGCACCTCACTGCTGCCGAACTCGTGAAAACGCACTGCCTTCATGACACTTTCCTCCGTGATCAAATGGATGCCGTCGCCAGCGGATTGAGGCGATCAGGCGGGAACGAGAAGCACGCCAAGGTGCTCAGGTCAGCTGCACCGACCGCGTGGAATTGCCCATCACCATGCGGTCGATGGCGCTCACCGCGCTGGCCGGATCGTCGGCAGCACCGACGGTGACCAGCAACGGAACGAAGTGCTCTGCCGTCGGATGAGCGATGGCGGCGCCGGGTGCCTTGGCGCGGTAGTCGGCCAGGGAATCGGCGTCACCCCGGGCCAGCGCGTCAACAGCCCACTCGTCAAAGGCCGTTGTGGCCGCTGCGAGTTCGGGTTGCCGGAAGACGGCGAAGCTGTGCGTCATGAAGCCCGAGCCGAGCACGAGGATGCCTTCCTCGCGCAGAGACCGCAGGCGCGCCCCCAGCTCCAGCAGAGGTTCAGGCTCCAGACTGGGCATCGACAGCTGCACGACCGGGATGTCCGCTGCCGGATACATGGCCATCAGCGGGATGAACGCTCCGTGGTCGAGACCGCGGTCGGTGAACTCGTGCACCGGCGCCCGGCCCAGCAGGCCCGACAGACGCCGCGCCAGGTCAGTCGCGTCCGGGGTCGCGTAGGGCAGGGTCCTGTAGCGGGGATGGAAGCCGCTGAAGTCGTAGAAGAGCGGGGTGCCGGCAGCGGCACCGGATATCGCGACCGGCGCCTGTTCCCAGTGGGCCGAGACGACCAAGATCGCCCGGGGCTTGGGTATCGACTGCGCCCAGTGGAACAGGTCGCTGAGCCACTGTGGGTCGTCGAGCGTGAACGGGGCTCCGTGACTGACGAAGAGGCCAGGCAGGGGTCCGTCCGACGGATCCCACATCCGGTGCTGGCGCGCCTGCGGCAGCACCCGCGCCAACAGGTCGTCGTATGCCCCGGCCGGAGTGGGTGAGGGAAAGGGGCAAGCCGGGCCGTCTGTGGAGGCCAGGCTACGCATGGGGGTCACCGAAATCGACTCCTTCACTTGCCCAGGCAAGCTCTATGACTTGCTCAGGCAAGTGAAACGCTAACCCGCGAAGGCATGCCCAGGCAAGTAATACGGCTTGCCTGGGCAAGTATGATGGGGTTCATGAACACCCAGTCACCTTGGCTCGACGATGACCAGCAGGCCCTGTGGCAGGCGCTCCTCACCGTCGTCATCGCCCTGCCCGCAGCCCTCGACCGTCAGCTGCAACGCACGTCCAGCATCAGCAACTTCGAGTACGGGGTGCTGGCACGGCTGTCCATGGCCGACCAGCACACGATGCGCCTCAGCGACCTGGCCCGGGACTGCGACAGCACCCAGCCCCGCCTGTCCAAGGTGATGGACCGCTTTGAGGCCCGCGACTGGGTCGGCCGCCGACCCGATCCCGAAGACGGCCGGTACACCCTGGCCACTCTGACCGACACCGGCCGGCAGAAACTCGTCGAGACCGCACCCGAGCACGTCGCACAGGTCAAGCGGCTCGTCTTCGACCCGCTCACCGCCGCCCAACGCCGCCACCTCGGGGTCGCGCTCACTCGGATCGCCGCCACCGTGCGTCAGGAACTCGACTGCTGACGCCGTCGTCCGCCGGGGTCCGTGGCCGTGCCGCGCACGGAAGGCGCGGCTCCTCGCCGGGCCGCGGCTCCTCGCCGGTAAGCGTCCGGTGAGCCTCCTCCTGAGAATGCGGCCAGCGACTGCGTAAGGAAGTCGCTGGTGGGGTGGTGATCAGGGGGGCGAGGAGGTATTGGCGGCCGATCGCGGGCAGCAGTTCCAGCAGTCCGGCGGCCTCACTGCCGGGGCGGGGGGTGAAGATGAGCAGTGATCCTGGCGTGCGGTGGCGAGTACCTCGCAGTCGATGTCGACGATGCCCAGAGCGGGGTGGACGATGCGCTTGCGGTCGCCGCGGCGTACGGCGACGTCGTGGCGGTCCCGCAGGTCGGCGAATTCACTGCTGCCGGTCTTGAGAGCACGCACGAGTGCCTCGGCCTGCGGCTCGCGGGGGCGCAGCGCGACGGCGGCGCGCAGATCGGCGACCTGGACCAGGCTGTGGTGCTCGTGATCCTCCAACTACGCCACCCACAACACCGCCGAGATCAGGACGTGGCTCGGCAGGCGCTCCCGCTTCCACGTCCATTTCACCCCCACCGGCTCCTCTTGGATGAACCAGGTGGAGCGGTGGTTTTGGCCTGCTGACCGACAAGCTCATCCGCCGCGGCGCCCACACCTCCGTGAAGGCACTGGAGGACGACATCACTGCGTGGATCAACACCTGGAACGAGAACCCGCGGCCCTTCACCTGGACCAAGGCAGCCGACGAGATCCTCAACTCCCTCGCCGGCTACCTCACCAAGGTCGAAACCACCGGCCAGAAAAAAGAACCAAAGGGCTCGGGAGGAATTGCTTGTCCTAGCTGCTCTGACCGGTGCTGGAGCATGGGTCTGCAGGGTTGACCTCAGCCGGGATTTCTTGTTCTCGATGTACTCCTTCGCCAGCGTGAGCGGTGCGCCGCCGCATGAGGCGGCGATAGGGCCGGGGACCAGAAGTGATCGCCCCCTCCACCGGGTAGCGGGTGCGGGCGTGTTGGAGGCTCAGCTGCGCAGTTGAGGCGACGGCGGCGACCCGGTCGTACAGCCACGGCCTACAGTGAGTGAGCCGACCCGCGAGCCGGAAGCGGTCAGGCGAGCCCGGTGCCGCGTAGCAGCAGTAACGCCACGTCTACTACCGCCACGGCGACCGCGGCTGAGAAAGCCGCCTGCTCCCAGCGCCGCCCCAGCAACGTCCCCGCCACGGCGAGCACGCTGGACGCCACTAACGCGGCCGCAGCCCACCTGCCGGGCGGGCCGACCGGCCCCAGCGCGAGTACGGCGGACGCGGCTACCAGCGGCACTGGCAGCAGCAGTCGCGCGCGCTGCCTGCCCAGCCGGTGCGGCCATCCCCGTACGCCCGTCGCCAGATCCTCGCGGATATCCGGCAGAACATCGCCCAGATGCGCTCCGACCCCCAGCATCGCCCCAGTGGTGACCACCCACCAGGCAGGCCAGGGATGTTCCGGCAGACCCAGCGCAACGAAAGCCGGGAGCGCTGCAAAACCCACGGCATAAGGCGCCCAGGACCATGCTGTCGCCTTCAGCCACAGGTTGTAGCCCCACGCCGCGGCCACCCCGGCCAGGTGAACGACACCCGCGCACAGGCCACAGGCGAACGACAACGGCACGCACAGCGCCAGCGCGGCATACGCTGCCCACCACACCTGCCTCACACCGACCGCGCCGTCGACAACAGGCTTGCCCCTGCGGCCGGCGGCGGTGTCGCGGTGCGCATCGAACGCGTCGTTGCACCAGCCGACGGACAACTGCCCGGTCAGAACGGCGGCTCCGGTCAGAAGAGAACGCGCCGCGCTCTGGTCGGCGGTGACGGCCAAGGCAACCATCAAGGCGGTGACCGCCACCACAGGCCCGGGATGGCACGACCCCGCCAGTGCGTACATCCGGCCGGCCACACTCGCCACCCCGCCGTTGGCCGCCGGCTGCTCAACAGTGCCCACCCGGCCGATCGTAGGTGCCCCGGGCCCCTCTCGCCGCACCACGCCCGGGAGGAACGACCGGACGGGCGATCCATGGTGGTCGAGGCCCCGGTCTGGGGAAGAGGTGCATTGCAACCCCCCTCAGTCGGTAACCGGACGGAACCAGATGACGCGCATCGCCGCCATTCACGGGGCCCTCACACCGTACCGCCATGCCCAGTCCGAGATCACCGACATGGTGGCCCGTACCTGTCTGCCCGATGGAAGCGACCGCCGGGTCCTGGACCGGCTGCACCGCAGCGTGAGGGTCCGCTCGCGCCACATGACGCTGCCGCTCAGGCGGTACGAGGAACTGGATGGATTCGGCGCCGCCAACGACATCTTCATCGCCACGGCCACCGACCTGGGCACCAAGGCCGTCCGGGACGCGCTGCACCTTGCCGGGCTGTCCGCAGCCGAAGTGGACCTGCTGATCTTCACTTCCGTCACCGGCATCGCCACCCCCTCGATCGACGCACGGTTGGCAGGCCGCCTCGGGCTGCGGCCGGATGTCAAACGGCTGCCCCTGTTCGGCCTCGGCTGTGTCGGCGGCGCCACTGGTCTGGCCCGTATGCACGACTACCTGCTGGGCCGGCCCGGCAATGTGGCAGTGCTGCTGTCGGTCGAACTGTGCTCGCTCACCTTTCAGCGTAACGACGCCTCCATGGCCAATCTGGTCGCCACCGGACTGTTCGGCGACGGCGCCGCCGCGGTCGTCGCGTGCGGCGCCAACCGCCCGGGCGAGAAGGTCGGCCCGACGATCGTGGACACACGTAGCCGCCTGTATCCGGATACCGGGCGTGTTATGGGCTGGGACATCAAGGATTCCGGCTTCCAGGTGGTCCTTGACCCGACAATTCCCGATGTGGTGCGCCGTTACCTCGCCGATGACGTCGAATGGTTCCTCGGCGACCACGGTCTGAAGCCGAAGGACGTGACCGCCTGGGTGTGCCACCCGGGCGGCCCCAAGGTCCTGGAGGCCGTCATCGAGGCCCTCGACCTGCCAGAGAACGCACTTGATGTGACATGGCGTCATTTGGCGGAGGTGGGAAACCTGTCCTCGTCATCGGTGCTCCATGTGCTGCGCGACACGCTGGCCGAGAGCCGCCCGCCGCCGGGCACACCGGGTCTGCTGCTAGCGATGGGGCCCGGCTTCTGTTGCGAACTGGTCCTGTTGCGCTGGTAGACCGCCAAGCCGTCGTACGGCACAGAACAAGAGGAACACAGGACACATGATCTGGTACGGACTCCTGGTGGCCGCCGTCGCCGCCGAGCGGGGCGCTGAACTCATCGTCGCCCGTCGAAACGAGCGTTGGAGCACCGCCCGCGGCGCGATGGTGACCGGCCAGGGCCACTACCCAGCGATGGTCGCCCTCCATACCGGCCTGCTGATCGGCTCCCCCGCCGAGGTGTGGCTGGCCGACCGGCCCTTCGTACCCGCCCTGGCCTGGCCGATGCTGGCCGTGCTGGCGGCCTCCCAGGCACTGCGGTGGTGGTGCATCGCCGCCCTGGGATCCCGTTGGAACACCCGGGTCATCGTCGTACCCGGACTGCCGCCGGTGACAGGCGGCCCCTACCGCCGGCTGCGACATCCGAACTATGTGGCCGTCGTCGCCGAGGGCATGGCCCTACCACTGGTGCACACCGCCTGGATCACCGCGAGCGTGTTCACGGTACTCAACGCCGCTCTGCTCACCGTGCGCATCCGGTGCGAGAACCGCGCGCTGGCCGCCGCGACCACCCCGACCACGCCCACCCCGGCATGATCGACGTACTGGTGGCCGGCGGCGGGCCCGCCGGTCTGGCCGCCGCCATCCACGCCGCGCTCGCGGGCATGGAGGCCATCGTCGTCGAACCCCGGTCAGCCCCGGTGGACAAGGCCTGCGGAGAGGGAGTCATGCCGAGCGGTGTCGCCGCTCTGCGAGCACTGGGCATCGAGGTCCCCGGCCGCGAACTGCGCGGCATCCGCTACGTGGACGGCGCCGCCCGCGCCGAGGCGCCCTTCCGCGGCCATAGGGGATTGGGGACTCGCCGCACAACGCTGCACATGGCGCTGCACCAGCGCGCTCTCGCACTCGGCGTGCGGATGCTGCCCGGCAAGGTCGGCGCGGTGCGTCAGAGCGCGGACACCGTCACGGCCGCTGGCATTACGGCGCGCTGGCTGATTGCGGCCGACGGCCTGCACTCCCCCGTGCGCCGGGGCCTGGGACTGGACATGCCGGGCATCGCCCACGGTCGCTACGGACTGCGCCGCCATTACCGCGTCGAGCCGTGGACGGACTTCGTGGAGGTCCACTGGTCGGCGCACGGCGAGGCCTACGTGACGCCGGTCGGCGACGACCTGGTGGGCGTCGCGGTCCTCAGCCGCCGCCGTCGCGGGTACGACGAGCACCTCAACGCCTTCCCGGCCCTGACAGCGTCGCTTCGCGGCCCGGCCGCGACGGAGGTACGCGGCGCCGGACCGCTGCTGCAGCGAGTACAGCGCAGAATCGCCGGCCGCGTCTTCCTCGTCGGTGACGCGGCAGGTTACCTGGATGCCCTCACTGGTGAGGGCATCGCCCTCGCGCTGACGACGGCCCAGGCCGCCGTCCGCTGCCTGGCCGGGGGCCGACCGGGCGAGTACGAGCGTGCTTGGGCCCGGCTGACCCGGCGCCATCGGCTGCTGACCGGGGCCCTGCTGGCAGCGAGCCGCCATCCTCGAATTGCCCGCCTCGTCGTCCCGGCAGCGTCCCGGATGCCGCCGGTGTTCGCCGCCGCGGTCCACGCACTTCAGTAGCGCCGATTTCCCACCGCGTCGGAGCGCCCCGGTACTTCCTTCGTCGGTGGGGGTCTTCGGTATCACGGAGCGGTGCTCCCGGATGGGTTGACGGAATCCTGTGGTGACGGTGATGGACGATGGCGCGCTTTCGCGGCCTTCGGTGGGGTTAAGGGTCTTAACTGACCCCGTTTCGGTGCTGGTGCGGCGATTGTTCCGGCTTGACGTGGCCCCGGCTTCCGGTCTGCTCCGGCCCCAGCTTCGCCGGGACGGCTGTGCCGGGCGACTCGCTGTGGGAGAGAACGCCGGGCATGACGACTTGAAGAGCACCGGCCGGGCGGCAGCACTGGCGCAAGGTCGGGACCTGGGACAAGGTCTCCGACGGGGGCCGCCGGGTCTGCGCCGCCTGCGGAACGCCCGTCAGTGCGGCATCGACAACCGGCCCGCACTGCCAGATTGGCTCCTCGAAGCCGGCCTCAACCGCGACGCGACGGCGGTGCACGTCCAGTCGGCCCGGCCTTCGGTCAGGTCCGCTTGGCAGCAGCGCGCTTGGGCTTTTCGGGTGACGTGGACTTCCGGCTCCGAGTGGGTCTCGCGGCAGGCCTGGTTGCGCTCTGTTGGGAAGTCCCTGTCGTCCTTGCCGCGGCGGGGGCGGCTTTGGAGGACTGGCCCGTCGGCCACTTCAGCTCGATCTCCAGCTCGATCTCGCCGCCACCGACCTCCACCTCCACCTCAGTGCGGAGCTTGTCGGGGATCCAAAGACGCACCACTGCCGAGCCCAGGTCGAACTCGGCCTCCCCGCCTTTCCTGAGTGCTTCGGCCAGCGCCGCGAGCTGGTCGGCGGCCTCAAGGCGGGATAGCGAGCTCTTCTGCTCGAAGCTCAGATCCTTCACGGTTACCTCCGCCACTCGGCATGGAATGGACATAGCGGACAAGACTCATTGTGGTGCTCCGCTTCCGATCCGCATCCCGCAGGGTGGACCGGAGTCGCTCCCGGACTGAGGCCCGCCGGCGGGCCTGCTGTGATCGCCCCCGGCGCGCTCCGCCCAGGCAGGCGGGTTCGAGGTCGTTCGTCTGAGGAGGTCGAGGAAACGGCGCGGTAGGCACCCTGAGCCGTTACGCAGGTCACTGGTGGCGTATGACCGCCCGCTCGGTCCGCGACGACGGAGTGCCCGCGACCGCGCCCGCCAGCGAGGTCCCGGACTGGAGCGGCCACCCCGACCTGGCTGCGAGCAGTCAACTACTGTGGCGGATCCCACACTTCGCACCATACCTACTGGTCGGTACGCTGCGGCGAGCCGTAAACGACAGGAGGCGCGATGTCTGCGACCAACCGCCAAATCCGTCTGGCCACTCGCCCGGTGGGTGCACCCAAACCCGAGGGTGGGAAGGCATGACCTCCGCCTCCCCCATTCGAAAGCTCCTGGTCGCCAATCGTGGAGAGGTGGCCTGCCGTGTCTTCAGAGCAGGCCGGACCTTGGGGATTGCGACAGTGGGCGTGTGCTCGGCCGACGACCAGGCATCCCTGCACGTACGGCGCTGCGACGAGCTCCAAGCGCTGGCGGGCACGGGCCCCGCCGCCTACCTGGACATCGACGCGGTGGTGGAGGCTGCCGTCGTTTCAGGGGCGGACGCACTCCACCCGGGATACGGCTTCCTGTCCGAAAGCCCGGAGCTCGCCCGGGCCTGCCAGGACGCGGGTGTCCTGATGGTCGGCCCCGCTGCCGAGACCTTGGAGCTCTTCGGGGACAAGGCCCGCGCGCGCGGATTGGCCGCGGACACCGCCGTACCAGTGCTGCCGGGCACCCACCGCCCGACCGAAGCCTCCGAGATGCTGTCCTTCTGGGACCGCGAGGCCGACGAGCTGGGCCTCGACGCAGCCGTCGTCATCAAGGCCGTACACGGCGGCGGTGGCCGCGGTGTGCGCGTGGCGCGCACCCGGGCCGAGGTCGAGCGGGCGTTCACGGAATGCGCGGTCGAGGCCCGCCAGGCTTTCGGAAACGGTGACCTGTACATCGAGCGTTTTCTCCCCCGCGCCCATCACGTCGAAGTGCAACTGGTCGGCGACCGACACGGGCAAGTGGCCCATCTGTGGGACCGGGACTGCAGCATCCAGCGGCGCCACCAGAAGCTCATCGAGGCGGCCCCGAGCAGGGTCCTCGCCGGCGAGTCACGCTCGCGGATGCTGGAGACGGCCGTCCGCCTGGGCGCAGCGGCCCGCGTGGTCGGCATAGCCACCGTCGAGTTCCTCGCACAGCCGAACGGCAGCTTCTATTTCATCGAGACCAATCCCCGTCTGCAGGTGGAGCACACCGTCACCGAGGAGGTGCTCGGTGTCGACCTGGTCGCCCTCCAATTGCAGCTCGTCGCCGGCGCCTCCCTGGCGGACCTGCGGCTGGAGCAGCCCGACGTGCCAACTCCACGGGGTCACGCCGTCCAGGTCCGGATCAACGCGGAGGAGATGCGGTCCCGCGGCGAGGTCATCCCTTCCACGGGAACACTCACCGAGTTCGAGACGGCGACTGGCGCCGGTGTGCGTGTCGAGGCGGCAGGCTACCGCGGTCTCACACTCAATCCTCGCTACGACTCCCTGCTGGCAAAGGTGGTGACCCATGCCACCAAACCCGAGGCAGCCATAAGACTCGCCTCCCATGCCCTTGCCGAGAGCCGCATCGAAGGTGTCCGCACCAACGTGGGTCTCCAGAGAGCAGTCCTCGCGCACCCGGACTTCGCCGCCGGCGTCTGCGACACCTCATGGGTCGAGCGAAACGCCGCGGCGCTGTTGCAACGGGCCGCCCAGCTCGAAGCATCCCCTCAACCACCGGCCGATGCCCTTCCCGGCAAGAAGGAAAGCGACCTGTCCGGCAACCACGCCGTCCGCGCTCCCCTGGGCGGTTTGATCACCGCGGTCGACGTGACCCCGGGACAGGCTGTCGGGCGCGGCGACGCGCTGTTCACCATCGAGGCCATGAAGATGCAGTATCCGGTCCAGGCACCCGCAGCGGGTGTGGTCACCGCCGTCGCGGTCTCGCCCGACGAAACGGTGACCGAGGGCGACATCCTTGTCGGCCTGGACCTGACCGAGGACGTAACCAAGGAGGCGGATGACGACGGCACGTCCACCGACCTCGACCACCTTCGGCCCGATCTGGAGGCACTGCTGGAACTGCGGCACCGCCGATTCGACGAGGCCCGACCGGACGCCGTCGCCAAGCGGCGCCGGAACGGGCAACGCACTGCCCGCGAGAACATCGACGCCGTGACCGACGACGGCCTGCTCATCGAATACGGCGGTTTGGCGGTCGCCGCTCAGCGCAACCGACGTGAACTGGCCGACCTGGAGGTCAAATCCCCGGCAGACGGCATCATCACCGGCCTGGGACGCATCAACGGTGAATTCTTCGGCGCCGACCGCTCGACCTGCGCCGTCCTGGCCTACGACTACACCGTAATGGCCGGCACTCAGGGCTACTACAACCACCGCAAAACCGACCGCCTCCTGCAGATCGCTTATCAGCAACGGCATCCGGTGATCTTGTTCGCAGAAGGCGGAGGCGGTAGGCCCAATGACAGCGACGTGCCCGTCGTGGCAGGGCTTCATTTGACGACGTTCGTCGCCATGGGCCGGCTGAGCGGTACGGTCCCCACCGTCGGCATCGCAGCCGGCAGGTGCTTCGCCGGCAACGCCGCCCTTCTGGGCACCTGCGACATCGTCATCGCCACGAAAGATTCCACGATCGGCATGGGCGGGCCGGCGATGATCGAAGGTGGCGGCCTCGGCACCTTCACACCCGAGGAAGTCGGCCCCATCACCGTACAGAGCCGCAACGGCGTGGTGGACCTTCCCGTGGCGGACGAAGCCGAGGCAGCGGCGGTCGCGCGCCGGTACCTGAGTTACTTCCAGGGAAACCTGACGAGGTTCGAGGTGCCCGATCAACGAGCACTGCGCCACGTCGTTCCCGAGAACCGCAAGCACGTCTACGACGTGCGGAAGGTCCTGGCCGGGTTGTTCGACGTCGGCTCGGTCCTGGAACTGCGCGCGGGATTCGGCCCGGCAGCCGTCACCGCACTCGCTCGTCTGGACGGCAAGCCGGTCGGCGTCATCGCCAACCAGCCGTCGGCGGGTGGCGGCGCCATCAACACCCAGGCCGCGGACAAGATCGCCCGGTTCCTTCAACTCTGCGACGCCCACTCACTGCCCGTCGTGTCCCTGTGCGACACCCCGGGATTCATGGTCGGGCCGGAGTCCGAGAAACAAGCAGCCGTACGGCACTTCTCTCGTCTATTCGTCCTCGGCGGGAACATGACCGTGCCCATCCTCACGGTCGTCCTCCGCAAAGCGTACGGTCTGGGAGCCATGGCCATGGCGGCAGGCAGCTTCCACAACACCGCGATGACCGTAAGCTGGCCGACCGGCGAGTTCGGCGGCATGGGCATCGAGGGCGCAGTACGGCTCGGCGCACGAGACTTCCTCGCGGACATCAGCGACCCAGCAGAACGGCAACGCCAGTTCGACGGGCTCGTCGCCCTCGGCTACCAGCAGGGCAGCGCGGTCAACACCGCACGCCACCTGGAGATCGACGACGTGATCGACCCGGCCGAGACACGAGCAGTCATCGCCGCCGGTCTTTTCGCGAGGCCGGCACCGCCACGAGACCAGTGGACCCACAGCAAACGCCGACCCGGCATTGACACCTGTTGACTGTTCCCCTCCCTGGGGGAGGTGTCCGCGTACTCGCCTGAGTGCACCACCGAGTGCGAAGTTGTGCGCACCACTGCTCAGGCCACGTCGGTGTCCCGCTCGATGGCCTGGAGCCAGTTCTTGAGCCGGTAGCTGTTGCCGTTGATCGAGACGACCTCGCAGTGGTGCAGAAGGCGGTCGAGGATCGCGGTGGCCAGGACCTCGTCGCCGAAGACCTGGCCCCACTCATCTGGGGCTGAACGTCGATCAGGTCGAAGTGCTCAGCCCACGAGGCGTCCATGATCGGGAAGAATAGCGCCGCACCTGCGGGGGTGGCGTACGATCCCCGCCGCCCCCTGGCTGGAGCCTCGCCGCTCGCGCGCGGCCCGAGACCGAGGGCTGAGGGGGGCCGACATCCTGGCCCCTCCTTCGCCGTACTGCCGCCCCTGGTTCGGTGCCCCGGGGTTCCTGGAGAGCGGCGGGCGCAGGAATGCGTTCAGGGCCTGTCGCTGGTGAGCATGGCGGCCGCCAGGGTGCACGCCTCGTTCGCCGCAGCGGGCGTGCGTTCCCGCAGTGCGGTGACAATGGCCCCGTCCATCAGCAGCACGAACCGCCGCGCGAGTTCGTCGGGTGCCGCATGGCCGTTCTGGGCGAGCAGACCCGCGACGTACGTCGTGACACGCTCCTTGTGCTCCGCCGCGACCCGGTAGGCGCCGCTTTCGGTGTCGGCGGTCTCGGCCATGGTGTTGATGAAGGCGCAGCCGCGGAAGTCGGCTCGTGTGAACCGCTCGGCCAGCGCGTTGAACACATCCAGCGGTTCTCCGCCGAGCGCGTCCACCCTCTCCGCCAGCCAGGCGCGCCAGGCCTCGTCGCGTCGTTGGAGTACGGCCACGACGAGGTCGTCCTTGCTTGCGAAATGGCGGTAGAAGGAGGCGCGGCCGACTCCGGACTCGGCCAGGATGCGCTCCACTCCGACAGCTCGGATGCCTTCGGCGTAGAAGAGTTCCTCAGCGGTCTCGAGGAGGCGTTCGCGGGCTTTGGTGGCCATGACCGCAGCTTATCCCGAACTTGACAAAAAATGGAACCGATCAGTACCGTCCTGAAGACGGAACCGATCAGTACCATTTGGAGGTCGACCATGCCACGTATTCCGCAGCTCACCGAAGACCCCGCAGGACTACTCGACAAGACCCGCCAGCAGCTCGGCCGCGTGCCCAATCTCTATGCGGCGCTTGCCAACGGCCCGGCCGCGCTCGCCGGCTACCTGGCCATGCGTGACCACCTCACCCGCGGCGCATTGCGCGTCCGGCTCCGTGAACAGCTGGCGCTTCTGGTGGCGCAGGAAAACCACTGCACCTACTGCGTCAGCGCCCACACCCTGCGAGGACGCAAGCTCGGCATGACCGACGCCGAGCTGGTCCGCACCCGTGAGGCGTCCGACGACAACGACCCGCACGCTGACGCGGTGCTGCACCTGGCCCGCGAGATCATCCACACTTCAGGGCGGGTCGAGGACAGGGCGCTGGCCGCTGCCCGAGAGGCCGGGGTGACCCACGCCGAACTGGCCGAGATCGTCGCCCACATCGCGCTCAACACCCTCTCGAACCTCTTCAACCACCTGGCCCAGCCCGAGCTGGACTTCCCGGAGGTCGCCGCGTGAACGTGAACCCCAACTGGCGCACGGGCTCCATCGAGCTCATCGCCGGCTACACCCTCACCGACGCCGACGGCGGCCGTATCGACCGCGCCGACGACATCCACTTCGCGATCGAGGGAGGCTTCATCAACGTCCAGCTCCCCGATGTCCCGCACATCCAAATCGTCTCGGCCCCCGCCCTGCGTCTGCTGACCTGCACCGCAACAACCGTCGGGTAGCCCTCGCCGGGCTGATCCCAAGCAGTACCGGGCGGATGAACGGCCCATAGCGGCCGGCCTCGGCACCGCGGGCCCCCGCGTTTCCAGACCGTCGCCCTGTCGGGCTCCTCGGACGCCCCGCGGTGACCGGACCGGCGAAAGGGCCACCCGGCCGGAGCCGCCCCGGCTCACGCACGCCCGGGATGTCCCCGCGCCGAACCAACGGCGTCATCGCGGAAGCGGGCGGTGACCGCTAGTTCCGTACCCTGGCGGCATGCGCATGCGCCCCACCCTGAGCTGGACTCCCACCGAGGACCTGCCGCCGGGCACCACGGATCTGGAGCCGGTCACCGATGCGCTGAGCACCGGCGGGGTGCTGGTGCTCAGCGGGGCGGGCATCTCCACGGAGTCGGGTATCCCCGACTACCGGGGCGAGGGCGGGAGCCTTACCCGGCACACTCCGATGACCTACCAGGACTTCACCGCCAGCGCCCAGGCCCGACGCCGGTACTGGGCGCGCAGCCACCTCGGCTGGCGCACCTTCGGCCGCGCCCGCCCCAACGCCGGGCACCGGGCCGTGGCCGCGTTCGGGCGGCATGGCCTGCTCTCGGGTGTGGTCACCCAGAACGTCGACGGCCTGCACCAGGCCGCCGGCAGTGAGGCCGTGGTGGAACTCCACGGAAGCCTGGACCGGGTCGTCTGTCTTTCCTGCGGCACCTTCAGCTCGCGCCGCCAACTCGCTCGGCGGCTGGAAGAGGCCAATATGGGCTTCGAGCCGGTGGCCGCCGGAATCAACCCGGACGGTGACGCCGACCTCACCGACGACCAGGTAGAGGACTTCCGCGTGGTGTCCTGCACGGTCTGCGGCGGCACCCTCAAACCGGACGTGGTGTTCTTCGGCGAAGCCGTTCCGCCGCAGCGGGTCGAGCACTGCCGCAAGCTGGTCCGTGAGTCGGCCTCGTTGCTGGTCCTGGGCTCTTCACTGACGGTGATGTCGGGGCTCCGGTTCGTCCGCCAGGCGGCCCAGGCCGGGAAGCCGGTGCTGATCGTCAACCACGACCCGACTCGGGGCGACCGGCACGCCGTCACCCGGGTCGCGCTCCCTCTGGGAACGGCCCTCACCACCCTGGCCGACCGCCTGGGCATTCCCGCCGACGACGAGGCGGCAGCCCCGAGCGGGGCAGTGACAGCAGCGAGGAGCAGGTGCAGAAAGGAGTCGAAGCGTGTCCCCGCGCACGGGCAGGCAGTCGAAAATGGCGTCCCGGAAGTGTGACGCCACCGCGAACGCTTCCCGCCGGACATCGTGATGCAGCAGACTCATTCGCCCACGGCCTTCGTGCTGGTCAGTGCCTCTTTGGTCGGAACACAGGGGGCTCGTATCCCCGCCACGGTCGTGAGCCACCACGGGCGCGTGAAGAAGACCGGCTCCCTCACCCTCACCCTGGGCCCTGCTCACAGCGACGGTGAGGACGAGCTGGTTCGGATGCGCAGGCGGGCGCCCCTCTCTTGACGCGGGGCCCTGGCCGACCGGAATTCGCAAGCGATCCCTCTGGGATGCCTGACTGCGTGTGCGAGAGCCCGGGTGTCGGCAATCAGCGAACCACCTCAGCCATTGCCGACACCCTCAGACGATCAGCCTCTGGTCGTCGGTAGCTTGCTACGACGCGGTGGTGAACACCAGGACGGAGTCGGCGCCCACCGTCAGCGCGTGTCCGCTGGTGAAGTTCGCCGTCAGCGTGCCGACCTTCGTGGGGAAGCCGTTGGCGTCCGTGCTCGGGGTGGCCCCGTCCGTGTAGAGGTATTTGTTGAGGGTGATCGACCCGGTCGGCTCGCTCAGTCTCACCTTCTGCGTGTCGGACGTACGGTTGACGAGGACGAACGTCCAGCCGCCGCCAGGCAGTTGTGCCGCCAGCACACGCACGCCCGTCGGCTGGGCCGGCGCGTGGATGGTGGACCCGGTCGGCAGGTACCGCGTCAGCAGACTCCAGGTGTAGAACCACGGCCGTAGGGCCGTCGAGTGGGCCGACACCTCATTGGGGTCGTCGTTGCCCCTCCCCCACATCCCGCAGAACGTGGTCGAGGCATAGCCATCGAGGCACCAGGCTGCCGCGCCGTCGACGCCGCTGCGGGCCTCCTGCACGGCCAGATCCGCCATGCGCAGCGGCTGGGTCGTGTCGAGAGCGAAGCGGTAGTCCTTCCTGCCGTCCGGGTACTGGAGAGCCTTCATGCCCGTCTCCCCCAGCAACACCGGACTGTCCGGTGCTGCCGTGCGGATCTGGGACACCGCCCGGCTCATCACCGGCTCGACGTACTCCGGGGCTGCACCGTACAGCTCCTGGCTGTAGAAGTGGGCCTCGCTTGCTCCCAGCAGGCCGCTCTGCGCGGAGCGCAGCCACCAAGAGTTGTTGCCCTTCCAGGTGCCGGTGTCCAGGGCGGTCTGTGTCTGCGTCAGGTCGTCGAGCGGATCGTTCACAGACGTGCTGTTGTTGGAGAGGTGCATGGATCCGACCGTGTGCTCAAGGGCCGAGGAGGCCACCGACAGGCGCAGGTACTTGCTGCCTGTGATACCGGAGGCGGTGTAGGTGTAGCTCCACATGCCGCCTCCGTTCTTGCCGGTGACCAGAGCGACCGGCGTCGGTGGCGCGACGGCCAGGTTCTTCCAGGTCGTGCCGTCCGACGAGGTCTGGAAATTGATCGCGGTGTCGGTAGCGCTGTCCGCGTAGATCCGCGCGGTGAACGTGTTGAGTGAGGCGAGTTTCCAGACCAGGGCGGAGTTGCATCCGGCATTGCATGTGGGTGCCGTCTGGTGGCCGAGGTCGCCGTCGTAGGAGCTGATGCCGGCCTCGGCGGTGTCGGCCCCGGAGATGACCGTTCTGGTGGTGTCCACCCCGGCGGTGGCGAACGCCGACGCGAGGCCGGCCGTCGCGGTTTGCCAGTCGGCGTACGAGTACGACTTCGGGCCGGTGGCGACGTTGGGCTCGTTGACACCGACCCAGTACTTCGGCGCGGCGCCATCGGCCTGCAGATGCTTGACCAGCGTCGCCTGGATGGCGGCCGTGTTCGGCGAGGCATAGGTCAGGTTGTCGATGCCGAAGAGCCCGCTGACCACCGGTACGCCTTCGTCGACGTAGTGCTTGATCACCTTCTCGGCGTTCAGATAGGCGGCGCTGGTGAAGTCGTAGCTGCCGCCGGCGTCAGTGCCGCTCCAGAACCAGGGCAGGTTGAACATGACCCGGACGAAGCCCGGTTGCATGTAATCGGTGCGGGACACCATCCGATTCCAGTCGGCGGGGTTCCAGCTTGTGCCGTTCGGCGGCTGGGGGTTCTGGTTGTAGCCCAGGCCCATCCAGTGGCTGCTGACCACATCGTCGGCGGTGGCGGCGACGCTCGGGGCCGAGGCCGCGAGTCCAGGGCTGAGCACTGCCACGGTGGTTAACAGCGCCGCGCACAGCGCCCTGCCGATGGACCGGACAGGCCGGAAACGGAGGAGTGATCGGGAACGCATAGATTCCTTCCAACTTGGTATGTCGTGGGCGGGGACTAGCGGTCGCGACCTTTCCCTTCCAGCGCAGGGTCGGCGTGCTCGTGGTGCTCCGTAGTCCACAACTGACGGCCATCACATAGCTCGTAGCCTCCCCATATTGGCCCGCACGATCGGCCAGGGCATCCGTGAAACTACGGAGGCCCGACACGGGGTGGGGACTGGCTGACGACGTGCTCAGCGGCGAGTCGCCATTCACCACGCATCCGGGGTGCGAGGTCAGCGACTTCGAGCAAGAGGAGCTGGACGTGGCCGAGCAGCCGTTTCCCCAGCAGCTCGACGACCCCGCCCGTTCCCAGGGCGACCCCTTACGTCTTCCGGATCAGAGCAGCGTCCACGGCATCCGTGCTGGGCCCATCCCCTGTACACGGCGCTGCGGCCGTACAGACCACCGCCGTTGTGCTGCTCAACGGGCCACCTCGGCGGCGCACGACAGGAACGAGCGGGCATCTGGCGCGTTGTGCTCTTCTTCGACCATGGGGGGCAATTCTGGACCGGATCAGGTCGAGAAGGTACGGGGGCGATGGTTGCTGCTCCATGGTCGATGGCATGTCGCTCGGCCGCTTCTCCCGAGTGAAATGATCACGCTGTGGCTCGTGTGATCACGGCGTCGGTGCCGTCCTGGATGGAGCCGCACGAACTTGACGATGTGACAGCTTGCTCTGCTATTGGGGGTCTCCAAGTTCGGCCGCAGACCGGATCATCGACCACGTCGGCCCGGTGCTCGCGCTCCGGCAGCGGAAGCAGTTCCGCACGGACACCGTGCGCGTGATCCTTTCCCGCAACCCTGTCACGCTCGACGTTTGACCGCGGAAAGCGGCGCTGCGGGTGGGGAATTACGGCCTCCGTCGGCAGGCGTCAGTCGCCCAGGCGCGCAGACCTCATAGGGGATGCGGTGCTCAGCCAGGATCCGGGGCACGATCTGGTTGATGCGCATCAGGCTCGTGACGCGCTTGCGATTGATCTTCCGACCCCGCGAGCGGAGTTCCGCATGGATGCGCGGGGCGCCGTAGGCGCCGTGGTGTTCGGCATGGATCTCGCGGATCTCGGCGACCGCGGGCGGCCTGCTCGGCCTGGCGCGCAGCGCGGGGCCTGCGTGGAGGCCCGTGGTGCCGGTAGTAGCCGGAGCGGGAGACGCCGAGGACCTGGCATATCCGCTTCACGCCGAAGTCGGCACGGTGGTCGGAGATGAAGTCCCAGCGGCGGGGGGGGCTCCTTCACCTCCCGAGCGAAATCGGCGGCTGCCCGGCGCAAGATCTCCCGCTCCAGCTGCCACTCTTTCTCTGCCTTCAGCCGCTGGTTCTCGGCTCGCAGCCGGGCCAGCTCCTCGGCCGGACTCTGCACGCTGCTGTCTGACGGCTCGGGCGCGGACCGAACGGTGTCCTTGCGGACCCACGTGCGCAGCTTCTCCCCGGTGATCCCGAGATTCCCGGCCACCGCCGCGTACGTGCGCTTGCCGCCGGACGCGCGGTACAGCGCGACGGCATCCTTCCGGAACTCCTCCGGGTACGGAGACTGGCGTCCCACCTGGGCATCCCTCCCTGGACCATCAAGACCCATTGTCAGGTGTCCAAGGATCAGCCTCAGGGCCAAGCTCACCCCGCGCACCACCCAGTCCGGCGCCAAGCGCGGCGCCAGCCCCACCGGCCTTGGCAACCCCTGGCTCAAGGGCGCCCTCGGCGAAGCCGCCACCGCCGCCTCACGCACCGACACCTTGGGAAACGGTGATACAGCCACACTGCGTGACCGATCACCTGAGCCCGGGAACCGGTAGCCCGTGTACGACGGTGGCGCCCCAAGCTCCATGACCGACCCCTCCCGCCACGAACCACCTCAAGATCATCCCACGCCCCATCGATAAGCTGACAGCGCCGTTTCCACGAGGACTGAGGACCTGACAGGATTCCGCATCTTCTTCTGCGACCTGCACAGCCCCTTCGAACTGCGGAGAGGTGGCCTCAAAACGGGCAGCCGCTGCCCGCCATGTGGGCGTATCGACGAGCTGCGGGTCGAACTCTGTTCGCCGGGGCCTTGCTGGCCCCGGCCGTGTCAGTCCAGTACGTACGTGATGACCAGGAACAACTCCTCCACGGCGTCCGGTGCGAGAGAACGGAAATCGGCCGCTCCCGTTTCCTTCAGCTTCAGCGTCCAGGCCCCGAGGCCGATCTCGTTCCCGGTGAGGTCCTTCACTCCTCGGTGCAGCCCCTGGTAGTACGGGTCGGGGCCGACCGCGAGCAGATCGGCGGGGGTGGTGCCGAGCGGGGAGAGCATCGCCTGGAAGGTGTCGGCGGACTCCTTGGCCCGGGTGACGATCTCGACGCGGGTGACCTTCTTGTCCTCGAAGGCGCGGGTGAAGTGCGGAAGCCGCTCGGCGATGTCGTCGAGCACGATCTGCTGGTCGTCCGCCGGGCTCACGGGGTGCAGGAACCGGTACCAGGCGTCCGGGTACTCCCGCCGCAGGTCGATCACCCGGTACAGGCCGCGCCGGGACTCGGCGAGCGCCGCCTCGTTCAGGGCCTGCCTCAGTTCCTCGACGACCTTGGCGCGCAGCACCGCCCCGCCCTCACGGGCGGTGTACCGCAGATGCAGAACGACGTCCGAGATGGACTCGAAGTCGAACTGCGGCAGGTCCTTGTTCAGCCGCACATGCCAGGAGCTGACCGCGCCCGCCCCCTCGAACGGCAAATACCGCTCGTCGCGGAAGCTCAGCTCGAACAGCCCCTGGTCGTCCTGGGCGCTGCTGGTGGCGATGGACTGCACGGCACCCACCTCGTCGCGGAAGCGGGGGTCGTCGGACACGAGGTCCCGTGCGTACTTGCCGGCGAGGAGGGTGGACTCCTTGCGCAGCCGGTTGCTGGTCAGGGTGAGCGTGCAGGCGATGGTGGTCGCGGGTCCGGTGACGCACGGGACGGTGAGCCCGACGGTCTTGATCCGGCGGAAGTACTGGCCTGGGTAGTCCATGTCGAAGACCGACTCGGGGATGTCGATGAAGCATTCGCCGTTCCGGCGCAGCCTGAGCAGCGCCACCGGGTCGAGCTGGGCGAGTGAGATGTGCTTGGTCAGCTCGTACTCGCGCCGGTTCTGCTCGTAGTACGCCGCCTCCAGGCGCTTGAGGTCGTGCGTCAGGCGCTCACCGGACAGCAGGCCCTTGCGCAGGCTGTCCCAGGAGCCGGAGCGGATGTAGTCGGAGTCGCCGAGGCCCAGTTCGTGGCGGAAGCAGCGTTCCGAGCGGCGGGCGAGGTCGAAGGCGAGCCGGTGGCTCTGGAAGTAGATCGTGGACAGCTGGGCCACCGTCCAGTCGTACAGCTCCCGGTCGGTGAACTTGCCGCGCAGGAACTCGTCCTCCTTGTCGGCGTTCTCGATCCGCTTGTCCTGCTCCTCCAGTTCGCGTTCGGCGATCCGGATCCGGATGTTCGCGGCGGCGATCTGCTGGTCGGACTGCCGGATCTCCTGCTCGGCCAGGGCGAATTGCAGTTCCCACTCCTGGGCGCGGCGCTCGTAGGAGCCGATGGTGGCGGTCATCCCGGCCCCCATCTGTGCCACGTTGGCCGCGCCCTTCAGGGCCTCGGCCGCCTTGCCGAGCGCGCTGGCTGCCTGTTCGCCGCCGATCGAGAAGGTGGCGTGGGGTGAGCCGCCGAAGCCGGAGACACCGGCGGAGATGTTGGGGATGAAGGCCATCGGGGAGGCGAGCAGATTGAGGACCGTACCCGCGGTCTCGGCCGCCATGGCCCCGATGGTGAGTCCGAGCCAGGTCTTCTCCCAGCCGTTCCAGCCGTCGTCCAGCAGCTTCCGGTAGTGATCGCGGCGCACCTCGGCGACCCTGCGTGCCTCTTGCAGGCTCTCCCTGCTGCGGGTCTCCTCGTCGATCCGGTCGGCCCTGATCTGCCGGGTGTGGACGAGCAGCCGCCGTTCGTGCGAGGAGCGCAGCAGGGCGAGCGCCTCGGCGTCCCTCTTCTCCAGGGCCGCGAGCATGGCCGCGCCCAGTGCCCTGACGTCGTCGCAGACGGCCTGGGCGCGCTGGATCATGAAGGAGAAGCGGTACAGGGGCAGCGGGGCGTTCAGATCGGTGAGGCCCGCCCCGAGGCCGGCCCCGGCGGCGGTGGCGCTGATCAGCGCGCCCGGGTCCAGCGGCGGCTCGAACAGCGGCAGCGTGCGCTCCACGCCCTGGAGGTTCATGCAGTGGCGGATCTTGAACAGCCGGTCCTCGACGGTGTCCCACAGGCCGAGCAGCTTGTCGTTGGTGGGGACGCAGAAGTACAGGGTGTCCAGGTGCGGCAGTTCGGGTCCCTCCTCGTCGCCCTCGATGCCGCCCGCGTCCGTGTCCGCCAGCAGATTCTCGATGTCGACGAGCGCGTTGCCGAAGTCGTCGATGTGCTCGGTCTGCAGCTGGTAGTACGTCCGGGCGGGCTCGGCGTCGCGCTTCGGCACGCTCCGGGGCCGCGGCCCGAGGACCGACGAGGCGAGGATGTAGAGCTGGGTGGCCTCGTTGACGGTTTCGATGGTGTCCTGGCCGAACAGCTGGTCGGCCCATGCGATCAGGGTCTGGACGTACTTGATCAGCACGTTCTTCTGGTACGCGACGGTCCGCATCCGGGCGATCAGATGCGGGTTGAACGGGTTGTTGCGCCACTCGGCGACCTGGGCGCGCAGTTCGGTGTCGCCCTCGGCGATCGCCCGCATGATGTTCTCGATCCGCTGGGCGTGGTACTGCGCGGTCGTGGTCTCGTAGAACTTCTTGGTGATCCAGAACTTCTGCTGCGGGGTGTCCGGGTCGGCCGTGGTGGTGTCGGTGCTGGTGGGGTCGAAGATGTAGTGGAACCAGTCAAGGGCCTCCTCGAAGCGCTGGTTGGCGGCGAGCTTCTGGGCGAGCAGGAGCGGGGCGTGGAAGAACAGCTCCCAGTTGTACGGGGCGTACGCGCCGGTGTAGCTGAAGTCCACGTCCTCGATGGGCCAGGGCGGCGGAACGTAGAACGCGACGGGCTGGTACTCGGCGAAGTCGAAGCGCGTGGGGGCGCCGGGCACGCTCTGGGGGGCGATCTGGATGCGCCGGTTGAGGATGCCCTTGACCCCGCGTGCGTTGAGCTCCTTCACGAACAGGTCGATGAAGGGGTGGTAGTGGATGTCGTAGCGGACCTGCGCGAAGGTCCACCGGATGGGGAAGAAGCCGAACCACCAGAACCACCACGACCACTGGCTGAACGTCATGAAGTAGGTGTGGCGCGAGTCCCACAGGAAGGAGGCCCCGGAGGCGGGGAAGTGCTGGGCGGTCGAGTCGAGCACCGAGTGGGTCGCGCCCGCCTCGATGTTCCCGGCGAGCCACAGCGACACGGCCTGCGAGTGCGCCGGGAAGGTGTGCGGTTTGACGGTGTCCTCGAACAGTGAGTTGTACGAGAAGTACAGCGCGCGGCTGTCGTGCTGGATCAGCCCGTCCCGGAACCGGCTCTCCGCCGGCGAGATCAGGTGCTCGTAGCTGATTCCCGTGGTGCCGAGGATGGTGGTGGGTCCCGTCCGGTCGAAGGCGGGTCCGCTGATCAGCGCGTCACGTCCGGGATCACGGCTGGTGTAGAGCTGGGTGCGGATGCCGTGGGGCAAAGAGCGGGCCCTCAGGGCGATGTGGTGGGGATTGTTCCCGCCGGTGTCCCACTGGTCGACGACGGCTGCCTGGTCGGACAGCACCTTCGGCGTCCACTTTCCCTTCTTCAGCTCGCTGCGGAACATCCGGATCTCCCAGTGGCGGTCCGGATGCGGGAGCAGCGCCGTGGAGTTCTCGCGCGGCGTGGACATCGAGCCTCTGGTGCTGGCCTTCTCCAGGAACTGGGGCCACATCAGTTGGAGCCTGCGCTGGTGGACGGCGGCGAGGAGATGGTTGGAGCCGATCTCCAGATCCACCTTCTCCCACGGGGTCCAGCGCCCGTTGTTCACCCGCCGCCGGTAGTAGTACTCGGCGCCCTTGCTGGAGCGGGTGCGTCCGAAGACGTGGAGATAGGTCTCGTCCGGGCCGACGACCTCGGTGAGCTGGGCCCTGATCTCCAGGTTGGCGACCTTGTCGAGGTTTTCGACATAGGTGCGGAAGGCGTCCTCGGCGCTCTCGGCGGTGACCTCGTTCTGCATCAGCTCCTGTTCCAGCTCCCGGAAGAAGGGGGATTTCTCGTCCCGCAATTCCGGCTCCAGCCAGTTCTCCGGGTAGAGGAAGACCTTCCGGTTGGCCTCCCAGACCCGGTAGCGCTTCATCCAGGTCCACTGCTTCCAGCGCGGGTCCAGTTCGGCGGAGGCCGTGATGTCGGGCTCCAGATTGAGCAGGCAGCGCTGGACGAACAGCTGGGCGGAGGCGGCGCCCTGCTTGAGCCGGGAGGTGAGCATGCACGGGCTCATCTCCACATCGATCAGGAAGTGGTGGTACAGCCCGGCGGCGTCGCTCCAGTGCTGTCCGAGCGCGGGGGCCGGATGGGCGACCAGCCAGTCGACGAGCGCCCGGCGCTTGCGCTCCCGGAACACGTCCTGGAGGGGCCGGATCACGTCCTGCCACTGGGCGAGGTCGTACTTGGCCTTCACGGTCTGCTTGAGGCTCTCCGCCTCCGCGTCGCCGGGTTCGACGACCGCCCATGACAGGGCCCGCGCCGCGCCGACACCGAGCCGGCGCAGCACCGCGGCACAGTCGGCGAGCCGCAGCAGCTGCGCGGGGTCGGCGAGGTGCTGCTTGACCTCGTCGATGCCCGCGTCGGGATCGAGCCAGCCGAAGGCGGCGGCGAGGGCGGCGATGTCGTCCGCGGGCCAGCCGGTGAGCGCGGCGAGGTCGGCCAGGCCGTCGGCCGAGGGCACGGCGGGGTCGAGGACCCGGGAGGCGAATTCCAGGGCGGTGAGGTCGGACGGTGGCAGCGCGGCCCGCCAGGTGAAGAACCGCTGGAGCGCGAGCCACTGCGCCATCGGCACCGGGTCGGAGGCGGTGTCCACGGGGAAGTCGCCCGGGTGCATCCACCCCACTCCGCTCGCGTTGCCCGGTGCGAGCCACCAGGCGACATCGACGGCCGTCATCCGCAGCTTCCCGGTCACCACGGCGTCCTTGTGCAGCAGACGCAGCGCCCGGAACGCCGCCGGGAAGTCACTCTCCACCGGGCTGAAGCGATACGTGCCGTCCGGCAGCCGCTCAAGGAGCCGTGGGTCGGCGATGTCGGCGAGCAGGGTCCCGCTCGCCCCCGGCAGCCGCAGCCCTTCGAGCAGCAGGGTCGCGGAGGGCACGTCGAGGCGCAGCAGATCGGCGGTCTGCTGGCAGACGAACGCCTCGCGCCGGGTGGTGAGTAGGAACGTCTCCAGCGCGGGCTGCAGATACGCGAAGCGCGTGTCGACGGCCTGCTGGCGCTGCGGCGGTGTGAGCCCCGCGGGCAGCGGCGCGAAGCGGGCTCTGGCCTCGGCGAGGTCGATTACACCGGTGAAGTACCTGTCGATCAGGGCGCCGAGCTGTGCCGCCTCGCCCTTCCAGGAACCGTCGACGACGGCCAGCGCGCTGGCCTGGTCCGCGTCGGCGGCGAGCGCGGGCAGCTGCCCGAGCCGGGCCTTCACATACGCCTCGGCCGTCTCCTCGTCCTGGATCCGCACCTCGTCGGTGATCTTCTCCAGGCCGGTGCGCAGCGCGGTGAGGAAGGCGGTGACCGCCTTGCTCTCCAGTGCCGTGGCGGAGTTCGGGGTGAACCTGTGGGCCAGCAGGTGATCGAGTTCGGCGACGGAGAAGGCGGAGCCTGCCACCAGGTCGGCGAGGTCCGCGAAGTCGAGCATGGCCGCGTGGCCGGAAAACGGAGTGTCGTCCCAGAGCCGTACGGCCTTGAGGAACTGGTCCACCGTCAGCCGCAACGCCTTCGCTGCGAGGGCGATCCGGTGGATCCGGTTCAGCACCCTCAGGTTCAGGGCGTCGTCCGGGGCCAGTGCGAGGTCGTCGAGGATCAGCCCGAGATCGGCCTCCTTGATCCGGAACGCGGCGAGGATACCGGGCACCCGGTCGCCGATGGTGCCGGTGATGTCGTCGGGATCGGCGGGGAAGTCCGCCACGGCGTCGACGAGCCGGTTGCGGAACAGCCGCTGGTACTGCGTCTGGACGACGGGCGCGCCGGAGGTGTTCCAGTCCCGGTACAGGGTGTGTTCGATGCCGCGGAAGAGGCTGCGTACCTCGATCCAGCCCAGGTTGAGGCGGGTGCGCAGCCGCAGGAACCCGGCCAGCTCCCGCAGCGCCCGGTCGTTGATGGTCCCCGAGGGGGCGCCGGGGGCGGCGGTGTTGTCGATGACCGGCAGCAGCAGGTCCAGCTCCGTCATCGTCCAGTCCTGCCGCCGCCACAGCCTCACGAACCGGTGGATCCGGTCCAGTGCGTCGGCGTCGAGCCCGGTGAGGGTGAAGGTGGAGATGTCGCACTCGACCGTGCCGCCCTCGGCCCCGTCGGCCACCTGCAGTTCGCCGTCCGGGTTGACGAAGCCCGTCTCCAGCAGCTGGAGCAGGCCGTTGTACGACAGCCCTGTGCGGTGGAGCAGGACCGGCACGTGGCCGAGCACCTCGATCCAGGTGCCGGTGAAGCGGCGGGCAGGATCGTCCGGATCGGGGATGTCGTTGCCCGTCTCGGCGAGTCCGTAGAACTCCCAGGGCTGCCGGCCCGGCAGCCGTCCCGTGACGATCAGCCGTGCCGTCTCGGTCAGGCCCAGCCAGGCGCAGGCGAGCTGGGTCTCGGTGGGCAGGGTCGTGCCGGTAGGCCCCGGCCTGCGCAGCAGTTCAAGGAGCCGGGGCCTCGGGACCCCGAGATGGTCGAGATACGTTCCGGTCTGCAGATGCGCCAGGTCGAAGGGCAGGCTCAGCGGGAAGACCTCGCCGCGCAGCCTGTCGTACGCCTTCTGGTTGGTGTGTTCGGGATTGGCGCGCAGTTCGGCGGCGGAGGCGAGGGTCTGGCGGGAGACCAGCAGCCGTAGTTCCTCGCCGCCTTCGACCGGATGACGGGAGATTGTGTACGCGTGGGCCGTGTCCCTGACCGTCCACCAGCCGCGGCTGTCGGGGGCCTGGACCCGGGCGTCGGCGGCCACGGACACGCCCTTGGCGGCCAGTTCGTCGCGCAGCGCGGTGGAGATCTGCCCCTCGGCGAGTTCCCCCGCGACCGAGGGGTCGAGCAGGACCGGCTCGGGCGGCGAAACCACGTCCTCCAGAACCTCGTTGACAAGGTCGATGTACGGCAGCACGGTGTCGGTGTTCTCGCAGCTCAGCTCCAGCGCGCCGAGGTCCGGACGACGTTCGAGCAGGACGTCGCGCACGGACTTGCCGGCGTTCGGGCCGGTCCCCTGGGTGCCGCGCTGTCCCAGGAAGCGCAGTACGTCGACGAAATACGCGGCGGGGCTGTGGACCGAACGGCACGGGGAGCATTCGCAGTAGTCGAGCGAACCGAACAGGGTCCGCAGATTGGGCAGGGCACGGATCCTGGCCTGGGCCTCGGCGTCCGGGCTCTGGTCGGGCAGGGCGAAGGGGGTGGGCCCGCCGAAGGCGAGGTTGTAGTCGCCGTAGAGAGCGAGGGACTGGGCGTACGTGTTCTCTGCGCGCCGGTAGAGGCGGGTGGCCTCGGTCTGCGCGAGGGTGGCGGCTCCGGCGTCCTCCGCGACCGCCGCGCGGCCGGTGGCCGTACGCCTGCTCGCCGCGCGCGCGGCGAGCAGGCCCCGGCGCCCTGCCTCCGCTCCGGTCATCGCGTCGACGAACTGCCCGCGTCCGAGGAAATAGACGGCCTGCGCCGAGTCGAGGCCACGGTCCCGCAGTCCGGTCACCGAGTCATAGGTCGGACCGAGCTTGAACACACGCTGCACCGACTTCAGATCTGTGACCAGGGCCTCGGGGTCCTCGATCCCTTCCAGGGCGCCAGGGTTGGCGTCGAGGTAGTGGTCGACCCGGACACGGTCCAGCTCGAAGGCCGGATTGTGGTCGAGGAAGTGCACCAGCTGCTGGTCCCCGGCGGCGGCTCTCGCTCCCCGGGCGCGGAGCTGGACGGACCGGTCGAGCTTCCCGGTGAACGACGCGGTGGGAAAGGCCCGCTCGAACTGTCGGTCCAGGGTGTCCGCGTACGCCTGCCGCTTCTCCTCGGGCGTGTCGCCCTCGGTGTCCGGAGGTACGCCGATGGGCTCGCCACCGCTGCCCGGCTCCTGGAGCCGCGCGTCCCAGTCGTCGGCGGTCATGCGCGCGAGCGTCCGCTGGAACTCGGTCCGCTCGCCGGTGAAGTCGTCCGCGAGTGCGCTCACCAGCGGGACATGGTTGCGGGTCAGCCCGCCGAGCTCCAGCGAGAGCCGCACCCGCGGAACGGTGGCCGACGGAATCACCTCGTCCTCGGTGATCTTGTTCCAGAAGTCGTCGGGCGAGCCGGAGAAGGAGGAGAAGGCGTCCAGGAACGCGGTCTTGTGGGCGGCGGCGTCCGGGGTGAGATCGAGCAGGTCCCCGACGGTGCCCTGGCCCTCTCCGAGGACGGTGTCCCCCGTGTAGCGCAGCCTGATCCTGCCCAGTGTTTCCAGGACGGAGGGGATCTGTGCCTCGACGCGCAGGGGCACGAGATTGTCCGCCAGGGCCTTCTCCAGCAGCGCCTTCTGGGTCTCCTGCGCCAGCTCGGCGAGCGCCCGGAGGGTGCGGTCCTCCAGCTGGGCCATGCGCTGGGGATCCTTGATGTCCTCCAGCACCGACTCGCTGAAGACCGAGGGCTGCCCCTGCCGGAGAAAGGCGTAGCACGCCTCGGCGGACAGGGGCACCTGCTCGCGGGCGGTCTTGACGGCGAGCCGGTGCGCCCCGACCCAGACGCCGATGGCGAGAGGGGTGCGGCCGGTCTCCCCGGCGAGGAAGGTGATGTCCTGGAAGCGGTCGTCCTCGCGGAGGTCGACGGGTGCGAGGTCTTCGAGCAGCGGCAGGATTTCGCCGCTGATGACGTCCCACTCGGAGGGGCCCTGGTAGTCGCGGGCCCCGAGGGTGAGGTTCCACTCCAGCTCGTCGGGAGCGTTGAAGCGGACGGGGGTGCGCAGCAGTTCACGCCGGTCGGGGTCGAGGACCCGCAGGACGAGATCGGCTTTGTCCTTCTCGGCCCGCCGGAACTGGGCGGCGCTGTAGCGGATGTCGTAGGAGCCGTCGCGCAGTTGGGCGCTGCCGAGCCTCTCCTCACTGCGGAGGTCGCGGTCGTACGCCTCGACGCTGCCGTCGCGGAGGAGTTCACCGGCGGAGTCACGGACCTGGCCGTGGACGCGCAGGGGCTGGTTGCCACCACCGGGTTCCCCGCCCCCTCCACCGGGCTCGCCGTCGACGGTCAGATCGATGACGGTTTCGCGCTCCAGGCGCGTGAAGGGGCTTTCGCCGCGCTGCTGCCCGGACTGGAAGACCCGGATGCGTGCGAAGAACTCGCTCTCCCCGCCGTCGTGACCCCCGCCGCTGTGACCTGCGGCGCCGTGGTCGCCAAGGCCCTGCAGTGTGATCTCGTACCGCCCGTCCGCGTCGGTGACGGCGGGCTCGCCGGCTTCACGCTCCTGCGCGGAGTTGCCGCTCTTGATGAAGACCTGGACGGTGAGGCCGGGGAAGGGCTGTCCCGAGACGCGGATGATGCGCCCGCGGACGGTGAACCTGGGGGTGGGGGTCGCGTCGTCGCTCATCGGCGTGCGTCCTTTCGTATGCGCGATGTCCGCTGCAGTTGGCATGAGGCGTCAGGGCGGCGATCCGGTCACAACAGCCAGCGGGCGAGGTGGAACAGGCCCACGGCGACGGCGGCGATCGCGCCGGCCGCGAGCACCAACGGCGCCCCGAAGATGACTCCGGCCGCGATGGCGAGACCGGCGGCCACGCCCACGGCTCCGGCGATGGCTCCTGCGGTGTCACCGGCCCGGTAGGCGCGCACTCCGGACACTCCGGAGGCCACGGCGATGCCGACGCCACCGAGAACCAGTCCGGCACTCATGGCGCTGACGCCCGCGACGGTCGCACCGGACGAGCCGAGGGCGTACAGCTCCAGTCCGCCTCCAGCCGTGCTGAGGGCATCGCCCGTGCCCATGGCCCAGTCGCCGCGCTCCCAGTCCTGGTAGAGCGAATAGGCGGACAGGCCGGTGCCAAGGACGGACAGCCCGGTACCCGCGCGGCCCCAGTTGCCGGGCAGTCCGCGGACGTGTTCCGGCGGAAGGGCGTTGGCGGGGATCCGGCGCCCACGCGCGGGCTGGGTGGCCGTTGCGATCTCGGCTGCCTCCGCGGCGCTCACATCGGTGCGCGTGACAATGACCGCCTGCGGCCGACGGGTACCCGCCGTCCCGGGGTTGGCCGCGATGTGCGCGGCGGCGTCCCGGGTTGCGGACCGGGCGATATTGCCCATCTTCCCGCCGCTGTCGACCGACTTGATCTGCTGCACGGCGGTGTCGGTGATGCGGTCGATGCCCGCGGTGTTGTCCCGCCACGGCACGCCGAGCATCCATTCCAGGATGCGGCCACGCTGGGTGCCCCGCACGCCGGTGCCGGGAAACTCGTAGTCCCAGATGAACCGTTCGGCTGCCGGAGCGGCTTGGGCAGCCGCCGATCCGGTGACGCCGATCGCAGGCTCCGGCTCACCCGCGGCGGGAGGCGGCGGGGGCGGCGCCGTTGCAGGCTGAGGCGTTGGCCCCGGGCTCGCGGACGGCTCGGTGCCGCCGCCGACGTCCGCGGGCGGAGGCGCCGGTGCCGGTCCCCCGCCCGCCGCGCGGGGCCGATGTGCACGGGGGCGTGTCGACGCTGCCCGCCCGCGTCCGGGGCCCGAGCCGGCTCCGCCCGACCCGGACGATCCGCCTCCCGGCGCCCTCGCCGGAGGCCGCGGCAGGCTGCCGGGAGCCAGGATCGACGGGTCGATCCTGCCCTCCCTCACGGCGGCGAAGCATCCGCCGGGTTCCAGGTCCATGGGGATGAACCCGCCCTGCCCCAGCACGAGCATGCAGCTGTGGTCGTCCATGCCGTCCGGGTCCACCCGCGTACTCGGCGCATTGCTGCAGTACGCGTACAGGTTGAGCCCGGACACGAAGCCCGCCGGGTCCGGACTCGCCCACCTCCCCAGCCACGGCACGTAATAGCGCGCCCCGACGTAGTACAGCCCCGTCTCCTCGTCCCGCTCCTTCCCGGCGAACCGGTACCTCTTCAGGCTCAGGTCCGCGTCCGCCCTCCCGCTGCGGTACGCGGTCGTGCCGTACGGGTGGTACTCCTCGTACGACAGCACCCGTCCGGCCTCGTCCGTCTCCAGCGTCGCCGAGCCCAGGTGGTTGCCGTACTGGTAGCGCAGCAGCGGCACTCCCAGCGGGTTGGCCGGATCGATGCCGCGGTCGTCGCGGAGCTTCACGTCCGCCTGGGCCACGCGGCCGGTGTCGTCCGACAGGTGGAGCGTGTGGCGTTCGAAGTGACGCGTGCCGCCCTGGCTGCGGCGCTGGATCTCCAGCGGGCCCAGGTACAGCCGCTCGATCGTCTCCCCGCCCGGGCGCTCGATCACCTTGCGGGTGCGCTGTCCGTCGGCCCCGTAGCGGTAGTACGCCCGTCCGCCGCCGCCGAGTTCGGCGCGGGTGAGCCGGTCGAAGACGTCCCACGCGAGTTCGCCGGGGGTCGAGGTGGCCAGGCGGGTGATGTTGCCCCAGCTGTCGTGGTCGTAGGTCGCGGTGTAGGGGCCGGCCTCGGGGTCGCCGGGGCGGCTCGTGGCGCGCAGCCGGTTGGTGAGGTCCGTTGGGTCGTCCTCGTGGGCGTACCGGTAGCGGCGGGTCCACAGGTCGGTGGCCGCGCGGTGGCGCAGGCGCTTCAGATTGCCGAGCAGGTCGTACTCGTACAGTTCGGTGTACGTGCGGACCGCGCCCGCGTCATTGGGGTGCGGCAGCTGCCCGACCGCGGCCAGGTCACCGCTGTCCCGGACGGTGTCGTTGGCGCCGCCCGCGTGTTCCCGCCCGGTGGCACGCACCAGCTGGTACAGGGCGTCGTACGTGTAGCGGGTGACCGGTTCGACGACTTGATTGGCGAAGAAGTGGGTCTGCTGCGCGCCGTCCCGGACCTCGGTGATGTTGCCGACGGGGTCGTGGGTGAAACGCAGGTCCTGCAGCGGTGCGCCGGTCGCTCCGGTGGTGAGCCGGATCAGACGCAGGGTGTCGGGGTCGTAGCCGTACCGCGTATGAAGCCCGTTGCCGAAACGTGCCGACTGCCGCCGCCCGAGAGCGTCGTACGCCTGCTCCGCGAGGTAGGTGACCGGCGTGCCCTGTCCCCGGATGCGGGCCGACACGGAGGCCGCCCGCCCGGATTCGTCGTACACGGGGACGATCTCGGTGCCGTCGGGGAGCGTGAGACGGACGGTACGGCCCAGCGCGTCGTGTGCCGAGGCGGCGGTGTACGGCTCCGTGGTATCGAGCAGTGGCGCGGCGGCGGCCTGCATCGCCGCGTACGTGGCCGCCTGCGTGATCGCGGTCCAGTCCGGCGGGGCCGTGTGGTCACGGGTGAACAGCCGTTCCACCTCAACGGGGTTGCCCTTGAAGTCGGCGCGGAGCACCCGCACACAGCCGTCGCCGTCGAAGACCTGGTGCGGCGCACCCAGCAGATTGCGTGCGGCCGCTTCAGGGTGCCGGTCGCCGTGCACGACATGCTGGAAGGCTCGCTCGGTCCCGCCGGGTGGGCGGACGAAACCGCTGACGGGGCGCCGCAGTTCGTCGTACGCAGCCCGAAAAGCGCGGCCGTGTTCGTCCCACATCTTCACCAGCGCGCCGCTGACATCGGTGAAGGTCCAGCGGCGCCCGCGTTCCGCGCTGCTCGCGAGCACCGGCTGCCCGGCCATGCCGGTGAAGCCGTAGGCGACCTCCCGGCCCAGCTGGTCGTACAGGCGAGAGTGGCGGCCCGTCAGATCGGTCTCGGAGCGTACGGCGGCCGTGACTCCGCCGCCGTACGAGGACACGGAGAGCACCGGCCGCCCGAGGCTGTCGAGATGGGTGGCCGCTGGGGTACCGGCGTGCTGGGCGGCGAGCCACGCGGCCCGTCGCTCCGGGTCGTTCAGCGGCTCCGGCTCGGTGGCGGGATCGGGCCGCCCGTGCCGCTCGTACCAACGGCTCTCGCGGACCGTGTCATTGGGGTCGTGCAGGAGGCTCGACCACTGCCCGTACTCGGTGCGGGTGAAGGTGCCGTCGGGCAGGTCGGTGCGGATGGCCCGGCCGAGCGGGTCGTAGGTGTGGATCGCGGTGGAGCCGATGGTGGCCATCGCCTCCTCCGGGTCGTACGCGGAGGTGAGGCTGAAGTAGGGCTCGTAACTCTTCACCGGCAGGCCCTTGTTGTTGACGACGGTCCGTCCGCTGCCGATCCAGCGGGGGTCGGCGTGGACCGTGCCGGGGCTGCCGTCGGGGAGGACGACGGGCGCCTCGCCAGGAGCTGTGCGGGACTTGGTGAGCGCCACGGCTCCGCCGCCGTCGAGATGGGCGTACGACTCGCGCAGCCGCGCGCCCGGGCCGTGCTGCTCCTTGGCGAGGATGCGGATGCGGTTGGGAATGCCGTGCTGGGTCCAGTTGAAGAGTTCGTACTCCAGCCGGGTCGTGGGGTCGGCGAGTGTGTCGCCTTCGCCCGCGCCCTCCTTGCCGAGGAGCGCGGTCGCGACGACGGCGCCCAGTTCGTCGAACTCGGTGGCGCTGCGGTTGCCGTTGGGGTCGGTGAGCTCCCAGGGGCCGAGTACGCGGTAGTCGTTGCGGACGGTGGTGGTGTCCCAGGGTGCCTGGACGGTTCTGACCCGTTCGGGCAGCAGGTCGTAGCGGTCGTGGTCGGCGACGGTCTCGATCCCGAAGGGGTCGCGGACTCCGACCGGCCGGTAGAAGCGGGCCGCCGGGTCGCCCGGGGGGTGGACGGCGGTGCCGGACGGGATCCACCAGTTGTCGTCGCCGTCGAGGTGCACATAGCCGGCGGCCGTGAAGTCGGCGTCGGTCAGCTCCCCCGCGTAGTGGGCGGCGACGACGGCGGGGGTGAGGGCGAGCCGGTAGCTCTCGTACGGGAGGCCGAGCGAGTCCCACCGGCCGAGCGCAAGCGGCGCGAGCGCGTTGTCGCGGAACAGCGTGCGGCTCTGCGCCAGCAGACGCTTCCGCACGGCTCCGGGGTCGGCTTCGGCCTCGTATCCGATGGCGCCGGCCCGGTCGACACCGGCGCGCAGTTCCTCGATCGTGAAGGCGGCGCCGCCGGGTGCCAGTCCGGTGATCTCGTATCCGCGGCTCTCGCAGACCTGGCCGATGCGGTGCGCCGGGACGGGCGTGACGATGTCAAGGTCGGGGGTGTAGTCGCTCTCGGCGCAGGTGATGTACCAGCGCCGCTGGTCACGGGCCACCTCTGCGGGGAGCGCGGGATCGGCCACCTGCCGTCCGTGGACGACGGCCGCGTCGCGCAGCACCCGGCCGTGCGGCCCGCGTTCGAGGACCAGGGTGTGCTCGGTCCGCGGGTCGGAGGGATCACGGTCGTACTGCAAGGTCATCGACTCGCGGGCCGTGACCAGAAAGACCGGCCGCCGGGTGCCTTCACGCGCCTGGAGCAGGTCCACGGTGTAGGTGTTCTCGGAGACGGTGTACGGGTGTTCCTGGTCGGGTGATCCGTCGAAGCTGTAGACCTCGCTGCGGATCGGGAGCCCTTTCAACGCCCTGGCGCAGTCCCGCAGTTCTCCGGCATCGAGACCGGCCGGCAGCTCGGGCCCGGGCAGACGCCGCTCACCCAGATAGAACTCGCCCGTCATCCGCTCCAGCAGGCCGGCGGCTGCGCGCCGGTCGGGGTGAGCTCCCGTGTGGAACCAGGTGCGGATGGTGACCGGCGGCTGGAACAGTTCGGCGGCGGGCTCCTGGGCGCCCCCCTCCCGCGCCACCGCGGCCGCGTATCCCTCGTACGCCTCGCTGTCGTGCTGCTCGACCATGCCGAAGCCGCAGAACTCCCGCTCGACGCCGTCGTAATGGCCGTGGTGGTAGGCGTACCGGGTGGTGAAGCGGGTGCGCCGGACCCGGTCGCGGTACTCGACCCGCTCGACGACATGGACGGGGAACGGCAGCCGGGTGAGCCAGGGCCGTCCGGCCCGCCGGTCGGCGAGGTGGAACGCGGTGGAGGACGCGTAGCTGATCCGGGTCTCCGCGCCCATGTTGTTGACGCAGCCGGTCAGCAGGTGCGGTTTGGTGCCGCCCATGAGGTCGATGTAGCGCAGCGGGTCGTCGGCGTCGGCCGGCAGGAGGGACGACCAGACCAGGCAGGCGGTGCCGTTGCCGAGCAGGTCGGCTGTGCTGACCTGGGCCGGGTGGCCGAGGTGGGGCAGGTCGGGCAGCTGCATCGCGGGGCCGAAGCCGTTGCCCGACTGGTTGAACCAGAGCCGTACGCCGTCCGGCGCGATGTAAAGCAGGTCGACGGTGCCGGAGCCATCGAGGTCCGCGAGCCGCAGCCGCTGCGGGTCGAAGGCGTCGGGCGCATCGAAGTGCGGGGCCCCGCTCATGACGACGGGTGCGCCGAAGCGGCCGTATCCCTGGTTGGGCCAGTAGCGGACCTCTCCGTTGCGTACGCGGACGAGGTCGGTGAGGCCGTCGCCGGTCATGTCGGCGAGGAAGAGGGTCTGGGTGCGGTCGCCGAGCAGCGGGCGCGCTCCGCGGCCCTCCTCGTCGGGGTGGGGGGCTCCCTGCGGGGCCCCGAACCCCTGCGCGCCGAGGGCCGGGTACCAGACGACTTCGGTGTCCTGGCAGGTCAGCAGGTCCGCGAGGCCGTCTCCGGTGAGGTCGAGAAGTCGGCTGCCCGCGCCCGCGAGGTCGGTGTGCGGGACGGACGCGAAGGGTGTGAAGGTGTCCCAGCCTTCGGCGTCGGCGGTGCGCTCGTAGAAGCCCTGCGGTTCGGCGCCGAGTCGGACGAGGTCGATCCGGCCGTCGCCGTCGAGGTCGGTGAGCTGGTGCAGCGGCGCGGCGGCGCCGACGGGCGCGGCGGGCTGCCGGCTCAGGCGCCGCAGCGGTCCGAGCCGTCCGCCGCCGAGACTGGGCTTGTAGTACCAGGCGCCACCGTGGGAGCTGAGGACTCCGGACAGTCCCTCACCGTCCAGGTCCACCCAGGTGTGCAGGGTGTCGTGGAGTCCGGCGGGCAGGTTCTCGCGGCTGCCGGCGTCCAGCCGCCGGACCTCGGAGCTGATGGTGGGCGTGGCGTACGAGAAGGAGAGCGGCGGCAGCGAGCGGGTGGTGTATCCAGGGCCGTCGGTACGTCTGCGGTGGCCGGTGGAAGCCACCGTTGCGAGCAGGGACACCACCGGATGGCCGAGGCGGGCGTCGCCGGGCACGCCCTGCGTATCGGGGGTGTCGCGGTAGCCGAAGGTGGTACTGGCGACCAGGCAGTCGCGGCCGACGCCGGGCTCTTCGGGGAAGTGATGGAACATCAGCACCCGCTGGCAGAGCCGGTAGGTGCGCACTTCGAACGCGGGACGGTGGGTGGAGAAGGGGTCCGCGCGGCACAGCCAGGGCCGGGTCGGCTCCGGTGTGGGAGTCGAAGGTTCATGGTCGCCGTAGTCGAGGACGAGCTCGAACATCCAGCCCGCGTCGAGCAGTGCCACCGGGCTGACATCGACGGGGCGGCGGCCCTGCTGGTCGAGCAGCGGGACCTGGTTGCCGTAGCGGACGCTCTTGAGATACCGGGCCGCCCGGCGGGAGGGGGCGTCCGCGCCCCCGCGCCCCTGCTCATGTGGGGCCGTCAGGTCCACGCCGTCGGAGTCCTCCGGCCGGTAGCGGTACTGGACGGCGTTGCCGCGGTCGTCACGGGTCTCGCAGAGCAGCCAGCTGAAGACACGGCGGGGGTCGGCGGAGTCGACGATCCGCGAGGCGTCGTCCCGCCCGTACACGCTCAGGACATTGTCCGCGGACAGCACGCGCCAGTGCACGTCCCCGTCGGCGCCGCGGGTCCAGCGCTCGATCCGGGTGGTGTCGGAGTCGGTCCGGGGCCGGTAGCGGCGTACGAGATGGCCGGCGATCTCCCGCTCGCCGCCCGCCGCGGCGGGCACGGGTACGAGATCGTCCGCCCCGGAGAGGGCGAAGGTGTCGGAGTCCTCGGCGTCCCGGTAGCGCGGCAGTCCGGTCTCGGTGCGGCGGCTGACGGCGGGCAGGGAGAGATGCCAGCCGAGCCCGAAGGGCCCGTTCCCGGAACCCGAGTCGTAGGTGAGGGCCAGGGAAGGCGTCAATTCCCGGGCGGGACTGACCGGAAGCGGCACGGACATCCGGCCGGTGCCGCTGACCGGGTCGGTGGTGAACTTCTCGCCGATTGCCCGGATGGCGCCGCCGCCTTTGGGAAGAGCGACGGAAGGGGGGGACAGTTGTCCGCTGTTCGCGGAGGGGTTCGCGGAGGGGGCGGACATTCGCTCGCCGTTGGTACCCGATCGCGCCTCTCCGGGCACACCCCTGATCACGTCCATGAAACCCCCCGTTTCCGCGCCGTTTCCGCGCCCGGCACCGCGCACGGCCGTAACTGGCCGGATGCGTCGTGCGGTGCTCGGGATGCCAGGATGAGGTGTGCCTCATGGGCGACGTAAGGCGAATTTCGGATATCTTGAAAGGAGCGGGAAGGAACGCGAAAGGCGCTTAGGCGAACTGACGTATGCCATACGCTCACACGAAAGGGGCCGGAATCGACGGCGGCAGGTCGATTCATCGGCGAATCGCCGGGGAATTCTTTACCTTTCACCGCGCATTACCGTGCACCCTTCGAACACCATGCGGATTACCGCCGGTACGCGGCGAGTTGATCCCACACAGAGGAGCCTTACGGTAGTGACGCATTCGCGCTGGTCGCGACGTGACGCTCGGGAAGGTCGGGGATCCGGCTGGCGCAGGCCCTCGCACTGACAGGAGGCAAGTCGCTCGATGACCAACCACGCGGCAGGGTCTCCCGGGGCGTCGGCGTCGGCGTCGGCGTCCACCAGGATCAGGCCGGCCTGTCCGTCCCAGTCGTCCGGTCGGTCGCGACCGGGGTCGTAGCAGTCGGACATCACGCAGCCAGGCCCGAGCACGCGTCCGGCCACGCGCACCAGGCGCTGCGCGTCGACCTCGCCCGGCTCGGTGACGTGCCAGCGCCCGAACTGGCCGGGCCGCCAGGTCAGGAGCATGGGACGGTCAAGCTGGACGGCGGTCTGGCCGAGGGTGACGACATACCCATCGAGGCGGGCCGCGGCGGCACGGAACAGGCGGGGCAGGTGGGGCCATGGGGGGTGCGGTGCACCCACGACGATGGACAGCAGGTCCTAGCTCAGATTCCGCTCAGATGTAATGACGGTGGTCATGCAGGTCATTACTGTCCTCCGCAACCGAGTAGAAACAGAGCCATCGTGCGATGACCGAAGTATCAGTGGCCAGGGTGACGATCGCTCGCGGCGAGGTCGTCGTGGTGACCGGGCCCCCCGGGTCCGGGAAGACCACCTTGTGCCGCACATCAACCGCCTGGAGACGATTACTCCGGCATTTCTTCCAGTTCTTCAACCTGTCCGCGCACAAGATCGTGCTCGAAAACGTGATGCTGGGCCAGATCAAGGTCCACGGGACTGACAGGAAGAAGGCGAACGAGAAGGCCCACGCCCTGGTCGACCAGGTCGGCGTTGCACCCAGGCCGACGAAGTCCCCGCTCAGCCGTTCATGGCCGAGGGTCGCATCGTCGATGCAGCGCCGCCCCCATCAGCTCTTCAGCAACCCGCGCAGCGAGCGCGCCAACGACTACCTGTCGATGCTTCTGCCCCACTGACGCCCCGTCGCACCCGCGAGTACGGCGTTGTCCCGCAACACGCCATTTCCTGATCATATGAAGGCAATTCACCATGAAGCTTCTCAACGTCTCCGGCGCGGCCGCGGCTACGCTCTTCCTCTCCCTGACCACAACGGCCTGTGCAGGCGGTGACGACAAGGACGACGTCGGCAGCGGCGGCGGCACCATCAAGATCGGCATCAAGTACGACCAGCCCGGCCTCAGCCTGAAGAAGCCCAATGGCTCCTTTGCCGGCTTCGATGTGGACGTCGCCACCTACATAGCCAAAGAGCTCGGCTACCAGCCGGACCAGATCGAGTTCGTCGAGACCAAGAGCGCTGACCGTGAGAGCGCCCTCTCGCGCGGCGACGTGCAGTTCATCGCCGCCACCTACTCGATCACCGACGAGCGCAAGCAGAGGGTCGCCTTCGCCGGCCCGTACCTGCTGGCCCACCAGGACGTGCTGTTGAGAGCGGACTCGGACATCAGCGAGGGAACAGACCTCAACGGCAAGAACCTGTGCTCAGTGACGGGCTCGACCTCGGCCCAGAACGTCAAGAACAAGATCGCTCCGAAGGCTCACCTCAAGGAGTACAGCTCCTACTCGGAGTGCATCGCGGGCCTGCAGAGCGGCGCCGTGGACGCAGTGACCACCGACGACTCGATCCTCGCCGGCTTCGCCGCCCAGAAGCAGTACAAGGACCAGTTCAAGCTCGCCGGACTCCAACTGAGCAACGAGAACTACGGCATCGGCGTGAAGAAGGGCGACAGCCGAACCGTCGACAAGATCAATAAGGCTCTCGAGAAGATGGTCAGAGACGGCTCCTGGGGCGGGGCCGTGATACGCCATTTCGGCCGGGCCCACTACCACTTTGAGCTCGCCCCGAAGATCGGCGACATCAAGAGCTGAGGCAACGGTCGGAGGGCGCTCCCCTGGCCCACACCGGGCAATTGCCCGACGAGACGCAGCGACCTGCGCCAGCATCAGGTTTTGCAAGGGAGGGACGATCGTTCTTCGGCTCACTTTCCCTGGCAGAACTTGGTTCTGGGCCGCCCGGCCCGGGCACACCGCGAGGCGCGTCGGCACCCCGCGGCGCAGAGCATCACGGGCAAGGGATGCGGCAACGCGAACGGAGGAGGCAGGGCGCGGAGCACACCGGACCGACTGCCGCACCCCGCAGCGCGTGAGCACGCCCAGCACGCGACCCAGCCAACGCGGAACGGCCGACCGGGCACGCGGCCAGGCAGCACGGCACGCGAAGCGCAACATGCCAGACCCACTGGACCTGGGCGCACGCGCTCCACGTCGCGTTTTTCGAACGGCACTCCCGCGTCGGGCCATATGCCAAAGTGCGGTGGGACGCCCTCGCAACCGACGGGTGGACCATGGGGGCGTGGTCGGTGTACGCGGGGCTGCTGTCGTTTCGGACGCGTGGGCTCAGCTGGGTAGCGACCCGCCTGCCGTCGCCGCGCTGGACCGGGCGCTCGGCGGGGCGCCAAACATCGCGACGGGCAGGATCCGTTGACGGGCTCGTGCGGATCGCCGACGCCCGGGGCAGCGTTCCGGCGCTCGGCCGCTGCGCGCGTGCAGGGCATCGGGCGACACCTGGGCCTCGCGGACGGCCGCGCCGAGATCCTCCCTGGCCTCCTCACCCCGGCGTGGCGTGGACGCCGGATCGCCCCGACGGCGATCCGGCTACCCCTGACCCCGCTCCGCAGGAGTCCGATTCCTCCCCGGCCTGAAGACCAGGGCATCCTCGGAGGCGGCCGATGACGTACAGCAGTTGCCGGCCCGCCCGGCCCTATCTTCGGGGCCAGGACTGCAGCAAGACCCACTGGTGGACGCTGGAGCGGATCCAGCCGGTCGGCCGGAGAGGATGAGGCCTTGTCCCCGGGCTGTGAACCGCAGGGTACGGCAACGAGGACACCAGCGCCGCTCCGTCACCACCGGACGTGAACAGGGGGGCGGTCGTTTTGAAAGGCCGCTAATACGCGCGACCCGGGTTGAGGATGCCCTCCGGGTCGAAGACGGCCTTGATGCCGGTCATCAGCTCCCTCTCGGTGGGACCGAGTTGTGCGTCGAGGTAGGGCGTCTTGAGCGAGCCCACGCCGTGCTCGCCGGTGATCGTGCCGCCGAGTGCGAGCGCGGCGGCCACGATGTCGTCGAACGCCGCACCAGCACGTTCAGCAGCGTCACGGTCTGCGGCGTCGTAGACGATGGTCGGATGCAAGTTGCCGTCGGCGGCGTGGCCGAAGGTGCCGACCAGCACGCCGTGGTGGGCAGCAGTGCGCTCGATCGCGGCAAGCAATCGGGGAAGGTCCTGGACCGCGACGCCGACGTCGTCGAGCAGCGTGGTGCCCAGTCTCTCCAGCGCCGGGTACACCGTTCGTCTGGCCTGCATGAACATCTCGCCTTCCGTCGGGTCGGCGGTGTGCAGCACCTCGATGGCACCGCCGGCTTCTGCCAGCCTGGCGAAGGTGGCCGCCTCCTGACCGGCGGACGGCCCGTCGCACTGGACGAGCACGAGCGCCCCGGCCGACTCGTCCAACCCCATCCGCGTCAGGCGATTGACCGCGCGAATGCAGGTGCGGTCCATGAGCTCCACCGCTGCCGGGTCGGCGACCTCCGCGATCTGCAGCACGGTGTCGACCGCTTGCTGGGGCGTCGGGAACGCGGCCACTGCGGTCGCGGTGGCCGTCGGGAACGGTCGCAGTCGCACAGTGGCGTCCACAATCACCGCGAGGGTGCCTTCGGAGCCGACGAGGAGCCGGGTGAGGTCGAGCCCGGTGACGTTCTTGCGGGTCGGCGGACCGGTACGGATCACGCGGCCATCGGGGAGTACGGCCGTCAGCGCGGCGACATGGTCGGCGGTGACCCCGTACTTGGCACAGCACATGCCGCCTGCGTTGGTTGCCAGGTTGCCTCCGATGGTGGAGATCGCCTTGCTGCCCGGGTCCGGCGGATACCACAGGCCGTGCTCGCGGGCGCGGGCGTCGAGATCGCCGGTGACGACGCCGGGCTCGACGGTTGCCGTCCGGCCAGCCACGTCAAGGGCCAGGATCCGGTCCATCGCGGCGAGGGAGAGTACGACGCAGCCGTCGATCGCATTGGCCGCGCCGGCCAACCCGGTGCCGGCCCCCCGGGTCACCACCGGGACGCGATGGTCGCCGGCTGTGCGCAGTGTGGCGATCACGTCATCGGTTGAGCGGGCCCGTACCACCGCCGCCGGGTGCCCCGCGGGAGCCAACAGGCACTGGTCACGACGGTAGGCCTCCATCGCACCCCGGTCGGTGACCACCCGGCCCGGAAGCGCGGCGGCGAGGGCGGCGGAGACGTCGCCTACAACCTCGGTCATGGTGTCTCCGGCTCGTAGAAATCGCGGACGTGAGCCACGACCAGCTCGGCGGCACGGTCGGACTCGCCTGCGTCCAGCGCGTCGACGATCGCCTGGTGTTCGGCCAGCAGACGCGCGAGCACCGTGCCCCGATCGGCCACCGCGTCGAGCGCGTCGAGCAGGTAGCCGGCGATGCAGTCGCGCAGCACGCCGATGACGAACCCCAGCGCCTGATTACCGCCGGCGTAGGCGAGTTGCACGTGGAAGTCCACGTCAGCGGCGTGGAACGTGTGGATGTCGGTGTTCTCCACCGCTGCCGCCATGGTCACCAGGCAGGACCGCACCGCATCGGGCACGGAGGTGGTCTTCCGTATCGCCTCCGCCTCCAGCAGCATGCGCAGCGCCACCAGGTCGCCCAGCGGGATCGCGCCGACCTGCAACGCGGTGCTCAGCGCCAGGCCCGCCGCGCCCGCCGTGCGGTCGTGGGTGACGCGCGGACGCGCGGTGGAGACGGTATCCGCTCCGCTGATCAAACCGTGGGCCTGCAGCACCCGGAGCGCTTCGCGGATGGTGGACCGCCCGACACCGAAGGACTGGGCGAGTTCGGTCTCCGTGGGCAGCTCGGTCTCGGCGGGGAAGGTGCCGTCGAGGATGGCTGCCCGCAGTCGCTGAGCCACGTCCAGACTCAGGGGCACGCGCGATACCGGCGAGATCGTCATGCGGCACACGATAGCTTCTTGTCTGTTTGTCGGACAAGCAGCTATCGTACGTCTCGCTGTGCCTCAGGACACAGAGGCCCCTCGCCTCAAAGACGCGGAAAACAGGTGGCGACATGACCGACAAGCTCGAGCTCGACCCGGCCAGGACCGCAATCGTGCTCATCGAGTACCAGAACGAGTTCACCAGCGACGGCGGCGTGCTGCACGGAGCAGTCGCCGACGTCATGCAGCGCACCGACATGCTTGCCAACACCGTCGCCGTGGTCGACACCGCCCGCGCTGCCGGAGTGTCGATCATGCACGCGCCCATCACGTTCGCGGAAGGCTACGGCGAGCTGACCCGACACCCCTACGGCATCCTCAAAGGCGTGGTGGACGGGAAGGCGTTCGTGAAGGGCACGTGGGGCGCGGCCATCGTCGACGAGCTGACTCCGGTGAACGGAGACATCGTCATCGAGGGCAAGCGCGGGCTCGACACCTTCGCCAGCACGAACCTCGATTTCATCCTTCGCAGCAAGGGCATCGACACGATCATCCTCGGCGGCTTCCTCACCAACTGCTGCGTGGAGTCGACCATGCGCACCGGCTACGAGCACGGCTTCCGGGTGATCACCCTGACCGACTGCGTCGCCGCCACCTCGCAGGAGGAGCACGACAATGCCATCTCCTACGACTTCCCCATGTTTTCGCTGCCGATGACCTCTGCAGACGTCATCGCCGCCCTGTAGTCCCGCCATCGGCGCCCCTGGCGCGACGACAGTTGACATCAACGGCGGAAAGCCCACCGCAGGGGTGATCAACGGCATTCTCGTGCGCCGACAGACGCCATCCCGCGGCGGGATCTGCGGCCCACCTGCCGCGCGCGGACCTCCTGTCGGGAGCCTGGATCGTCCCGCCCGGGGTCCGCGAGCAGCGGGCCGTGGTGCGTCATCGCACCGGTCGCTGCCCAGGTCGCCACCGATCTACCAGGGACGACACGTGCGGGGAGGAAGTCACGACCAGCCTGTTGCGTCGGCCGGCTGTGGCCCGGACGGCGATGCGCGACGGCGCAGCCCGGATGCTCGCGGACCGGCTCAGCCTGTCCGACCTGGGGCGGCGAAGCCGCGCTCGAGCTCACGTCGCCGGCCTGGCGCGTGTCCGGAGGGCTTGCCCCCTACACCGTTCCTTGAGTTCGTCAGTCGTTGAACGACCAGCCGAGCACGGCGTTCGCCGCGATCTGGCCGAGCGTGCCCGCACCGAACGAATACGCCCCGGTGGCCGTGACCCCGGACGCGGTGGAGGGGAACGCCCATACACCGCCGGCGGCGCCGTTCTCGTAGGGGGCGCCGGCGAACAGTTCCGTCTTGCCGTCACCGCTCACGTCTGCCAGCTTGACGGCGCGCCCGAACGCGTCGCCGGTTTCGGCGCTGCCCGGTACGCCGCCGGTGTTCTGCGTGAAGCTCCGGGCGCCCGTCACAGTCAGTCCGCCGGCACTGCCCTTCAGGACGGTCACCGAGCCCGCGTCCTTCGCGCTGCCCACGTCCTCCCGGCCGGCACCGATCGCGAGGTCAAGGTATCCGTCACCGTTGGCGTCGCCCAGGGAGACGCTGTCGCCGAAGCCGTCCATCTCCTCCGCCGAGCCCGGAACCCCGGGGGTGTCCTGGTGGATGAGCGTACGAGGGCTCGTGGTGTCCGGTCCGGTGGCGGTGCCGGCGACGACCTCGATACCGCCGCCGACATCGTTCACGTCCTCCGTGCCTCGCATGTCGTACTCGCTGGTGCGGCCGAGGACGATGTCGGCATATCCGTCCCGATCGATGTCCCCGACCGCCACGGACCGGCCGCCGTCCAGGGTCTTCCCGGACGGGTCCTTGAGCGTCCGCGCCTCCGACAGGCCGGCCGACGTGCCCTGCAGATACTGGACGAGTCGGGGGCCGTGGTAGGGAAGTTCCTCGCTGCCGTGCGAGATCAGGGCAACCAGGTCGGAGATGCCGTCACCGTTCACATCACCAGTGGCGAACTCCGGGCGCCCCCACAGCTCCTCCGCCGAGCCGCCCACCTCGACCGTCATCTCGTCCGTACGGGTCCATCCGCCGGTGCGGGACATCGGCCCGTACGAGACCGTGGTTCCCGTGGCCATGTCGAGGTGGCCGTCACCGTTGAAGTCGTCGACCGCGGCGGCTGCGCCGATGTGCTGATAGTTCGCCGTGCCCTTGATGACGGTGCCACCGGAGAGACCGTTGGCCCCGCCCCACAGCACGGTCAGGCTGCCCGCCCCATGGAGACTCCCGACGGACTCGCCCTGCGAGCCGACGACCAGATCCGTGTAGCCGTCGCCGTCGACGTCCCCGGAGGCCACCGTGGAGCCGAAGCGGTCGTCCTGTTCGGCGCTGCCCGGGATCCCGGTGCTGTTCTGGTGGAACACCTTCTTGTACAGGGTCTTCACTCCGGCCGCCGAGCCGTACGCCACGGCGACATACCCGGCCTGCCCCTCGCCGCTCACGGTTGCTCCGGGCGCGGCGACAGCCACGTCCGTGATGCCGTCGCCGTTGAAGTCGACCTTGTCCGGGGCGGCGTTCGCCACGGGGGACATAGGTGCCGCCTGCACGGCGGTCGCCGCCAGAGCCGATGTGGCCGTCATGGCCACGGCTACGGCCACCGTCGTACGAAGTGCGCGCTTGGGCACACGAACCTCCTGCTCAAAGGGATGCAAGCCGCTGAAGTGACGAGCCATCACATCCAGCTCACACACCACAAGAGACACGTGAACCAAACCGATGGTTGTACGAAAAGTCACCTGCCGTTCATGGAGACGCCCACCGCCGTGGGCGAGGATTCGGGCACCTCGGCGGCCATCGCCAAGGGCGCACCATCCGATTCCTTCCCTGCACGAAGCGAACGGCGTGTTCCGCTTGTCCGTACCATCCGTTAGGCAGGGCGCAGTGATGGCTTGTTCCAGCGCCGGGCGGGCACTGAGCTGGAGGGCCACCACACACCTTCACACGTCGGGCGGGAGACATGGCGCGGCCGAACGACCTGACCATGGTCTACCGCGCCCGCCGCCCCGAGGACCTGGCGCTGCGCCACGAGCCGGACGCGATAGCCGTGGCACGCGGCGCCCGGGCGCGCGGCCGGCAGCACGCCCAGCGGTTCCTGACCCGGAACGGTAGGAGTTCCCTGATCCAGAACGGCCGAAGGTTGATCTGGGCCGGCATGGGAGCGCGGGCCGTCGACGGCGTGAATGATCGGCCGCAACGTGGAGAGGGAGCGGCACTTCGCTGGCGTCCCCCGTAACCGCGAAGGGGGGCTGGGCGGGCAGGGTCTCGAACAGCGGGCGCATCGGGGTAATGCCCACACCTCCGGCCAGCAGCAACACCTTGCGCCTGCTGCGGCGAGCCGCCGTGAGCGCGCCGTAAGGGCCCTCCGACCACACCCGCCCTCGGCCGACCGACGGTCGCCCTTACTGCAAGCCGTAACCGGTGCACGTGAGGTGGACAGCTCGCACGCTGCCGGCCCCGAACAGCGCGAGGATCACGCCCTGGCCGAAGCCACTCCAATGGAAGATCCAACTTGTGTGCTGAGGCGGCGGATTCACAGGTCCGTCGTACGTGTCACTCCTCGGTCTTGCCAGACGGAGGTGAGTGCCGTGACGGGATCGGGGTCGGCCGGTGCCGCGGGCCACCATTCGCCGTCGTCGTGGAGATAGGGGTACCAGCGGGCGTCGGGGCCCAGGCGCAGCTGGATGCCGTGGTCGCTGAGGGTGAGGCGGTTGCGCCAGGCCCTGAGGGCTATCGGGGCGGTGGTCATTTCGGTGAGGGCCTCGGTCAGGGCGGTGCGGGCGGCCGTCATCGCCGTCGGGTCGGGCGTGTGGGGGTGTTCGGCGACGGTGATGCCGGTGGGACCGCCGTGGCGCCAGGCGCGGGTGAGGCGGGCGAAGGCGGTGGGCTTGGCGCCGGTGTTCTGGATGAGGCGGTGGAACCACTCGGGTCCGGGGGCGTTCGCGGCGATGCGTACCGCGTCCTGGTGCTGGGTCAGGTGCAGGCCCGTGGTAGCGCCCGTGAGCAGCTGGGCGGCGCGTGCGGCGGCGTCGGCGATGAGGCGTTCGAGGTCCGTGGTGAACAGACCGGTTCCGGGTGGCGGGGCGGCGGGCAGCGCGGCGGTGTGGGGGGCCGGTTCGGGGAGTTCGGGAAGGCGTGGGGTGTGTTCGGTCAGGGCGGCCCAGGCCGCGTAGGCGCCGGCGGCCGGGAGGCCGGCCGGAGTCGGCGGGGTGCAGGTCGCCTGAGTGGCGGTACGGCGGGTGCGCAGCTGGGCGAGGACCTCCTCGCGGCTGCGGCCGCGCAGCGCGAAGAGCACGAACGGGTCGGTGTCGATGGTGGCGGCGATGGCGTAGCAGAGCGCGGCGGCGTGTTTGCAGGGGTAACCCCAGTCGGGGCAGGAGCATTCGGGGTCGAGTTCGGTGGGCTGAGGGAGCAGGGGTACGCCGGCCTCGCGGGCGTCGTCGACGAGTTCGGCGGGCATCTCGCCGTCGAGAAGCGCGGCGAGATGCCCGGACCGGGCCGCGATGGTGTCGAGGAGGGTGTCCCACCGGGCGTCGGTGAGGACGGACAGGTGGACGGCGGAGCGGTAGGGGCGGGGCCTGCTGCCCTGGACGGCGGCTTTGACCTGGCCGGGGGCGATGGTGACGGCGCCGACCATGCCCTGACGGGCGTAGGTGCGCCCGCGGGACAGGCGTCCGGAGTCCAGGGTGGAATCCTCCAGGGCCGTCACCCATGCCTGGCCCCACCAGGTCGCGGCGAAGGCGCGCCTGCCGCGGGCGGGCGCGCGGCGCGGGCCGGGGATGGAGGGGCTCATGGCTGCCTCCCCAGGGCGACGAGTCGGGCGAGATCGGCGTCGGAGAGTTCGGTCAGGGCGGCCTCACCGGAGCCGACCACGGCGTCGGCGAGGGCGCGCTTGGATTCGAGAAGCTTCGCCACCTTGTCCTCCACGGTCCCCTCCGCGAGAAGTTTGTGGACCTGGACGGGCTTGTCCTGGCCTATGCGGTAGGCGCGGTCGGTGGCCTGGTCCTCGACCGCGGGGTTCCACCAGCGGTCGTAGTGCACGACGTGAGTGGCACGGGTCAGGTTGAGGCCGGTGCCCGCGGCCTTCAGGGAGAGCAGGAACACCGGCACCTCGCCGTGCTGGAAGCGGTCCACCATCTCCTCACGCGCGGCGACGGGGGTGCCGCCGTGCAGGAAGAGAGTGGGGACGCCTCGTTCTGCGAGGTGCTTCTCCAGCAGGTTCGCCATCTGCTTGTACTGGGTGAAGACCAGCACCGATTCGCCTTCGGCGGTGATGGTGTCGATCAGTTCGTCGAGCAGCGCCAGTTTGCCGGAGCGGCCGTGCAGCGGTGTGGACTGGCGCAGGTACTGGGCGGGATGGTTGCAGATCTGCTTCAGCGCGGTGAGGAGCTTCAGGATCAGGCCGCGTCGGGCAATGCCCTCGGCTTCGGCGATCTTTGCCATGGTTTCGCGGACCACTGCCTCGTACAGGCTTGCCTGTTCGGTCGTCAGTGGGACGACGCGGTCAGTCTCGGTCTTGGCGGGCAGTTCGGGGGCGATGCCCGGGTCGGACTTCCTGCGGCGCAGCAGGAACGGGCGGACGAGCAGCGACAGCCGTTCGGCGGCCCGCGGGTCCTCGCCCGACTCGATCGCGCGGGCGTGGCGCTCGCGGAAGGCGGTGAGCGGGCCGAGGAGTCCGGGGGTGGTCCAGTCGAGGAGCGCCCACAGTTCGGAGAGGTTGTTCTCCACGGGGGTGCCGGTGAGAGCGACGCGGGCACGGGCGGGCAGGGCGCGCAGCTCGAGGGCGGTGACGGCGTAGGGGTTCTTGACGTGCTGGGCCTCGTCGGCGGCGATCAGCGACCAAGCGCGCTCGGCGAGGGTCTCCCGGTCGCGGCGCAGGACGCCGTAGGTGACCAGGACGATCTCGTCGTCGGCGAGGTCCTTCAGGTGGCGGTCGCCGCCGTGGTAACGGCGCACAGGGGTGGCCGGTGCGAACCTGGCTGCCTCGCGCTGCCAGTTGCCGAGCAGGGAGGCGGGGCAGACAACGAGCGTGGGGCCCGCGGTGGTGGGGTCGGTCTGGCGGTGCAGGTGCAGCGCGAGCAGCGTGATGGTCTTGCCCAGGCCCATGTCGTCGGCGAGACAGCCTCCGAGACCGAGCTCTGACATCTCGGCCAGCCAGGCGAGGCCCCGTTTCTGGTAGTCGCGCAGCGTGGCCTTCAGGGCGGCGGGCTGCGCGGCGGGGGTGCGGGATTCGGGGTCGCGGATACGGGCGACGAGGTCGCCGAGCGCCCCGGCCGCAGCGCAGCGAAAAGTCTCCCCGTCCCGCTCCATCTCGCCGGTCAGCGCGGCGCCCAGTGCCTCCATGGGGGTGAGCGGTTCCATCCGGCGGCGCCTTGCGCGGGCCACCAGCTTCGGGTCGGCGACCACCCACTGGTCACGCAACCGGACGAGGGGGCGGCGTGCCTCGGCGAGGGTGTCCATCTCGGTCTCGGTGAGCGGTTCGCCGCCCAGCGAGAGCTGCCAGCGGAAGTCGAGGAGGGTGTCGGCGTCGAGCATGCCGCCCGCGCTGGAGCCGGGCGCGGTGCGTTGCCCGATCTCCGCGGTCGCGGTGAGTGCCTTGACCAGCTCGCGCGGCCAGTGCACGTCGATACCGGCGGTGCGCAGCGTGTCAGTGGCGTCGCCCAGCAGGTCGAACGCCTCGTCGTCGGTCAGCCGCAGATGGTCCGGAGCAGCATCCCTGAGCAGCCGGTCGAGCGGTGGCCAGACGCGGGCACCGCGGCGCAGTGCAAGCAGTGTCTCGGTCTCGGCGCGCGGGCCGAGCAGGCGCTCGGTCTCGGCCGGCTCGCCCCACAGCTGTGCGGCCTCCACGACGAGCGCCGGATCCGCAGCGGTGTGCAGCTGGAGGACTGCGCGGAACTGCCGACGGCGTCCTTCTGGTACATCGACCCGCAGCGAGACCCTGACGTCGGCGGTGAACGCGGCGGCGGTCTCCTCGGCCCACTCGCGCAGGACGGGCACGGCGCGCGTCTCGCGCCAGGCGTACGGCAGCGCTCCCATCGCGAGTGCTGCGGCCGGAGTGCGGACCAGGTCGTCGGCGACCGCGTCGCAGAACTGGCGTACCAGCGCGGCCGGTTCGGTGATCCGCAGGGGGGCCGGGCCGGACTCGGTCAGGCAGTGGGCATGGGGCGGGAAGGCGGCGGCGAGGGCGGCCAGGGTCTGCCGCTGGGCGGCGCTGAAGGGGCCCGCCTGCCAGGTGTCGTAGCCGGCCGGGGTGAGGGCCGGGTGGAGGCGGCCGTCGGCGAGCAGCCGCAGCGCCAGCCGAGCGGCGGCCTGCCAGGCTGCGGCGGACGGATGCGGTGGTTGTGCACCGGCCAGGGCGGCCACGGCGACCGCGACGGGCAGGGCGTAGCCCTCCACCTGGCGCCGCCTGACCGAGCGGCCGTGCGGCAGCACCAGCTCCACCGACTCGGTCCCGAGGCCGGCGGACGGCCTGCCGTTCGCGGCGGCTGCCCCGACGGGCTGCCACAGCAGCAGCCGTCCCAAGCGGGCGGGCTCGCCCGGCAGGAACACCGCCGCCCAGCCGTCGTCGAGCATTTTCTTCGCGAAGTCGGCTGCCTCCGGCGCGGCGAGCGGCGGCGTCCTCCCTGTGCCGGTGCGCGGCTCTCGTACGACGACTCGTGCCACTCTCTTCCGCCCATCGTCTCCATGCGGTACCCACCGCGCCCCGCTGTTCACCCCGCACCTCACCCACCAACGGGTGCGGGCCCCGTCGTCACCGGCTCGAGCGCGCCTTGTTCGCCGCGGTACGCATACGTTTGGCGAGCTGCTTGTCGACGCCGCGCAGGGCCTCCCCCAGTTCGGCGAGTACCTGGGCGGTGGCCGGATGCCTCACTCGCCACAGGTCGTCCATCCGCTGTTGGGGCGTCTGCGATGCCGTGTTCCAGTTCTCCAGGAAGCCCTGGACCAGCTCCTCGTCCTCGTGAGCACCGGCGTGGAGCGACAGCCCGTCGATGAGCAGCCACAACCCGGCCTCCCTCGCCCGCGCCGATTCCACGTGCGCTTCTGCCTCAGGGCGTGTGCCCAGGGTCGCGGCGGCCACGTGGCGGCACCCCTCGACGTCGGAGTCCGCTGCCTTGCGCAGTACGCGCAATGCCCGGGGGTCGTCGAGGCCGGCCAGTACCAGCCGGGCCACGGCGCGCTTCGCCGCGGCATCGGGGCCGTCTCCCGCGCATGCGTCGAGCAGCCCCACCGCGGCGTCCGCCGCAGAGCGGTGATCCAGCCACCCTTCGACCTCCTGGCGCATCTCCTCGGGGGAGTAGCCCAGGAGCCCTTGGAGCAGAGCGCCGGCGTCGGCGTCGGCGTACTCACCGAGCAGCGGCGCCGGCACACCGCACTCCATCAGGTAGGCGCGGAGCCCGTACCGGCCAAGCGGGGTAAGCCGCATACGGTCCCCGCGTCTGTCGTCCCGCGGCCGGTCGGACGCCGTCGGCGAAGGTGAACTGCCCAGCTCCTGCCCGCCCATGGCGTTCAGGAGTGTACGCAGAACCTCCTCGGACGATACGTCGCCGTCACCGGGCTCGTACTCCACCGCGCCCAAATAGGCGAGCGCAACCCCCAGTTCCCGGAAGGACGCTGCGAACAGCGCCTGGAGGAGGTCGAACTCCGGCCCGATCTCGCCCGCCTCACGAGTCATCGCGCGCAGGTCGTCACCAGCCACCCAGACGTCGTCCGGGGCGTCGTACAGCAGCCCGACCAGTCCGTCGGCGATCTCGGCCGTCAGTTCACCCAGCTCACCGTGCCACCCGTCCAGCACCCCCGTCTCACCGATCTCCTCGAGCAGGTCGCCCACCGCGGCGGCCCAGAACTTCAGAACGTCCTCACCGGCGAAGGCGGTCGCCGCACCGCCCCACCCGCGGCCTCCGCTGATCGTGATCAATCCGCCGTCCACAGCCAGCCACCACGGATCATCGAGAACGGTCATGTCCTTGGCGCTGCGCAGCGATTTCAACGCACGGGCCCGCGCCACGGCATCGGCGTACGGCGAGCCGTCGCCGGCCAGCTTCCACAGCTCGAGCTCCTCGACGGCCTCACGGGCGAGTGCGGGGCGCAGTACCCGGCCGGCGGTGACCTGACGTCCCTCGCGGCACCAGGCGGCGAGCCGCAGCGCCGCGTCGAAGAGCGGGACACCCCGCACGGCAGCGACAAGGTCCTTCTGCGGAGCCAGGGTCACCGGGCGCAGCACAGGCAGGTCGTCGGCCGGTCCGTCGACTCCGGCATCGGCCGGGTCGCCCACCTGGCACTGCCCGCAGGTACACAACGCCACATCCTCGGCGGTCAGCCGACGGACGCCGCCGCGCCCGACCCGATCACGGGCCGGGGGCTTCGCCGCACGGGATGCCGCGACCGGCGTCAACTGGGCCAGCTGCGCGGTGATCCCGTCCCGGTCGAAGGCCGCCGGATCGTAACCGGCCGCCCGCAACTCGGCGACGAGTTCACCGTGCGGGCCGTCCCCGGCACCGTCCGGGGCTTGGAGGAGCTCCAGCACCTGGGCCAGTCCCCACACGCCGCCGATGTCCTCGGCCGGTACATCGGCGCGACGCCCGCCGACGCAGCGCACCGTCCGCTCCGCGCCGACCGGGCGCGGCAGCGTCTTCTCCAGCGTGATTCCGTGCTCCCAGTCATCGCCGAAGTCGTAGACGTAACGCAGCCGTGCTCCCGCCTCGGCCAGCACGTCGCCGAGTGCGGTGGCGTCCTCGTCCCCGACCCCGCGGCCGAAGCCGAGATCGATGTCGGTGAGTCGGGCCGTATCGCCGTACCCCCGGCCGAACTCGTCGGTGAAGAGGTGCAGATGGCCACCGTGCCATCCGAAGGCGACCTGGATGGCGTCGTGCAGCGTCCCGAGCGAGGCGTCGGACGGCAGCACGAGGCGCCGCCACAGGGGCGGTCTCGTGCCGTGAAGGACGATCTTCAGCTGGAGATCGGACGGGGCTGTCTTCCCGTCTCGCCGCATTTGCTGCTCCCACCGCACCCGGGGCGACTCGAACGGACCCATCATGACGCTCTCGGTGCGCCCTGCTCAAACCCGGTTGTGGCGGCGGCCGCCCTTTTGGGCACACACGGTCCCAACGCCGCGGGCAGGGATATCATGCGTCCTCGCGACCGTCCGCGGCGGCTCGGGAGCCCGTGGCCTACAGGCCACCGAGCGCGCACACGTGCCGAGCGAGACGACCACGCCGACAGCGTCAAGCCCCGACATCCCATGCGACCCTCGCAGACCCGGTCGCGAGGGGCGCTTCACATCCCCAAGGAGATTCGCCATGCCGGGGGTTCTTGATCGTTGCGGCACGACGTCGTCATGCCGTACGCGTATGGGGGCGAACTGACGCCCAGGGAGCAGGAGTAGCGGGAGCGAGTGCGCCTGGAGGCGGCGGACCGGGTCGCTCGTGGGGAGCAGAGCGAAGCCGTCGCGCGGGATCTTCGAGTGACGGCGCGGTCGTTGCGGCGTGCGTGGGAGCAAGGCGGTGCGCGCCCTGGTTGGGCCCCAGATACCTTTCTACACCGGGGAGTTGAGGGGGTCTGGTTGCTCCTCAAGCGGCACCGGGCGACTTCGCCGCAGCCGACTTGGCCCACCTGACCCGCGTGATCAGCCCCGCCACGTCGACAGCCCGGGCGCCGCACCACAGTGTGGCGCCCGGACCGAACTGGCCGTAGAGGTTCCTTGTTTGGGGGATGCTCTCAGCAACTGGGCGCCGTATCGATCCTGATGCCGGTGACGGTCAGCGCCGAAGGGAAGTAGACCCCCTGGTTCGGGGGAAGGCAGTAGTACCGGGTGCTGCCGCTGCTGTCGAGGTAGCGGAGATATGCACGATCGTCGTTGCGGCTGTTCCAGACGTAGTCGGCCCCTCGGCTCCTGGAGCCGAGGTTCTGGTAGTAGCTGGTGACATCCTGGAAAGCAGCGTTGGGCGCTCCGGCGTTCCAGTCGCTGCTGGTGAGGTAGAAGCAGACACGGGGCCAGACGCATCCGTTGTAGGTGTCAGCGGAGGCAGGCGGGGCCGCGACGGTCAGGGCGGCGGCGATGGCGGCGGTTGTCGCGCCGATGGCGGCGAGCTTTCTGGTTCCCTTCATGCTCGCGAGGCTGGCAGCGGAACATCCCACTCGTAAGAGAACTTTCGGTCAGCTCCTCGGGGCGAACTCATGGAGTCCGGTGATGTGATCGCGTCGTGGTCCATGATCAGACCAGTCGGCGGGAGAAAGCCGTCGATCAGGTGGTGCCCGGTACTGGATCTTCTTCGGCTTCCGCTTGATCACACGGGTCAGATGCCCACTCGGCCGCGGCGAAGTCGGCAGGTGCCACTTGAGCAGGGGCCGAGTCCCCTCTGCCTGGTTCAACTTCGGGGCGTGGGAGGGCATCTGGAAGATGCGTAACTCCCGATGCCGCTCGGTCCTGCTGAGAGGCGACGGGGGCTCCGACGCTCCGCCGCGTCAGCTCAGTACCGACACTGAAGGCTTCCCTTGCGGCGTACCTCGATCCCCGTGAGCTGGAGTTGTGTTTCAGGTCGGCTGACGCAGCAACGTGTCCATGGCCGTGCCCGTGCGCTGCATCCGGTGCCAGCGCAGCCGGCTGCCCAGCAGGGCGGTCACCACCGACTGGACGACCACCAGGTACATCAGCTGCCGGTAGACGACGATCTGCAGCGGCAGGGTCCAGAGCGGCTCGAACCTCTCCTTGTCGAGACGCAGGGCGAAGACCGCACAGACGACCTGGATCGCGGTAAAGCCGAGCCACACCGCTCCGGCGCGCGCGGCGCTCTGGAAGCAGAGCCCGTACACCGCGAAGACGTCGACCAGCGGGGCGAGCAGCGGCAGCAGCATCTGGAAGACGGTGAGGTACGTCAGCCCGCGGCGGCCGAACTTGCCGCCCGCGCCGCGCTCGACGAGCGCACGCCGGTGCTTCCACATCGCTTGGAGGGTGCCGTAGCACCAGCGGTAGCGCTGCTTCCACAGCTGCCTGACCGTCGAGGGTGCCTCGGTCCAGGCGATCGCCGACTCCTCGTAGACCACCCGCCAGCCCGCCCGGCACAACGCCATGGTGAGGTCGGTGTCCTCGGCGAGGGTGTCTTCGCTGACCCCTCCGACATCAGCGAGCGCCTGACGGCGGAAGGCTCCGATGGCGCCGGGGACGGTCGGCATGCATTCGAGGACGTCGTACATACGGCGGTCGAGGTTGAAGCCGATGACGTACTCCAGGTGCTGCCAACGGCCGAGGATGCCCTGCCGGTTGCCGACCTTGGTGTTGCCGCTGACCGCGCCGACGCGCGGGTCGGCGAGCGGCTGGATGAGCCGGCGGATGGCGTCCCGGTCGAAGACGGTGTCTCCGTCGATCATCACGACGATGTCGAAGTGGGCCCAGGACAGGCCGGTGTTGAGGGCGGCGGCCTTGCCCGCGTTGGGCTGTCGGATCACCATCACCCGCGCGTCCTTTGCCCGCACCGATTCGGCGATCTCGAAGGTGCGGTCGTTGGAGCCGTCGTCGACGACGATGATCTGCACGTACTCGTGCGTCGAGGCGAGCAGCGAGCGCAGGGTCGCCTCTATCCCCGCCTCCTCGTTGTACGCGGGGACGATCACCGTGACCGGGTCGGTGACCGGGGGCAGACGATTGCCCCGGCGGCGCTGCCTGCGGGTGCGGCGCACATGGACGCGGGCGACGGCGAACAGCAGCACCAGCCGGGCCACGGTGATCACGCCCGCGGCCGCCATGAGCCAGGTCATGCCGTCGGCGAAGGCCCGGGAGAAGGCCTGCGCCCACACCACGGCCCTGCCCTTCGCCTCGTTCCCCCCGTCGACCGGGTAGGTGACGCCGTTCATGCCGAGCCCGGCGCCGACGGTCGTGAAGTGCAGGCCCTTCACGGGTGGGTGGGCGAGCAGTCTCTCCGTCTCCGTCACGGCCGCGGGCGAGCCGGTGTATTGACGGACCGCTCCGCGTTTCAGGCTGCGGCCGGGCGCGTCGGCGGCCACCAGGACGTACCCGGCGTCGACGGCGCGCCTGCCCGCACTCCACTCGGCGGCGCACAGCGTGCCGACGGAGGCGGTGTGCGGCAGGCGCAGCAGGTGGGTGCCCAGGCCCGCGGCGCCCGCGAGGGTGTTCTGGGTCAGCGCGAGTTCGAGCCGGGCCCGCCAGGTGCCGGTCTGGGCGAGGTCGGCGTCGGTGTAGGTGTGCGAGCCGATCTGGTGACCCTCGTCGCGGATCCGCCGGACCAGGCCGGGGTGGGCCGCGATCTCGGTGCCGGTGAGGAAGAAGGTGGCCTTGGCGTGGTGCGCCGCGAGGACGTCGAGCAGCCGCGGGGTCCAGGAGGGATCGGGCCCGCCGTCGTAGGTCAGGGCGACCGTGCGGGCCGGGAGGTGCGCGCTGCGCAGTCTGCCGTCGGACTCGGTCAGCACGGGTCCGCCGGTGCGCACCGCCTCGGGGGCGGTGGCGCACTCCCGGGCGGACGCCGCGGTCGGCGCTATCTCGTGCCGCCCGTATCCGCCGAAGAGCAGCGCGGTAGCGGCCACGGCGAGCGTCAGCAGGAGCAGCAGCCAGTGGGCGCGGGGGTCGCGGCGGCGGGCGCGACGGTTGGGGGCGGGGCGGGAGGGCGGAGGCGTACGAAAGTCACGAGCGCCGTGGGAGCTCTGCGGCGGCTCGGCCGTACGAGATCCACGTGCTGTGACGAAGCCGTGCGGACCACCGGAGGAGCGAGGGGCGGGGGTGGTGCGCGCGGTGCGGGCCTGTCCCGCCGGACGGTTGGCTCGCGGTCGTGGGCTCACTTGGGTCCCTTGGTCGAACCCTGGCCCCTGCCCGGGTTGTCGCCGGCGTTCCCCCGGTCCGGCCCGGTCATGGTGGGCGCGGCCGTGGTCGAGGGCGCCGTGGAGGGTTCTTCGGTCTTGCCATCGCCGTCCGAGGAGCCGCTTGGTGTGGAACTCGGGGAGACGGACGCCTCGTCGGAGTCTCCGGAACCGGCGGAGGAGTCGGATGGTGTGCCGCCCGCGCCGGAGGACGAGTCGTCGGCGGACGACGAGGCGGGCGTGGGCTCCCCGGTCTTCGTGTCGTCCTTGCCCTGCACCCAGGGCAGCGGGTTGCCGGCCGGCCCGGAGTCGAAGAGCCCGGCCACGACCACGGCGATGAACAGGACACAGACCGCGCCCGCCGCGATCGCCGCCCGGCGTATCAGCCGCCCGCGCCTCCCCGACCCGTCGACGAACACCGAGCCGTCGTCCTCCTCGGGCCCGGTGTCCTCGTACGCGCCGTACTGCTCGTACGCGCCGTACTGCTCGTTCGCTCCGGCCGCAGCGACGTACACCGTGTGCTGCTCGTACACGCCGGGCCCGGGGCCGTGCGCGGGGCTCCCGTCCGCGGTCACGGGCGGCAGCTCCGCCGTCCGGTCGAACGCGTTCTGCCAGCCGTCGGCGACCGCCGGAACCCCGTACGCCCCGTAGGCGGGGGTCCTGGCGTACCGCGGCTGGTACACGGCTGGCAGGCCCTGAGGCTCGGCCATCGGCGGGTACCCGCCATGAACGTCGTACCCGCCGGTCGCGTTGTTCGCGGCATCAGTGCCGTATGCCCCATGTGCAGGCTCAGAGTGCGTGGACATGGCCGCGCAGTGTAGAGACGGGTGGGGTCCCTGGCACAACTACCGACCATAACCACCCAAACTCACGCGGCGGAAAACACGGCCCTTGACTCCCCCAGCTGTAGCACGGGGATGGTCCTGGACCAGGCCAGTGGTCCAGGACCATCCCCGTGCCCGCACGGCCCCGGCAACGGGCCGGCGCCCGGCTGGCCTCAGCACTTGGCCACGAAGACATGCGCGGCAGTCTGCGTGGGGAGTTCAGCGGCCTCCCCGCCGCTGCCGACCATCACGCCGCCGGGCATCGACGTCACGCTCACGACCATGCCGGGCTGCACCCCGGCGTACCGCAGGGTGTACATCAGCTGGGGGTCGGTCTGGATCAGCTCCCCGATGCGCCGTACGACAGCGCTCGCGCCGTTCGGCCCGGGCTCCAGGTCGCTGAGGCTGACCATGCTCTCGTCGATGAACGGCTCCACCGGGCTCTTCCCGCCGAGTTCCTCGAGGCCCGGGATCGGATTGCCGTAGGGCGACTGCGTCGGGTGCCGCAGCAGCTCCAGAAGGCGGCGTTCGACGGCCTCGCTCATCACGTGCTCCCAGCGGCAGGCTTCGGCGTGAACATGCTCCCACTCCAGCCCGATCACGTCGACGAGCAGGCACTCCGCGAGCCGGTGCTTGCGCATCACCCGCGTGGCGATCCGCCGTCCCTCCCTGGTCAGTTCCAGGTGCCGGTCGCCGGCGAGGTGCAGCAGACCGATGCGCTCCATGCGGGCGACGGTCTGGCTGACGGTGGGGCCGCTCTGGTCCAGGCGCTCGGCGATCCGGGCGCGGAAGGGGACCGCGCCTTCCTCCTCCAGCTCGAGGATGGTGCGGAGATACATCTCCGTGGTGTTGATGAGTGGGGACATGCTGTTGGTCAGGCGGGGGTTTCGGCGGTGGCGGTCAGGACCGCGCGGCCAAGGATGTGGCTGGCCATGGTGAAGCCGAGGACGGCCGGGGTGGCGTCGCCTGCAACGCCGATGGAGTCGACGTCGAGGGCGTGCACGACGATGAAGTAGCGGTGCGGGCCGTGCCCGGCCGGCGGGGCGGCGCCGATGAAGCGGGCTGCGCGGGCGTCGCCCGGCAGCTGGAAGGCGCCCTCGGGCAGGCCCGAGCCGGTGTCGTCGCCGGCGCCCTCGGGCAGCTCTGTGACGGTGGCGGGGATGTCGGCGACCGCCCAGTGCCAGAACCCGGACCCTGTGGGGGCGTCGGGGTCGTAGACGGTGACGGCGTAGCTCTTGGTGTCTTCCGGGGCGCCGCTCCAGGACAGCTGCGGGGAGACGTCCTTGCCGCCGGGGACGCCGAAGATGCCGGAGAACTGCTCGGGCGACCAGGCCGCGCCGTCGGTGACGGTGGTGCTGGTGACGGTGAAGGAGGCCGCCTCGGGGAGGCGGGCGAAGGGGTCGTTGGTGCTCATCGCGTCGTTTCCTTTCATGTCGTGCTGTGGGGTGGCGGTGATGCGGCCGATCGGAGGGCCCGCAGCGTCCCATCGCGCAGGTAGCGCCGACGCCGTGCATCCTCGGCCACTGGATCGACGATAGCATTAATAATCGATTATTTGCGGGATCGTCTATGATGCCGGCATGACCCAGACGGTTCACACCTCGACCTCGTCGGGGAAGCAGATGCTCTCCGAGCAGGTTTACGCACATCTGCGGGACGCGATCATGCGCGGGGACTACGCGCCCGGCGACGCCCTCAAGCCACAGGACCTGGCCAAGGAACAGGGCGTGAGCCTGGCCGTCGTGCGTGAGGCGCTCGTGCGGGTGGTCGGCGAGGGCCTCGCCGACCGGCTGCCCAACCGCGGCTTCGCCGTCCCGGCCTTCTCCGACCGCCGTTGGCAGGAGATCGCGGAGGCCCGCCGGACCATCGAACCGGTCGTGCTGCGCATGTCCATCGAGCGCGGCGATGTCGACTGGGAGGCCCGGGTACGAGCCGCCCATCACCGTCTGGCCCGGACCCCGGCATACGCGCCGGAGCAGGGCGCGTACTACAGCGGCGCATGGTCAGAGGCCCACCGGGTCTTCCACCGCACCCTGCTGGAGGGTTGCGGCAACCCTGTCCTGCTGGAGACGTTCGACCGGATGTGGACCGCGAGCGAGCTGGCCCGCCGCTGGTCGGCGTACCGCGCCCCCGACCGGGACCACGTTGGCGAGCACCGCCGGCTGGAGGAGGCTGCGCTGGCCCGCGACGCCGGCACCGCGGCCGGGGTGCTGGCCCGGCACCTCACCCTGACCGCGGCCGGACTGGCTGGCTGCACTGACCACGAACCCGCGCAGGAAGCCTGATCGCCTCGCCATGACCCGGTGAGTGCCGACTCGTCGGTTTCGACGCCGGAGCCCTCCGGCAGCCGGGAGTCGGCGCGGGCCGGCCACCCGACCGGACGCCCCTTGTGAAACACGGACAGCATCTTGGGGACACCAGATCACCGGGCCTGGTGTGTGGCGCGGGACGTGAGGTGTTCCCAGTTGCGGTGCGCGATGTCGGCCTTCTGCTCGTCGGTGAAGGGGGCGTCCTCGAGGAAGGACCGGGCGACGCCGGCGCTGGTGTCCACGAAGGGGAAGCCACGGGGGCGGAACCCGTAGGTGAAGGGGTAGTCAGTGGAGTACAGCATCCGTTCGGTCCCCACGACTTCGGCTGTCCAGCGGAAGTAGCGGGGACTGACGGTGCCGCTGCCGGCGACCCAGAAGTTCTGCTTGAAGTAGTCGGCGAGCGGGCGAGCCAGGCCACCGGCGTCGGCGAAGAATCCGGTGTGGTCGAGATAGAAGAGCACAATCTCTCCCCAGTGTCCGGCGATCACCTGGAGATCGGGGTACCGGTCGAAGACGCCGGAGAAGATCATCCGCAGGTACTGCACGCCCAGGTCGTAGTACCAGCCGATCGCAGGCCCTGCCAGCGCAGTCCCGATGGGACCGATGTTCGAGTAGTAGGCGTCCCTCACCGCCTGCACAGGCATCTGCGGGTGGAAGTGGAGGGGGACCTGCAGCCGCTCCGCAGCGGCGTACAGCTCGTCGTAGTCGGGGTCGTCGGCGAGCTTGGATCCGGTGCGCCCGTAGAGCATGGCGCCCGGGAAGCCCAGCTCGGTGACCGCCCGCTCCAGCTCCGCAGCCGCCGCCGACGGCGACTGCGTCGGGATCGCTGCGAACGCCCGGAACCTGTCGGGGTTGCCGGCCGCAATCTCCGCGAGCTGATCGTTGGTGTCGCGGGCCACGGCGACCGCATCCGCATCAGGCAGGTTCTGCACACCCGGTGTCGAGATCGACAGCACCGCCACGTCGACTCCCTGGTCGTCCATGTGCGCAAGCCTCATCTCCGCGGTGTCGCGCAGTCGCTGGGCGACGGGGCTGTCGCCGAACCCCAGATTCGGCAGCTCCGGCACCCCGGACCGCGACCACGCCTCCATGATCGCGGGCACGACGACGTGCTCTTCCAATGCAATGATCCGCAACCTGTCGGACATGCGATGCTCCTCAACGATCCGTTTCCAATGGAATCATTGAGAAGGTATCACTGATACTAACGACGGAACCAGTCGCGCGGTATCATTGGTACATGTCACCACGTCCACTGAGCGGGAGCAGCGCAGCCGACGCTGCGGCAGTCGGTCGCGAACAGACCCGGCAGCGGGTCATCGAGGCCGCCATCGACCTGCTGACGCGCGGGGGTCGCGACGCGGTCACCACCCGCGCGGTCGCTGAGGGCGCAGGCCTGCAGCCGCCGGCCATCTACCGGCTGTTCGGCGACAAGGACGGACTGCTCGACGCGGTGGCCGAGCACGGCTTCGCCACGTTTCTCGCCACCAAACACGTCGACCCCGACCCGCGGGACCCGATTGAGGACCTCAGAGCCGGCTGGAACGTCGCGGTCGAGTTCGGTCTGGCCAATCCCGCGCTGTACACACTGATGTACAGCGAACCCACGAGGGCCACATCGGCTGCCTTCAAGGCCGGCATGGAGATCCTGATGGGCCGTGTAAGGCGTCTCGCCGCCGGCGGCTGGCTCCGGGTCGACGAGGAACTCGCGGCCCAGATCATCCATGCCACGGCGCGCGGCGCAGTGCTCACCTGGCTGTCCCTGCCCGAGGACCGGCGCAGCCCGGCCCTCTTGACCACTCTGCGGGAGGCCATGGTCGCGGCAGTCACCAACCAGCAGCCGGCCGTGCAAGACGCGGGCCCGGCAGGCGCCGCGCGCGCCTTGCACGCCGCACTGCCCGAACAGACGACCCTCAGCGGTGCGGAGCAGTATCTACTGAGGGAGTGGCTGGACCGCCTTGCCGCCGACGGTTGAGGTGCCGGCGGCTCGTGCGTTCTCGCTGGGGGCGAGGCGGCCAGGCGCACAGCCGTCACCCGCCAGGTCAGCAGCCGACGAGCCGCGACGTGTTGACCCTCAGCGGCGTTGAGCACGGCCGCACCCGCGTGAACGCAGTGTCGCCGGCCCCTTCACACCCCCAGGCTGTCGTCATGTGCGGCATGGGCGAGGCGACCACGCCGCGCCTCGGTGCCGATCCGGCACAAGTCGCCCAAGCGGTCGCGCTCCCCGTCAGTGACCGAGCCGGCAACGTCACGGGCGCTGCCGTCACCGCTGGTTGAGGCCCCGCGATCTGACCCGCGGCGGGCGAGATCTGCCGGGCTGACGAAGGAGCGGGCAGGCCGTGGAGTCCACGCCCTCGCCTTGACCAAACGCCGGGAGCCATCGGCGACCTCCGACTCGGCCTGCACCGAGCCGGCCCACGGCACACCCCGACGAATCATCGATAACAACTTCCTGTTGTCGTTGACTACGATCACTGTTATCGTCGATTACATGGATACGAGATCAGCGCTAATCGAGGCGACGGCGGAGCTGCTCGCACACTCCCCCGGTGGCGACGTGTCGACTCGCGCGATCAGCGAGGCCGCCGGTGTCCAGCAGCCCGTGCTGTACCGGCTGTTCGGCGACAAGAACGGGCTGCTCAGAGCCACGGTCGACCATGTCTGGGATCAGTACCTGGGCAGCAAGAGGGCCGCCGAGAAGTCCGAGGACCCGTTGCAGGACCTGCGGGCGGGATGGGACAGCCACACTGCGTTCGCGCTGGCACACCCCAACGCCTACAAGCTGATGTTCTCCTCGGCGCTGGGCCCAGAGCCCGAGGCCGCGGAGGAGGCCATGCGCATCCTGCGTGAGGTCCTCGAGCGGCTCGCCAAGCAGGGGCGCCTGCGTGTCACACCGGATGTGGGCGCACGCATGGTCATGTCGGCAAACACCGGTGTCGCCCTCGCCCTGATCACGCGTCCCGCGCTGTACCCGGACCTGGCCCTGTCCGTCATGGTCCGCGATGCGATCCACCGGGCGATCCTCCTCGCCCCGGCAGCAGACACCGCAACACAGGCGGCAGACGCCGCAGCGCAGGACGCACGGGTGGCAGCAGCCACGACGCTGCTGTCGTTCGTGGACGAGTTGACGCCGCGGCCCTTCACGCCTGCCGAGTCCGCGCTGCTCGAGCAGTGGCTGGCCCAGATCGCAGGCTCCGGCCGGACGAGCTGACTTGCCTCAGCTCGCGGCGCTGGTCAAGCACGCCCGACATCAGGGCGCCCCCTCACACTCCCCCACCTGAATTCACCGAAGGAACACATCATGAACGACAACGTGACCCGCGTCGCCCTCGTCACCGGCGGCTCCGGCGGCATCGGCAGGGCGGTCGCAGAGCGCCTGGCGTCGGACGGCATAGCCGTCGGCGTGCACTACGCAGGTAACAAGGCCAAGGCCGAGGAGACGGTCGCCGCCATCGCCTCGTCCGGTGGCAGGGCCGTGGCGGTGGGTGGTGACGTCGCCGACGAGCACGCGATGTCCGCCGCGTTCGACGCGGTGGAGCGGGAGTTCGGCGGCATCGACGTCGTGGTCAACACTGCCGGGATCATGATCCTTTCGCCCATCGCGACGCTGGACCTCGACGACCTCGACCGCATGCATCGCACCAACATCCGCGGCACCTTCGTCGTCTCCCAACAGGCGGCCCGGCGCGTCCGCGGGGGCGGCGCGGTCATCAACTTCTCAACGTCCGTCACCCGCCTGCAGTTCCCGGCCTACGGCGCCTACGTGGCAAGCAAGGGCGCGGTCGAGGCCATGACGCTCGTACTGGCCCGGGAACTGCGCGGCAAGGACATCACCGTCAACGCCGTTGCACCCGGCCCCACCGCCACTCCGCTCTTCCTCGAGGGCAAGGACGAGAAGACGATCGACAACCTGTCCAAGGCGGCACCGCTCGAACGCCTCGGCACCCCGCAGGACATCGCCGAAACGGTGGCCTTTCTCGCCGGCCCGGCCCGGTGGATCAACGGTCAGGTCCTCTACGCCAACGGCGGCATCGCCTGATCGCAACGCCCGCAACCGGCCGCAGCTGTCAACTGCGTCGGCTGGACCCGGTCGTCCAGAAACCCCAGGAGATACGTGTCATGAGCAACATCGTCGTCATCACCGGTGCCTCCAGCGGATTCGGCGCCCTCACCGCCCGCGCTCTCGCGGACGCCGGGCACACCGTGTACGCCGGAATGCGCCAGACCACGACCCGCAACGCCCCACAGGTCGAAGCCGCTTGCGTCTACAGCAAGGAACACGATGTCGACCTGCGCTCCATCGAACTCGACGTCACCTCGCAGGAGTCCGTCGACACCGCGATCAGCCAGATCCTCGACGAGCACGGCCGTATCGATGTCCTGATCCACAACGCCGGCCACATGGTCACCGGCCCCACCGAGGCTTTCACTCCCGAGCAGCTGGCCGACCTGTACGACGTGAACGTGCTGTCGACGCAGCGCGTCAACCGTGCCGCCCTGCCCAGCATGCGTCAGGCGGGCCGAGGCCTGGTGCTCTGGGTGTCCAGCACCAGTGTCAAGGGCGGCACCCCGCCCTACCTGGCACCGTACTTCGCCGCCAAGGCCGCGATGGACTCCCTCGCCGTCAGCTACGCGGCCGAACTGGCCCGCTGGGGAGTCGAGACATCCATCGTGGTCCCGGGTGCGTTCACGAGCGGCACCAACCACTTCACCCACTCCGGTCGTCCGTCCGACCACGATGTCGAAGCGGAGTACGAGACCAGGTACGCCGGCCTGGTCGGTCAGGTGGGTGAGAAGCTCGCCGCGCTGGCCCCGGAAGGTGCCGAGGCGTCCCTCGTCTCCGACGAGATCACCCGCATCGTCGCGCTGCCGGCCGGGCAGCGCCCGTATCGGGTCACCATCGACCCGATCGACGACGGTTCCGAAGAAGTCTCGGACGTCGCCGACCGGATCCGGCGCGAGTTCCTGACCCGCGTCGGCCTCGCCGATCTGCTCACGGTGTGCCGGGCGAACAGTTGACGCAGACAGTCTCCGCGTGGGGCGACCGGGACTCTCCCGGTCGCCCCACGCCATCTCCCCCCACTCCTCTGCGCGCCGGCCGCGCACGGCCTGCACGTCGTACAGCACGAAAGTGAACTTTGATGCGTCTGCCACGACTTCTGCTCGCCGGGATGCTGTTGTCCATCGCGGTTTTCCTGCTCTCGGCCCTCTTCGCACCACCCGCCTCCCGCTCGGTGGGCGCGGCTTCGGTGGCTGTGTTCGTACCTCTCTGGTACTGCCTGTCGGCGCTGAACGCAGGGCTCGGCATGGCCTCCGGCATCCGAGTCGCCGACCGGATCGTCGACTTCGGGGTCATGTTCTCCTTGCCGGTCCTGGCAAGCCTGGTGATGTGGTGGGTGAGCGAGAGTGAGTGGGAGGGCGGTCCCGTCCTCACGACGGGCCGCACTCCGGTGATGCTTACGGCCGGCATCCTGCTCTGGGCAGCCGTGACCCTCCTGGTCGCGGTGCTGGCTCCGGGTGTCGCGGACCGGGCGAGGAGCCGGGGCGCGACCGCCGCCTTCCTTCCTCTGTGGTCGCTCGTGTGCGGCGCCAATGCGCTGCTCGGTGTGTTCGCCGCCGGCTACACCTGGCGGGAAGAGTTGCTCATCATGGTCGCGAACCTGTCACTTCCCACCGCGGTCGCCCTGCTTGCGCCCTGGGCGCTCAAGCACAGGCGGAACGGAGACGTGGCCGAGTACGGGGCGGAAAGCCGGGAGCCGGCAGCCTGAAACAGGCTGCCGGCTGGATCGGACGGTGGGTCACGCGCGTACGTGAAAGGGACGGCGGGGTCACGCCCGCACATGAGCCGGAGGACGGAACCGTGTCAGGACGCCCGGAGCCGCTCCGATCGCCGCCCGCGGGGCACCAGGAAGACGACGACCGCCCCGATCAGCGCCGGTGTGACGAGAGTGTAGAAGCCGGCCTTGGCATCGGAGTTCACGCCGATCAGGAAGGTCAGGTAGCTGGGACCGAGGAGGGAGCCGAAGCGTCCGACCCCGAGAGTGAATCCGAGGGCGGTGCCACGTATCCGATGGGGGTAGTAACGGGCCACGTAGGAGTTGATGACGTTCTGTGCGCCCAGAATGCTCGCGCCGGCCACGGCAACCGCGGCCAGGAGCGCGGTGTGCCCTTCGGCGGTGGTCAGAGCCCGCAGGGCCACCATGGCGCAGAGGAACAGGCAGACGACGCAGATCTTCGCGGGGATCCAGTCGGCGAGCATGGAGAACAGCAGCGTTCCGGCGACGGCTCCGCAGTTGAACACGAGGACGAGTTCGAGGGTGGAGTCGACGTCGTATCCCGCATCGGTCATCAGGGAGGGCAGCCAGGAGCTCGCCCCGTAGATCAGCAGCAGCCCGATGAAGGAGGCAAGGGAGAACAGGATGCTCGCCGCCAGCCAGCCGGGCTCGAACAGGGCCCACCACTCGTTCGAGACCACCTGGGTGTTCCGGCGCGTGGCCCGGTCGGGAAGGGACGCCTCCTCAGGCGCCACAGCCGGAATCAGACTCCAGCAGGCCGGCAGCAGCAGGATGGGCAGGACCCCGACCAGGAACAACCACTGGAACTCCATGCCCGGCAGGAAGCCGCGACCGGCACTCGCCGCCGCCACTCCCCCGAGAGGGATGGCCGACAGTGCCATGCCGCAGTACAGCGAACGCCGCCCCACCCGGGCCCAGTCCACGACAACGGCACAGACGAGCGGGGCCAGCGCCCCCAGGCCGATGCCCAGCAGGAAACGGGTGACTCCGAAGGCCAGCAAGCCGGTGACCAGTCCCGCGGCCAGCATGCAGCCCGAGATCCATGCGACGCAGATCGCGATCGGAGTCCTGCGGCCGTAGACGTCGCCCATCCGGCCGACGCCGAAGGCGCCGATCGCCTCGCCCAGCGCGGTGAAGCTGGCCAGCGTGCCCAAGGTGCCTGGTGTGACATCCCAGGTGGGGTGGTTCAGCAGCGACGGTGCAACGGTCTGCAGGGCGTACAGGTCGTAGCCGTAGGCGAAGAAGACAAGCATGCCCAGCAGCAGGACGGTGCGTGCCCGCCAGCGGCTGCGTCGCACCGACTCGCTGCCGGCCTGGGTGTGCGTTGCGGATGGTGTCATATCGACCTTCGGATTCGGGCTGAGGAGGTGGCGGCCTCGGGGGCGTGTGCGGGCGCCTGTGTTGACGACGTTGAAAGGCCGGGCAGCAGAACCGGAGTTTGTGCGCGGGAGATTTCGATGACCGGTGGAAGCAGGGGTCCTGAGGGACCGTCCGGCGCACGCCCGGCAAGAATGCTCGCGGGCGCAGTCGGGTCGGTGCTCGACAGCGCCCGAGAGGCCTCACGGGTGGCTGGAGATCATCATGTCCGCCAGGTCTTCGGGCTTGATGAAGGAGGGCGGAGGCGGCGGCCCCCACTGATAGAGCCCGCGTGCCCCTTCGAGTTCCTCCGGGGTCCACAGGGCGTCTTCAGGGATGCAGTCCATGTCGCTGTGGTACTCGGCGAAGTTTCCGGCCGGGTCCTTCAGGTACCAGAAGAAGTTGCTTCCGGCGTAGTGGCGGCCCAGTCCCCACACATGGCGGCCAGGGTCCCGCTCCAGCATGCTCATCGCGCCGCGGCCGATCTCGTCGACGTCGTCGACCTGCCAGCTGGTGTGGTGCAGGAAGGGTACCGGGGCGCGCTGGACGAGCAGGTTGTGGTGGTCGGTGGAGCATCGCAGGAACACTCCGACGTCCTTGACGATGTCGCTGACCTTGAACTCCAGTCCGTCGGTGAAGAACTGGCGCGTGGTGTCGAAGTCGGTCGTGCCCAGGACGAAGTGGCCCAGTCGACGCGGCCGGACCGGATCGGGGCGCAGCAGGGCGGGGGCCCGCCGGGCGATGCGGGCCGTGCGACCGGGGCCGTTGTACAGCGGGGCCGGGGCGGGCGGTTGCACCAGGCGTGAGCGGACGACGATCCGGACGCTGATGCCGGTGGCCGGTTCGGCTGCCAGGCACTGGGTGTTCTTGCCGATGCCGGTCGTGGTGACCTGCACCGGGAAGTCCAGGTGCTGCAGTCGGCGCGTGATGCGTGCCAGGTCGTCGGGGTCGTCGGCGGCGAACGTGGCCTCCAGCAGCCGACGCCGGTCGCTGTGCACGAGGCGGAGCTGGTCGCCGCCGTCGGTGGTGCCGAAGACGAGGCTGGGTTCGGGGCTTGCGGTGGGTGTGGTGTGGCTTCGGACGAGGCCGAAGTCCTCGTAGAAGCCGGCGGCAGCGGCGACGTCGGGAACTCCGAGAGTCAGCTGCTCGATCCTGTGGAGTGGCACGGGTTCCTCCCCTGCGGGGTTCGCGGGCGGACAGGATGGGACCGGTCGGTGCTCATACGTGACCGCCATCCCGGACCGCCGTGACCGGCACCCGGTCATCCTGGCTTGCAGGGGTGGACCGCACGGCCGTGGTCTGGTCGAGGAGGTCGTCGGCGAGCGCTGCCAGGCCGGACAGGTCGCTGCCGCCGAAGACGTAGAAGTCCGGCCGGTTGATGACGACGTCGATGCCTCGGGTGCGGAAGTACTCCGCGTAGGTTCCGTCGACGTCGACGATGTCGGTGCGGCCCGGCGTGCCGGAGCTGCGGTTCGGGCCGGAGGCGGCTGAGCGCACCGTGTAGAAGTGGCAGCCGAGGCGTTCCAGAGCGGCGGTGCGCCGGGGGCCGAGCGTGGTGCGTGGGTCGTCGGTGATGCTGACCACCGTGAAGCCGGTGGTGGGCAGCAGGCGGTCGAACAGGTCAATCCGGTCTGCGATCCGGACGCGTCCTTGGAGCCCGAGTTCCCCGGCGGGCGCCAACGGGCTGCCGTCGGCTGTGCGGTGCAGGATTCCGTTGACCAGTTGCGGGAAGTCCGGCATGGGCGGGCGGAAGCCGGCGCGGAACATCTCGTCGCGTTTGCGGGCCTCTTCCGGGTCGATGATGCAGGGAATCCTGCCGCTCTCCAGGGAGATGACCGTCCAGTCCCTGACATGGGGGTCGCGCTCGACCTGGTAGGTGTCAAGGAGCGTCTCGTCGGCCACTCCGGAGAGCACGAGGTCGAGTTTCCAGGCGAGGTTACGGGCGTCCCGCATGCCCGAGCACATGCCCTGGCCCATGAAGGGCGGCATGGTGTGGGCGGCGTCACCGGCCAGGAAGACGCGGCCGGAGCGCCAGCGATGGGCGATCCGTGCTTCGAAGGTGTACACGAGCTGCCGGACCGGTTCGACGTCGTGCTCGGTGACGTCGAACGGGGCGAGCAGCTCCCAGGCCTTGTCGGGTCGGAGGAAGTCCTCGGGATTCTCATCCGGTCGGAGATGCCACTCCCACCGTCGGTGGTCCTTGCCCAGCGGCAGTACGGTCGTCGGCCGACGTGGGTCGCATACCTGGCCGGAGTCGAAGGCCAGCGAGAACGGACGCTTGATACGGGCGTCGATGACCAGCCACTTCTCGTTGAAGCCCAGATCGTCGCGGTCGATGCCCAACATCTGGCGGGTTCGGCTGTTGGCACCGTCGCAGGCGACCACGTACCGGGCGCGGAACTGGCGGTGCTCACCGGTGAGAACGGGGCGCGACTCGCCCGGGACCGTGCGGGTGCGTTCCGCGCTCAGTTCGACGTGGTCGTCGTGCTGGACCAGGTCCACGACTTCCCAGCCCGGCATGTGCGCAACGGTCTGGGACCTCAGGATCCGGTCGAGCAGGCTGCGTTCCAGGATGGCGGAGTTCTGCATGTAGTCCGAGTGCCAGCCGGAGATTCCCTCCTCGCCCCAGGGGAACTCCAGCAGGGTCTCGCCCTCGGCGTTGATCCAGGTGTAGCTCTTGGTCGCGTAGGCGTCCTCGAGGGTAGGTCCTTCGGCGCCCAGCTGCTGGAGCATCCGCATGATCTCGTGATCGATGTGGCCGACTCGGGGAAGGCCGTACAGGCTCGGCTGCCGGTCGAAGACAACGGCGTCCCGGCCGAGCATGGCCCAGGTCGCCCCCAGGGTCAGTCCTACGGAGCCGCCGCCGATGATCAGCAGGTCGTGGATCGTGTCGCCGTCCGCTGGAAGGGAGGTGCCGGCGTCGTTGTGGGATCGCCGTCCGGTGGGCATCACGCACCTCCGGTGAACGTCTGCCGGAGGTCGCCCAGGCCGGCGATGTGACTGTGCAGCGTCTGCCCCGGCCGAAGGTAGAGCGCCGGGGTCCGGCCCGCGCCGACCCCGGCAGGCGTACCCGTGAAGACCAGGTCTCCGGGGTGAAGGGTCACGATGGACGAGAGGTAGGCGATCAGCTCACGCACCGGGAAGATCATCTGGCCGGTGCGTCCCTTCTGCAGCACCACGCCGTCGACCTCGCAGCTCAGCGCCAGATCCTCGGGATCGTCAAGCTCGTCCGGCGTCACCAGGAAGGGGCCGGTCGGCGAGAACCCGGGAAAGGACTTGGCAAGACTGAACTGCGGAGCGGGCCCGGCGTGCTGGCAGGTGCGCTCGGAGAGGTCCTGGCCCACGGTGAGTCCGGCGACGTAGGACCAGCTCTCGTCGGCAGAGACGTGCCGGGCCTCACGCCCGATCACGGCGACCAGCTCCACCTCCCAGTCGACGGTGTCCGTGGGCAGCTCCACGGTGCTCACCGGCCCGGTGAGCGAGGACAGGTACTTGGTGAAGACCAGCGGCGCGGCCGGACGCACAAAGCCGGACTCACGGGCGTGCTCGTCGTAGTTCAGTCCGACGGCGAACACCTGTCGGGGGGCCGGGACGGGCGGCCCCAGGTCCTCCGGCCGGAACGGGAGCACCTCGGCGGCCTCGAGATCGGCCGTCGCGGCCCAGCGGGTCAACTCGTCCCAGCGCTCGAAGGCCTGCTGCGGATCGTGGTCGAAGCGCCCGCCGCTGAGTCGCTCGATGTCCACCAGACCGTCACCGTGTACGAGGGACAACCGTCCGCCTAGATTCGCCAACCGCATGGGAAGCCTTTCGCCGAAGGGAACGCGGGGAGTGCCGGTGGGCGCAACGTGGGCGTCACACTGGCGTGACGCGAGTCTCCGGCCTGGCCGCTGCCCCGCACATCCGACAGCTGACGCTCGGCGCACGCGCGGACACGGACTCATCGGGTGGCCGAGGGGGCAACCGCAGACAGGACATTTGCCCTATGCGAAAGGGGGGCACGTGGGGCACGCTTCGAGCGTGTCCCTGGAGAACATGGGTTTGGCCGCACTCGTCGAGCTGGTGGAGAGCGCACTCGACGGAATCGCCGTGCTCAGCCCCGACAGCGAGCACTTCCAGCATGTCAACCAGGCAGGCTGCCACATTCTGGGCCGTGATCTCGACGAACTGCGCGCCCTGCCCGCTGCCGACTTCCCCCTGCCCATGGTCGGCGCGGAACCTGGTGTGACGGCCGTCGTGACCCTCGGGGACCGGGAGATCGAATACATGCCGGCGGTGGTACGGACGCCTCCGCAGCCCGTTCGGATCGTCCGGTTCCGTGATGTGACCGACGCTCGACGCCAGGAACGGCGGCTCAAGGCGTTCAGCCGGACCTCGGCGAGCATCGCCTTCGCCGAGTCGCTCACCACGGGCCTCGACTCCCTGGCACGGGACGTCCGGCACGCGTCGGGCATGGAAGCGTGCACCTTTCTGATCATGGACGAGCAGGGCGAGCTGCGGCAGGTGGGCACAAGCGGTGACTACCCGGGCACGCCCGACTACGTGGACCGTCTCAAGGCCTGCCGGGAGCTGGGGGCTCCCCTGCTGTCCTCGGAGGTCTTCGAGACCGGCAAGCCCGTCGTGGTCGAAGGATGGCGGGAACTCACCCTGGCCGACGAGCGTTTCACACCACTGCACGAGATCAGCCGGCGGCAGAGCTGGCACACCATCGCCGTGCTGCCACTCATCGTGCGCGGCACGACCGTCGGGGTGTTCAACGGCTTCTATCTCAAAGGCAGTCAGCCCTCCGACTCCGACCTGGCGTTCCTGTCGGCCATCGCCGACCAGGCGGCCGTGGCCGTCGACAACGCGCGGATGCTGGTCCAGCTCGAGGCGAAGGCAGCCCTGGACGAACGGCACCGCCTGGCCCGGGACCTGCACGACTCGGTGAGCCAGGCCCTGTTCTCCATGACCCTGCGCAGCCGTGCGGTGCAGATGCTGGCCGAACAGGCCTCACCCCCGATGCCGGAGGTGACGGCCGGCCTTGCCGAACTGCGGGACCTGGTTCAGGGCGCACTGGCGGAGATGCGGGCGCTGATCTTCCAGCTCCGTCCCGAAGCCCTCCATGAAGAGGGACTGGTCTCCGCCGTCCGGCGGCACGCCGCGGCCATCGAGGCCCGGCATCATCTGCCCGTCGTCGTGGAAGGTCCTCAGCACCCCTTGCCGTTGCTCCAGGAACAGGAGACCGACCTGTTCCGGATGGTCAGCGAGGCGATGATCAACGCCGTGAAACACGCCGAGGCGCAGCAGCTGGAAGTCCACATCCGGTGCGAAGGCACGGACGGGCGAGACCTGCTCATCGAGGTACGCGACGACGGCCAGGGCTTCACCCCGGACACACCGCATCCGGGCCACCTTGGGCTGGTCTCCATGACCGAGCGGATCACACGGCTCGGCGGCACGTTCACGGTGGTCTCCTCCCCAGGGCGGCCGACCACCGTACGGGCCGCGATTCCCGGAGTACTGCGTTCCCCGGACGACGGCATGAAGGAAGGGACGGCGCCATGAGCGGACAAGCAGGACCGGAGCCGATCAGGGTACTGGTCGTGGACGATCACGCGGTTGTGCGGCAGGGGATGAAGGCATTTCTGTCCCTGCAGGCCGACATGGAGGTGGTCGGAGAGGCAGGCGACGCTCAGGCCGCACTCGACTTCCTCGCCAGAGCAGCGGTACGGGGCGTCATGCCGAACGTGGTGCTGATGGACCTGGTCATGCCCCGACTCGACGGGGTGTCCGGCATCCAGGCGATCAAGAAGCTCCACCCAGGCGTCGAGGTGGTCGCGATGACGAGCTTCAGCGAAACCGAGCGGGTGCGTGCCGCGCTGGCCGCCGGGGCCTCCGGCTACCTCCTCAAGGACGCCGAGGCCGACGAAGTGGCGACCGCGATCCGGGCCGCGACAGCCGGCGAGACCCACCTGGACACCGCCGTGGCACGAAAGATCACTCGCACGCTGACCGGCGTGTCCGACGGCCTGTCGTCCCTGAGCCAGCGTGAGCGAGAGGTACTGGTACTGGTCGCCGACGGCTACAGCAACCGGGACATCGCCGATGCCTTGACCATCAGCGAGCGTACGGCGCGCACACATGTCAGCAGCATCCTGCTGAAGATCGGGGTGACATCCAGGACGCAGGCAGCGCTGTGGGCGATTCGCCAGGGCATGACGCCGGCTCAGTGAGCCGGCGTCCTGTCGTGCCGGGCCTCTCAGCGAGCGATCATCCCGGCGGAGAGGTCCACGTCCGCGCCCGTCATTCCGGGCATCTGCAGCATGGCCACCACCGCAGCGGCGACTTCGTCCTCCTCCACCATCCGGCCCAGGGCGGAACGCGACACGAAGGCCTCCTCCGCGGCAGCGGCATCAGTGCCCGTCCGCTCCGCTTCCAGACGGAAGTTGCGTTCCATGCGCGGCCCCCTCACCGGCCCCGGTGAGAGGCTGTTCACGGACACACCGTGCGGACCGGCCTCACAGGCCAAAGTCGCGGTCAGTCCGAGTACGGCCGTCTTCGAGGCGGCATAGGGGGTGCGGCGGGCCAGCGGACGCTTGCCGGTCACCGAGGCGATGTTGATCACGTCACCGCGTCCGGCCGCCATCATGGCCGGCAGGAACGCCCGGCAGACGAGGAAGACCCCCCGCACGTTGACGGCGAAGACGTCGTCCCAGTCCTTGGGGTCGATGTCGACCAGCGGAGCCACCGGCCCGGCCACGCCGGCGTTGTTGACCAGCGTGCAGATCCGTTCGTCGTCCAGTTCCGTGCGCAGCCGTTCCACGGCGTCCGGATCGGAGGTGTCGCAGACCGCCGTGCGCGCGGCGCCGCCCTTCTCGCCGATCTCCTGCGCCACCCGGTCCAGCTTGCCGGACGTGCGGCCGGTGAGGATCACCCGCGCCCCGGCGCCGGCCAGGGCGAGCGAGATAGCCCGACCCAAGCCGTTGCCGGCTCCCGTCACCAGGGCCGTACGGCCCTCGAGCACGCTCATGCCGACCCGGCCCGGTAGACCTCCGGGGCCCACGGCAGGTCGGCGCCCGCGTACTTCGCCGCCCGAACGTCACCGGAGCGCGCGTGGCCCTCGAAGAACTCCACCCGTGCGGCGCGCCCGCACAGCTCGCCCAGCTCCGCGCTGGAGCCGGTGTTCACGACCTCCTGGTAGGTGACCGTCTTGAGGTACTTGCCTACCCACAGACCGCCGGTGTACCGGGCCGCGCCCCGGGTGGGCAGGGTGTGATTGGTGCCGATGACCTTGTCGCCGTACGAGACACAGGTGCCCTCGCCCAGGAAGAGCGCCCCGTACTGGCTCATCCGCTCCAGCGCCTCCCGCGGCTGCCGGGTGAGGATCTGCACGTGCTCGCTGGCGAAGCCGTCGGCCACGGTGTACGCCTCGTCGAGGTCGGCGACCACGATGACCTGTCCGTGGTCCCGCCACGCGGGGCCGGCGTAGTCCTGGGTGGACATCGTGGGCAGCAGCGTGTCGATGTGCTCCAGCGCCTTTCGCGCCACCTGCTCGGACGTGGTGACGAGCACGGCGGGCGAGTCCGGTCCGTGTTCCGCCTGGGAGAGCAGGTCGACCGCGACGACGAAGGGGTCGGCGTACTCGTCGGCGACCACGAGGATCTCTGTGGGGCCGGCGAACAGGTCGATGCCCACCTCGCCGAAGAGCTGGCGCTTGGCCTCGGCCACGTATGCGTTGCCAGGTCCGGCCAGCAAGTCGACCCGGCCGATGGTCTCGGTGCCGACCGCCATGGCGGCCACCGCCTGCACACCGCCGAGCAGGTAGATCTCGTCTGCGCCCGCCAGGGACATGGCGGCGACGGTGGCGGCGGGGATCTCACCCCTGATGGGCGGAGTACAGGCCACCGTGCGCTCCACACCGGCGACCTTCGCGGTCACGATGGTCATGTGGGCGGAGGCCACCAGCGGATACCGTCCGCCGGGCACGTAGGCGCCCGCCGCACTGACGGGGATGTTGCGCTGTCCGAGGAAGACGCCCGGCATGGTCTCCACCTCGAAGTCGCCGATCGACTCGCGCTGCGCCTTGGCGAACTCGCGCACGTTGCGCTGCACGGTGCGGATGTCGTCCAGCGTCGTCTCGGGCACGCCCGCCACGATGCTGCGTATCCCGTCCTTCGTGAGCCGGAAGGAGGCCGGCGACCAGTTGTCGAACTTCTCCGAGTAGGCGCGCACCGCCTCGTCTCCGCGGGTGCGGATCTCGCTGATGACTCCTGCAACGGTCTCTCTCACCCGGTCGTCGGTGACTCGGGCGCCACTGGGCGAGGTCGCGCCCTTGATGATCTGAGGCATGGGAACTCCTTGTCGGTGTGCGGGTGGTGTGCGTCGGACGCGCAGTGCGTCGAACCAGGGGGCGGTCAAGGCCAGCCGGCACCGGAAGCCGCCGTGAGGGTGTGGATCAGCCCGTTGCTCACGCCACGGGCAAGGTCGGCCATGGTGGTGGCGGCCGAGCAGAGGAAGAGCGTGCGCCGGTCGTGCCCGCCGAGCGTGCACGCCACGGCCAGTCGTCCGTCTGCGGACACGACGTCCGTCGTGGTCCCGTCGGCGCCGATCCGCCGGAACTCCCCTTGCCGCAGGAGGGCCACCCACAGGGCACCCGTCTCGTCGAGACAGAGGCCGTCGGGCATGTCGGGCAGCTCGGCAAACGTGCACCGGTCCACGAGATCGCCGTCAGCGGTGACGCGGAAGCGGGAGACACGGTGGGCAGCCGTCTCGGCCACCCAGTACGTGTGGCCGTCCGGGGAGACAGCCGCCCCGTTGGGAAAGACCACGTCGCGGGTCACGACCCGGGTCCGGAATTCGCGCGTCCGCGGGACCTCGGCAGCGAGGATCACCTGACCGGGCCGGGGCTCCTCACCGGCCATGAGGTTGAAACCGGTGTCACCGACGAACGCCCGTCCGGCACCGTCGACGACCATGTCGTTGAGGAAACCGCGGGTCATGCCGCTCAGGTCCGCGACCTGAGTCAGGGCCTCCCCGTCCCAGGTCCACAGACACCGGTCGAGGGCGCTGGCGATCAGCAGGCGTCCGTCGGGCAGGAAGCCCAGCCCGGCCGGACGCCCGGGCACGCCGACGACTGTGTGCACGCAGCCGTCGGCGGTTGTCCGCTTGACGGCATGGTCGTGCACGTCGGAGAACCACAGCGCGCCGTCTCTCCACCTGGGCGATTCGGGGTAGACGATCCGTTCGCTGAGCCGGAGCGGGGCCGGGGCGGGAGCCGGCTGGGCGCCACTCACGCCGGGTCCGCCCGGATCTCACCGCGCGGGGCCGTCGGCACGCCGCTGCGGGCACCGGCAACGCTGCGTGCCGCCTCCAGGACCTGGTCAGGTCCACATCCTTTGTCGACGAACGCGGCGGCTCCCGCCTCCAGGGCCAGTGCGCCGACCCGCTCCCTCGGGGTCAGCGCCAGCACGGCCACCCCGCACTGGCACAGGGCTGTGACCACATTCAATCCTCTCGATACCTGAGCGGCGGTGGACCACAGATCGACAATGCCGATGTGCGGGGCGTGACGCGCGGCCTGCTCCACGGCCTCGGCGGGATCGGCGACCGCCGCGACCAGCCGGAAGCCGGCTGCCGCGGACAACAGGTCCTTCATCGCCTCGCGGACACGGACGTCGTCGACGACGAGCAGCGCGGTCACACTGCCGTCGCTGATCCGGCTGGTCCTCACGGTTGCCCCCTGGACGCTTCAACTCTTCACCTCCGGTAGGAGGCCGCTCCAGTCAAGTCGGGGGCGGGCGTGGAGAGATCGTCTTACTGACGGCACGTGGTCCGGCCGTTGCGGACACTGCTGGCCGGACATTTGTCGTGCGAAGTGCGACTGGATCAGGTGCTGCGTGCCCGGCGGCCGCCCCTGCGGGCCTGACAGGTGCGTATCCGCCGACTCCGCCGCATCAGGCACAACACGGGACCGGCCGCCCCAGCCCTGGGTGAGCTCATGCATCCGGAAAGGGCGGAACGGGTCCAGAAGGAGCCTGGAGCGCTGACGTCCCGATCGGCGCCTGAGGCCACGGTCGTAAGGGCAACTGCTGCACACAACGCCCCATCGCATGGACCGGACCGTCCAGTCCGCGGCTCCTCCGCGGTGGGCGCGCTCCAGCCGCTGCAGGATTCCACTGACGCGTCACGTGTCCAGAGAATGGGAAGCGGCCAGGACATAGGCTTGCCCTTATGGCAGCGCATGAGGAGTCAGGAGTTACGATACGTTCCCGGCCAGGTGGGCGGACGGCTCGCGTGAGTGAGCAGGTACTGACCGCGACCACAGAACTGATCGCGCAGCACGGCGTCGCGGCCGTGACGTACGACGCGGTCGCCAAGCTGGCCGGAACGAGCCGTGCGACCGTCTACCGCAAGTGGCCCGAGCGCGACGACCTCTTGAAAGACGCGCTCATGCGCTTCGCGGAGTCATCCGTGTCTGCCCCGGACACCGGCGACGTGCGTTCGGACATCGTCGAGTTCCTGTGCTCGATCAGCGACACTCTGGCCACCCCGATCGGTCGTGCGATCGTCAACGCGTCGATCGTGGCGGATGCCGACGATCCCATCCGGCAGCTCAGCAACGATGTCCTCCAGGCCCGGCTCGGGGCGTTGCAGCACCGGATCGACACCGCCGTGGAATCGGGCGAACTGCCCCCTGTGGATGCCTCTTTCTTGAACACGATGCTGGCTGCACCCGTGTATCTGCTGGTCATGCGCGACCGTCGCCCACTCACTCGGGAGCTTGCCAGACGTATCGCCCATACCGTTCTCCACGGGCTGACAGCACCCGCACCCTGACTTCGCAAAGGGATTGACCCACCTCCCTACCTAATGAGACGATTCTGTTTCATTAAGCGAAGAGGTGGGCTGTTCAGCGACGTTCCGCTCCGGTCGCGCAGTCTCCCCACGCCGAACAGGAGGCAATCCATGTCGAGCGACTACGGCGACACCTGGGCCGGTCACGTTCCGCCTGTCCCCTTCGAGGAGTACTCCGAGAAGTACGCCGACTTCTTCAAGATGCGCCGCGAGAACGGCATCATCGAACTGCGGCTGCACACGAACGACGGCCCCTACATCCACAACTGGGCCGCCCACAACGCGTGGAACCGCGTCTGGCAGGACGTCGGGAACGACTCCGGGAACCAGGTCCTCATCATCACCGCGACCGGAGACACCTGGTTCCAGGGCGACCCCAACAAGACCTGGGAGAAGCCGATCGTCGAGGAGGAGCCCGACTACATCTTCCAGCAGACCTACGACGGTTGGAAGCTCATCGAGAGCTTCGTCAACAATCTCGACATCCCGACGATCGCGGCGGTCAACGGGCCGGGCATCCACACCGAGTTCGCCATGCTGTGCGACATCACCCTCGCCGTGGAAAGCGCGGACTTCATGGACCCGCACTTCCTCGCCGGCAGCGCACCCGGCGACGGCCAGGCCCTCGCCCTGCAGGCACTCATGGGGACAAAGAGAGCCGCATACTACATCTACGGGGGCAAGTCGATCCCCGCGAGGACCGCGCTCGAGCTCGGCATCATCAGCGACGTGCTCCCCCGCGAGCAGCTCCTCGACCGCGCATGGGAGCTCGCCGAGTTCATCATGAAGCGCCCCCGCTTCGCACGCTGGGCGACCCACAACATCCTTTCGCGGCCGTGGAAGAAGCTCGTCGCCGACGACTTCGGCTTCCACATGTCACAGCAGATGCTCGGCACCATCGCGTCCAAGGAGCTCGTCCCCATGCGAAGCCTGATCGCCGACGCCGGCGCCCGCAAGATCTGGTGACGGCGCGCCATGCAGCGGATCGAGGCCCAGATCATGATCCCCGGTCGGGATGATCCCGTCCGTGACGCGGTGGTGCTCACCGACGGGCCGATGATCGCCTACGCCGGGCCGGCCGCTGAGGCGCCGGACAACCCGGACGCAATGAGTGGTGTGCATCGTGACGTCGCAGGTCACGGGTCCGGTGTGAATGGCGAGTTGGGTACTCGTGCCGGTCGGCGGCCTTGACGATGGCGTAGATCATCGGGCAGGTCCGGCTCCGGCGGGATGCCGGGTTCGGCTGCGCCCACGACCGGTCCCCGCCTACGATCCGTCAGCAGGTCGGCACGCCGTGAGAACGCGGGAGGGCGCGGGGATGCAGGAGCGGCAGTGGATCACCGCCCGCCGGAGCGAACTGGACGCCCTCGCCGAGGAGTTGGCCAAGCAACTCCAGGAGGTCCAGGCCGAGCGGGATGAACTGGCGATCGCGGAGCGGGTGCTGAACCGCCTGGCCGAGCAGGCCCGGGCCGACGCCGGGGCTGTCGCTCCGGTATCGGCGAAGGTGGCCGGGCGGGCAGTCCTGCTCATCCCGCACCGCAGCGACGCGGCCGACGAGGGCCACGTGCCTGTACGCGGTCTACGACCCGGTTTCCCGGCGGTGCACCTTCTCCAACGCCGGGCACATACCGCCCATCGTCCTTCCGCCGTCCGGTACGGCGGAACTCGCGGAACTGCCGGTCGGTCCGCCACCGGGGCTGGGAGGCCGCCCTTCAAGTCCACACGCGGCCGACGCCGCGCTGCTGCTCGCCCGCACCCGCGCCCTGAGTCCCGATGCCTACGCCACTTGGGACATCAGTGGTGATCCCCGGCAGGTCGCGCGCATGCGTACTGTGGTCGCCAAACAGCTGCAGCGGTGAGATCGAACGCTTTGCAGTTCTCGCTGATCGGGCTGGGGAACGCGTTTGCTCGGACGGCGTCAACCATCTGGGCGGAGCAGTCCCTTGTCCCGAAGGAAGACGAACTCGCTCTGCTGTGACAGTGTCTGAGCATGCGCAACGAGCGGGCCGACCGGCGGTGTGCTCCGTTCACCGCGAGTCGCCCGCTCCTTAGCGGGACCGTGTGTTCCTCTTCAGCGTGATCTAGCGCGGAACCCCGGGCGTTCACGCCCGGGAGGAAGCGCTTCTTAACGCTGCTCTGACCTGCGCGGGTGCACTGGTCTGCGCTGTTGACCTCAGCCGGGACGTTTCTGGTTCTCGATGTTCTCCTTGATGACGGCGAGCGGGGCGCCCCCGCAGGATGCGGCGAAGTGGGACGGCGACCAGAAGTGGTCACCCCACAGGTACTTGCGGATGTGGCCGGGGAACTCCTGCCGCAGGCGCTGGGCGGAGACACCCGAGATGGCGACCTTGGGCGGGTAGTGCACGAGCAGGTGGACGTGATCGCGTTCGCCGTTGAACTCCCGCAGCTCCGCGCCGAAGTCGGTGCACACGTCGCGCATGACCTCTTCGCAGCGCCGAAGGA
>NZ_VZRB01000023.1 GCF_008806595.1 Streptomyces luteolifulvus | reverse complement strand
CGACCCCACCGCCTGGACCACACCACCCTCCACGAACTAACGCGGAGCAGCACTAGGGCCTGTTCTGGACACCGAAGGCTCGTATCAGACGTAGCGCCTGTACGCCACACAACCGGAACATCGTCACCAAAAGGCGCAAACCGTCCCACAAACCTGGCGTGTGCCCGCCACGACGGGCCACGCTGGGCGGGGATGGCCTGGGGGATGGCAATGCGCACGAGATGTTCCGTGGGGGTGGCGAGCGCCCTGCTCACGCTGCTCGCCGCCCTGCTGACGGGATGTCAGAGGTCGGCGTCCGGTGCGGGCGGAGGCGCGGAGGGCCGGCTCGGCGGGGAGCCCACGGCCACGGTGACCGCGACGCGGGCCTCCGGCTATGGCGCCGTGTTCCTCGGGATCGGCGAGTGCAGCTCGTTCGGGACGACCAGCTTCACCGAGGTGGCGTGCACCAGCGAGCGCGCCGCGGCACGGGTCGTGACGCGCCACGACGGCACGGTGGGCGACGGTCCGCTCTGCCCGGGGACCACCGACTTCGTCCTGCACATCAGCGAACAGCGCCCGTCCTTCGACGAGGACGGCGACGGCGCGGTCCCCCAGGGCTACGCCTGCATGCGCAGCCTCCAGCCGCCGCACCCGGGCGATCCCGGCGGCGGGGGCGGCCCCCGCACCATCGTCGGGGACTGTGTCCACGGGCTGGGCGCCGGCAAGGTCCGGGAGACGGCGTGCGACGGCAAGGGCGAGAAGAAGCCGCAGTACAAGGTGACGGCGGCGGTCCGCAGCCGCTCGAAGTGCCCGGCGTCCACCGCGCTGTACGTCCAGCTCGGCGGCACCGAACCGGTGGGCTGCGCCCGGCCGGTGTGAGTCAACGGCCGGGCGCAGCGGAAGGGTGCGGAAGGGTCAGGGACGCAGCGCCGGCTCGCGCTCCACGTCCCTCGTGTCCAGCTTGGCGTCGAACTTCGCCAGCGGCTTGGCGGCCGACGGGTTCGCCCGGACGGTGGCGGGGGCCACGCCCGCCCACTGGAGAATCCGCGCGGTGGCGAGGGCCTTCTCGTCGGCGACCAGGCCGGCCACATTGGCGCCGTGGTTCAGCCCGGGCGCGGTGAGGACGTACGAGTCCTTCGCGCCGTTGCCGAGACGGAACCGCTCCGCACCCCACGGGTCGTTCTGGCCGTAGACGAAGAGCATGTGCCGGGCGTTGTGCCGCACCCAGCTGTCGACGTCACGCATCGCCGACGGCTGGAACTTCATCGGGATCGAGCGCGGGACGAAGTTCCGGGGCGGCTGGTAGCCGTAGCGGACGTACTGCTTCTCGATGTGCGGGAAGCGGATCGTCGGCGCGCCGAGCTGCGTGCCCGCCTGGTAGTAGTACGGCGTGTACGGCTCCAGGCCCTGGTCCGTGTAGAAGGAGAAGCCGGAGATCGTGTCGACGGAGTTCCAGATCTCGTCGTCCGTCGCGGCCGCCGCGTTCGCCGGGATCGAGTCGCAGTCGGACAGCAGGCTGTACTGCCAGAAGCCCCAGACGTAGTCGAGGACGACCGCCTCGTACGCCCGGTCCAGGCTGCCGATCGTGTGGAACGTGTAGCCGTTCTCGGCGGCGACGGCCTCATACTTCTTCTCCAGCGGCTCGCGGCGCACCAGCGCCTCGCGCTGCACCGCGTTCAGCCGGTCCCGGCACTCCTTGGTGCCGACCTTCTGGAAGAAGCGGTCGTAGGCCGAGTCCTCGTTGTTGACGACGTCGTTGGGGGCGACGTAGGCGATGACGCCGTCCATGTCCCGCGGGTAGAAACGCTCGTAGTAGGTGGCGGTCATGCCGCCCTTCGAACCGCCCGTGGAGACCCAGTTCTTGGTGTAGACCGACTTCAGGGCCTTGAAGATACGGTGCTGGTCGCTGGCGGCCTGCCAGATGTCCAGCTTGCTCCAGTCGGCCGGGTCGGGACGGGACGGCGTGAAGAAGCGGTACTCCATGGAGACCTGGTTGCCGTCCACGATCTGGGTCGGCTCGCGGCGGCTCGGGTTCGTGGAGACGTTGTAGCCGCCGGTGTAGAAGACCGTCGGACGGGAGACGTCCTTGTGCAGCACCGTGATCCGCTGCTGGAACGTTCCCTTGGACGGGTGCCGGTGGTCGACCGGCTGGGTGTAGTTGAGGACGAAGAACCGGTAGCCGGTGTACGGCTTCTCCTGGACCAGGCTCATGCCCGGGACGGACAGCAGCCGGTCCTTGATGTCGGTGTCGGTCGTGGCGGTGGTGCCGGTGGCCTCCGGCTCGACGGCGGTGGCCGCCCCCGCCGTGCTGACCGTGCCTATGAGCACCGTGAGCGCCAGCAGCCATCTGAGCGCCTTGCGCATGCACACTCCCCTGTGAGACAGATGTGCGCCGGAAGCTAGTGGAGCAACTCCGTTCAGCACCAGGGGAGATGAGGAGATCGGGGGAAAACCCTCTGCAAACCGGCCAGGGAACGGCTCCTAGGGTCAGCAGAGAATCCAGCCGGAGCTGACCGACCCCCGTCCGACCCGGCCCTTGACCCACACGCACCGGTGGCCCGCGTGCACGGTCACCGGGCCGGCGCGGCGGAAGTAGCGTCCCTCGTCGACGACGGGACGGTTGCCGCGTGCCTGGACACTGACCGACATGTACTGCTTGATCCCGGGGCGTTCGGGGAGCGTGACGGCGCAGACGTAGCCGCGCCGCTTGTAGACGTGCACGTCGCCGGTGCTGAACGAGAGGGTCCTGACCTTGCGGCCCGAGCAGGACGTGGCGGCCTGCGCGTCCCCCGGCGCCACGACGGCGAGCAGTCCGGACGCCGTCAGTACGGCCAGGCCGACCGCGAGCCGCCGGCGCATCCCACCACTGTCCACTGTCGTCCCTCCCGCACCACGACATGAGCGTACTGGTGTACGGACGCAGGACATGTGTCGGATGGTTGCACGACCGTCATCGGGACCGCTCAGCCCCCGGGAGGCACCCCCCCTCACGTCTGCGTGCCGACCCCCACACGCTCCTCGCCCGGCTCACCGACGAACGTCCGCCACAGTTCGGCATATCCGCCCCCGCGCCGCAGCAGTTCCTCGTGGGTGCCGTCCTCCGCGATGCTGCCGTGGGCCATCACCACGACGCGGTCCGCCCGCGCCGCGGTCGTCAGGCGGTGGGCGACGACGAGGGTGGTGCGGCGGCTGGCGAGACGGTCGGCGGCCTGGTTGACCTGGGCCTCGGTGGCCAGGTCCAGCGCGGCGGTCGCCTCGTCCAGCAACAGGATGTCCGGGTCGACCAGTTCGGCCCGGGCCAGGGCAATCAGCTGGCGTTGCCCGGCGGAGAGGTTGCGACCGCGTTCGGCGACCTCGTGGAGATAGCCGCCGTCGAGCGTGGCGATCATCTCGTGCGCGCCGACCGCACGGGCCGCCGCCTCGACCTCGGCGTCGGTGGCGTCGGGGCGGCCGTAGGCGATGGCGTCGCGGACGGTGCCCTGGAAGAGGTACGCCTCCTGCGGAACCACGCCCAGGCGGTGGCGGTACGCGGTGATGTCGAGGGAGCGCAGATCCGTGCCGTCGACCGTGACCCGGCCGGCGGTCGGGTCGTAGAAGCGGGCCACCAGCTTGACGAGGGTCGACTTGCCCGCGCCGGTCTCACCGACGAAGGCGACGGTCTGTCCGGCGGGTATCCGCAACTCGATCCCGCTGAGCGCCTCTTCCTCCGCGCCGTACGCGAAGTGCACGTCCTCGAAGGCGATCTCGCCCCGCAGGGACGGCACGTCCTGCGGCTCGTCGGCGGCGCGTGTCGACGTCGGTTCCCTCAGCAGCTCCTGGATACGGCCCAGCGAGACCGTCGCCTGCTGATAGCCGTCGAAGACCTGCGAGAGCTGCTGCACGGGCGCGAAGAACAGGTCGATGTAGAGCAGATACGCGACCAGCGCACCGGTGGTGAGCGTCTCCGCGTCCACCCGTCCCGCGCCCGCGACCAGCACGGCGGCCGCCGCGACCGAGGACAGGAACTGCACGAAGGGGAAGTAGATCGATATCAGCCACTGGCCGCGGATACGGGCCTGGCGGTAGCTGTCGCTGCGTTCGGCGAACCTGCGCCCGCCGTCCCGCTCACGCCGGAAGGCCTGCACGATCCGCAGCCCGGACACCGACTCCTGGAGGTCGGCGTTGACCGTGGACACGCGCTCGCGGGCCAGTTCGTACGCCTTCACGCTCGCCCGGCGGAAGAAGTACGTGGCGACGATCAGCGGGGGCAGTGTGGCGAACACGACGAGCGCGAGCTGTATGTCGATCACCAGCAGGGCGCCCATGATGCCGAAGAAGGTGACGAGTGAGACGAACGCGGTGACCAGCCCGGTCTGCAGGAACGTCGACAGCGCGTCGACGTCCGTCGTCATCCTCGTCATGATCCGCCCGGTCAGCTCCCGCTCGTAGTAGTCGAGTCCGAGCCGCTGGAGCTGGGCGAAGATCTTGAGCCGCAGGGAGTAGAGGACCCGTTCGCCGGTGCGTCCGGTCATCCGGGTCTCACCGACCTGGGCCGCCCACTGGAACGCCACGGCGAGCAGGGCGAGCAGCGAGGCCGCCCAGACCGCGCCGAGAGCGGCCGCGGAGACACCCTGGTCGATGCCGTGCCGGATCATGACCGGCAGCAGCAGGCCCATACCGGCGTCCACGGCGACGAGACCGAGGCTGACCAGGAGTGGGAGGCCGAAGCCCTTGAGAAGCCTGCGCAGACCGTAGGAGTCCTCGGAGGTGACCGCGCGCGCCTCGTCGACGTCCGGGGTGTCGGCCGCCGGCGGCAGCGCCTCCACCTGGGCGAGGAGTTCGGGGGTGGCGGGCATGCCCTCCATGGCGATGTCCCGGGGCACGCGCTCGCCCGCCCACAGCCTGGGGGTGATTCCGCGCTCGGCGTCGAACTCCGCGTCCAGTTCGTCCCGTACGGACGTCTCCTCCTGGGGAGCGGCGGGCTGGGCATGGCCGGGCGAGACACCGCCGAGCTCGTCGGGGTCGGTGAGCAGGCGACGGTAGAGGGCGGATCGTTCCTGCAGTTCCTCATGGGTGCCGAGGTCGGCGAGGCGGCCGCCGTCCAGGACGGCGATGCGGTCGGCGAGGTTGAGGGTGGAGCGGCGGTGGGCGATCAGCAGGGTGGTCCGGCCCTCCATGACCTGCTTCAGCGCCTCGTGGATCTCGTGCTCGACCCTGGCGTCCACGGCGGAGGTGGCGTCGTCGAGGACGAGCAGCCTCGGGTCGGTGAGGATCGCGCGGGCGAGCGCGATGCGCTGGCGCTGGCCGCCGGAGAGGGTGAGGCCGTGTTCGCCGACCTTGGTGTCGTAGCCGTCGGGCAGCTCGGCGATGAATCGATCCGCCTGCGCGGCACGGGCGGCGGTCTCGATCTGCTCGCCGGTCGCGTCGGGACGGCCGTACGCAATGTTGTTGCGCACGGACTCGGAGAACAGGAAGGAGTCCTCGGGAACCAGGCCGATCGCGGCGCGCAGCGAGTCGAGGGTCAGCTCGCGGACGTCGTGGCCGCCGATGAGGACGGCGCCGTGCGTCACGTCGTAGAAGCGCGGGAGGAGGAGCGAGACCGTGGACTTGCCCGAGCCGGAGGAGCCGACGACGGCGAGGGTCTCGCCGGGGCGGATCTCGAAGCTCAGCCCGTCGAGAACGGGGCTGGTCCTGCCGGCGTGGTCGTAACCGAAGGAGACGTCGTCGAACTCGACGGTCGCGGGGGCGTCGGCGGGGAGGTCCTTGGTGCCGTCGGCGATCGACGGCTCGGTGTCGATCAGCTCCAGGACGCGTTCGGTGCCGGCGCGGGCCTGCTGGCCGACCGTGAGGACCACCGCGAGCATACGGACCGGGCCGACCAACTGCGCGAGATAGGTGGAGAAGGCGACGAACGTACCGAGGGTGATGTGCCCGCGGACGGCCAGCCAGCCACCGAGCGCGAGCATCGCGACCTGGCCGAGGGCCGGGACGGCCTGGAGGGCGGGGGTGTACCTGGCGTTGAGGCGGATCGTGCGCAGACGGCCCGCGAAGAGCCGGCGGCCGACTTCACGGAGCTTGCCGGTCTCCTGCTCCTCCTGCCCGAACCCCTTCACCACGCGTACGCCGCTGACGGCTCCGTCGACCACTCCGGCGACGGCGGCGGCCTGGGCCTGGGCGTACCAGGTGGAGGGGTGCAGCCTCGTCCGGCTGCGCTTGGCGATCCACCACAGGGCGGGGCCCACGGCGAGGGCGACCAGGGTGAGCGGCAGGGACAGCCACGCCATGATCACCAGGGAGATCAGGAAGAGGAGAAGGTTCCCGATGGTCATCGGGAGCATGAAGAGCAGGCCCTGGATCAGCTGGAGGTCGCTGGTCGCCCTGCCGACCACCTGGCCGGTGGACAGCTCGTCCTGCCGCCGTCCGTCGAGCCGGGTGATCGTGTCGTACATCTCGGTCCGCAGGTCGTGCTGGACGTCGAGGGCGAGGCGGCCGCCGTAGTAGCGGCGGACGTAGGTGGCGACGTAGACGAGGACGGCCGCGCCGATCAGGGCGGCCGCCCAGGGGGCCATGTCCCGGGTGTTGTCGCCGATCACGTCGTCGATGATCACCTTGGTGACCAGGGGGACGAGGGCCATGACGGCCATACCGGCGAGGGAGGAACCAAGGGCAAGGACGACGTCCTTGGGATACCGCCAGGCATATGCGGCCAGCCTGCGTGCCCAGCCCCTTGTCTCCCCCTTGTGCACTGCCACGCCGGTGCCTCCGTTCGTCCTGGACTACCGGAAGGCACCAACACGGAAGGAACCGGATTTCATCCCTCCGTCACGGTCGGGACGGTCCTGTCCTGACCCGCAGGGAGTAGAGACGGGTCGTCTGTGCCGGGTTCTGGTTGTCGTCGCTGACCAGGAGCACGTCGAGGCGGCCTCTGCTGTGGCCCGTGATCACCATTCCCTCGATGTTGTCGAGGAGCGGGTTGGGCTGAGGCTGCTTGGCGGTTGCTCCCAGTGACGGGCAGGTCACCATGTCCGTCAGCAGGGTCTTCCTGATCAGACGCACCCCGTCCTGGCCCGTCAGGTTCTGCGTCCGGCTCGTGTCCGTCGCGTGGCGGGGGTCGGCCAGGTACAGGCGGACCGCGTTGCCCACGCCCGGGGTGAAGCCGCGTTCCAGGACGAGGAGGCGGCCGTCGGGGGTGGCCCGGACCTCGGGGACGCCGAGGCCGGTGTCCGTGCGGTAGGCGTACTGGGCGGCGAGGCGGAAGGGGCCGTCCCCTGTCCTGCGCCAGGTCTGGAAGCGGACGATGCCGGCCGAGTCGCCGGAGAGCGCGTACTCCATGGAGGCGAGCAGGGTGCGGCCGCCGGGGAGCAGGGTCAGGCCCTCGAAGGTGCCGTTGGAGACGGCGCGGCCGGCCGGGGCGACCCGGAGCGCATCGGGCACGGGCAGGCGGTCGAGGATGGTGCCGTCGGGGGCGTAGCGGCGGACCGACGGCTCGGTCTCGGAGGTGATCAGGCGGGTGCCGATGGGGGTCCCCCCGCTCGAGCGAAGCCGAGAGTGGGGGAGGTCGATCACCAGGCCCTCGGAGTCGAGCGCGGCCCCGTTCTCGTCGGCGAGCGGGAGGACCGACGTCGGCGCGAGCGTCCGCGCGTCGAGGCCGAACAGCGAGGAGCGGTCGGACAGGGCCGCGAGCGAGCCGTCCCGGTCCACGGCGAGCGCGGAGAAGTTGCCCACGAAGGTGCCCCGGTAGGTCGTCTTGTCGAGCGCGTCGGAGAAGCGCTCGATCGAGACGGACGCGGAACAGGCGTGGTTCTCCCGGGCGTTGGCGGGACCGGCTGCGGTCGGACCGGTGGCCGCCGCCAGGCAGGCGACGGCGGTCGCCAGTACGGTTCTCAGGCGCATGCGGGTCACCGTAGGGCGGGCCGGTGACGTCCGGGAGGCCGCGATGCGTCAGGCGGTGGAAGCGGCCAGATCCCGGTGGATGACCTTGGCGACACCCTGGATGGTGGAAATGCCGTAGCTCATGGTGCTGTTGCCGCGGGTGAGCACCGTGATCATGTAGTCGTGGCCGCCGCCCTTGAACGTGCCGACGCTGTGCACCCGCCAGCCGTAGGTGGCGCGCTCCAGCCAGCCGTTCTTGACGTGCACGGAGACGGTGGAGGGGGCGCCGTACGGTGTGCCCCAGCGCTGCGAGGAGACGACCTGGCTCATCAGCTTGCGGATGTAGGTGCGGGAGCCGTCGGTCAGCACCGTGTTGTGCGCGGTGATCAGCTTGAGCAGGCGCTGCTCGTCGGTCACGTTGATCTGGGTCAGGCCCCAGTAACCGTCAGCGCCGGGCGTGGTCCTGGTCATGTTGGCCGCCGCGAGGAAGCCCTTGATCTTCGCCAGGCCCAGCTGCTTCCAGAGCTTGCTCGTCGCGGCGTTGTCCGACTGGGTGATCATGGCCTTGGCGAGGGAGTTCTCGTCGCTGGTGAGACTGCGGCCGGTCTTCTGTGCGTCCCACAGCAGGGTGGCGAGGACGGTGACCTTGACGACGCTGGCGGAGTCGTAGGCCGTGGCGGGCCGGAAGGTGCAGGTCGTCTTGGTGGAGCGGTCGTACAGGCCCACCGAGATGGTGCCCTTGCGGTTCGCGAGGGCGGTGGTGATGTCGTTCTTCAGCTTGGTGGCCAGGCCCGCCGTGGCGGACGTACAGCTGACGGTCGGCGTGGTGGCGGACGCGGGTGCGGCGGCCGCCACGGATATGAGCACACCGGCACCGAGCGCCGCCAGGTGTCTCGCACGTCTGGATCTTCCGAGGGTCATGCACCTGATGACTCACCGGAGCGCAAAAGGTTGTACGGATCTGCGGTGCCCCCGCCGCACCGCGCCTCTCCCCTGTTGCGGATCATGGACGCAGTCGTCCGGCGAAGGGGAGAACAGAGTGGGCCACTGCCTGGAGATGAGCACCGGGGACATGCGGGACGTGATGCGTCTGCTGACCTCCGTGGAGCGGACGGAGAAGCAGGAGCGGGTCCTCGGGGTCGTGCGCGAGCGGTGCGCGCGGACCGACGCACGGTTCCGTGAGCAGCACCTGGACCTCGATGTGACGGTGTGCCAGGCGCTGGACGAGCTGGTCGAAGGGGCGCCCAGCGTCGAGATGAGCCCCGCCTACACCTACGCCTTCCACGAGGTGGTGGCGTCCCACTTCTCCGACACCACCGACCTCGGCGTGTGGCGGCGGCCGTCCTGGTTCTACCGCATGGACGACGCACTCGCCCGGCACGGCGTACCGTCCGACCTGCTGCCCGGCTCGTTCCTGTTCAGCGGGCCGCCGCTCAGGCTGCCCCACCCCGGCGACGCCTTCCCCTCCGTCGGCACCCTGCCGGCCCAGCGGGCCGCTGCGCTCGCCACCTCGTACGAGGCCGTCCTCGGCCGTCTCGACCCCGAATACCAGGACACGGCCCGCACGTTCGCCGATCTGATGCGGTACGAGGCGGAGGAGTGGGAGCGGGCGCAGAAGCTCGGCCGGACACTGGACACGATCTTCTTCTGGTTCAGCTGAATCCGCCCGCCCGCGGTCACCCCAGATGCGTCGGCGCGAACATCCGCAGCATCGCCGGGAGGACGACCACCGAGGGACCGGGTGAGGCCAGTGCCTTGGCCAGGTCCTGTTCCAGGGTCTCGGGGGTCGTCGTGACTCCCGGGACCCCGAACGACTCGGCCAGCTCCGTGTAGTCCGGGCGGGTCAGTTCGGTCGCCGTGGCCTCGCCGAAGGCGTCCGTCATGTACTCACGCAGGATGCCGTAGCCGCCGTCGTCGACGATCAGCCAGGTGACGTTCAGGTCGTACTGCCGTGCCGTCGCCAGCTCGGCGATCGAGTAGAGGGCCCCGCCGTCGCCCGACACCGCCAGCACCGGGCGGGTGGGGTCGGCGGCCGCCGCACCCAGTGCCGCCGGGAAGCCGTAGCCGAGGCCGCCGGCGCCCTGGGCGGAGTGCATATGGTTGGGGCCCTTCGCGTCGAAGGCGGACCAGGCCCAGTACGCCAGGATCGTCATGTCCCAGAAGGAGGGCGAGTCGGCAGGCAGTGCCTTGCGCACCGACGCCAGCACCTGCTGTTCCAGCGTGAGTTGCTGGGCATCGATGCGCTCGTGCACCCGCGCCAGCAGTGCCCGTACGCGTTCCCGGACCGTCCCGTCCTCCCGCGGCGCCACCGTCTCCAGCAGCGCCTGCAGCGCGAGGCGGGCGTCCGCGTGGATGCCGAGGGCCGGGTGGTTGGCCTCCAGCTTGCCGAGGTCCGCCTCGATCTGGATCACCCGGCCGCGGGGCTTGAACGTGTAGTAGTTCGAGGAGAGTTCGCCGAGGCCCGAGCCGACGACCAGCAGGACGTCGGCGTCCTCCAGGAAGTCCGTGGTGTGACGGTCCTCCAGCCAGGACTGCAACGACAGCGGATGCGCCCAGGGGAAGGCGCCCTTGCCGCCGAAGGTGGTGACGACGGGGGCCTGGAGCTTCTCGGCCAGGGCCTTCAGCTTCCCGGAGGCGTCCGCCCGTACGACTCCCCCGCCCGCGATGATCGCGGGGCGCTCGGCGCGGGACAGCAGGTCGGCCGCCACCGCGGTCAGTTCGGGGCGCGGAGGCAGTTCGTCGGGGGTCGCGTCCGCCGCCGTCACCACCGGGACCTGCGTCTCGGCGGTCAGCACGTCCTGCGGGATCTCCACCCACACCGGCCCGTGCGGGGCGGTCAGCGCCGACTTCCAGGCCGCGGTGATCGCGGACGGAATCTGGGACTGGGTGCGGACGGTGTGGACCGACTTCACCACGCCGCGGAACGAGGCCGCCTGGTCCGGGAGTTCGTGGAGGTAGCCGTGACGGCCGCCGCCGAGACCGGGGGTGGGGATCTGGCTGCTGATCGCCAGCACGGGCGCGGAGGCGGCCGCGGCCTCCTGGAGCGCGGCGAGCGAGGTCAGCGCGCCCGGGCCGGTGGAGAGCAGGAGGGGCGCCGCCTCACCGGTGATCCGGCCGTAGGCGTCGGCGGCGAAGCCCGCGTTGTTCTCCACCCGCAGGCCGATGTACCTCAGGTCGGAGCGGCGCAGCGCGTCGAACATGCCGAGGGCGTGCTGGCCGGGCAGGCCGAAGACGGTTGTCGCGCCGAGCCCGGCCAGGGTCTCCACGACCAGGTCTCCTCCGTTGCGGCCGGGGGGCGGGTTGAGCGCGGCCTCCGTCTGGGCGGATGTCGGGCGGAGCACCAGGTCGTGGTCGTGGGTCACTGCGAACGGGCCTCGGCAATCTGGCGGGACATGATGGTGGTCAGTTCGTACGCCGTGTGGGACGCGGCCACCGATGTGATCTCGGCGTGATCGTACGCGGGCGCCACCTCGACGACGTCGGCGGAGACCAGGTTGCAGGAGGCGAGACCGCGCAGGATCTCCAGGAGCTCGCGGGAGGTCATGCCGCCCGCCTCCGGGGTGCCGGTGCCGGGCGCGTGCGCAGGGTCGAGGCAGTCGATGTCGATGGAGATGTACAGCGGGCGGTCGCCGATGCGCTGGCGCAGCTGGTCGGCGACCTCGTCGGCGCCGCGCCGGTAGATGTCGGCGGAGGTGACGATGCCGAAGCCCATCTTCTCGTCGTCGGTGAGGTCCTGCTTGCCGTACAGGGGGCCGCGGGTGCCGACGTGGGACAGCGCCGAGGTGTCGAGGATGCCCTCCTCGACCGCGCGGCGGAACGGGGTGCCGTGGGTGTACTCGGCGCCGAAGTAGGTGTCCCAGGTGTCGAGGTGGGCGTCGAAGTGCAGCAGGGCCACCGGGCCGTGCTTCTTGGCGACGGACCGCAGCAGCGGGAGGGCGATGGTGTGGTCGCCGCCCAGGGTCATCAGCCGGGCGCCCGTGCCGAGCAGCTCGTCGGCGGCGGCCTCGACGGTGTCGACGGCCTCGTGGATGTTGAACGGGTTCACCGCGATGTCGCCGCCGTCGGCCACCTGCGCCAGCGCGAAGGGGGACGCGTCCTGCGCCGGGTTGTAGGGGCGCAGCAGCCGGGACGCCTCGCGGATGGCGTTGCCGCCGAAGCGGGCGCCGGGCCGGTAGGAGACGCCCGAGTCGAAGGGCACGCCGATCACGGCGACATCGGCGCGGCCGACCTCGTCCAGGCGCGGCAGCCGGGCGAAGGTCGCGGGGCCGGCGTACCGCGGGATGCGGGAGGAGTCGACGGGGCCTCGGGGCGTCTCGTTGCTGCTCATGGGGGACTGCCTTCTTCCTGCGCTGCGCCGCGGTCTTCTTACGAGTGTGACCCGTGGGTGCCGGTCGGGACCGACCCTAGGTGGCCGGAGGGCGGCCGCGAAGTGTACGTTTCATCCATTCGAGCCGAGCCGGATATAAGGAACGTCCACCGTGCCGGACCCCATGGTTCCCCCCACACCCCCGGTGCTCCTCTCCGCCCTGCTGGCCCGGGAGGACCTCGCGCTGCGCCGGATCGCCGGACCGGCGGATCCGGACGTCGTGATCCACTGGGCGCACACCTCCGAGATGGCGGACCCGTATCCGTATCTGCTGGGCGGGGAGCTGCTGCTGACCGCGGGGGTGCACATCCCGGAGCCGGCGGGTTCGGGCACGTACTTCGACGACTACGTCTCCCGGATCGCGGCGGCGGGCGGCGCTGCCCTCGGCTTCGGCCTGGCCCCCGTGCACGACTCGGTGCCTCAGGCGCTGATCGCGGCTTGCAACGCACACGGCCTCCCGCTGGTGGAGGTGCCCCCGCAGACCACGTTCTCGGGCGTGGCCCGCGCGGTCTGGCAGCTGATGGCCGAGGCCCGCCTGTCCGAACTGCGTCGCGTCGCGGCGGCCCAGCAGAGCCTGGCCGCGGCGGCGTCCCGCCCCGACCCGGTGCCGTCGGTACTGCGCCGGCTGGCCCAGCGGGTAGGAGGCTGGACGGTCCTGTACGGCCCGGAGGACACGGAGATCGCCTCGGCGGGCCGGGAGCCGAAGGGAGACGGGGTTCGCCGTGCACTGGCGGAACTGACCCGAGTGGTACGTCCGGTCCCGGCGGGACCGAGGCCGCAGGCGGCGCCTCCACGACCGGGCGGGACGGCACTGCCGCCGGGCGGGGCGCCGCCCCCGGACGACGCAACACCGCGCCCCGGCGAGAGGGCTCGCCCCCGGCCACAGGCCGGCCCACGCCCCGCCGAGCCCAGCGGGTCATCACACCCTCAGCCTCACCCCGGCCGGACCACCAGCGACGACCAGCCCGCCGCAGGTCGGCCGGCCTCAGCCATCACCAGCCCGGCCTCCGCCACCCACACCCTCGCCGGTACGCATCTCGCCGCCTACGCCCTCGGGGCCGGGCACGGGTTCGTGCTGGGGATCGCGACACCCCGGCGCGAACCCGGCGATCACACCATCGCGTCCGTCGCCGCCGTGCTGCTCTCGCTGTTGACCGGTGAGCATCAGAGCGGGACAGGCGCTGCCCGCTCCTCCGCGCTCGTGCGGCTGTTGCTGGGCGCCTCGCCGGAGGCGGTCGCCCCGTTGCTCGGCGGGGAGCGCTGGCTCGTGGTGCACGCGCGCCCGGTCGCCCAGGCTCCCGACGCCGTGGCCGCCTCCGCGCTCGGCGCGGCTCTCGGGTCGCCGCTGGTCGACCTGGCGCGGGACGTCGTACGGGTGCTCCTGCCGGCCGAGCGCGAACCGGACCCGCAGCCCGGCTGGACCCTCGGCGTCAGCGCCGCCGTCGCCCCGCAGGAGTGGCCCACCGCCGATGCCCAGGCCGCGCGCGCCCTGGCCCGCGCCCATGCCACCCGTGCGGCGCTGGTCCGTCACGGAGTACGCCCCGGGCTCGCCGCCCTGCTCCCCCGCGACGAGGCCGAGGCGCACGCCCGCACCCTGCTCGCGCCGATCGCCGCGGCCCCCGCCCTCACCGAGACCCTGCGCACCTGGCTCTCCCTGCACGGCAGTTGGGAAGGCACGGCGGTCGCCCTGGCCGTGCACCGCAACACCGTCCGGCAGCGGATCGCCCGTTGCGCGACCCTGCTCGGCACGGACCTGGACGACCCGGACGTGCGCATGGAACTGTGGTTCGCCCTGCGGCAACGGGAACAGTGACACGCGTCCCAGCGAGCGATACGCCGCGAACTCGCACCGCCGCCTGCTCCACAATGGTGTTCATGCCGATACCCGGGACACCCAGCCGCGCCGAGCTCGTCGCCCACCTCGTACGGACCCGTATCGCGGGCGATGTCGCGACGCCCCGCGAGAACAACCTCTCCCACTACCGCCAGCTCGCGAACGGCGTCCGCAACTTCTGGCTCGGCCTGGAACTCGGCGACCGCTGGACCGACGAACAGGATGTGCTCGCGGTGATGGCGGAGCGCGTCGGCGTGAACGACGACCCCGAGTACCGGTACGGCCAGGACACCATCGACCCCGAGCTGACCGTCGACGCGCTGCAGCGTCTCGCGGGCCGGCTGCGCAAGGCGGCCGACGGACACCAGCGGGTGCTGTTCGCCACCGGCCACCCGGGCGGCCTCCTCGACGTGCACCGCGCGACGGCGGCGGCCCTGCGCGCGGCCGGCTGCGAGATCGTTGTCATCCCGGACGGGTTGCAGACGGACGAGGGGTACGTGATGCAGTTCGCGGACGTGGCGGTGCTGGAGCACGGCGCCACGCTGTGGCACACGCACTCCGGCGAGCCGATGAAGGCGATCCTGACCGCGCTGGAGCGCGAGGGCCGCCCGCTGCCCGATCTGGTCGTCGCCGACCACGGCTGGGCGGGCTACGCGGGCCGGCACGGAGTCGACTCCGTCGGCTACGCCGACTGCAACGACCCGGCCCTGTTCATCGCCGAGGCGGAGGGCACCGTCCAGGTGACGGTCCCCCTCGACGACCACGTCCTCAGCCCGCGCCACTACGACCCGATGACGGCGTACCTGCTGGCAGAGGCGGGCCTGACGGACCAGGACGTCTAGCCACCTGCGCTGGATACCGGCGATCGATCCGGGGCTCGCTCGGACCGGGCGAGCCCCCGGGTCACCGGGGGACGCGGACCAGGCCCTCCTGGATGACGGAGATGGCGAGCCGGCCGTCCTGGGTGTAGATGCGGGCCTGGCCGAGGCCGCGGCCGCCGTGCGCCGTCGGCGACTCCTGGTCGTACAGCAGCCACTCGTCGGCGCGGAACGGCCGGTGGAACCACATGGCGTGGTCCAGCGAGGCCCCGACCACGTCCCCGACGGCCCAGCCGCCGCGGCCGTGTGCGAGGAGGACCGAGTCGAGCAGGGTCATGTCGGAGACATAGGTGGCGAGGACCACGTGCAGCAGTGGGTCGTCCGCGAGCTTGCCGTTGGTGCGGAACCAGACCTGGGAGTGCGGCTCACGCGGCTCACCGAACTGCCCGTACGGCGGTTCGTCGACGTAGCGCAGGTCGATCGCCTCGCGTGACTCCATGAACCGCGCGACGATCTCGGCGTCGAGATGGCCGTAGCCGCGCAGGCGTTCCTGGGAGGTGGGGAGCGTCGCCGGATCGGGGGCGGGCGGCATGGGGGTCTGGTGGTCGAGACCCTCCTCGTACGTCTGGAAGGACGCCGACAGCGCGAAGATCGGCCTGCCGTGCTGGACCGCGACCGCCCTGCGGGTGGTGAAGGAGCGGCCGTCGCGGATGCGTTCGACGTTGTAGACGATGGGCGCGCCCGGGTCGCCCATGCGCAGGAAGTAAGCGTGCAGCGAGTGGGCGTGCCGGTCCGCGGGGACCGTACGCCCGGCGGCCACGAGTGCCTGGGCCGCCACCTGTCCGCCGAAGACACGGGGGACCACGGCGGACCGGGACTGGCCACGGAAGATGTTCTCCTCGATCTGCTCCAGGTCGAGCAGATCGAGGAGATCGTGGAGTGCCTGGCTCATGACGTCCAGTTGTATCGGCCCACCGGGTGCGACGGGCTTGCGGTCGGCTTACAGGCCCATGTCCTTCGCGATGATCGACTTCATGATCTCGCTGGTGCCGCCGTAGATACGGTTGACACGGTTGTCCGCGTACAGGCGGGCGATCGGGTACTCGTTCATGAAGCCGTAGCCGCCGTGCAGCTGGAGGCAGCGGTCGATCACACGGTGGGCGACCTCGGTGCAGAACAGCTTGGCGCTGGCGGCCTCGGCGGGGGTCAGCTCGCCCGCGTCGAGGGCTTCGAGCGAGCGGTCGGCGACGGCCTCGGCGGCGTCCACCTCGGCCTGGCAGGCGGCCAGCTCGAACTTGGTGTTCTGGAAGTGGGCGACCGGCTTGCCGAAGACGGTGCGCTCCTGGACGTACTCCTTGGCGAACCGGACGGCGGCCTTGGCCTGCGCGTACGCGCCGAAGGCGATGCCCCAGCGCTCGGAGGCCAGGTTGTGGCCGAGGTAGTAGAAGCCCTTGTTCTCCTCGCCGAGCAGGTCCTCGACCGGGATCTTGACGTCGACGAACGCCAGCTCGGCGGTGTCGGAGGTCTTCAGGCCGAGCTTGTCGAGCTTGCGGCCGATGGAGTAGCCCTCGGCCTTGGTGTCGACGGCGAACAGGGAGATGCCGAAGCGGCGGTCCTCGGCCGTGGGGGCGGAGGTGCGGGCGCAGACGATGACGCGGTCGGCGTGGACACCGCCGGTGATGAAGGTCTTGGAGCCGTTGAGGACGTAGTGCGTGCCGTCCTCGGAAAGCTTGGCGGTGGTCTTCATGCCCGCGAGGTCGGAGCCGGTGCCCGGCTCGGTCATCGCGAGGGCCCACATCTCCTCGCCGGAGACGAACTTCGGCAGGAAGCGCTTCTTCTGCTCGTCGGAGGCGAGCATCTTGATGTACGGCAGGCCGAGCAGCACATGCACGCCGGAGCCGCCGAAGTGGACGCCCGCGCGGGCGGTCTCCTCGTAGATGATGGCCTCGAACTTGTACGAGTCGATGCCGGCACCGCCGAACTCCTCGTCCACGCGGATGCCGAAGACACCGAGCTCGGCGAGCTTGTAGTAGAAGTCGCGCGGCGCCTGGCCGGCAGCGAACCACTCGTCGTAGACGGGGACGACCTCGGCCTCGATGAAGGCCCGGAGGGTCTCCCGGAACGCCTCGTGATCCTCGTTGAACACCGTACGGCGCACCGCCGCCACCTCCACCTGGCTCAAGGGTCCATATCTAAGCGCTTGCTCAGATCTTTACCGTACCGGCGGGTAGGGAGGGGCGTCCAGAGGGATCAGGGCGTAACGCTCGTCACGCCCCGGCGGCCGCGAAGGCCCCTCTGGCCATCCGGTGCAACAGCGCCGCCGTGCCCGCACGGCCGGGCAGCGAACCCGGACGGCCCAGATGCGGGGTGGAGTTCAGCAGACCGAAGACCGAGTGGACCGCCGAGCGGGCGGTGGGCTCGGTCAGACCCGGATACACCGTGCGGACCACCTCCACCCACAGCTCGACGTACTGCCGCTGCAGCTGGCGCACCAGCTTGCGGTCGGTGTCCCGGAGGCGGTCCAGCTCCCGGTCGTGCAGGGTGATCAGGGGACGGTCGTCGAGCGCGAAGTCGATGTGCCCCTCGATGAGCGAGTCGAGGACCGTCGCCGCGGGCACCCCGTCCGCCTCCTGAAGGCGCCGTTTGGCACCGGTCAGCAGCTGGCCGCTGATCCCGACGAGCAGCTCGGCGAGCATCGCGTCCTTGCCGGCGAAGTGCCGGTACAGACCCGGCCCGCTGATGCCGACCGCGGCTCCTATCTCGTCGACTCCGACGCCGTGGAAGCCGCGCTCGGCGAACAGCCGGGCCGCCTCCTTCAGGATCTGCTCGCGTCGCGTGGGGGCGTCGGTTCTGGTGGCCATGAAAGCAATTCTAGACAGGGAGGTTAGCGGTCGTTAACCTGATGGAAATGGTTAACGCTCATTAACAGTCGATCGCTGGGTGAGAGGGACCGCAGGATGCAACAGGCACCGGAGCTGACGAGCGCGGCGGATCCCGCGTCGGAGGCCTGGCGGGCCAACGAGCGGGCACACCGTGCGCTCGTCGAGGAACTGCGCGGCAAGCTGGCCACGGCCCGGCTGGGCGGCGGCGAGAAGGCGCGCGCCCGCCACACCGCGCGCGGGAAGCTGCTCCCGCGCGACCGCGTGGACACACTGCTCGACCCGGGCTCCCCCTTCCTGGAGCTGGCGCTCCTGGCCGCCGACGGGATGTACGACGGACAGGCCCCGGCCGCTGGAGTCATCGCCGGGATCGGGCGGGTCGCCGGGCGCGAGTGCGTGATCGTCGCCAATGACGCCACCGTCAAGGGCGGCACGTACTACCCGATGACCGTGAAGAAGCATCTGCGCGCGCAGGAGGTGGCCCTCGAGAACCGCCTGCCCTGTCTCTACCTCGTGGACTCCGGCGGCGCCTTCCTGCCCCTGCAGGACGAGGTGTTCCCCGACCGCGAGCACTTCGGGCGGATCTTCTACAACCAGGCCCGGATGTCCGGCGCCGGGATCCCGCAGATCGCGGCGGTGCTCGGGTCCTGCACGGCCGGCGGGGCGTATGTCCCGGCCATGAGCGACGAGGCCGTCATCGTCCGCAACCAGGGCACGATCTTCCTCGGCGGGCCCCCGCTGGTGAAGGCCGCCACCGGTGAGGTCGTCACCGCCGAGGAACTGGGCGGCGGCGAGGTCCACGCGCGGGTGTCGGGCGTGACCGACCATCTCGCGGAGGACGACGCGCACGCGCTGCGGATCGTGCGCAACATCGTCGCCACGCTTCCCGCGCGCGGGCCGCTGCCGTGGTCCGTGGAGTCCGCCGTGGAGCCGAAGGTCGACCCGTACGGGCTGTACGGCGCGGTGCCGGTCGACTCCCGCACCCCCTACGACGTACGCGAGATCATCGCGCGCGTGGTCGACGGCTCCCGCTTCTCGGAGTTCAAGGCGGAGTTCGGGCAGACCCTGATCACCGGCTTCGCGCGGATCCACGGCCACCCCGTCGGGATCGTCGCCAACAACGGCATCCTGTTCTCCGAGTCCGCCCAGAAGGGCGCCCACTTCATCGAGCTGTGCGACCAGCGCGGCATCCCCCTGGTGTTCCTGCAGAACATCTCCGGCTTCATGGTCGGCAGGGACTACGAGGCGGGCGGCATCGCCAAGCACGGCGCCAAGATGGTGACCGCCGTGGCATGCACGCGCGTGCCGAAGCTGACCGTGGTGGTCGGCGGGTCGTACGGCGCGGGCAACTACTCGATGTGCGGCCGGGCGTACTCGCCCCGCTTCCTGTGGATGTGGCCGGGCGCCAAGATCTCCGTGATGGGCGGCGAGCAGGCCGCGTCCGTGCTGGCCACCGTCAAGCGGGACCAGCTGGAGGCGGGCGGCCAGGAGTGGCCCGCCGAGGAGGAAGAGGCCTTCAAGGCCCCCATCCGCGCCCAGTACGAGCGCCAGGGCAACGCCTACTACGCCACCGCCCGCCTCTGGGACGACGGCGTGATCGACCCGCTGGAGACGCGGCAGGTGCTGGGCCTGGCCCTGACCGCGTGCGGCAACGCGCCCCTGGGTGACCCCCAGTTCGGCGTCTTCCGGATGTGAGGGGACCCATGTTTGACACGGTGCTTGTGGCCAACCGGGGCGAGATCGCCGTCCGCGTCATCCGTACGCTCCGGGCCCTGGGCGTGCGCTCGGTGGCGGTCTTCTCCGACGCCGACGCGGACGCACGGCACGTCCGGGAGGCCGACACCGCGGTACGGATCGGGCCGGCGCCGGCCGCCGAGAGCTATCTGTCGACCGAGCGCATCCTCCAGGCCGCCGCCCGCGCGGAGGCCGTGCACCCCGGATACGGCTTCCTCGCGGAGAACACGTCCTTCGCGCGCGCATGCGCCGAGGCCGGGCTGGTCTTCATCGGACCGCCGGCCGACGCCATCTCCCTGATGGGCGACAAGATCCGCGCCAAGGAGACGGTGCGGGCGGCCGGAGTGCCGGTCGTCCCCGGGTCCAGCGGCAGCGGGCTGACGGACGACCAGCTGGCGGACGCGGCACGCGAGATCGGCATGCCGGTGCTGCTCAAGCCGTCCGCCGGCGGCGGCGGCAAGGGCATGCGGCTGGTGCGGGACGCCTCCGTGCTGGCGGACGAGATCGCCGCCGCCCGCCGTGAGGCCCGCGCCTCCTTCGGCGACGACACCCTGCTCGTCGAACGGTGGATCGACCGGCCCCGGCACATCGAGATCCAGGTCCTGGCGGACGGCCACGGCAACGTCGTGCACCTGGGCGAGCGCGAGTGCTCCCTCCAGCGCCGCCATCAGAAGATCATCGAGGAGGCTCCGTCGGTCCTGCTGGACGATGCCACGCGCGCGGCGATGGGCGAGGCCGCGGTCCAGGCCGCCCGCTCCTGCGGCTACCGGGGCGCGGGCACGGTGGAGTTCATCGTCCCCGGCGGCGACCCGTCGTCGTACTACTTCATGGAGATGAACACCCGCCTCCAGGTGGAACACCCGGTCACCGAGCTGATCACGGGCCTGGACCTGGTGGAGTGGCAGCTGCGGGTCGCGGCGGGGGAACGCCTGCCCTTCGCGCAGAAGGACATCACCCTCACCGGGCACGCGATCGAGGCCCGCGTCTGCGCCGAGGACCCCGCACGCGGCTTCCTGCCGTCGGGCGGCACGGTGCTCCGGCTGGACGAGCCCCAGGGCGACGGCATCCGCACCGACTCGGGGCTCAGCGAGGGCACCGAGGTCGGTAGCCTGTACGACCCGATGCTGTCCAAGGTGATCGCGTACGGGCCCGACCGGGAGACCGCGCTGAGGAAGCTCCGGGCGGCCCTGGCGCGGACGGTGACGCTCGGCGTGCAGACGAACGCGGGGTTCCTGCGCCGGCTGCTGGCCCATCCCGCGGTCGTGGCGGGCGAGTTGGACACGGGGCTGGTGGAACGGGAGGTGGACACGCTCGTCGTCACCGACGTACCGGAAGAGGTGTACGAGGCGGCGGCGGCCGTGCGCCTCGACGCGCTGCGGCCCCGCGGCGAGGGCTGGACCGACCCGTTCTCGGTGCCGAGCGGCTGGCGGCTCGGGGGCGTCCCCAAGCCCGTCGGCTTCCCGCTGCGGGTGTTCGACCCCGTGGAGTTCGTGCCGCGCGGCACCCACACCGTCACCGAGGACCAGGTGTCCATCACCCTCGACGGCGTCCGTCACACCTTCCACCGCGCCGCCGACTGGCTGGGCCGCGACGGCGACGCCTGGCATGTGCGGGACCACGACCCGGTCGCCGAGTCCCTCACCCGCGGGGCCCATGCGGGCGCCGACTCGCTCACGGCGCCCATGCCCGGCACGGTGACGGTCGTCAAGGTCGCGGTGGGCGACGAGGTGACCGCGGGCCAGAGTCTGCTGGTCGTCGAGGCGATGAAGATGGAGCACGTCATCTCCGCCCCGCACGCCGGCACGGTCGCCGAACTGGATGTCACCCCGGGCACGACCGTCGCCATGGACCAGGTGCTGGCGGTCATCACCCCGACGGAGTCCCCGTCGCAGGCCCCGGCCGAGTCCCCCGCAGAATCACCGGCAGAGGAGGAGCAGTGACACTCCCGATGGCCGTACCGGCCCAGGGCCTGCCCGCGCGGGTGCGGATCCACGAGGTCGGCGCGCGTGACGGGCTGCAGAACGAGAAGGGCACCGTCCCGACGGAGGTCAAGGCGGAGTTCATCCGCCGGCTGGCGGACGCGGGTCTGACGACGATCGAGGCCACCAGCTTCGTCCACCCCAAGTGGGTGCCCCAACTCGCGGACGCGGAACAGCTGTTCCCGCTCGTCGCCGGCCTGCCGGTCGAGCTTCCCGTCCTTGTGCCGAACGAACGCGGCCTCGACCGCGCGCTCGCGCTCGGCGCCCGCCGGGTCGCCGTCTTCGCCAGCGCCACCGAGTCCTTCGCGAAGGCCAACCTGAACCGGACGGTCGACGAGGCGCTGGCCATGTTCGAGCCGGTGGTGGCCCGGGCGAAGGCGGACGGCGCCCAGGTCCGCGGCTATGTCTCCATGTGCTTCGGCGACCCGTGGGAGGGCCAGGTCCCGATCGCCCAGGTCGTCCGGGTCTGCCGGGCCCTGATGGATCTGGGCTGCGACGAGCTGAGCCTCGGCGACACGATCGGGGTGGCCACCCCGGGCCATGTCCTCGAACTCCTCGCGTCCCTCAACGAACAGCGCGTGCCCACCAGCGCGCTGGGCGTGCACTTCCACGACACCTACGGGCAGGCGCTCGCCAACACCCTGGCCGCGCTGCAGCACGGTGTCACCACCGTCGACGCCTCGGCGGGCGGTCTCGGCGGCTGTCCGTACGCCAAGTCCGCCACCGGCAACCTCGCCACCGAAGACCTCGTGTGGATGCTGCGGGGCCTCGGCATCGACACCGGAGTCGACCTCGGCCGTCTCGTCGCCACGAGCGTATGGATGGCCGGCCAGCTGGGCCGACCGAGCCCTTCCCGCACCGTCCGAGCCCTGTCCCACGAGGACCAGGACCCCAAGGAGCAGTGACCGTCATGGACCACCGTCTCTCCCCCGAGCTGGAGGAACTCCGGCGCACCGTGGAGGAGTTCGCGCACGATGTCGTCGCCCCCAAGATCGGCGACTTCTACGAGCGGCACGAGTTCCCGTACGAGATCGTCCGCGAGATGGGCCGCATGGGCCTGTTCGGGCTGCCGTTCCCGGAGGAGTACGGCGGCATGGGCGGCGACTACCTCGCCCTCGGCATCGCGCTGGAGGAACTGGCCCGCGTCGACTCCTCCGTCGCCATCACCCTGGAGGCGGGTGTCTCGCTGGGCGCCATGCCGATTCATCTCTTCGGCACCGAGGAGCAGAAGCGCGAGTGGCTCCCCCGCCTCTGCTCGGGCGAGATCCTGGGCGCGTTCGGGCTGACCGAGCCGGACGGCGGCAGTGACGCGGGGGCCACCCGCACCACGGCCCGGCTGGACCCGGAGACCGACGAGTGGGTGATCAACGGCACGAAGTGCTTCATCACCAACTCGGGCACCGACATCACGGGCCTGGTCACGGTCACGGCGGTCACGGGCCGCAAGCCCGACGGCGGGCCGCGGATCTCCTCGATCATCGTCCCGTCCGGCACGCCCGGCTTCACGGTCGCCGCCCCCTACTCGAAGGTCGGCTGGAACGCCTCGGACACCCGCGAACTGTCCTTCTCGGACGTGCGGGTCCCGGCGGCGAACCTGCTGGGCGAGGAGGGCCGTGGCTACGCCCAGTTCCTGCGCATCCTCGACGAGGGCCGTATCGCCATCGCCGCCCTGGCCACGGGCCTGGCCCAGGGCTGTGTGGACGAGTCGCTGAAGTACGCGAAGGAGCGCCACGCCTTCGGCCGCCCGATCGGCGCGAACCAGGCGATCCAGTTCAAGATCGCCGACATGGAGATGAAGGCCCACACGGCCCGCCTCGCCTGGCGCGACGCGGCAAGCCGCCTGGTGGCGGGCGAACCCTTCAAGAAGGAGGCGGCCCTGGCGAAGCTCCACTCGTCCACGATCGCCGTCGACAACGCCCGCGACGCCACCCAGATCCACGGCGGCTACGGCTTCATGAACGAGTACCCGGTGGCCCGCATGTGGCGCGACTCCAAGATCCTGGAAATCGGCGAGGGTACGAGCGAGGTGCAGCGGATGCTGATCGCACGGGAGTTGGGGCTGGCGGGCTAGATCACCCGTACGACTGAAACCGTCCCGTCCGGCCACGGAAACGCGCGGTTCATCACTACGTTCCGTCACATGGTCAGCTCAGCGCATGAGGCGATGCACCAGATCTTCAGGGAGGACCCGGGCCTGTTCACCCGGGTCCTCCCGAAGGTGGGTATCGCCTTCCCAGAACCCACGGCAATCCAGCATCTGGACACCGATCTCACCGAGATCAAGCCGCTGGAACACCGCGTGGACACCCTGCTGCGGATCGACACGGCGGACAGCGGAAGTTACCTGCTCGCCGTCGAGGCCCAGAACAGACGAGTCGCGGACAAGCTCAACAGCTGGACGTACTACCTGGCGCACCTCTACGCCAAGTACGAACTGCCCCCGATCCTCCTCGTCCTGTGCCAGGACAAGTCCACCGCGAGCTGGGCAGCCACGCCCATCCGCATCGGCCTGCCCACGCATACGAGCATCGCGGTCTTCCCGCTGGTCCTGGGCCCCGACAACCTCCCGGCGATCACCGACCCGGAGGAAGCGGCCCGGGACTTACCCTTTTCCGTCTTCTCCACACTCACCCACGCCAAGGACCCGGCCCTTCCTGTGATACTGGACGCACTGGCGACGGCACTTGCCGACACCGGCGGCGAGACCGCAGTGGACTGGGCTGAATACACCGAGATCGGTCTGGGTGACCCCCGGACACGCGCACTCTGGAGGAACCTGATGGCCACGCGCACAAGTCGCTTCCCCGGCAGCGGCACACTCATCGAGGAGACGCGCATCCAGGGACGAGCCGAGGGACGAGCCGAAGACATCCTCCGCATCCTCGACCTCCGCGGCGTCGAAGTCCCCGAAGCCGCCAGGGAACGCATCACCAGCTGCACCGACCTGGACACCCTCGGGACCTGGTTCGACCGGGCAGTCACCGCGGCCGACACACAAGAGTTGTTCGCGGAGGCATAGGGCTGTTCACAGGTTCGAGCGGCGGCGTGCCCGCCCTCTGGACATGAGCTGAGGTTAGGCTAACCTACCTTCGAACTTGTCCGGCGGGCATTTCGCCCCGTTCGAAAGCAGCCATACATGTCCAACGCCCGTGCCACCCACTTCACCCGCCGCGGCATCCTCGCCGCGGGCGGCGCTCTCGGCCTCGGTGCCGTGCTCGCAGCCTGCGGTGACGACAAAGAGGAGAGCGGTGGTTCGAGCAAGGAGACGACCGCCGCCAAGTCGGGCCCGTGGACGTTCAAGGACGACCGCGGCCAGGCCGTGAAGCTCGACAAGGTCCCGGCGAACATCGTCGCGTTCACCGGCGTCGCCGCCGCCCTCCACGACTACGGCGTCTCGGTCAAGGGCGTCTTCGGCCCGACCAAGACCGCCGACGGCAAGGCCGACGTCCAGGCCGGCGACATGAACATCAGCAAGGTGACCGTCCTCGGCAACGCCTGGGACCAGTTCAACGTGGAGAAGTACGCGGCCCTCGCGCCCGACGTCCTGCTCTCCACGATGTTCGACGACGCCGGCACCCTCTGGTACGTGCCCGAGGCCTCCAAGGACAAGATCGCCAAGCTGGCCCCCAGCGTCGGCATCTCCGTCTACGACCGCCAGATCACCGAGCCGCTGCAGCGCATGTGGGAGCTCGCCGAGTCGCTGGGCGCCGATATGACGGCCGCCGCGGTCACCGACTCCAAGAAGAAGTTCGAGGAGGCCGCCACCCGGCTCCGCGCGGCCGCCAAGGCCAAGCCCGACATCAAGGTGATGGCCGGTTCCGCGAGCCAGGAGCTCTTCTATGTCTCCGGCACCAACCTCTCCATCGACCTGGAGTACTTCAAGGCCCTCGGCGTGAACTTCATCGAGCCCCCGGAGAAGGCCAAGGCCGAGGGCGGCGGCTGGTTCGAGAGCCTGAGCTGGGAGAACGTCGACAGGTACCAGGCCGACATCATCATGGTGGACGACCGCTCCTCGACCATCCAGCCGGCCGACATCACCGAGGCCACCTGGCAGAAGCTGCCCGCGGTCAAGGCGGGCCAGGTCATCGCGCGCTCCCCCGAGCCGATCCTGTCGTACGACAAGTGCACGCCGCTGCTCGTGAACCTCGCGGAGGCTCTGGAGAAGGCGAAGAAGGTCAGCTGAGCGCTGCGCTGCTTGGTCCGAGTCGGCGCCGCGGGGCTCTTGTTGCGGGTTGACTGCCGGTCGGCTGTGGCTGGTCGCGCAGCTCCCCGCACCCCTTGGGCGCGTCACACCTCAGGAGCATCCATGACTACCGCCGTTGCCGCCCCGTTCCGTTTCTTCTCTCTTCAGGTCGTACGGACGCGGCGGCTCGGTCCGTCCTTGGTCCGGGTCACCTTCGCGGGGGCCGACCTCGTGGCGTTCCACTCCGACGGGCGGGATCAGAGTCTGTCCCTGTTTCTGCCGCAGCCCGGACAGGCCGAGCCGGTCGTTCCGGTCGAGCTGGACGACGGCTGGTGGCAGGCATGGCGTGAACTCCCGGACGACGTACGGGCGGTGATGCGCTCGTACACGCTCCGGGATCTGCGCCGGGACGCGTACGGCCGTACGACGGAGATCGACATCGACTTCGTCCTGCACGGCGTCGAGCCCGGCGCCGCCGCCCCCGCGGGCCCCGCCTCCCGGTGGGCCTCGCGGGCCGCCGCCGGCGACCGCGTCCTGCTGCTCGGCCCGGCGATCGCGGACAACCGGGCGATCCGCTTCCGGCCCCCCGAGGACACCGATCTGGTGGTCGTCTGGGGCGACGAGACCGCCGTACCGGCCGTCTCCGCGATCGTCGAGTCGCTGCCGGCCGGCACCCGTGCCCGGGTCTGGCTGGAGGTGCACGACGCCGGGGACATCCAGGACCTGGTGACGGAGGCGGACGCCGAGATCACCTGGCTGGTGCGCGAGGAGAACCACGTGGAGAGCTCCCCCATGGCTCTCCGCGCGATCCGCTGCGCCCAACTCCCGCCCGCCGGGCACCCGTACGTCTGGATCGCGGGCGAGTCGGGCTGTGTGAAGGAGCTGCGCCGCCACTTCGTGGGCGAGCGCGGCATCGACCGCCGCCGCGTCACCTTCGTGGGCTACTGGCGGCGGGGGCTGTCCGAGGAACAGCTGCGCGAGAGCGAGTAGGAGCCTGCGGCACATCCCCGGCCGGATCGGCGCACGTCGTCATGGGTTCCCCGGCGCGAGCGCGGTCGCGTGGGGGTGAGCGTGCGATCGCAAGGCGCCGGAGCGCCCTCGATGGGGGGTGCCCCCGCTCGAGCGCGGCCGAGAGTGAGGGAGGAGCCATGGGCGGTTCGGCAACGCGGCATGGGGTCCCCCGCCCGAGCGAAGCCGAGCGTGGGGAATGCGTGCCAGGCGGCGGATGCCCAGTCGGGGATGCGACACAGGCTCTCATCGCGTTCGACGTGACCGCGGTCACGAGAGGGGCGGCGTTTTGACCACGCCAGATTAGGTTAGGCTTACCTAAGTTGAAGTCGCTACTTCCGCTCCTTCTCTGCCCCTCCCCGCACGCCGGACCGTCCCCCACGGAGGACCCCCACATGCGCTCGCACCTGCTCAATGACACGACCGCGGAGCACTACCGCCGCTCCGTGACCGAAGGCGTGGAGCGGGTGGCGGCCAAACTCGCCACCACCGACCGTCCGTTCACCGGCGTCGCGGTCGACGCCCTGGCCCCCCGTATCGAGCAGATCGACCTCGACAAGCCGCTGCGCGACACCACGGCGGTCCTGGACGAGCTGGAGGACGTCTATCTGCGGGACGCGATCTACTTCCACCACCCCCGCTATCTCGCCCATCTCAACTGCCCGGTCGTCATCCCGGCCGTGCTCGGCGAGGCGGTCCTGGCCGCCGTCAACTCCTCCCTCGACACCTGGGACCAGTCGGCCGGCGGCACCCTCATCGAGCGCAAGCTCATCGACTGGACGACCGCACGCATCGGCCTCGGCCCGGCCGCCGACGGCGTGTTCACCTCCGGTGGCACCCAGTCCAACCTCCAGGCGCTGCTGCTGGCCCGTGAGGAGGCCAAGAGCGACAGCCTCGCCAGGCTGCGCATCTTCGCCTCCGAGGTCAGCCATTTCAGCGTGAAGAAATCCGCGAAACTGCTCGGCCTGGGCCAGGACGCCGTCGTGTCGATCCCCGTCGACCACGACAAGCGCATGCAGACCCTCGCGCTCGCCCATGAGCTGGAGCGCTGCCAGAAGGACGGTCTGATCCCCATGGCCGTCGTCGCCACCGCCGGCACCACCGACTTCGGCTCCATCGACCCGCTGCCCGAGATCGCCGAGCTGTGCGCCCAGTTCGGGGCGTGGATGCACGTGGACGCCGCCTACGGCTGCGGACTGCTCGCCTCCCTGAGGTACCGGGACCGTATCGACGGCATCGAGCGCGCCGACTCGGTCACCGTCGACTACCACAAGTCCTTCTTCCAGCCGGTGAGTTCCTCCGCCGTGCTGGTCCGCGACGCCTCCACCCTGCGCCACGCGACCTATCACGCCGAGTACCTCAACCCGCGCCGCATGGTGGAGGAGCGCATCCCCAACCAGGTCGACAAGTCCCTGCAGACCACCCGCCGCTTCGACGCGCTGAAGCTGTGGATGACCCTGCGCACGATGGGCGCCGACGGCATCGGCGAGCTCTTCGACGAGGTCTGCGACCTGGCCGCCGAGGGCTGGGAGCTGCTCGCCGCCGACCCCCGCTTCGACATCGTCGTACGGCCGTCCCTGTCCACCCTCGTCTTCCGCTGCATCCCGGCGGCCGTCACCGACCCGGCCGAGATCGACCGCGCCAACCTGTACGCCCGCAAGGCCCTGTTCGCCTCCGGCGACGCCGTGGTCGCGGGCACCAAGGTCGGCGGCCGCCACTACCTGAAGTTCACCCTGCTCAACCCCGAGACCACGACGGCCGACATCTCCGCCGTCCTCGACCTGATCGCCGGCCACGCCGAGCAGTACCTGGGAGAGTCCCTTGACCGCGCTTGCTGAATCCGCCGAGAAGACCTACGACTTCGTGGGCATCGGGCTCGGCCCGTTCAATCTGGGCCTTGCCTGCCTCACCGAGCCCATCGCCGAACTCGACGGCGTCTTCCTGGAGTCGAAGCCGGACTTCGCATGGCATGCGGGCATGTTCCTGGCCGGCGCCCATCTGCAGACCCCGTTCATGTCGGACCTGGTCACGCTCGCCGACCCGACCTCGCCGTACACCTTCCTCAACTATCTGAAGGAGAAGGGCCGACTCTACCCGTTCTACATCCGCGAGAACTTCTACCCCCTGCGCGTCGAGTACGACGACTACTGCCGCTGGGCCGCGTCGAAGCTCTCCAGCATCCGCTTCGGCACGACGGTCACCGAGGTGACGTACGAGGACGAGCGCTACGTCGTGCGCACACAGACCGGTGATGTCCACCGGGCCCGTCATCTGGTCCTCGGCACCGGCACGGTCCCCTTCGTGCCCGAGGCCTGCCGGGACCTCGGCGGCGACTTCCTGCACACGGCGCAGTACATGCACCGCAAGGCGGAGCTCCAGGCGAAGAAGTCCATCACGATCGTCGGCAGCGGACAGAGCGCGGCGGAGATCTACTACGACCTCCTGTCCGAGATCGACGTCCACGGCTATCGGCTCGACTGGGTCACCCGCTCCCCGCGGTTCTTCCCGCTGGAGTACACCAAGCTGACCCTGGAGATGACGTCGCCGGACTACATCGACTACTTCCGCGCGCTGCCCGAACAGACCCGCTACCGGCTGGAGAAGGAGCAGAAGGGCCTGTTCAAGGGCATCAACTCGGTACTGATCGACGAGATCTTCGATCTGCTGTACCAGAAGAACGTCGAGAGCGGCGACCGCCCGGTGCCCACCCGTCTGCTCACCAACTCCACGCTGACCGGCGCCCGGTACGAGAACGGCTCGTACACGCTCGCCTTCCACCAGGACGAGCAGGACAAGGACTTCGAGATCGGCAGCGAGGGCCTGGTGCTGGCCACCGGCTACCACTACCAGCAGCCGGCCTTCCTCGAACCGGTCCGCGACCGTCTGCGCTTCGACGGCCACGGCCGCTTCGACGTGGCCCGCAACTACTCCGTCGACACCACGGGCCGGGGCGTCTTCCTGCAGAACGCCGGCGTCCACACGCACAGCGTCACCTCCCCCGACCTGGGCATGGGTCCCTACCGCAACAGCTGCATCATCCGCGAGCTGCTGGGCACCGAGTACTACCCCGTCGAGAAGACGATCGCCTTCCAGGAGTTCGCCGTATGAGCACCACCGTCACCGGCATCGGAACCCTGACGGTCCGCCCCCTCGACCCCCTGAAGGACGCCGAGCTCCTGCACGGCTGGGTCACCCACCCCAAGGCGGCCTTCTGGATGATGCAGGACGCCAGGCTGGAGGACGTCGAGCGCGCGTACATGGAGATCGCGGCCGACGAGCACCACCACGCCTGCCTCGGCCTGTGGGACGGCGTCCCCGCCTTCCTGATGGAGAAGTACGATCCGGCCCACCGCGAGCTGGTCGGCCTGTACGAGCCCGAGCCGGGCGACGTCGGCATGCACTTCCTGGTCGCGCCCGCCGACACGCCCGTGCACGGCTTCACCCGGGCCGTCATCACAGCCGTGATGGCGCACCTCTTCGAGGACCCCGCCACCGCCCGTGTCGTCGTCGAGCCGGATGTGCGCAACAAGGCGGTGCACGCCCTGAACGAGGCCGTCGGGTTCGTGCCCGCCCGTGAGATCCGGAAGCCGGAAAAGACGGCGCTGCTGAGCTTCTGCACCCGGGAGCAGTTCGTCGCGGCGACGGGGGAGGGCGCATGAGCCTCACCGACTCCGTGACCCACCTCTCCCCCGAACGCTGGGGCCGGGCCAACCGGCTGCTGGTCCGCAAGGCACTCGCCGAGTTCGCGCACGAGCGGCTGTTCACCCCCGAACGGGACGGCGACGCCTACGTCGTCCGCAGCGACGACGGTCTGACCAGCTACCGGTTCACCGCCACCCGCCACGCCCTCGACCACTGGCAGGTGGACGCCGGCTCGATCACCCGCCACCGCGACGACGCCGAACTCCCGCTCGCCGCCCTGGACTTCTTCATCGAGCTGAAGGAGTCGCTGGGCCTGAGCGACGAGGTCCTGCCGGTCTATCTGGAGGAGATCTCCTCCACCCTCTCCGGCACCTGCTACAAGCTCACCAAGCCGCAGATCCCGGTCGCCGAGCTCACAAGGAGTGGCTTCCAGGCGATCGAGACCGGGATGACCGAGGGCCACCCCTGCTTCGTCGCCAACAACGGCCGGCTCGGCTTCGGGATCCATGAGTATCTGTCGTACGCGCCGGAGACCGCGAGCCCGGTCCGGCTGGTGTGGCTGGCCGCGCACCGCTCGCGTGCCGCGTTCACCGCGGGCGTGGGGATCGACTACGAGACCTTCGTACGGGAGGAGCTGGGCGAGGAGACGGTCGAGCGGTTCCACCGGCAGCTGACCGGGCAGGGGCTCGACCCGGCCGACTACCTCCTCATACCCGTCCACCCCTGGCAGTGGTGGAACAAGCTCACCGTCACCTTCGCCGCGGAGGTCGCGCGCCGGCACCTCGTCTGCCTCGGCGAGGGCGACGACGAGTATCTGGCCCAGCAGTCCATCCGGACCTTCTTCAACACCTCGAACCCCGCGAAGCACTATGTGAAGACGGCCCTGTCCGTCCTCAACATGGGCTTCATGCGCGGGCTCTCGGCCGCCTACATGGAGGCCACCCCGGCGATCAACGACTGGCTCGCCCAGCTCGTGGAAGGCGACCCGGTCCTGAAGTCGACGGGCCTGTCGATCATCCGTGAGCGGGCGGCGGTCGGCTACCGGCATCTGGAGTACGAGGCGGCGACGGACCACTACTCGCCGTACCGGAAGATGCTCGCCGCGCTGTGGCGCGAGAGCCCGGTGGCGTCCCTCCGGGAGGGCGAGTCCCTGGCCACCATGGCCTCTCTCCTCCATGTGGACCACGAGGGCGCCTCCTTCGCGGGCGCCCTGATCGAGCAGTCCGGGCTGGCGCCGCGGGAGTGGCTGCGGCACTATCTGCGGGCATACCTCACCCCGCTGCTGCACAGCTTCTACGCCTACGACCTGGCCTACATGCCGCACGGCGAGAACGTGATCCTCGTCCTGAAGGACGGCGTGGTGCAGCGCGCGGTCTACAAGGACATCGCCGAGGAGATCGTGGTCATGGACCCGGACGCGGTACTGCCGCCCGAGGTGGCGAGGATCCGGGTGGAGGTGCCGGAGGACACCAAGCTCCTGTCGATCTTCACGGACGTCTTCGACTGCTTCTTCCGCTTCCTCGCCGCGAACCTGGCCACCGAGGGGATCCTGGAGGAGGACGACTTCTGGCGCACGGTCGCGGAGGTCACCCGCGACTACCAGCGGTCGGTGCCCGAACTCGCCGACGCATTCCGGCAGTACGACATGTTCGCCCCTCGGTTCGCGCTGTCCTGCCTCAACCGGCTCCAGCTGCGCGACAACCGGCAGATGGTGGACCTCGCCGACCCGTCCGGCGCACTGCAGCTGGTCGGCACCCTGAAGAACCCCATCGCCGGGTTCTGACACGGACGGACGGGCACCCCGCAGTACGGTCCTGCGGGGTGCCCGTCAGCCTTTCCTCACCCGCTGGGCCACGGCACCTGCGGCGACCGGTAGTACCCGATCCCGAGCGCGTCCCAGCGCGGCCCCTGCGCCGCGAGCCGCACCTTGTAGGCGTCCCAGTCGTGTGTGGCGGCTGGCGACCAGCCCAGCTCGGCCACACCCGGCAGCCGAGGGAAGGCCATGTAGTCGATGTCGGCGTCCGTCACGATCGTCTCGGTCCACAGCGGCGCCTCGACCCCGCGGATCGCCGCAGCGGGCGCCCCGGCGAGGTAGGTGCCCGGATCCCAGTCGTACGACCGCCTCACCTCGACCAGCCCCGCCCAGTCCTGGCCGAGGGGCGTGTCCGCGGTGTACTTCATGTCGAGGTAGATCCGGTCGGCCGGGGACAGGACGAGCCCGGTGCCGTTCCGGGCGGCCTTCACGACCCGGGCCTTCTCGTCGGCGCCGGTGTCGTCGAGACCCCAGTACTGTGCGAGGGCGCCCTCGGCCGGGTGCGCTCCGGTCAGCTGATGCCAGGCGATCACCGTCTTGCCGTACTTCGCCACGATCGGCTGGACGCGGTCCATGAAGGCCACATAGTCCTCATGGCTCGTGGAGTGCGCCTCGTCGCCGCCGATGTGGAGGGAACGGCCGGGTGTGAGGGCGGCCAGTTCGCGGATGACGTCGTCCACGAAGTCGTACGTCACCTGCTTGGGCACGCACAGGGAGCTGAAGCCGACGTCGGTGCCGGTGTAGAGCGGGGGTGCCACACCGTCGCAGTTCAGTTCGGCGTACGAGGCGAGCGCCGCGTTCGTGTGACCCGGCATGTCGATTTCGGGGACGACCTCCAGATGGCGGGAGGCGGCGTGGCGGACGATCTCCTGGTAGTCCGCCTTGGTGTAGTGGCCGCCGGCGCCGCCGCCGACCTGGGTGGAGCCGCCGTATGCGGCGAGGCGCGGCCAGGAGCCGATCGCGATGCGCCAGCCCTGGTCGTCGCTGAGGTGCAGATGCAGCTTGTTGATCTTGTAGAGGGCCAACGCGTCGATGTACCGCTTGACCTGGCCGACGGTGAAGAAGTGCCGGGAGACGTCGAGCATCGCGCCGCGGTAGGCGTAGCGGGGGGTGTCCTTGATGGTGCCGCCCGCGATCAGCCAGGGTCCGGGCTGCACGGTCTTCTTCTCGACGGCCGCCGGCAGGAGCTGGCGCAGGGTCTGTACGCCGTGGAAGAGGCCGGCCTCCTTGCGGGCGCTGATGGTGACGCCGAAGGGGCGGCTGTCGAGCCGGTAGCCCTCGTCGCCGAGGGGACCCGGGGCCAGGCGCAGCCGGATGCCGCCCGTGCCGTGCGAGGTGACCGGCAGCCGGTAGCCGGTGGAGGGCCGCAGGATGTCCGCGAGGTACTCGCCGACGCGGTGGGCCTCGCGCGAGGCGTCGACGCGGATGTGCGTGTCCGGGGTGATGCGGTACGGGGATCCGCTCGCCCGGACGGAGGCGGGGGCCGGTACGACCCTGCCCAGCGGGGTGGCCGTGGGGCCGGCCGCGGCGGGGGCCGACCCCACGGCGGAGACCGAGGCGGCCGCCACGAGCAGCAGCGTTCCTAGAAGGCGGGGCGTTCTGTGGTGCCGAGTCACATGCGCTCCCTTCAAGGGATGAGTAGGCACCACGATAGGTATAGACCACCCTTCCGCCAAGCCGATGAAACAATCTCCTCATGGCGGAAATCCTGCAGAAGGACGGCACGTGGGTCTTCGACGGCGACGCGCTGCGGCTCACACCGGGGCGCGACAAGAACATCAGTCTGTTCCGCAAGGCCTTGGGTGAACTCGTCGTCCCCCTGGGCGCGTTGGCCGGCATCTCCTTCGAGCAGGGCAAGAAGAGCGGGCGGGTGAGACTGCGGCTGCGGGACGGCGCCGACCCGCTGTTGCACGCGACCGGCGGCCGGCTCACCGAGCCGAACGATCCCTACCAGCTGATCGTCGAGTCCGACCGGTACGGCGTCGCCGAGTACTTCGTGGACGAGGTCCGGGGCGCGCTGCTCCTGGACCGGGTTCCGGCCGGCCCCGTGGACACGTACCTGCTGCCGGGCCCGTCCGTCCCGCTGTCGGCGTCCGCCGGGGACGGCACCGCGAGCTTCGACGGCGAGCAGGTCCGCCTGGAGTGGAACTGGAAGACGGAGGACGCCAAGTCCGCCGCCGGCGCCCGCGTCCTCGCGCTCACCGACATCGCCGCCGTGGAGTGGCACCCGGCGGCCGGCCTGGAGAACGGCCACCTCCGCTTCACCGTGCGCCACGCCCCGACCAAGGCGCCGCCGAAGTACGACCCCAACGCCGTCGAGCTGTGGGGCTTCAGGAAGGACCCGCTGATGGCCCTGGTCGCGGCAGCCGTGCAGGCCCGGCTCACCCACCCGGCGGCGGCCCCCACGGACGCGGACCCCTCGCGACCCGACGTCCCCCGACAGCTCACAGCCGCCACCGCCGAGGACGGCCACGACGCCCTGCTGCGTCGACTGCGCGAACTCGGGGAACTCCACCGCACGGGAGTCCTGACGGACGAGGAATTCACGATGGCCAAGCAGGCGGTCCTCAAACGAATGTGAGAACCGCCCGCACCGGCCCGCGGCCGGAGGCGGCCGATGCACCGCCCTTGATCATCGTGCGATGGGCGGGGCACATGCCCGAAATCGGGCAGGATTCTTGCGAAACAATCTTCGGTACCGCAGGATCTACCGGGTGCACGACGAACTCGTTGATCATCTGACGCGGACCACGCCCCTGAACCGGGGCGAGGCGCTGCGTGTGATCCAGGACGTGCTCGCCTACTTCGACGAGACGACCGACGAGTACGTGCGGCGCCGCCACCGTGAGCTCCAGGCCCAGGGTCTGGTCAACACGGCGATCTTCGAACGGATCGAGGCGGACCTGAAATACCGGGCGGTGGCGCCGCCGGAGCTTACGCTCAGGCAGTTGCGCCGCATGGTCTACGGCTGAGGAATACAGATATATGTGCGGAATCGTCGGATACATCGGCAAGCGTGATGTGGCTCCGCTGCTGCTCGAAGGCCTGCAGCGGCTGGAGTACCGCGGCTACGACTCCGCGGGCATAGTGATCACGTCCCCGAAGTCGACCGGCCTGAAGATGGTCAAGGCCAAGGGCCGGGTCCGCGATCTGGAGGCCAAGGTCCCGGCGCGCTTCAAGGGCACCACCGGCATCGCCCACACCCGCTGGGCCACCCACGGCGCCCCGTCCGACGTGAACGCCCACCCGCACCTCGACGCCGAGGGCAAGGTCGCCGTCGTCCACAACGGCATCATCGACAACGCCGCCGACCTGCGCCGCAAGCTGGAGGCGGACGGCGTCGAGTTCGTCTCGGAGACCGACACCGAGGTCCTCGTCCATCTGATCGCCCGCGCCCAGGCCGAGAAGCTGGAGGACAAGGTCCGCGAGACCCTGCGGGTCATCGAGGGCACGTACGGCATCGCCGTCCTGCACGCCGACTTCCCCGACCGCATCGTGGTGGCCCGCAACGGCTCCCCGGTCGTGCTCGGCATCGGCGAGAAGGAGATGTTCGTCGCCTCCGACATCGCCGCGCTGGTCGCCCACACGCGGCAGATAGTGACTCTCGACGACGGCGAGATGGCGACACTCAAGGCCGACGACTTCCGCACGTACACCACCGAGGGCACCCGTACGACGGCCGAGCCGACCACCGTGGAGTGGGAGGCGGCGTCGTACGACATGGGCGGTCACGACACCTACATGCACAAGGAGATCCACGAGCAGGCCGACGCCGTGGACCGCGTGCTGCGCGGCCGCATCGACGACCGCTTCTCCACCGTGCACCTCGGCGGCCTGAACCTGGACGCCCGCGAGGCGCGCCAGATCCGCCGGGTGAAGATCCTCGGCTGCGGCACCTCGTACCACGCGGGCATGATCGGCGCCCAGATGATCGAGGAGCTGGCCCGTATCCCCGCGGACGCCGAGCCGGCCTCCGAGTTCCGCTACCGCAACGCGGTCGTGGACCCCGACACGCTGTACGTCGCCGTCTCCCAGTCCGGTGAGACGTACGACGTGCTGGCGGCGGTCCAGGAGCTCAAGCGCAAGGGCGCCCGGGTCTTCGGCATCGTGAACGTCGTCGGCTCGGCGATCGCGCGAGAGGCGGACGCCGGGATCTACGTCCACGCCGGCCCGGAAGTGTGCGTCGTGTCGACGAAGTGCTTCACGAACACCACGGTCGCCTTCGCCCTGCTCGCGCTGCACCTGGGCCGCACCCGTGACCTGTCGGTCCGCGACGGCAAGCGGATCATCGAGGGCCTGCGGAAGCTGCCGGAGCAGATCACCGAGGTCCTGAAGCAGGAGGACCAGATCAAGCAGCTGGCCGAGCAGTACGCCGACGCCCGCTCGATGCTCTTCATCGGCCGTGTCCGGGGCTACCCGGTGGCGCGTGAGGCCTCCCTGAAGCTCAAGGAGGTCTCGTACATCCACGCGGAGGCCTATCCGGCCTCCGAGCTCAAGCACGGCCCGCTGGCCCTGATCGAGCCGGCGCTGCCGACGGTGGCGATCGTCCCGGACGACGACCTGCTGGAGAAGAACCGCGCGGCCCTGGAGGAGATCAAGGCCCGCAGCGGCCGGATCCTCGCGGTGGCCCACCAGGAGCAGGAGAAGGCCGACCAGACGATCGTCGTCCCGAAGAACGAGGACGAGCTGGACCCGATCCTCATGGGCATCCCCCTCCAACTCCTCGCCTACCACACGGCGTTGGCCCTGGGCAGGGACATCGACAAGCCGAGGAACCTGGCGAAGTCGGTAACGGTGGAGTAGTACCGGTGGAGTAGTACCGGCCGGGCAACAGAACGGACCCCCACGTGTCGCCACCAGACACGCGGGGGTCCCTTCATGCGCCGGGGCCGCCCAACACCCCGGCACCTGCTGCCGTTCAGCCGGTGGCCGTCACACCTCGGCCGGCAGCACGCCTCGGAAGCACCGTCGGCCAGTGGGCCAACGCCGCGGTCGCCGCGTACCAGGCAACCGCCCCCGCCGCCACGGCGAACCAGCCGCCCACCTTCGTGAGACTGCCGCTGGTCGCGAACTCCGCTATGGCGAGGAGCACGAGGGAGACGAAGAACAACCCGTAGGTGCCCTGCGTGAGTTGGTCCCCGCCCGCGAGGGTCAGGGAGAGGGTCACGAGAGCGAACAGCAGCAGGAACAGCCCTGCCGCATTGGCGGACATGGTGGTGCCGGCCGTGACGGCCCAGGTGAACCACAGGGCGCCGAGCACCGAGTAGGCCGTACCGGATGCCGTGTCACGGTCACGGAAGGCGAACAGGCCGGCGACGAACAGCGCGACGCCGCCAACGTAGTGGGCCAGCGAGACGGCGTCGGCAGCCGACACTCCGTCGATCACATCGGTGTGCCCGAGCCCGAATGCCAACAGGGTGATACCCAGGGCAAGTCGGCCGACCACGGTAGTGGTTCCGCTTCCCGCAGAGACGTCGTTGTCCACGGCGGGCTCCCTTCATGCATGTGCAGTTGCGCGGTGAGCCATATATGCCCTTCACAAGGGCACAAACACCTCTACGCGCGAGTAGATTTGCGTACCGCACAAGGGAGTCCGACCGCGCCGACGGCGCATCTCACCAGGGACAACGGCGAGTTACGGAATGACAACGACGGGCCGCTGCGCCCGCTTGGCGAGCCGCCCCGCGACAGAACCGAAGATCCGACCGACGATGCCGTGCGTGGAGCCGACGACGATCGCGTCCGCCTCGTACTCCCGCCCGACCTCCTCCAGTTCGTGGCAGATGTCGCCGCCGCGCTCGACGAGGATCCAGGGCACTTCGGAGAGATACTCCGCACAGGCGAGTTCGAGGCCCAGGACCTCGGTCCGGTGATCCGGCACATCGACGAAGACCGGCGGTTCGCAGCCCGCCCACACGGTGGTGGGCAGCCGGTTGGCGACATGCACGATGATCAGGCCGGAGCCGGAGCGATGGGCCATGCCGATGGCGTACGCCAGGGCGCGCTCGCTGGACGTGGAGCCGTCGAAACCGACCACGACGCCGTGCTTGAAGGCGGGGTCGCAGGAATGGCGTGGCTCTTGCGCCGCCTGGGGCTCGGACGCCGTGGGATCGGCGACGGGCCGCTTGCGGTCCGCGGGTTCGAAGAATTCGTGACCGGCCATGGCTGTCTCGGCGTTGTGATCCTTGTGTCGGGTGGGACGACAGTGGGCGACGGGAGCTGTGTCCGGGAATCATCTTCCCAACCCCATACCCCCAAGGGTACGGCGGCACGCCTCCACGGCCCAGATCCCGCGCGCACTCCGCTGGGGTTCCAGGGAGCATGCACGAGGGGACGCCCGTCACGCAATGGTTGCTGCGGTGTACAGGCGGTTTGCTCAGGATTCACTCACCTGCGCAAGCCGGGCCTCAGCCCGCGTCAGCCGGGCACCCGCCCGCGTTCCGGTGATCACGCTCCGGCACGACACCTTCCCCGCCGGAGCGGCCGGAACCGCCGCATCGCCGCGGGGCCGCCGCCATCGCCGCCGGGCCGGCCCAGGGCCGCTGTCACGGATGCGGCACCGAGTGTCACGGAGCCAAGTCTCCGCCCCCGGCGAGATACACCGGTCGCCTGACCGGTTTCCGCGCACGCAACCGCTTCTTTTCAGCCAACTTCCGAGATACGTGCATCCCCACCCCCAACCACCCTCCAACCCCCGTTCGACCTGCACGGAAAGGGCCTCGGGGGCCCTGCGCACCCTACGGGGATTGGCCACTGCGACAAGGCGCACTTCCCTGCACGGCCCACGAGTGCAACGCTTCGTGATCGAATGCTTCACGCCAAGTTGCCATGTCGACAATGTGCCGGGTGCCGAACTTGTCACCTCGGCACCGCGAGACACAGTAGATTCGATCTTGACGTCTTACGGCGGGGGACTCGTGCAGGACCGAGGGGAAACGTGCAGGAGCGACACAACCGAGGAGCCGCGACCACCGAGGGGGGCTTAGCAGTATGAGCCACGACTCCACTGCCGCGCCGGAAGCCGCGGCCCGGAAACTCTCCGGGCGACGCCGCAAGGAGATCGTCGCGGTGCTGCTGTTCAGCGGCGGCCCCATCTTCGAGAGTTCCATACCGCTGTCGGTATTCGGCATCGACCGCCAGGACGCCGGCGTGCCGCGCTACCGACTACTGGTGTGCGGCGGTGAAGAAGGCCCACTGCGGACCACAGGGGGCCTGGAACTCACCGCACCACATGGCCTGGAGGCGATCTCACGGGCAGGCACCGTCGTCGTGCCCGCCTGGCGTTCGATCACCTCCCCGCCACCGGAGGAGGCGCTCGACGCACTGCGCCGGGCCCATGAGGAAGGCGCCCGCATCGTCGGGCTGTGCACCGGCGCCTTCGTGCTCGCGGCGGCCGGCCTGCTGGACGGCCGCCCCGCGACCACCCACTGGATGTACGCGCCGACGCTGGCGAAACGCTATCCGTCGGTGCATGTGGATCCGAGAGAGCTGTTCGTCGACGACGGCGACGTCCTGACATCGGCGGGTACGGCGGCGGGGATCGACCTCTGCCTCCACATCGTGCGGACGGACCACGGCAACGAGGCGGCAGGGGCCCTGGCCCGGCGCCTGGTGGTCCCGCCGCGCCGCAGCGGCGGTCAGGAGCGCTACCTCGACAGGTCTTTACCCGAGGAGATCGGCGCCGACCCCCTCGCGGAGGTCGTCGCCTGGGCGCTGGAACACCTCCACGAGCAGTTCGACGTGGAGACGCTGGCGGCGCGGGCCTACATGAGCCGGCGCACCTTCGACCGCCGCTTCCGCTCGCTGACCGGAAGCGCGCCGCTGCAGTGGCTGATCACCCAGCGGGTGCTGCAGGCGCAGCGCCTCCTGGAGACGTCGGACTACTCGGTGGACGAGGTCGCGGGCCGCTGCGGCTTCCGCTCGCCGGTGGCGCTGCGCGGTCACTTCCGCCGCCAGCTCGGCTCGTCCCCTGCCGCCTACCGGGCCGCGTACCGCGCCCGCAGGCCGCAGGGCGACCGCCCGACGGACGATGCCGCCCCGGGCCCGGCCGGACCACCGTCCGCCCTGGGCCCGGCGGGACCACCGCCCACCCTGCACCAGGAGGGCGGCCCGCTCCCGCTGCAGACCCGCCGCACCGCGGCGGCGAGCGCACTGGGCTCGACGGCGTCGCTGTCGGAGGCGTACCTGGCGACCCGGGCGAGCCTGCCGGGGCAGCGCAGCGGCAGCTGAGGCAACGGCGACCTTGAAACGCCGGACGGGAAAGTCAGCCCGTCCGGCGTTCGAGGCTCACACCGACTCCGGGGACCTCGTGGGCGGACGTCAGCCTTAGGGTGGACGCATGAACGATCGCATGGTGTGGATCGACTGCGAGATGACCGGCCTCTCGCTGTCGGACGACGCTCTCATCGAGGTGGCCGCCCTCGTCACCGACTCCGAGCTGAACGTACTCGGCGAGGGGGTGGACATCGTCATCCGTCCGCCGGACTCGGCCCTGGAGACGATGCCGGAGGTGGTGCGTCAGATGCACACCGCGTCCGGACTGCTCGCGGAACTGCCCGGCGGCACGACGCTGGCGGACGCCGAGGAGCAGGTCCTGGCATACGTCCGCGAGCATGTGAAGGAGCCGGGCAAGGCCCCGCTGTGCGGCAACTCGGTGGGCACCGACCGCGGTTTCCTCCTCCGTGACATGCCGACGCTGGAGGACTACCTCCACTACCGGATCGTCGACGTCTCCTCGATCAAGGAGCTGGCCCGGCGCTGGTACCCGCGGACGTACTTCAACAGCCCCGAGAAGAACGGCAACCACCGCGCCCTCGCCGACATCCGCGAATCCATCGCGGAACTCCGCTACTACCGCGAGGCGATCTTCGTGGCCCAGCCGGGTCCCGACTCGGAGACGGCCCGGACCATCGCCGCCAAGCACGTCCTGCCTGCCCAGTAGCCGTCCCCAGGACCCGCGCGGGGGCGCCGCAAAACCCTGGCGCGAGCACCCCTTCGGACCCTGTACACTTTTTCTCAGCCGGTCGGGGAACCACGCGAGAACCGCCGGTCATGGTGGGTGTAGCTCAGCTGGTAGAGCACCTGGTTGTGGTCCAGGATGCCGCGGGTTCGAGTCCCGTCACTCACCCTGAGTAGTCAGCCGGTGACCTTCAGTCGGAGGTCACCGGCTGACTGCGTTCGGCCCGTCGACTGCTCCTGAACGAGCCGCCGCGAACCCGCGGCGGCCCCGCCTCACGAGGACGTGCGCTCCACCAACTCCGTGGCCAGCACCACATGTCGGCGTTCCAGTTCCCGGCTCGCCGCCGGGCGGCGGTCCGCGATCTCGGTCAGCAGGAGGTCGATCATGCTGCGGCCCATCTCCTCGATGGGCTGGCGGACGCTGGTCAGCGGCGGGTCCATATGGCGGGCGATGGCCGAGTCGTCGTAGCCGACGAGGGCCACGTCCTCGGGGATGCGGCGGCCCGCCTCGCGCAGCACCTGACGGGCACCGGCCGCCGTCACGTCCGAGCCGGCGAAGACCGCGTCCAGCGAGGGCCGGCGGGCGAGCAGCGCGGTCATCGCGCGGCGGCCGCCCTCCTCGGTGAAGTCCCCCGGTTCGACGAGCTGTTCGTCCACCGTGCGGCCCGCTTCGGTGAGCGCGTCCCGGTAGCCGTCGACGCGCCGCTGGGCACCGTAGACGTCCAGCCGTCCGGTGATGTGCGCGATCTCGCGGCGGCCGCGGGCCAGCAGGTGCTCGACGGCGGAGCGGGCGCCGCCGTAGTTGTCGGAGTCCACCGAAGCCAGGGCCTCCGTGGCCGACCTCGGGCCGCTGATCACCGCCGGGATCTCCAGCTGGGCGAGCAGATCGGGCAGCGGGTCGTCGGCGTGCACGGACACCAGCAGGACGCCGTCCACCCGGTGCGCGGCCAGGTACTGGGCGAGGCGCCGGCGTTCCTTGTCGCTGCCCGCGAAGATCAGCAGGAGCTGCATCTCCGTGTCCGACAGTTCGGCCCCGACGCCCTTGAGCATGTCGGAGAAGTACGGTTCCGCGAAGAACCGGGTCTCCGGCTCGGGTACGACGAGGGCGATCGCGTCGGTGCGGTTGGCCGCAAGGGCACGGGCCGCCGTGTTCGGGACGTAGCCCAGTTCCGCCACCGCCGCCTCGACCGCGGCGCGCGTCGCCCCGCTGACCCGGGGCGAGCCGTTGATCACCCGGGAGACCGTGCCGCGCCCGACGCCGGCGCGCGCGGCGACCTCCTCCAAGGTCGGCCGGCCCCCACTGCGGCCCCGCGCTCCGTGGCTTGCCATTGGCTCCGCCTTCCCACCTCGAACCCACCTTGGCCTGGAATCTAACAGCCCTGTCGCCGCGGCAACCGGGCCCGCCTCTGGAGGAGGCGCGCTGCTCCGGCCGCAAGGCGCCGCGCCCCGCGGCAGCTAACGGCCCGATAACTGAACACATCTCTCCGCGTTCCCACTCTTGACACCCCCGTTCCGACCCGCGACTCTTCAACACATCACTCGTGGGAGCGCTCCCACAGTACCTGACACATACACATCCCGCACGTTCCCCGCCCGAGCCGCAGCTTGAAACAACGGGCCCGACAACGCAGTTGGCCGGGGGGTCGGCACGTCAGGGCAACAGGAGGACGCAATGCGAGCACGTACCCTCCCCCACTCTCGGCTGCGCTCGAGCGGGGGGAACCCCATCGCCCGCAAAGCGCTGGTCCTCGCGGCCGTCGCGTCACTGGGCGCCGGGCTGCTGGCCGGCTGTGCCGACGACGGCGACAACGGCGACGAGGGCTCGTCGTCGGGCGGCGGCAAGGGCAAGACCACCATCACGCTGGGACTTTTCGGCACGTTCGGCTTCAAGGAGGCCGGACTCTACGCCGAGTACGAGAAGTCCCACCCGAACATCAAGATCGCCGAGAACGTCACCGAGCGGAACGAGAACTACTACCCGGCGCTCGTCAACCACCTCACCACCAACAGCGGCCTGCAGGACATCCAGGGCGTCGAAGTCGGCAACATAGCCGAGATCGTGAGCACCCAGGCGGGCAAGCTGGAGGACCTCTCCAAGGTTTCGGGCGTGAACAAGAGCAGCTTCCTGGACTGGAAGTGGGCGCAGGCCACCACGTCCGGCGGCCAGACCATCGGCCTCGGCACCGACGTCGGCCCGATGGCGATCTGCTACCGCAAGGACCTGTTCAAGGCGGCCGGTCTGCCCACCGGCCGCGAGGAGGTCGGCAAGCTGTGGGCCGGCGACTGGAACAAGTTCGTCGGCGTCGGCAAGCAGTACAAGGCCAAGGCGCCCAAGGGCACCACCTTCATGGACTCCCCCGGCGGACTGCTCAACGCCGTGCTGAGCAGTGAGAAGGAGAAGTTCTACGACTCTTCCGGCGAGGTCATCTACAAGACGAACCCGGCCGTCAGGAGCGCCTTCGACCTGACCGCGAAGGCCGCCGAGGACGGGCTGGTCGGCGCGCAGACGCAGTTCCAGCCGGCCTGGGACCAGACGATCGCCAACGTGAAGTTCGCGGCGATGGCCTGCCCGCCGTGGATGCTCGGCTACATCAAGGGCAAGTCGAAGCCGGACGCCAAGGGCCAGTGGGACGTGGCCGTCGCGCCCAAGTCCGGCAACTGGGGCGGCTCGTTCCTGACCGTGCCGAAGAGCGGCAGGCATGTGAAGGAGGCCGCGGAGCTGGCCGCCTGGCTGACCGCGCCCGAGCAGCAGGCCAAGCTGTTCGGCGTGCAGGGCAGTTTCCCGAGCGCGCAGGCCGCGTACAGCTCGGCCGAGGTGACCGGCGCGCAGAACGAGATGACCGGTGAGGCCCCCATCGGCAAGATCTTCGCGGAGGCCGCCAAGGCCAGCCCCGTCCAGGTCATCGGCCCGAAGGACCAGATCATCCAGCAGGGCCTGACGGACAACGGCGTCATCCTCGTCACCAAGGGCAAGTCGCCCGAGGAGGCCTGGAACACGGCCACCAAGACCATCGACAACAACCTGGAGAAGTGACCGGTATGGCCACCCGGCACGACACCGCCGCGCCCCCCGCGAAGGAGGGGGGCGCGGCCCCGGGCCGTCCGGCCGCCGCTGCCGTGCCCGAGGCGGACAGGCGCCGCCGGGCCCGGCTGTCCCGCCGCTGGCAGCGGGACATGCGCTGGAGCCCGTACGCGTTCGTCTCCCCGTTCTTCCTGCTCTTCCTCGCCTTCGGCCTGTTCCCGCTGATCTACACCGGCTGGGCCTCGCTGCACACGGTCGAGCTGACCGCGCCCACCGACATGGAGTGGGCCGGGCTGCGCAACTACACACGGATCTTCGACGACGACTTCTTCTGGAACGCGGCGAGGAACACGCTGACCATCGGCATCATCTCCACCGTTCCGCAGCTGCTGATGGCGATGGGGCTCGCCCACATCCTCAACTACAAGCTGCGCGCGTCGACGTTCTACCGCGTCGTGATGCTCGCGCCGTACGCGACATCGATCGCCGCCGCCTCGCTGGTCTTCGTGCTGCTCTTCGGTCGTGACTACGGCATGATCAACTGGGCGCTGGACTTCGTCGGCGTCGACGCGATCGACTGGCAGAACGACAAGTGGCCCTCGCAGCTCGCCGTGTCGTCGATCATCATCTGGCGGTGGACCGGCTACAACGCGCTGATCTACCTGGCGGCGATGCAGGCGATCCCCCAGGACCTGTACGAGTCCGCGGCGCTCGACGGCGCCAACCGCTGGCAGCAGTTCTTCCATGTGACGCTGCCCTCGCTGCGGCCGACGATCCTGTTCACGGTCGTCGTCTCGACGATCGGCGCCAGCCAGGTCTTCGGCGAGCCGCTGCTGTTCGACGCCAACAAGGGTGCGTCCGGCGGCGCGGAGCACCAGTTCCAGACGCTCGGCCTGTATCTGTACGAGCAGGGCTGGGTCAATCAGCACCTGGGCCGTGCCTCCGCGATCGCCTGGACGATGTTCCTGATCCTCATCGTGATCGGGATCGTCAACTACGTCATCTCGCGCCGGCTGCGCGCCAGTAGTTAAGGAGAACCGGCCGTGACGACGACCCTGACGAAACCCCCGGCCGACGCGGCGCCCGAACCGCCGAGGCGGTCCCGGCTGCCCAGGTCGGCCCGCGCGGGCGGCACGCTGCACGCCGGGCCCATCGCCTATCTGATCCTCGCCCTGTTCACCATCGGCTCACTGTTCCCGCTGGTGTGGACGGCGATCGCCGCCTCGCGCGACAACCAGCGGCTCGCGCAGACCCCGCCGCCGTTCTGGTTCGGCTCGAACCTCTTCGACAACCTCGATCTCGCCTGGAACGACGCCAACCTCGGCGAGGCGTTCCTCAACACCACGTTCGTGGCGGGCGTTTCGGCGGCGACCATCGTCGTTCTGTCGACGATCGCCGGGTTCGCCTTCGCCAAGCTGCGCTTCAGGGGCCGTAGCGCGCTGATGCTGATCGTGATCGGCACGATGATGGTGCCGCCGCAGCTCAGTGTGATCCCGCTGTACATGATGGTCGCCGAGCTCGACTGGTCCGACCAGCTTCAGGCGGTGATCCTGCCGTCGCTGGTCAGCGCGTTCGGGGTGTTCTTCATGCGGCAGTACCTGCTGCAGGCGCTGCCGGACGAGCTGATCGAGGCGGCCCGGGTGGACGGCGCGAGCAGCTGGCGCGTGGTGTGGCACATCGTGTTCCCGGCGGCCCGCCCCGCGATGGCGGTCCTGGGGATGCTGATGTTCGTACAGACCTGGAACGACTTCCTGTGGCCGTTCCTGGTGCTGAGCCAGAACGGCAATCCGACCGTGCAGGTCGCGGTCGCGGGACTGGGCCGCGGATACACCCCCGACCAGTCCCTGATCATGGCGGGCGCGCTGCTGGGCACGCTGCCGCTGCTGGTCGTCTTCGCGATCTTCGGCAAGCAGATCGTGGGCGGCATCATGCAGGGCGCGGTCAAGGGCTGAGCCCGCCGTTCTCCAATGGGGGCCGAGCCGGCGCCGCCTCGGCCCCTTCTCTCCCCGTCGGTCCTTCTCTCTCCGTCGTCCTTCTCTCCCCGTCGGTCCTTCTATTTCCTCCCTTTTCCGCCCTGCTGTCCTCCCCCCGATCATCGGTCTCCACGACCCCTTATGGGAGCGCTTCCATGCCTGAGTCCGCACAGCCGGTGACCCCGGTGACCTTTCCTCCCGCCTTCCTCTGGGGCGCGGCGACCTCCGCGTACCAGATCGAAGGCGCGGTGCGGGAGGACGGCCGCACCCCGTCCATCTGGGACACCTTCAGCCATACGCCGGGAAAGACGGCCGCCGGCGAGACCGGTGACATCGCTGTCGACCACTACCACCGCTACCGCGAGGACGTGGCGCTGATGGCGGAGCTGGGCCTGAGCGCCTACCGCTTCTCCGTCTCCTGGTCCCGGGTCCAGCCCACGGGCCGCGGCCCCGCCGTCCAGGTGGGACTGGACTTCTACCGCCGCCTGGTCGACGAGCTGCTCACGCACGGCATCCAGCCGGCCGTCACGCTCTACCACTGGGACCTGCCGCAGGAGCTGGAGGACGCGGGCGGGTGGCCCGAGCGGGACACGGCGTACCGCTTCGCCGAGTACGCGCAGCTCGTCGGCGAGGCGCTGGGCGACCGCGTGGAGCAGTGGATCACGCTCAACGAGCCGTGGTGCAGCGCGTTCCTGGGCTACGGCTCCGGGGTGCACGCTCCCGGCCGTACGGACCCGGCGGCGTCGCTGAGGGCGGCGCACCACCTCAACCTGGCGCATGGGCTGGGCACTTCGGCCCTGCGGTCGGTCCTGCCGGCCCGCAATGCGGTCGCGGTGAGCCTCAACTCCTCGGTGGTGAGGCCGTTTTCCCGGGATCCGGCGGACGTGGCCGCAGCCCGCAAGATCGACGACCTGGCCAACGGTGTGTTCCACGGCCCGATGCTGCACGGCGCGTACCCGGAGACGCTGTTCGCCGCGACGGAGCTGGTGACGGACTGGTCGTACGTCCAGGACCGTGATCTGGAGGCGATCCACCAGCCGCTGGACGCGCTGGGCCTCAACTACTACACACCGACGCTGGTGTCGGCGGCGGACACGGAGATCAGTGCCCCGCGCGCCGACGGTCACGGCGCCAGCGAGCACTCTCCCTGGCCGGGCGCGGACGACGTCGCCTTCCACCAGACGCCCGGCGAGCGCACCGAGATGGGCTGGACCATCGACCCGACGGGCCTGCACGAACTCATCATGCGCTACACGCGGGAGGCGCCGGGGCTGCCGCTGTACATCACGGAGAACGGCGCGGCTTACGACGACAAGCCCGACCCCGACGGCCGCGTCCACGACCCGGAACGCATCGCGTACCTCCACGGCCATCTGTCGGCGGTGCGCCGGGCCATCACGGACGGCGCGGACGTCCGGGGCTACTTCTTGTGGTCCCTGATGGACAACTTCGAGTGGTCCTACGGCTACGGCAAGCGCTTCGGCGCGGTGTACGTCGACTACGCGACACTGGCCCGCACCCCGAAGTCGAGCGCGCGGTGGTACGGGGAGGCGGCGCGGACGGGGGCGTTGCCCGGGCCCGAGGGGGTGTAGCCGGGGCGGGGCGCGGCGCGCGGAGGGGAGGTGCCGCGCCTCACGGTTCGCAGGGCACGCTCAGAGACACGCTCAGAGACTGTCCGATGACGCGAGCCACTGGGTCGGCTGCCCGGTGACCGAGACGATCGTCTCGAAGTCGCTGTCGTAGTGCAGCACGGTCAGGCCCTGGAGTTCCGCCGTCGCAGCGACGAGCAGATCCACGGCACCTGCGGAACGGTGCCGTCCCTTCTCGGTGAGTTCCCGTTGCACGTCCCATGCGCGTGTCAGGGCCCGGTCGTGCAGGGGGTCCAGCCGAACAGCGCGTCCAGGTCCTGGACCAGGGCGGCCCTGTCCTCTGCGCTCTTCGCTCCCCGAACGCCCGTCAGGGGTTCCGGACGCGCAGGCAAACGGAAGGAGGCGCACAGCAGGGTTCGCTGTGCGCCTCCTGGGCAGCCGCCGGGAGGCGGCCGGTGACCGGCCGAGGGGGTGGCCGGGGTTCTACTTGAAGGCCGCGAAGGCCTTGGAGAACGCCTGCGGCTCCTGAACGATGGAGCTGCAGGTGGCGTCCGCGGAGTTCTTCGCGCCGCCGGGGCACTGCTTGTCACGGGTGCCGGACCACATCGACAGCCAGCCCAGACCCTTCGCCTTCGCGAAGTCCACCAGCTGGGAGGCGTCGTCCACCTTGAAGATCTCGGACACGACGTCGTTGACACCGATCATCGGCGTGACGGCGACCGCCTTCCAGGCGGCACTGTCGGACAGGCCGAGAACACTCTTCACCTGAGCCTGGGTGGCGGTGGCCGCCTGCACGGCGTAGGTGCCCATGTCGCCGCTGTACGCCGGTCCGTAGTCCATCGCCATGATGTTGACGGTGTCGGTCTTCACGCCGTTGGACTTGGCGTTGGCGAGCAGGTTCACCCCGTCCTGGGTCAGGCCCTCGGGCATGACGGGGAGGGTGAAGGAGACGTCCAGACCGGGGTGCTGCTTCTGCAGCTTGGCGATGGCCTGGGCGCGGCGGGTGTTGGCGGCCGTGTTCGGCAGCGCGCCGCCCTCGACGTCGAAGTCGACCTTGGTGAGCTTGTAGGCGTCCACCACCTTGCCGTACGCCGCCGCCAGCGCGTCCGCGGACGAGCACGTCGTCGCCAGCTCGGAGCCGGCGGCCCCGCCGAAGGAGACGCGCACATCGCCGCCCTTGGCGCGCAGCGCGCCTATCTGCGAGGCCACGCCGTCGTTCCCGAGGTCGCTGACGCCGCCCCACTTCGGGGTGCAGCCGCCGCCGTCGGTGATGAAGGCGAGGTTGTAGTTCTTCACGCCGGTGGCCTGGGCGGCCCCGAGCAGGTCGAAGGCCGGGTAGAGGGAGGTGTCCACGTACGGGGCGAAGCCGGCGGTGGCGGGGGTGCCGCTGCCGGTGCTCTCCGAGGGGGAGGCGGTGGGGGTCGGGGTCTTCGTCGGGGTCGGGGTCTTGGTGGGGGCCGGGGTCTTCGTGGGGGTCGCCGTCGGGCTCGGGGACTGGGTCGGACGGCCGGTCGGCTCGGGGGTGGGGCCGCTGTCCGCGGAGCACTTCGCGTCGTCGATGAGACAGCCGCTCGGGTCGCCGGTGCCGTTCACGACGAAGCCGACGGTGACCGACTTGCCGGGCGCGAGGCCCTCGGTCTCCCACTTCGCGGGCTTCACGGTGACATGCCGCCCGCTGACGCTCGACTCCGCGTTCCACAGGGAGCTGAGCTTCGACCCGGAGGGCAGGTCGAACTCCAGCGTCCAGCCCTTCTTGGCCGCACCGCTGTTGTTCGTGACGACGTACTGAGCGGTGTAGCCGGTCGACCATTCGCTGGTCCTGGTGTACGCGGCGCCGACGCCGGCCGCCTGCGCGGTCCCGGTGAGCAGGACGGCGCCGCCGCCCACGACGGCCGCGGCCACCAGGCCGCCGATCGCCTTGTTCCTGCCACTGATCTTGCGCCGGTGCGTGCTCATCGCGTGCCTGCCTTCGCTGCTCACGGGGGTGGGGTGCGACAGCACGCTAGCGACCCGGAATCGGGCAAAGTTCCTGATCCGGACGGGCGTTGGGGATCTTAGGGTGCGCTTAAGGAAGGGATCGGGAGCGGTTAAAGGTAGAGACCAATCTACCGCGGCGGCGGCGCCGCACGGCCCCGCGATGCCCTCGCCGGACCGGTTCCCTGCCGTCCAGCTGGATCCAGATCCGCACCTCGGTCCCGCCGAGCACGGACGACCCGATGCGTACGTCCCCGCCGGTCCCCTCCGCGAGCCGGCGCACGATGTCCAGGCCGAGCCCGGTCGAGCCGTCGCTGCCGGAGCCCCGCCCTCGCGCCATGGCCGCCTCGGGGTCCGGGATGCCCGGCCCCGCGTCCGACACCAGCACGATCACCGCGTCCTCGCCGTTGTGCACGTCGACCGCGAAGGCCGTGCCCTCCGAGGTGTGCCGGAAGACATTGCCGAGCAGCGCGTCCAGGGCGGCCGCCAGATCCGCGCGGGCCACGGGTATGCGCACCGGCCGGTCCGCCCCGGCCACCCGCCACTTGCGGCCCTCGTCCTCCGCGAGCGCGGACCAGAACCCCATCCGCTCCCGGACCACTTCGGCCGCGTCGCATCCGGCGCCCGGACCGGCGGCCGCGGTCTGCGGCTTGGCGTCCCGGGCCGTACGGATGATCGTGTCGACCTCGCGCTCCAGCTGGGCGACCGCCGCTCGCGTCTGGTCGGCGGCGGGTCCGTCGCCGAGCGAGGCCGCGTTCAGCCGCAGCACGGTCAGCGGGGTGCGCAGCCGGTGGGACAGATCGGCCGCCAGCTCCCGTTCGTTCGCGAGCAGTTGGACGACCTGGTCGGCCATGGAGTTGAACGCCACGGCCGCGAGCCGCAGTTCGTTCGGCCCCTCCTCCGGGACCCGGGCGCCCAGCTTCCCTTCCCCCAGCTCATGGGCGCCCTCGACAAGGCGCTGCGCGGGCTGGACCATCCGCACGCCCAGCCGGTCGGCGACGGCGACCGAGCCGACGACGAGCGCGGCCCCGACCAGGGCCAGCACCGCCCAGGCCGTGCCGACGCCGTTGCTGACGTCGGACTCGGGGACGTACACCTCGACGACGGCTATCTCCCCGGAGCTCAGCGCGACCGGCTGGAGCAGTGTGGAGCCGCCCGACACCGCTGTGGTGGAGGCGCGGCCCAGCTTCCGCACGGTCGCGATGTCCTCGTCGGCGGCACGCTGCCGCCCCAGGTCGACGGCCGCCGCGCCGTCGCCGGCCGGGATGTGCACGGCCATCCCCGCGTCGGAGCCAGCGGAGGCCACGACCCGCTCCAGCTGGTCGCGTTCGGTGGTGATGGACAGCGCCGGGGCGACGGCGGCGGCCTCCCGCTCGGCGTTGGAGAACGCGCGGTCGCGGGCCATCTCCCGGATGACCAGTCCGAGGGGGACCGCGAAGGCGACCACCACCATCGTGGTGACCGCCAGACAGACCCTGACCAGTGCCCATCTCATCGCGACGGCTCCCCTCCGGGCGGTTCCAGCTTCACGCCGACACCGCGCAGCGTGTGCAGATAGCGCGGCGCCGCGGCCGTCTCGCCCAGCTTCCGCCGCAGCCACGACAGATGGACGTCGATGGTCTGGTCGTCGCCGTACGCCTGCTGCCACACCTCGGCGAGCAGTTCCTTGCGCGGTACGACGACACCCGGCCGGCCGGCCAGGAACGCGAGCAGGTCGAACTCACGACGGGTGAGGTCCAGCCGTACGCCGTCCAGTTCGGCCTGGCGGCGCAGCGGGTCGATGGTCAGGCCGCCGACACGGATGACGTTGGACGGCGGGACGTCACCGGCGGCGGCGCGGGACCGCCGCAGGACGGCGGCCATCCGGGCCGAGAGGTGCTCGACGGAGAACGGCTTGGTGAGGTAGTCGTCCGCGCCGGCGTTCAACAGCCGGACGATTTCCGTCTCGTCGTCCCGCGCAGTGGCGATGATCACAGGGACGTCCGTGATCCCGCGCAGCATCTTCAGGGCCTCGGAGCCGTCCAGATCGGGCAGTCCGAGGTCCAGGATCACGACGTCGAAGGGGAAGTGGGCGACCTCGCGCAGCGCCTCAAGTGCCGTACCGACGCTGCGCACCGTGTGTGCGGCGTCGGTCAGATGCCGGATGAGCGCCGAGCGTACGAACTGGTCGTCCTCGACCACGAGCACACTTGCCATGCGCCGCACCGTACGCCATGCGGAAGAAGCGGACCCGAGCCTGTGGATAACTCCGACCATGTGCGCCCCGTGGGACGCGTGAGGCAGTATGGCCGCGATGCGCAGAGGACTCGTACACGTACTGGCTTGGTCGCTCGCCACGGGCGCGGCGGTCACGCTGTCGTGGTGGGGCGTCCATACGGTGATGGCGGGCACGGCGTACGACCCGCCGCGCGCCCTGCCGATCACGGCTGCCGGGGCGACCACGCAGGAGTCGAAGCCGCTGGCGTCGTCGACGAACCGGCCGTCCCCGTCGAGGAGTCCGTCGCGCAGGAAGGGCGATCCGTCCACGAAGCCCGCTCCGACGCCCTCGCGGACCGCCGCCGACCCTTCCCCGACCGCCTCGGGCCAGGTCAAGAGCTATGACACCGACGGCGGCCGGGTGGTCTTCGACCTGGACAGGACGTACGCGACGCTCGTGTCGGCGACACCGGGACCGGGCTGGTCGATGCAGGTCTGGAAGACGGAGTCGTGGATCCGGGTGGAGTTCTCCTCCGGCGCGGAGCGGGTGTCGGTGTTCTGCACCTGGCACGACGGACCGCCGCGGGTGGAGGTGGGCACGTACTGACGCCCACCGGGCCGGGCCGTCCTACCGGAACACGGAGGGCGGCGGGGCCGGGGAGGCCACCGCCGCCGCGTCCGTCACCGCCGAGGCTCCTCCGGTGAAGTCGACGAGGGTCCTGCCGTGTTCCACCCGGCCGGGGTGCGGGTCGGTGGCGGCGCGGCGGGTGAGTTCGGCGACCGGGAGCGGGTGGTCGGAGGCGACCAGGACCGCGTTGCCGAAGCGTTTGCCGCGCAGCACGGCCGGGTCGGCGACCAGCGCGAGTTCGGGGAAGCGGGCGGCGGCGGTGGCGATCTGGCCGCGCAGATGGGCCAGCGGCGGCCCGTCGGCGAGGTTGGCGGCGTAGGTCCCGCCGGGCTTCAGCACCCTGCGGATCTCGTCGAGGAACTCGGTCGAGGTGAGATGGGCGGGCGTACGGGCCCCGCTGAACACATCGGTGATGACGAGGTCGGCCCAGCCGTCGGAGACCTTGGCGAGCCCGTCCCGCGCGTCCGCCGACCGTACCCGTATCCGGGCTTTCGCCTCCAACGGCAGCTCCCTGCGGACCAGTTGGACGAGTGCGGCGTCCCGTTCGACGACCTGCTGGGTGGAGCGGGGCCGGGTGGCGGCGACATACCGTGCCAGGGTCAGCGCGCCGCCGCCGAGGTGCACGGCGTGCACGGGCCTGCCGGCCGGGGCGGCAAGGTCGATCACATGCCCGAGGCGGCGCTGGTACTCGAAGGAGAGGTACGCCGGGTCGTCGAGATCGACGTGCGACTGCGGCGCCCCGTCGATCAGCAGCGTCCAGGCCCGCGCCCGGTCCCGGTCGGGTATCAGCTCGGCGAGCCCACCGTCGACGGCCTCGACGACGGCTTCCGCGGCCCCGCCGCCGCGCCCGGGCTTCCTGGACTTTCCCACTGGCCCATTATCAGGGCGTACGGGCAGGTCGGCCCATCGGGCTCCGGCGAGGTCACCGGCAGTTGTCGGCCGCCTCGATCAGCCGCGCCGCCTCGTCCAGCGCCGCCCGCAGCACCGCCGGATCGGTCGCGAGGTCCGCGTCCCCGGGCGGCAGCAGCCAGTCCGAGCCCTCCACCGGCGGCTCGGGGTTCCGGCTCAGCCCCTGGCCCTCGGTCTCCGTGCAGACGCTGCCCGGCACGTCCCAGGCCGCGGCGGTTCCCGGCGGCACCACGAAGCCGAGAGTGCCGCCCCCGTCGAGCAGCACGGGCCCCACCGCCTCACCCACGCCGCGCCGCAGGATGTCGACCGCCTCCAGCCCCTGCCGCGCCGGCACCGTGACGACATCGCAGGCGACCGCCTGGCACGACGGTGCGCTGTGCGGCGTACCGGGATCGATGCTCTGCCCGGTCTCCATCCCGGCCTCCACCACAGAACGCCTCCTCGGACGAGCGGGTCGGGAGTCGGGTGGCTCCCGGTCCACGGAGTCCAACGCGTCCGGGCGTCAACGGCTACGGCGGAAGTCCGCCGCAAAGGATGGCAGTTCATGGCAGATCACGTATGAGATATCCGGTTTGTAGCCAAACACCGCATCACGGGTCCGGCACAGCAGGTACGTTCTTGCCCGCCGGAGATCAGGGCGGACACTCGGACAAGTGAGACAAGTCGCCCCGATCCGGCATGGTTCGACGGTTCGTACGAGAGGACCGGCCATGGCGCCGTCAACGGTGACCTCGTCCCAGCAGCCCACCCCACCGCAGCCGAATCTCGCGTTCCGGCGGTTGCGCGGACAGCGCTCGCCGGCCGAGTTCGCCGCTGCGGTACGACGGGCCGCCCGTGAGATCGGCGAGCGGGTCAGTTGCGACGCGCGCTACGTCGGTCGGGTCGAGGCCGGTGAGATCCGCTGCCCCAACTACGCGTACGAACGGGTGTTCCTGCACATGTTCCCGGGCCGCACGCTCGCCGACCTGGGCTTCGCCCCCCGCTCGTCCGTCCGCGGACGCCGGGCTCGCGCCACGGATGAGACGCAAGGGGTGTCCGAGCCGTATGACACATACGACGGGCAGGACCCGCACAACCCGCACGACCCGCACGACCCGCACGACCCGCACCAGAACCGTCGCCAGGACGACGAGAACTACGAGAACCACGAGGAGAGCGACGTGCTGCGTCGCCTATTCATGACCGGCGGGGGCGCCACGCTGGCCGCCGCCTCACTGGGCCCCCTGGTGTCCGCCCCCGACGCCGCGGCCGCCCAGCGGCCCCACCGCCGCGTCGGGGCGAGCGAGGTGGGTGTCCTCGAACAGGCCGTCCGCCGGATCCGGCTGCTCGACGACCGGCACGGCGCGGACGGCCTCTACCGGCGCGCGGCGGCTCCCCTGCGCGCGGCGTACGCGCTGCTCGACGCCGGAGCGACCCGGCAGGCGACCGCCGACCGGCTCCACTCCGGCGCCGGTGAACTCGCCATCTCGGTGGGCTGGCTGGCCCACGACTCGGGCCGTTTCGACGACGCCCGCTCGCACTACGCGGAGGCGCTCGCGACCGCCCGGATGACCGGGGACGACGCCCTGGAGGCGCACGCCTTCTGCAACACCGCTTTCCTCGCCCGTGACGCGGGCCGGCCGCGCGAGGCGGTACGGGCGGCCCAGGCCGCACAGCGCGTTGCGCGCTCCCTGGGCTCCCCCCGGCTGCTGTCGCTGCTCGCGCTGCGCGAGGCGGGCGGCTGGGCGGGGCTCGCCGACCGCACCGCCTGTGAACAGGCGCTGGCCCGCGCGCAGGCCCTCTACGAACGCGGTTCCTCGGACGCCGACCCCGAGTGGATGACCTTCTACGGAGAGGCCGAACTGGAGGGGCTGGAGGCCCAGTGCTGGTCGACCCTGGGCGACTGGCCGCGCGCCGCCCGGCACGCGCGCCGTGCGGCCCATTTGCAGGATCCGCACTTCAAGCGCAACATCGCCCTCTACACGGCCGAACTCACGGACGACCTCGCCCGCGGCGGCCGTCCCGACGAGGCCGCGGCGGCGGGCATGCGGGTCCTCGATCTGCTCGGCGAGGTCCAGTCGTCCCGCATCCAGTCGATGCTGGCCGGGACGGCCCGGGTGCTCCTGCCGCACCGGCGGGCATCCGGAGTGTCGGCGTTCCTGGAACGGCACGCGAGCCGGCCACGCACGACATGAGCCGTGCGCCCGGCGGACTGCGGACCACGTACCCGGGGGCGGGCCCCAGGGCCTGTCCGGCGGATCATGGCCTGGGCCGGCCCTAGGGGGTGTCGTTTGGATCATGCCGGCGTCGCGGGGTGTGGCACGCACATCTGCCGCGTTGTCGTCGGTTGCCGACGCTCCGCGTCGACGCCCTCCTCCGCCTTGCAGCTGCACGCACCACACCCCGCTCGACCTGGATGCAAGGCGCCGCTTCTCACGGCCAGCCTGATCCAAACGACACCCCCTAGGCCAGGTGCCCCAGATCGTTCCAGCTCTCGATCGCGGGCTCCCCGTACGCCCAGCCCAGGACGGACAGTGACGTCGGGTTCAGCCGTATCCGCGCGGCGAAGTCGATCGGCAGGCCCAGCCACCGCGCGCCGATGGAGCGCAGTATGTGGCCGTGCGCGAAGACCAGCACATCCCGGTCCGCGGCCCGTGCCCACGCCACCACCTCGTCGGCCCGGGCGGTCACCTCGGCGAGCGACTCGCCCTCCGGCACCCCGTCCCGCCAGATCAGCCAGCCGGGCCGCACCGCCTGGATCTCCTGCGGCGTCATGCCCTCGTAGGCGCCGTAGTCCCACTCCAGCAGCGTGTCCCAGGTGCTCGCGCGCGCGCCGAACCCGGCGAGCTCGCACGTCTCACGCGCGCGTGCCAGCGGGCTGGTGCGCACCTCGGCCCCGGCCAGTCCGTCGAGCGGCGCCCGGTTCAGACGCTCGCCGAGCAGCTTGGCGCCGTGCCGGCCCTCCTCCAGCAGGGGCACGTCGGTCCTGCCGGTGTGCTTGCCGGACAGCGACCACGCGGTCTGTCCGTGCCGGGCCAGCAGGATGCGCGGTGCCATGCGAGAGGGACCTTTCCAGGAAAAACCGAGGCGGAACCGGTCCATCATCCCGCACCCTGTGCGGGTGCCTGCCCGGCAGGCCTCCGGGGCAACCCGGCGGGCGATCTCTGCGTCTTCGAGGGCCGGGGGCGCCCCGCCGGGGCGCGTGCATGCACCGTAAAGTGGCACGGCCCAGGTTCCGGGCGCCGCGCGACATCGAAGGGGGAGGGCGATCGGATGCCGCAGACCGAGGCACCAGGCATCGAGGTGGCCCCACGGACCCGCCTGCGCTGGTGGACCGAACTGCCGCTGATCCTGCTGGTGTACGCCTGCTACTCCGCCGGCCGGCTCCTCGCGCGGGGCGATGTGTCGACCGCCGTCGACCACGGCCTGGGCATCCTGCGCGTCGAGAAGGTCCTGCACATCAACGCGGAGCACCCGCTCAACCGCCTTTTCACACGCGAGGCGTGGCTCGGCGTCCCGGCCGACTTCTGCTACGCGTCGCTGCACTACCTCGTCACGCCCGTGATCCTGGTCTGGATCTTCCGGTCGCGTGCCGAGCACTACCGCGCGGCCCGCACCTGGCTGATGACGTCCACCTTCATAGGCCTGATCGGCTTCACCCTGCTGCCGACCTGCCCGCCCCGCCTCCTCGCGGACGGCTACGGATTCGTCGACACGATGGCCCAGTACAGCTCGTACGGCTGGTGGGGCGGCGAGGCGAGCGCGCCGCGGGGCCTGGGCGGCATGACGAACCAGTACGCGGCCATGCCGAGCCTGCACGTGGGCTGGGCACTGTGGTGCGGGGTCATGCTGTGGCGGTACGGCGGAACGCGTACCGCCAAGGTCCTGGGCGTCGCCTACCCGCTGCTGACCACGATCGTGGTGATGGGCACCGCCAACCACTACTTCCTCGACGCCGTCGCGGGCGCCGCCGTGATGGGCGCCGGACTGCTGCTCGCGCCGCTCGTGATGCGGTACGCGGACCGGATCAGGGCCCGGTTCGAGGGCCGGAGTTCACTTGTCGCAGCGCGCTCCGTCGGCACTCCGGCCCCGATTGTCAGTGACGGATGCCAGACTTCCGCGGGTGAGCGAATACCACGGCAGCGCGAGTCACGGATCGGATCGGGAGCCGAGCCGGGTGCCTCTTCCACGGACGCGGGAGACGGCGCTGCGGCGGCGGCTCGCTAACCTCCGCGGTCCCGACGTACCGGCCAAGGCGCTGGACGCGCGCGCCCTGGCCGCCCTCGCCGCCAACCCGGGCTGCAACCGGCGCGCGATCCTCGACGGCGCCGGAGTGAACAAGGCGGCGCTGGCGAGCGCGTTGGGCTCGCCGTCCGCCTTCGGGCAGTCGCAGTTCGCGCTCACCCGGGGCAATGCGTTCGAGGCGCGGGTCAAGGGGGACGGCGGCGCGGAGTTGCTGCGGCTGGTGCACGAGAAGCTGGATCCGGGAGCGGAGCCGCCGTCGCACGCCCAGGTGCCCGAGCTGTCCGCCATCGGCCCCGAGGGCCGTGCGGCGCGGACGTCCCTCGCGCTGCGCGAGGCCACCGCGGCCGGCACCTGGACACTGCTCGACCATCCGATGCTCGCGCTCGACGTCGCCGGTTCCCCCGCCTTCCTGGAGCCGGACGCGGTGGTGGTGCACCCGGACGGCAGCTGGACCGTCGTGGAGATCAAGTCCTTCCCGATGCTGGACGGCTCAGCGGACCCGGCGAAGGTGGGCGCGGCCGCCCGCCAGGCCGCGGTGTACGTGATCGCGCTGGAGCAGGTCGCCGCGCGCCTCGCCCAGGAGGCTCCGGCCCCGCGGGTACGCCATCGCGTGCTGCTCGTGTGCCCCAAGGACTTTTCCAACCTGCCCGCCGGGTCCGCCGTCGACGTCCGCAAACAGCGCGCGGTCACCGCCCGTCAGCTGACCCGCCTCACCCGTATCCAGGACATCGCCGAGAGCCTCCCCGAGGGCACCTGTTTCGCCCCGGACCGGCCCGCCGCCGAGCTCACGGCGGCCGTGGAGTCGGTCCCGGCGACCTACGCGCCCGAGTGCCTGTCCACCTGTGAGCTCGCCTTCCACTGCCGCGACCGCTCCCGCACGGCCGGCGCGGTCACCGCCCTCGGCCGCTCGGTCCGCGCGGAACTGGGCGGTCTGACCACCGTCGCGGACGTCCTGGCGGCGGCCCGCGGGGAAGCGGGCGATCCGGAGGACCCGGCGGTGGCGGCACTGCGCAGAGCGGCGGAACTGCGGGCCGAGGCGCTCGGCCAGGGGGTGACGGCCGGATGTCGCTGATCTCCGCCCTCGCCCGGCTGGAAGCCGTCACCACCGGCCGCGCCCAGCCCGCCGCCACCGTCCGTCACCGGCATCTGTCGGACCGGCCGCTGGTCCTGGTGCCGCTGACCACCGCCGGTGAGGCCGGCGCCCCGCTCGGCGCGCTGGTCGGCACCGACCGGGACGCGCCGCAGCTGCTCGTCGTACCGCAGCCGCGCGACCGTGATCTGCGGTTCGCGTTCCTGGCCGAACTGGCGGACGTGGTCCTGCCGTACGTCGAGGCGTACGCCGACGCCGTCGAAGCCGCCGAGCGCAACGAGACCGACCCGGAGACCGGCAAGCGGGTCAAGGTCGAGGTCGAACTGTGCGCGGACGCCCCGCAGCTGATCGTGCCGAGCCGCGCGGGCATCGACCTCGTACGGCTGCTCGGGCGCTCCATGCGCTTTCGGCGTACGGCGGACCAGGACCCGGAGACCCCGCACCCCGCCCCGCCCCGGGTGCCGTTGCTCGGGCGATGGCTGACGCACTTCGGGGAGCGGGCCCGGGTGCCCGGCTCCTCGCTGCTGCTGGCCATGACGGACGTACTGGCCCGGCACTGGGCGACCGGCCAGTCCACGCTGGAGGACCAGCACCTGGGCGCCCTGCTCGCCTGGATCGACCCGCCGGAGGGGACCCCGGGCGCCGAGGCCGCGCTCACGGCCGAGCTGGCGCGCGATGCCCGGGGCCAGCTGCTGTGTCCGCCCGCCGGTCCCGCCACCGACCCTGCGTTCGACAACAAGCTGCTCGCCCCCGCCATCGAGCGCTACGACCGCGCCCGCACGACGCTGGCCGCCGCCGAGGACGGCCTGGAGGCGGACGACCGGCTCGCCGCGCTCACGGCCGCCGAGCGGGAGATCCGTGCCCTGGTCGAGAGCCGTACCCGGCCCACCTGGGACGCGGTGTGGCGCGGCCTCGACCTGCTGCGGGAGCTGCCCGCGGGGGCGTATGCCGAGGAGCGGTGGACGCGCGACCGCTGGTCGTTCACCGGCCACCGCGACCGAGTCGTCGCCGGTGAGCCGCCGCAGCCGCGCCGCGACGACGCGGTGACCGCCGCGAACAAACTGGCCACGCGCGAGCGCGAGCAGGCCCGCCTCGATGCTCAGGAGGCCCTCGACGACCCGCTGGTGATGGCGGGGCGGCGGCTGGCCGGGGAGGCGTTCGCGGGCGAGGTCACCGATGTCGTCATGGCGTACAGCGAGGGAAAGCGGCCGAGCCCGCGCCCGCTGGTGACGGTCCGCACGGACGACCGGCCGTACCTCGGGGAGCGCGCGAAGGTCTACCGCTCACTGGGCGGCAAGCCCCAGGCGGCCGAGTTCGTGGAATCCGTCGGCCCTGAGGACACCGGGGACGGCGCCGTGCTCCTGGTCCTGCGGATCGTCGACAAGATGGGCCGCGGCAAGGAGCCCGAGGCGGGATCCGTCCCGGAGAAGGGCCACCGCGTGTGCTTCACCCTGTTCGAGCACGAGCAGCGCGGCGGGGCGAAGCTGCCCGACCCGGAGCAGACCCCGTGGACGCACGGCGGCCCGCCGGGCGAGCAGGCCGTACCGGAAGCCGCCGACCCCCTGACCCCGGAGGACGTCCTGTGACCGCCCAGGCCGGTTTCGACCCCGGTGCCGCCGCCGCCCGGGCGACCGACGCGATCCTCCACGACACCCTGCACGGCACCCACCGCGGTGTCGTCGTCGACTCTCCGCCCGGCGCCGGCAAGTCCACGCTCGTGGTGCGCGCCGCCCTCGAACTCGCCGACGCCGGACGCCCGCTGATGGTCGTCGCGCAGACCAACGCCCAGGTCGACGATCTCGTCGTCAGGCTCGCCGAGAAGAGCCCCGAGCTGCCGGTGGGCCGGCTGCACAGCAGCGACGCCGACCCGTACGACAAGGCGCTGGACGGCCTGCCGAACGTCCGCAAGTCCGCCAAGGCTGCCGATCTGACCGGTCTCGCGGTCGTGATCTCCACCGCCGCCAAGTGGGCCCACGTCAAGGTCGACGAACCATGGCGGCACGCGATCGTCGACGAGGCCTACCAGATGCGTTCGGACGCGCTGCTCGCCGTCGCCGGGCTCTTCGAACGGGCGCTGTTCGTGGGCGACCCCGGCCAGCTGGACCCCTTCTCGATCGTTGGCGGCGAGCAGTGGGCGGGTCTGTCGTACGACCCGTCGGCCTCCGCCGTGACGACCCTGCTCGCCCACAACCCCGAGCTGCCGCAGCACCGCCTGCCGGTGTCGTGGCGGCTCCCGGCGTCCGCGGCGCCCCTCGTCTCCGACGCCTTCTACCCGTACACCCCGTTCCGCAGCGGCACGGACCACGGCGACCGGCGGCTCGCCTTCGCAGTGCCCTCGGACGGCTCCGGCCCCGACCGGGTGATCGACGAGGCGGCGGAGTCCGGCTGGGGCCTGCTGGAGCTGCCCGCACGGCACACCCCGCGCACGGACCCGGAGGCGGTCCGTGCGGTGGCGACGGTCGTACGACGTCTGCTGGACCGGGGCGGCGCCGCCACGTCGGAACGCTCGGCCGGTCCCGTCCCCCTCACCGCCGACCGCATCGCCGTCGGCACGGCACACCGGGACCAGGCGGCGGCGGTCCGCGCGGCCCTCGCGGAACTGGGTGCCACGGATGTCACCGTCGACACGGCGAACCGGCTCCAGGGCCGTGAGTTCGATGTGACGGTCGTCCTGCACCCTCTCTCCGGCCGCCCCGACGCCACCGCGTTCCACCTGGAGACGGGCCGCCTGTGCGTCCTGACCTCCCGGCACCGCCACGCCTGCATCGTGGTGTGCCGGGCCGGCGTGGGCGACCTGCTCGACGACTACCCGTCGACGGAACCGGTCCAGCTGGGAACCCTCGTGAAGTTCCCGGACGGCTGGGAGGCGAACCACGCCGTACTCGCGCGGCTGGCAGAACACCGGGTGCCGTGGCGTCCCTGACCGGGGACCGCGCTCCCGGAGTCCCGCCCAGAGGGAGGCGTATCACACGAGCCCTCTTGCGTGAGCGCGGGACAATGGAGGGTGGCCCATCCTGGACGGGTCGTCGTGACATCCGCAGCAACGAGGAGGCCGAGACATGGCGGAGCCCACGCCGCATCGGAACGAACCGCGGCTACGCCCCGCGCCCCTGCTCTTCGAGCCCACGCAGGTGGCAGCCGACCCGGAGCACTTCTTCGACCTGGAGTCGATCGAGGATCCGCGCGCGCTGCTGGCCCGGGCGACGGAGCTGACCCTCGCGTTCCGCGCCGCGACGGACCGCGCGGTGGAGTACCAGGCGATCGCGGCGGCCCAGCTGGCGGATCCCCGGCGGTTCGACCGGCTGACGACGGCGGACATCGCGGACCGGGCCGAGTGGACCGAGGACTACGCGAAGAAGATGGTGGAGTTCGGGCGGGATCTGCTGCGCGGGGTCGAGGGCAGGGAGCACGTCGACCCGGTGTGACCGCAGGTCGCGAAAACCCGTGCTGGCATATGCCAGCCGGGCAAGATACCCCTTCCCGCCCGCTCCTGTCCCGGTTTCCAGCAACCCTGGGGAACGGATTGCTCACGCCCGGTACACATGGACGCCATGAGCAGTACACGCGACGAGCCGCTCTCCGCTCGCTTCGACGTCTCGGGAGTCACCCCGGACGGAGCCGCCTGGCTCGCCTCGGCGGGACCGTATCCGCGCAGCACACTGGCGCTCTGGGAGGAGCAGCCGGACGCACCGGTCGTGCTGCCCTGCGGGTCCGTCTTCGACGTCGTCAGCGCCCCCGTGGTCTTCGGCCGCCGGATGGCCGACCGGCTGTGGGACGAAGGCCCCGGAACCGGGCCGGTCGCGACCTTCCGCGGGCGGATGCTGCTGTTCGCCGCGCCGGGCACGGCCCAGCGGCTGCCCTCGCTGCTGCGCTGGGAGGAGTGGGGCGCGCAGGACGGCGGGTGCACTCGTACGGTGTCGATCCCGCCGCTGCTGTGCCATGGCACCGGCGACGCCGTGACCGTCCCCGCGCCCCTGTCCGCCGTCGCCTCCCCGACCCGGTCCGACACCCGCTGGCTGGTCGCCCCGGACACCCGTCAGCCCTGGCTGCCGGGCCCGGAAATCCTGCTGTGGGCGGCGGTGCGGGCGGCCCGTGCGGCCGTACGGATATCGATTTTTCCTCCCGCCGATCAGGATGCTAAGGTCTACGACGTCAGCAGGCGCCGCTAGCTCAGTTGGTTAGAGCAGCTGACTCTTAATCAGCGGGTCCGGGGTTCGAGTCCCTGGCGGCGCACGATGGCGATGGCGAGGTGTGTTCGCGGAAAGCGCGAACCCCTCGCCATCGTTGTTTCTGCGCGGCTTCGCCGCGCGCGGTGGGGGCTTCGCCACCCACACCCCCTGACCGTGGGCCGAAGTCGCCGTGGGCCGTCAGGCGGGCGTGATCTTCACCGTCCAGGCGCCGGAGGCCGTCCGGCCCTGCACCTCCACCCGTACCTCGTCGTCCGGCACCGTGAAGCTCTCGCCGAGCGCGACGGGAGCGTCCGCGAGCGGCGGGTAGACCGAGCTCTCCCAGCAGGCCTCGCTGCGCGGGTGCGCGTCGATCACCTCGACCGGCCCGCCGCCGGACTCTGCGCCGCTGCGCACCCGGTAGACCAGCACGCCCGATCCGCAGGCGTCCGCATCGTTGCCGACGGGCCCGCGTGCCTCGAAGGCGAGCGCGCTGTCGGGGGCGGTCCGCACCACGGCGAGCTTGGTGCCGCGGCCCAGTCCGAAGACGGGCGCGCCGGCGGCGCCCACAGCCGGAACACCCGGCCCCGCACCCAGCGGCTCCAGCGTCAGCCGGGTCGAGCCGGTCCCCGGCACGCACACCACCTGGCGCGGTTCCAGCCACCCCAGCTTCCACTTGTGCCAGGCGAACAGATCGGGGGCCAGCCCGAACTGGCTGCCCATCAGGTCCCAGTCGCCGACGTACGTGTCCCAGTCCCCCTTGCCGTCCATCGGCCGGTGGTACAGGTCCGGCAGATCGAAGACATGCCCGGTCTCATGAGCCAGGACGAGCCGGTCCGGCGGATGCCGCTCGAACACGGTGACGACCCGGCGGATGTCCGAGCCGTCGATCCGCAGCGGCTTGTCCAGGTTGACGACCTTCGTGGCGTCCGAGTCCACGCCGGGGGCGTCGGGGTCGGCGACGAAGTAGACGATGTCGTAGCGCGAGAAGTCCACCTTGCCGTCGGCCGCGGCGAACGCGTCGTGCAGATACGCGGCGCGGTGGGCGGAGTTCCAGTCACGCCGTATGGCGTACGAGGTCGAGGGCCGCGGCATCCTGATCCAGTGCCGCAACGGATGCGGGCGCAGGGTGAACTTGCCGTAGGAGGCGCGTTCGAAGAAGCGGCTGGTGGCCGGGAAGTGGTCGGCGACCAGCTCGGCTGTGGCGGTCAGCGGGACCGCGTCGGGGAAGGACAGGAAGACCATCACCGCGTCGAGCGAGCGGGTCGGGCGCGGATAGGCGGCGTTCCAGGTGTCCAGGCCCTCCGAGTGGTGGGCCTCGGTGCGCTGGAGGGCGCACGGCGAGAACCCGAACGGCCCAGCCACGGACGGGCCGGTCAGGATCGAGGTCGCGGCGAGCGCCGACATGGTGGTGAACACGGCGGCGGTGCTGCGCAGTCGGGGCCGCACGGAGGACCGGCCGAGCCGCTCGACGGCCTCACGGGTGAGTGCCCTGAGAGCAGGCTGACGCGGCACGGGGACCTCCGGGAGCGGTTCACGGGACACCGCACCCAGCCTGTGTGAGATTGTCGTACTACGCCCTGATTGTCTGCACCAGAAGAGTGAGAGGGCCCGATTCACCGACGGGACGGCACCCCGAATCGCTCACAGAACGTCACAACTGGTCGGAGGGTTTTAGGAGGCGTCCAGGTGCGGGCAGAAACGATCTGTCGGGAGGGTTGCCGGTTCCGGGACACTGGACTTTGGCTGGAAGGGCCGGGGGCCAGCCTCTATGATCGGCACACTTTCCTGACCATTCCTGCCCGACGAGACCCATCCGAAGACCGAGTGCACTGCGGGAGCGAGCGGTGAGCGGAACCTCCGAAGGGCCGACGCCCGCGGCAGACCTCCTCGGGCCGGCCGTCACAGAGAGTAACGTCGAGCCATCTGCGGGTACGGAGCCCGGCCCGCCGCCGTCCTCGGTGCCCTTCCGGTCCGCCTTCTCCGTCGCCCCGCTGGCGATGGCCGTCGTCGACCACGAGGGCCTGGTGGTCAGCGCCAACGAGGCGTTCGCCGACCTCCTCGGCACCGGCACGGACAACTCCGCCGGATGCGTGGCCGCCGACCTGGTGGACCTGACGTCCGACGCCCGCACCTGGCACGCGTACCGCGAGTTGCTGGGCGGCCGCAAGGCGCGGCTGCGGAGCACGCGCCGGCTCAAGCATCCCGACGGGCACTCGCTGTGGGTGCAGGTCACGGTCGCGCCCCTGGCGGGCGAACAGCCGGGCGTCCTGCTGTCCGTCGCGGACATCAGCGCACGCCGTGAACTCCAGGGCCGGCTGCGGCACTTGCAGATGCACGACCCGGTGACCCGGCTGCCCAACCGCACCCTGTTCTTCGAACGCCTTTCGGCCGCGCTGGAGCGGGACTCATATGACGAGGGCGGCACGGGCCGGATCGGGCTGTGCTATCTGGACCTGGACGGGTTCAAGGCCGTCAACGACACACTCGGCCACCGCGTCGGCGACCGGCTGCTGGCGGCGGCGGCCGAACGCCTCACCCACTGCGCCGACGAGGCGGGCCGCGGCAGAGCCGGTGTTCCGCTGGTGGCCAGACTCGGCGGTGACGAATTCGCCCTGCTGGTCGAGGACTCGACGGGCACCGAGCAGCTCGCCGAACTCGCCGAGACCGTGCTCAAGGCGCTTCAGGCTCCCTTCGACATCTCCGGCCGGCGGTTGTCGCTGTCGGCGTCGATCGGGGTCGTGGAGCGGCGTGCGGCCGGCACCACCGCCACCGCTCTGATGCAGGACGCGGACACGACGCTGTACTGGGCCAAGGCCGACGGCAAGTCCCGCTGGACGCTGTTCGATCCGGAGCGCAACGCCCACCGGATGACCCGGCAGGCGCTCGTCTCCACACTGCGGCCGGCCATCGAACGCGGTGAATTCGCCCTGGAGTACCAGCCGTTGGTGAACATGGAGGACGGGCGGCTGCGGGGAGTGGAGGCGCTGGTGCGCTGGAACCACCCGCAGTTCGGTGTGCTGACGCCGAATCGGTTCATCGGACTGGCCGAGGAGGACGGCTCGATCGTGCCGCTCGGCCGCTGGGTGCTGGCCACCGCCTGCCGCCAGGCCCGCCGCTGGCAGGTGGACCACCCAGACGAGCCGCCCATCTTCGTGAGCGTGAACGTGGCGGTCCGTCAGGTGTGGGACTCGGACCTGGTCGCGGATGTGGCGGGGGTGCTCGCGGAGACGGGGCTCGCGCCGCATCTGCTCCAGCTGGAGCTGACGGAATCGGCGGTGATGGGATCGGCGGGGCGGCCGCTGCAGGCCCTCCAGGCACTCAGCGAGACGGGCGTGAGGATCGCGATCGACGACTTCGGCACCGGGTACTCCAACCTCGCGTACCTCAGCCGGCTGCCGGTGTCCGTCCTGAAGCTGGACGGCTCCTTCGTCCGGGGCTTTCAGTACGACGGCGCCGGCGTCGCCCCGAACCCGGCCGACGAGGTCGTGGTCGAGGCGATGATCCAGCTGGCCCACCGCCTCGGCCTGACGGTCACCGCAGAATGCGTCGAAACCTCCGCCCAGGCCTCCCGCCTACGCCAGATCGGCTGCGACACGGGCCAGGGCTGGCTCTACTCCCGCCCGGTCCCGCCGGATCGTATCTCCGGCTTGCTGGGCTTACGGGCCTGCCCGCAGGGGTAAGCGCACGGCCCAACGCGTGCGTCACTCCCGGGCCGAATCAGCGGGTGTCGTCATGGCACCCGTCGAGCTCAATTGCACCGGCGCGCCCCCTAGGGATCCCGCACGAGCGCGGCCGAGCTGAGCGAGCGGGCAGGCGCACCGCGCCGAGCAACCGCAACGGGATCCAGCGCGGCCGGAACCGGGTCGGCCGCGAGCGCAAGACGCAGCCCCACGATGCCGACCGCCGCACGAGCCAAGCCCAGCGCAGGGACGGCACCACGCGGACGGTTCGGCAACACCGCAGGCAAGTCTCCCGCGCGAGCGCAGCCGGGCTGAGCAAGCGCACGGTGCCGCAGCCCGCCCCGATGAGCCCCCGGCGCGAGCCGACCGCACCTGGGCCAGGGCACCCGGCCGGGGGCCCGCCCCACGACGCCGCTCCCCGCACGAGCCAAGCCCAGCGCAGGGACGGCACCACGCGGACGGTTCAGCAACACCGCACGCGAGCCTCCCGCACGAGCCCATCCAAGCTGAGCGAGCACACGGTGCCGCAGCCCGCCCCGATGAGCCCCCGGCGCGAGCCGACCGCACCCGGGCCAGGGGCCTGCCCCGCGGTCAGTCGCGCGGCAACCCGAACTCCTCCGCGAGCAGTTCGTACGAGCGCAGGCGTAGTGCTCCCTCGTGGGCGTGGGAGGTGATCATCAGTTCGTCGGCTGCCGTGCGTTTGTGGAGGGCGTCGAGGCCCGAGCGGACCTCGTCGGCCGTGCCGTGGATGATGTTGGCGTTCCAGGAGTCGACGAACTCGCGCTCCAGCGGGCTGAACGCGTGCGCCTCGGCCTCCTCCGGAGAGGGGAACAGTCCCGGGCGGCCGGTGCGGAGCCGGACCATGTTGAGTCCGGTGGCCAGGACCTGACGGCGGGCCTCCTTCTCGTCGTCGGCGGCGAGGACGGAGACGCCGATCAGGGCGTAGGGCTTGTCCAGGACGGCGGAGGGCCGGAAGGACTCCCGGTAGAGGTCCAGGGCCGGGACCGTGTTCTGCGCCGAGAAGTGGTGCGCGAAGGCGAAGGGCAGCCCGAGCACACCGGCCAGGCGGGCGCTGAAGCCGGAGGAGCCGAGCAGCCAGACGGGCGGGCGGTGCGGGGACTGGACGCCGCCGGGCGAGGTGCCCTGGACCGGGCCGGGGACGGCGTGGACACGGCGGTAGGGGTGCCCGTCGGGGAAGTCGTCGTCGAGGAAGCGGATGAGTTCCGCGAGCTGCTGGGGGAAGTCGTCGGCGGACTCGCCCCGGCCCTCGGCGCGGCGCAGGGCCGCGGCGGTGGCGCCGTCCGTGCCGGGGGCGCGGCCGAGCCCGAGGTCGATACGGCCGGGAGCCATGGCCTGAAGCGTGCCGAACTGTTCCGCGATGACCAGCGGGGCGTGGTTGGGCAGCATGACGCCGCCGGAGCCGAGCCGGATACGGCTGGTGTGCGCGGCGAGGTGGGCCAGGATCACGGCCGGGGAGGAGGAGGCGACACCCGGCATGGAGTGGTGCTCGGCCACCCAGTACCGGTGGAAGCCGCGGGACTCCGTGAGACGGGCGAGGCCGACGGAGGTGCGCAGGGCGTCGGTGGCGGTGTGGCCGGAGCCGACCGTGACCAGGTCCAGGACGGAGAGGGGGGCGGGGGCGGTGCCGTGGGCCTCGCCTCGGATCTCGTCTGCTGACACCTGTGCCTCCTGGTCGTGGCCCTACCCGTTCCGCCCGGCACCAACTGGAGACTGCCTCCGCTTATTCCCGCGGATCTGTCACACCTGCACGATCGGCTCCCGCGTGAACAGCTTCCCCAGCTCCGGCGCGTTCACCCGCCGGTTCGTCAGGCGCAGCGCCTCCCACACCGTGACCTGGTTCGCGGTGAGGACCGGCTTGCCCAGGTCCTTCTCCAGGGCGGGGACATGGGCGGCCGTGTGCAGGGCCGTGTCCGGCACCAGCACGGCCTCCGCGTCCTCGTGGTCGGCCGCCCGTGCCAGCGCGAACAGCTCGGCCTTGCCCCAGGTCCCGACCTCCGCCGCCGTGATGATCCCGGACTCGCGCAGGGCGACCACCTCCACGCCGCCCGCCCGCAGGAAGTCCGCGAACAGGGCGGCCACGTCGTCCGGGTAGGTCGCGCCGACCGCGACCCGTCGCACCCCGATCTCCCGTACCGCGTGCACGAAGGCGAAGGAGGTGGAGGAGGCGGGCAGGCCGGCCGCACGGGCCAGGCTGCGGATCTGCTCGTGGGCGCCCTCCCAGCCGTAGACGAAACTGCCGCTGGTGCAGGCCCAGACCACCGATTCGGCGCCCGACATCCGCAGCTCCTCGACGCCCGCCGCGAGCCGGTCCGTGGAGCCCATCCGGCGCAGTGCGTCCACCCGGTGCGCGTCCTCGCCGATGTCGGTGTGGACGAGGTCCACCCGGATGTCACTGCCGAGGAGCTGCTCGATGCGCTGGTAGTCGTCCTCGGCGGAGTGGCCCGGGTAGAGAAGTCCGAGTGCTGTCATGTCCAGCCTTCCTGCTGTTCTTCGTCGGGCAGTTCCGGTACCTGCGGCAGTACGGGACCGGACCGTGCCGCCGTGTCGATCAGCAGCTGGTACGGCCCCACGGCCCGGGTACCCAGGCGTCGCAGCGCCGCCCACATGGTCACCTGGTTGGCCGAGATCACCGGGATGCGCAGTTCGGCCTCCAGCTGGGGGATCACGTCGTACGTCGGGAGGTTGGTGCAGCTGATGAACAGGGCGTCGGCCCGGCCTCGCGCGGCTCGGTGCGCCATGTCGACGACCTGCCGGTACGGGACCTTCCAGATGTGCCGGGTCAGGCCCATGTAGGCGCATCCGGTCACCATGACGCCCGCCTCGGCCACATAGTCCTCCAGCGCCCGGGTGACGGACACCGTGTACGGGGTCACCAGCGCCACCCGCCGTACGCCGAGCTCGGTCAGCGCCTCCAGGAGCGCTCCGGACGTCGTCACGGAGGGCACCGCGCCGGCCCCGGTCATCGCCGCGCACATCGCCTGCTCCCCGGCGATCCCGCCGACGAAGCTGCCGGAGGTGCAGGCGTAGGCGACGACCTCGGGCGTGATCGCGGTGAGCGTGCGGACCGCGTCGACGAGCGTCGCATGCTCGCTGACCAGGCGCGCGAGGTCGAGACTGACCTCGACGGGCACGTACGGCGTGCGGGTCAGATGGAGCGAGACCTCGTCCGGGATCCAGCGCCACAGCTCGCGGTCGAGCGCGAAGTCGAAGGGCGCGACGACTCCGACTCCACGCTGGGGGCGGGGTCCGCCGAGGAAGGAGATGCCCAGGGTGTCCATGCCGGTCACCTGCCTCACTGTGGGAAGCGAGTGGACAACGGACCGTACGCCTGCCCGTGTTGACGACGGTAGATTCGGGTGCGAGCGTGGTCAATCCGCCCACGTCACCGCCTGTGCCGGCCGCCCGGTCACCCCGTAGAACGGTGCCCCGATGACCGCCCCCACCCTGCTCGTCCTGGACGCCGAACCGCTCCCCCGGCTCGGCCGGCTCACCGGCCGTGCCCGGATCGAGCACGCCGACGACTCCACGCTGGCCGCCCGGCTGCCGTACGCCGATGTCCTGCTCGTCTGGGACTTCACCTCGCATGCCGTGCGCGAGGCGTGGCCGGGCGAGGGCCCGCGGCCACGCTGGGTGCACACGGCGAGCGCCGGCGTGGACCATCTGCTCTGCCCGGAGCTGGCCGCCTCCGACACGGTGGTCACCAACGCCCGCGGCATCTTCGACCGGCCGATCGCCGAGTACGTCGCCGCCCTCGTCCTGGCGATGGCCAAGGACCTGCCGCGGACCTGGGAGCTCCAGGGCGAGCGGACCTGGCGGCACCGTGACGCGCAGCGGGTGGCCGGCACGCGCGCGTGTGTCGTGGGGTCGGGGCCCATCGGCCGCGCGATCGTCCGTGCGCTCAAGGCGCTCGACGTGACGACCGCGCTCGTCGGGCGCACCCCGGCCACCGGTATCCACGGGCCCGGCGATCTCGACCGGCTGATGGCCCGCGCCGACTGGGTGATCGCGGCGGCACCGCTCACGGAGCAGACGTACGGCATGTTCGACTCCCGCCGGTTCGGGGTGATGCAGCCCTCCGCCCGGTTCGTCAACGTCGGGCGCGGGCAGCTGGTCGTCGAGGACGCGCTCGTCGAGGCGCTGACCAAGCGCTGGATCGCGGGCGCGGCCCTGGACGTCTTCGAGCACGAACCCCTCACCCCCGACAGCCCGCTGTGGCAGGTCCCTAATCTGATCGTGTCCCCGCACATGAGCGGCGACACGATCGGCTGGCGGGACGAACTCGGCGCCCAGTTCGTGGAGTTGTACGGGCGCTGGGAGGCGGGCAGACCACTGGCGAACGTGGTCGACAAGAAGCGCGGATACGTACCGGGACGCTGAAGCACCACCGACGATGGCTGGAGGGCGCATGACGGACGACCTCACCGAGCTGACCGCCGTACAACTCCTCGACGGCTACCGCAAGGGCGAGTTCAGCCCGGTGGAAGCCACGCGCGCGGCCCTGGAGCGGGCCGAGCGGATCCAGCCGGAGGTGAACGCGTTCGTGCGGCTCACCGCGGACGAGGCTCTCGCGCGGGCCCGTCTGTCGGAGGAGCGGTGGCGGCTCGGCGAGCCGTCCGGACTGGTGGACGGCGTCCCGGTCACGGTGAAGGACATCCTGCTGCAACGTGGCACCCCGACCCTGCGCGGCTCCAGAACGATCTCCGAGCAGGGGCGCTGGGACGAGGACGCGCCCTCCGTCGCCCGGCTGCGCGAGCACGGCGCGGTCTTCCTCGGCAGGACCACGACCCCGGAGTTCGGCTGGAAGGGCGTCACGGACTCGCCGCTGACCGGCATCACCCGCAATCCGCACGACCCGTCGCGTACCGCGGGCGGATCGAGCGGGGGTGCGGCGGCGGCCGTGGCCCTCGGCGCGGGCCCGCTCGCGCTCGGCACGGACGGCGGCGGCAGCGTCCGCATCCCGGCGGCGTTCTGCGGGATCTTCGGCCTGAAGCCGACGTACGGCAGGGTGCCGCTCTACCCGCCGAGCGCCTTCGGCACGCTGTCGCACGTGGGGCCGATGACCCGGGACGCGGCCGACGCGGCCCTGCTGCTGGACGTCATCGCCGCCCCGGACTCCCGCGACTGGTCGGCGCTCGGCCCGCCGCCCGGCTCGTTCGCGCTAGGGCTGTCCGGCGGGGTGCGGGGGCTGCGCTTCGCCTACTCACCGTCCCTGGGCGGTCAGGTGGCGGTGCGGCCGGCGGTCGCGGCGGCGGTGCGGCGGGCGGTGGAGCGGCTGGCGTCTCTCGGCGCGTACGTCGAAGAGGCCGACCCCGACTTCGCCGAACCGGTGGACGCCTTCCACACCCTGTGGTTCAGCGGGGCGGCCCGTGTGGTCCAGCATCTCGGGCCGCACCAGCGGGAGTTGCTCGACCCGGGCCTGAGGGAGATCTGCGGCCTGGGGGCCCGGCTGAGCGCCCTCGACTATCTGGCCGCCGTCGATGTGCGCATGGAACTCGGGCGCCGTATGGGCCACTTCCACGAGTCCCACGACCTTCTGGTCACCCCGACCCTCCCGATCACGGCGTTCGAGGCGGGTGCCGAGGTGCCGAAGGGGTCGGCACACCGGCGCTGGACGGGCTGGACGCCGTTCACCTACCCGTTCAACCTGACCCAGCAGCCGGCGGCGACCGTCCCGGTCGGCGCGGACGGGGACGGGCTTCCGGTGGGCCTGCAGATCGTGGCGGCCCGGCACCGGGACGACCTGGTGCTGCGGGCCGCGCACGCGCTGTACGAGGCCGGGGTCACCTCCGCCGGAAGCTGAGCGTCTCCCCCGCCGCCCCCGACCGCCACAGGTCGTTGCATGCCTCGGCCATCTCCTGAAGGCCCTCGACGACCTGGCCCCAGACGATGCCGGGGACCCAGCCCACGTCGCCGTTGAGGAGGAGGTTGTTGCGCTCGTAGAAGAGGGCCAGGTCGACCAGGGTCGTGCCGGCGGGAACCTCGCGGTCGTAGCCGTAGGCCTTGGTGCCGAGTTCCGCGCCCGCGAAGGAGAAGTAACAGAGATCTCCCGGAATCGGGGTGACGGTCGGATTCTCCAGCGGTGGCTCCGATTCCGCGAACGGCGGGAAGAGCGCATAGATCTCGTTGCGCGCGTACTTCGCGTGGTAGACGTCACCGGACAGCGGAAGCGCGTCCCACACGGCCGCGCAGGTGAGCGGCGCACGGTCGGTCAGCAGCCTTGCCGTACAGGTGATTCCACGCTTGACCAGCGAGACGTCGATGTAACGGTCAGCCATGCGTTCCATGGTGCATACATCGCATCGTCCCGGGTAGCCGCGCCGCCATGGCTCCACGACTGGAACATGGCGAACACACAAATGGGCCCACCGGGACCACACGCCGGTCGCTGCTCGCGGGGGTGGCGGCGCTCGGCACGCTGGGCGCGGCCGGCTGCTCCCGCGTGGCCACCGCCTCCACCACCGACGGCGGCGATCTGCTCGACCGGCTGAAGGCGCAGGGCGTCGTACGCCTCGGCATCGCGGGCGAGATCCCCTTCGGGTACATCGACAGGAACGGCGAACTGACCGGCGAAGCGCCCGAGTTGGCGAAGGCGGTCTTCAAGCGGCTCGGGGTTGACCGGGTGCAGCCCGTGCCGACCGAGTTCGGGTCGCTCATCCCCGGGCTGAACTCACAGCAGTTCGATGTGGTGGCCGCCGGGATGTACGTCAATCCCGAGCGCTGCGAGCAGGTCATCTTCGCGGACCCCGACTACCAGATGCTCGATTCCTTCATCGTACGCAAGGGAAATCCCAAGGGGCTGCACGACTACAAGGACGTCGTCGAGAAGCAGGCCCGGTTCGCGACCGGGACCGGTTATGCGGAGATCCAGTACGCCGTCGACGCGGGGTACAAGGAGAGCGACATCCTGATCGTGCCGGACCAGGTCGCCGGGCTGAACGCCGTGGAGGCCGGGCGGGCCGACGTGTTCGCCGGTACGGCGCTCACCACCCGCGAGGTGGTGAAGAAGTCCGCCAAGGCGGAGGCCACCAAGGCCTTCACACCGCTCGTGGACGGCAAGCCGCACATCGACGGGGGTGCCTTCGCCTTCCGGCCGACCGAGACGAAGCTGCGTGACGCCTTCAATGTCGAGCTGCGGGAGCTGAAGAAGAGCGGCGAGCTGTTCCGCATCCTCAAGCCCTTCGGCTTCACCGAGGCCGAGATGACCGATCTGACCGCGAAGGAGCTGTGCGGCGGATGACCTCGGGACTCTGGGAACTCGTACTCAAAGGGATCTGGACCACGATCCAGCTGCTCGTCCTCAGCGGGCTGCTGGCCGCCGCCGTGTCCTTCCTCGTCGGGATCGCGCGCACCCACCGGCTGTGGATCGTCCGCTTCCTCGCGGGCTGCTACACCGAGGTGTTCCGCGGGACCTCCGCCCTGGTCATGATCTTCTGGGTGTTCTTCGTGCTGCCGCCCGCCTTCGGCTGGCAGCTGGTCCCGTTGTGGGCGGGCACGCTGGCGCTCGGGCTGACCTATGGGGCGTACGGCTCGGAGATCGTCCGGGGCGCGCTGAACGCGGTCGAGCCCGCGCAGAAGGAGGGCGGGATCGCGCTCAGCTTCACGCCCTGGCAGCGGATGCGGCTGATCCTGCTGCCGCAGGCGGTGCCGGAGATGATCCCGCCGTTCTCCAACCTGCTGATCGAACTGCTCAAGGGCACCGCGCTGGTGTCCGTCATGGGCATGGGCGATCTGGCGTTCAGCGGCAATCTGGTGCGCCTCGCGCTCCAGGAGAGCGCCGAGATCTACACGTACATCCTGCTGATCTACTTCGTGATCGCCTTCCTGCTCACCCGCGTCATGCGCGGACTGGAGAAGCGGCTGAAGGCCGGGATCGGCCGGGCGCCGGAGCGTGGGGTGTCCGCACATGAGCTGAAGCGCGCCGAGACGACCGGCGTGGGAGGTGGTGTCGCATGAAGTGGGACTGGAACGCGGTCGGCGACTTCATGCCGCTCTTCTGGGACGGCCTCGTCGTCACCCTGGAGGCGCTGGCCCTCGGCTCGCTGATCTCCTTCACCCTCGGGCTGGTGTGGGCGCTGCTGATGCGGACGCCGTCCCGGTGGGTGCGCTGGCCGGTGGGGGTGGTCACGGAGTTCGTGCGCGACACCCCGCTGCTGGTGCAGCTGTTCTTCCTCTTCTATGTGCTGCCCGAGTGGGGCGTGACCCTCTCGGCGCTGACCACCGGCGTCATCGGGATCGGGCTGCACTACTCGACGTACACGATGCAGGTCTACCGGGCCGGTATCGAGGCGGTGCCGGCCGGCCAGTGGGAGGCGGCGACGGCACTCAACCTGCCGGTGGGCAGGACCTGGACCGCGGTGATCCTGCCGCAGGCGATCCGGCGGGTCGTGCCGGCGCTCGGCAACTATGTGATCGCGATGCTCAAGGACACGCCGATGCTGATGGTGATCACCGTGCTGGAGATGCTGGGCCAGGCGCGGCTCTACTCCCAGGAGCACTTCCAGTTCACCGAGCCCCTGTCCGTGATCGGTGTGGCCTTCATCCTCATTTCCTATCTGGCCTCCCTTCTGCTGCGAGCCATGGAGCGACGTCTTGTCCGTTGACACCGCGAAGAACCCCGAGAAGAAGCCCGGGCAGCACACCGGCGAGCTGGTGCGCCTGGAGCAGGTCACCAAGCGGTTCGGGGACCACACCGTCCTCGACCGGCTCGACTTCGGTGTGGAGGCCGGCAAGCACGTCACGCTGATCGGGCCGTCCGGGTCGGGCAAGACCACGATCCTGCGGCTGCTGATGACGCTGGCCAAGCCGGACGAGGGCACGATCACCGTCGACGGGCAGCGGCTCTTCCCTGCCCCCGAGAAGCAGATCCGGGAGGTGCGCAAGAAGATCGGGATGGTGTTCCAGCAGTTCAATCTGTTCCCGAACATGACCGTGCTCAGAAACATCACCGAGGCCCCCGTCACCGTGCTGGGCCTGTCCAAGGACGAGGCGGAGGCGCGCGCCCGCGAGCTGCTGGACCTGGTGGGCCTGGCCGACAAGTGCGACGCCCGTCCGACCCAGCTGTCCGGCGGCCAGCAGCAGCGGGTGGCGATCGCCCGGGCGCTGGCGATGCGGCCGCAGGTGCTGCTCCTGGACGAGGTGACCTCGGCGCTGGACCCGGAGCTGGTCGCGGGCGTCCTGGACGTGCTGCGGGACATCGCCCGCACCACCGACATCACGATGCTCTGTGTGACCCACGAGATGAACTTCGCCCGTGACATCTCGGACCAGGTCCTGATGTTCGACTCGGGCCGGGTCATCGAGTCCGGGCCTCCCGAGAAGATCTTCAGCGATCCGGAGCAGGAGCGGACCCGGGAATTTCTCGGTGCGGTCCTCTGACCGCGAGAAGTGAACGCACCAACGCCCGAGGTCCACACTGCGGGTCATGTCCCGGACATATGCCAGCGCGGCTCCGCCCCTGCTGAGAGCGACGGAAACCGGTCAACAGCCGCTCCCAACAGGTCACTTGACCGATATCGTGGAGGGGTTCGCCGTCCGGATCACGGCCCAAGAAGCGAGCGCAGGGGGAAACCGTGGCGCTGATGCACGAGCCGACCGCGCCGTACCACTCGGCCCAGGACGCCCTGCGCGTCCTGGAGTCCGTGGCACGGCACACCACCGGAGTAACCGACGTCCAGCTCTCCCGGCATACCGGCCTCAGCCCGGAGCGAGTGACCACGCTCCTGAGGATGCTGCGCCGCGAGGGCTACGTCGAGCAGATCGCCGAGGGGGCGTACGTCACCGGGGACGCCCTCGTCCGCCTCGGCTCCGCCCATGATCGCGAGGAGGCGCTGCACGACAAGCTCCAGCGCACCCTGGACCGGCTGCGCGACTCCGTCGGCGCCGCCGTCTACATCAGCCGGTACGTCGACGGCGAGGTCAAGGTCACCCAGTACGCCGCCGGCCCGGCCACGCCGGCGGTCAACGAATGGGTCGACTTCCGCTACTCCGCCCACGCGACCGCGGCCGGCAAGAGCCTGCTCGGCCAGCTCGACCACAACGGCCGCCGCGACCACCTCTCCCGACACAAGCTGGCCCGCCTCACCTCGCGCACCATCACCAGCGACAAGCTGCTGCTCTCCCGCCTGGAGTCCCAGCCGCCCACCGTGCCCCACCTCGACCTCCAGGAGTACGCGATCGGCACGGTCTGCGCGGCCGTCCCGATCACAGCCGGCTCCTCGGTCGGCAGCCTGGCCCTGTCCCTCCCGATCGAACACGCCCACCGCCTCCGCCGGGCCGCAGACACCCTGAACAGAAACGCGGCACCCGTGCTCCTCTCACTGACGATCTAGGGTCTGTGGTCCGGATCACGCCGGCCCTGGGTTTACCGCTCACGGGCGTGGTCCGGAGCACCCCCTTGGACCAGGTAGTATTTTCTCTGTCGCCGGCCGCGAAGAGCGGACGGCGGGAGTCATGCGCCGCTAGCTCAGTTGGTTAGAGCAGCTGACTCTTAATCAGCGGGTCCGGGGTTCGAGTCCCTGGCGGCGCACCTGTGAAGGGCCTCTCGTGGGAGCGAGAGGCCCTTCCACGTCTTCCCGGGTCAGCCTCCGGTACGCCGGCTCCCCGGGGCGGGCGCCACCACACCGGACCGGCACACCGGAACCCTTCCCTCCTGAGCAGTGCCCGGTGGATCTTGTTGGTGGCCGTGACCGGCATCCGCTCCACGACCCGTACGAAGCGGGGCGCCATCTTCGTCCCGAGATCGGGCTGGGCGGCCAGGAACCGCACGAAGGCGGCCGGATCGAAGGTCCCGGCGATCGCCGCCATCACCTGGTCACCGGTCACCGGGTCCGGCACCGCGTAGACGGCGACGGCGGCGGCGGCGGCGGCACCGTCGTAGCGCGCCAGGATGTTCTCGATCATCGCGGCGGCCAGGTTCTCGCCGTCGACGCGGAGGCGGTCGTCGGTGCGGCCGGTGAAGTAGAGGAAGCCGTCGGCGTCCCGGCAGAAGAGGTCCCCGGTCCAGTACCCGCCGTCCCTGCGCCGCTCGGCCTCCGCCCCGGGATTGCGCCAGTACCCCTCGAAGGGGTTCGGCCCCCGGTTGACCAGCTCCCCGATCGCCGCGTCCCCGTTGAGCAGCCGCCCGGACGCGTCGAAGAGGGCCGGCGGGCACTCCTTGCCCGTCTCCGGATCGAGGACGACGAGACCGGGTGCCGCCCGGCCGACCGCCCCGGCCGGGGTCCCCGGCGTCCACTGGATCGCCGCGCCGCCCTCCGAGGACCCGTACCCCTCCACCAGCCGCACTCCGAACCGCCGCTCGAAGGCGGCGGCGTCCACGGCACCCGCCTCCGTGCCGAAGCCGAGCCGCAGCGGATGGTTCCGGTCGTCGGGCCGCGGCTCGGTGGCGAGGAGGTACTGGATCGCGCGGCCCACATAGGTGAAGTACGTCGCCCGGTACCCGCGTACGTCCGCCAGGAAGCCGGACGCCGAGAACCGCCGCCGCAGCGCCACCCCCGCTCCGGCCACCAGCGCGGGCGCCCAGTCGGCGATCACCGCGTTGCCGTGGAACATCGGCATGCAGACGTAGTGCACGTCGTCCGCGCCCACCCCGAACCGGCCGACGAGCGAGGCGCCGGCGGCGGCCAGCCGGCCCTGGGAGCAGATCGCGGCCTTGGGGGCGCCGGTCGAGCCCGAGGTGAAGTAGAGCAGGAGACGGTCCTCGGGGGCGGCCCGGGAGTGGTCGGGTTCCGCGTCCGCGAACGGTGCGAGGAGGTCGTCGTACTCCTCGGTGCCGGTCACCAGCAGCCGTACGCCGGGCAGTTCGAGGCCGGTCAGGAGCGGGAGGTGGGCGGGTTCGGTGACCAGGATCCGGCACTCGGTGTGGAGGATGTCGCGGGCGAGCTCGGGGCCGCGGCGGGTGGGGTTGATCCCGGCGACGGCGGCTCCCGCGAGGGCCGCCGCGCTCAGCCACATGGGGTACTCGGGGGTGTTGTCGAGGAGGACACCGATGTGCGGCTCCGCCCCCGGCGGCAGCAGCTCGGCCAGCAGCGCGGCGCGGGCGGCGGCGCCGGCCGCGACCTCGTGATGGGTGAGCGTCCGCTCCTCGAACCACAGCCCCGGCCGGTGGTCGCCCCACCGGGCGGCGACGAGCTGTGCGACCGTGCCCCTCATGGACTCCATGGAGGTGCACGGTAGTTGACGTAGCGTCAGATGAGGAGGGTCGCGCTTCAGAACCCGCCGGTGTCCGACGTCTCGAAGACGACGGCGTACTGGATCATGAAGCCGATGCAGAACGCGACGAACACCCCGAGGAACGCCAGGATGCCGAAGGTGGCCGCGGCCTGCTTGCCGCGGCGCGGCGGCAGAGCCGTGGCCACCACCTCGCGTCCCTCGGTGTAGTACACGGTGACGAAGTCGCCCTCGACGATGGTCCCCGGGCCGTCCTCCTCCTCGAAGCGGACGGCCCGGCCGTCGCGGGCGGTGAACTCGTAGACGTGGTGCAGCGTGGTGCGGACGGACGAGTTGTTGCTGCCTCCGTGGGTCGTCGTGTACGCCCGAAGACAGCGCCCCTCCGCCGTCAGCCCGCTGTTCCAGGCGCCCCGGATCTGGAGCCAGCGGCGCACCACGCGGTACGCCGCGAACACGGCGATGGCGATCATCAGGCTGGGCACGACGTAGAACAACAGGTCCATGGCACTTCCCCCGCGGTCAGGTACGTCTGGTGTGGGGAAGGTACCCGTCGCGGAGACCGGCCTGTCTCAAGTAACCCTCAGACTTCAGAACGTGACGTCCGAGCAGGCGTAGAACGCGTTGCCCGTGTCCGCGATCGTCCATACCGCGAGGATCACGTGGTGGCCGCTCAGGCCGGTGGGCAGCCTGCCGCTGTGCGAGAGGGTCGACGGCGGCCGCTGCCCGCCGTACGGGACCGTCAGGAACGGCGTGAGGTTGAGGTCCGAGCGGGCCAGGTTGTGGTTCTGGTTCCAGCCCTGCCTGGTGACGTAGTACTTGAAGTCGGTCGTGGCGTGCATGGCCGTGAACTGCCAGCGGAACGTGTAGTTCTGGCCGCCCGTCACCCTGGTGGTCGGCCAGGCGCCGCCGGAGGGTGTCCGCGGGCTGTCGAGCTGGGCGAAGCGTGTGTTGTTCGCGGAACAGATCCGGCCGTCCGCCGCGCCGGAGCCCGGGAAGCCCTTGGGGCCCTCGACGCTCTGCGGCTCCCACTGGATGTCGCCGCAGTTGGTGACCGTGCCGTTCTGGCAGAGCTTCTGACGACTGATGGGGAGGTCGGTGTAGCCGTGGCTGCTGGCGCCGCCTGAGGAGAGCGCGAGGGCTCCGGTCGTGGCGAGGCCCAGCACCGCGGCATACAACTTGGTCTTTGTGCGCATGCTGCCGCTCCTGGAGAACGTGTGGGGAAGTCCTGTGAGCCGTGCAGGTCTAGACCAAGTTCCAGATTATTGCTGACGCTTGAACATGTCCATACCAATCACGGGCTGGTTTCCCCGCGCCCCGAGCAGAACGCCACCGTCAGATCCTTCACGAGCACCTTCCGCTCGTAGTCGTCGAGTTCGACCAGCCCCCGCATGGTCAGCCGGGTCACCGTGTCCTCGACCGAGTCCACGACGGAGGTGAGCACGGTGGCCCGGTGCTGCGCGTCCAGCGCGGCGATACGCCGGCGGTGCATCGCGGAGGCGACCTCGGGGGCGTACTCCACCCGGACCGGCTGCACGGAGAACACCTCCAGACCGACCGGCGCCGCGTCCGCCACGACCAGCCGGGTCAGCGCCTCCCCGGCCTCGTCGGCGGAACCCCGGCCGGTACCCGGCGGCTCCACCGGCACCCGGACCAGCGCCGCCTCCACACACTCCCGCAGATATGTCTCGTGGTCCTCGACACCCAGCGTGGCCCGGGCCGTGTCCCGCACCCGCCACACCACCAGCACCACCACCCGCACCGCGACCCCGTGGCCGTCGGCCGCGTGCATCGGCTCGCTGCGCCAGTGCCGCAGCCGTACGTCCACCCGGCGCCGCAGCAGCAGCGGGTTGACCCACATCAGGCCGGTGCGCCGCACCGTCCCCCGGTAGCGGCCGAACAGGCCGAGCACCGAGGCCCGCCCGGTGCGCCCGCGGGCCAGCCCGCCGAAACCCAGCAGACTCACCACCCCGGCACCCGTGAACGCGGCCCACTGCACGGGCCCGAGCCCCGCCCCGGCGAACGACGGCAGCCGCAGCGCCTCCATCGCGAGCGGCGGCAGCGCGCCCGCCCACCACGAGGAGACCACGCAACCGGCCAGCCCGCAGGCACCGGCGAGCACACCCGCCGACCCGGGCAGCACCGGCGCGGGCCGCTCCACCAGTTCGGGGTCGACCTGCGGCACCGGACGGGCCTTGGCCGGTGCCGGCCGTCGCAGCCGCGGCTGCTCCCCCGTGCCGTGCCGGCGCCCCACGACCGCCGGTCCGAGCGGCACCGGCGCCGTGTCCGGGTCGTCGCGGAACAGCAGGTGGACGGGGATCTCGGTGGTCGCCTCGTTCTGGATGAGCCGGGCGGGCCTGGACGGTCCCTCGGTGGGCTCCTCGGACTCGGGCGAGTGTGAAGTGATGGTGCTCATGCGTGCCTCCAGCCTCCGCGCCAGATGCGTCACAACAGATGGTCAGGAAAAGAGCCGCCGCCAGGTCTCGGGCCCCGGGTAGCCGTCCGCCGCGCCGCCCCGCCAGCCCTGGGCGCGCTGGAAGTCCTCGACTCCCCGCCGGTCCGCCTCGGTCCAGCGGGGCCCCGGCCCGGTCGTGTAGTGCTTGCCGAACCCCTTCTTCACCAGCTGCTTTCCGAGCTGGGTGATGTACTCGTTGGCCGCCCCGGGCCGGAACACGGCCGGTCCGGGGTAGCCGGGAACCGCCGGTGGGGGTGCGGGCGGTGCGGGCGGTGCGGCCGCGGGGGCCGTGACGCCCTTTCCCCCGCCGGTCGTCAGGAGCGCCCAGGTCTGCGGGCCCAGCAGCCCGTCCGCGTGCACGCCCGTCCAGCCCTGCGCCAACTGGAACGCCCGCGTGGCCCGACGGTCCGCGTCCGTCCAGCGCGGGCCGGGACCGCTGGTGTAGTAGGTCCCGGCACCGCGCGCGACGAGCAACTGACCCAGCTGGGTGACGTACTTGTTGTCGGCGCCAGGACCGAAGTACACCGCGCCCGGGTACGGGGTCGCTTCCTGGGCGGGGGCCGCCGCGGCCGTGTCCGGAGCCGGGGCCGGGGCCGGGGCGGGGGCGGGAGTCGTAGCGGGGTCCGGGGCGGCGGCCGTGCCGAGGTCCGGTGCCGTCGCCGATCCCGTGTCCGGTGCCCCGCCCGTGCCGGCGGCTGCCGCCGCGGCGTCCGCCGTGCCGCTCGTGAGTCCCTTGTAGCGGTAGGCGACATAGCTTTCCGCGTGGCTCCAGTAGGGGTAGGGCGTGGCCTGGCTGCGGGCGGACGGGCGGGTCTCCTCGTAGGCGAGGTAGTAGGTGTGCGTGTAGTCCGTCCAGCCGCCGAAGATGACGACGTGGGAGCCCCGCTCGGGGTCCGCCGGGTTGTGGAAGAGCAGGATGTCGCCGGGCTGCAGTTCGTCCTTGGTGATGCGCACCCCGTACTGGTCGAGCGTGCCCGTCCATTCGTTGCCCGGCAGGTTCCAGGCCATCGAGACGAAGCCCGAGCAGTCCTGCCGGTAGCCGTCGGGCCGGTAGTCGCTCAGGCTGTACGGCACCTTCTCGGCGACCCACAGTTTGGCCCGGATGATGATGTCCGCGCGGGTGGTCGCCGGTGTGACCAGCGGGCCCGCCGGCTGCGCCGCAGTGCCTCCCGGGCCGTGCAGCGGGGCCTTGCCGCCCTGCGGTGTCTCGGGCTCGTCACCTGCGGGAACGCCCGGCCGGTCGGGTGCGTGCGGGGCGGCCACGGCAGGGGCCGCGTGACCCGCGCCGAGGGCGGCGGAGGCCGCGGCCGCCAGGATCACGGCGCGATGGGCCGCCGGACGACCGCCGGTGCGGCCGGCCCGGGGGTGCGGCGGCACGCGCCCCCAGTGGGCGCATCCGGGGCAGTCGCAGTCGCTCGCCGGATCGAATTCCTCGAATACCGGAGTCTTCATGCGACGCCCTTTCACATTCCAGGTGGAAATGTCCGCAACTGTGCACGTTCGCCAGTTTCCCAACTGTGTTCGGGACGCGCATGTTGACGGTCCGAATGATGTACAGAGGGCGCCCCCCGGGGCGGGTGCCCGGCGGTCGGGAGGTGGCCGGGAGGCGGTCGGGAGCAGCCCCGGGGTGGGGTAAGGTGTGCAGGTCAGCAGGCGCCGCTAGCTCAGTTGGTTAGAGCAGCTGACTCTTAATCAGCGGGTCCGGGGTTCGAGTCCCTGGCGGCGCACCGACACAGCAGGCCCTCCGTTTCGCACGGGGGGCCTGCTGCCGTGTGGGGCGGTGCGGCCGTTGATCAGATATGGGCCCGAGAACGTCCCGAAGGAACACTTCCGCAACATCCGCGCCAGCCTGCCTACAAAGGCTCCACAAGCTTCCCAGGGGCCTCACAATGAGCGCCTATGACCGGTAAACACCGCGTTTCCCACCTTGCGATCATGATGAACGCCGTAGAACCCTGGTTTTCAAGATGCTGCGTATTCGCGGCACTTGGGGGGAAAGGAAACGGTTGCCGGTGTTGCGGGGGAAGGGGGCCCCGGCAACGAAGGATGTGGGGGGCATCCTGCAACCGCACGGTCACGGTCTGATGTCCCTGTGAATGCACTGTGTGATCGCTGTGACCCGTCACTGAAACGCCTGTGAGGGCCGAGGGGGGCCCGACCAGATGGTCGAGGAACCGACGAACACGCGCCCACCGCGTGTTGGGGGGATGACTCATGACGTCGACGCCGACTGGCGCCCGGCAGAACTCCGACTCGTCTCGGACCACCCAGCTCAGGCTGCCTTCGCACCGGGCCGGGAACACGGGGGCTCTGCACCGGATCAGAACATCGCTGCCGAAGTACGACTACGAGCACTACAGCCGGCTGGCAGGCCCCCTCACCCAGCCGGATCCGCGCAAGCCCTACAAGGTGCAGTACCGCTCCCTGATCTCGCAGGAACCGCACCGTGTCCGGGTCGCCCTGATGCTGGCGGCCGCGCCGCTGCTCTCGCTGGTCCTGCTCGGCTGGCTGCTGCAGCCCGAACACTGGACCGAGCGTGACTACCCGGCCTTCGCGTGGCTGCCCGCCCTCGATGTCGTGATGCTCGTCTCGATCGGTCTGATCGAGTTCTTCCGCTGTCTGAACGTGCTGTCGAACGCGCACGCCACCCTCGTCGCCCGCGACCCGGTCCCGGTCGTGCCCGAGACCGGCACGAGAGTCGCCTTCCTGACCTCCTTCGTGCCCGGCAAGGAGCCCCTGGAGATGGTCACGAAGACCCTGGAGGCGGCGGTCAGGGTGCGCCACCGGGGCCTGCTGCACGTCTGGCTCCTCGACGAGGGCGACGACCCCGGGGTGAAGGCGGTCTGCGAGCGGCTCGGTGTGCACCACTTCTCCCGCAAGGGCATCGAGAAGTGGAACCGGCCCAAGGGCCCGCACCGCGCCAGGACCAAGCACGGCAACTACAACGCCTGGCTGGAGGCGCACGGCGACGACTACGACTACTTCGCCTCCGTCGACACCGACCATGTGCCGCTGCCCAACTACCTGGAGCGGATGCTCGGCTTCTTCCGCGACCCCGACGTCGGCTTCGTCATCGGCCCGCAGGTGTACGGCAACTACGACACGTTCGTCACCAAGGCCGCCGAGTCGCAGCAGTTCCTCTTCCACGCGCTGATCCAGCGCGCCGGCAACCGGTACGGCGCCCCGATGTTCGTCGGCACCTCCAACGCCGTACGGATCAAGGCGCTGAAGCAGATCGGCGGTCTGTACGACTCGATCACCGAGGACATGGCCACCGGCTTCGAGATGCACCGCCACAAGAACCCGGCGACGGGGAGGAAGTGGCGGTCCGTCTACACACCGGACGTGCTCGCGGTGGGCGAGGGGCCGGGCGCCTGGACGGACTTCTTCACCCAGCAGCTGCGCTGGTCGAGGGGGACGTACGAGACGATCCTCAAGCAGTACTGGAAGGGCTTCTTCTCCCTGCCGCCGGGCAAGCTCTTCAACTACACGATGATGATCGTCTTCTACCCGATGTCGGCCCTCAACTGGATCCTGGCGGCGCTGAGTTGCGCACTGTTCCTGGGCCTGGGCGCCTCGGGTGTGAACATCGACCCGACCGTGTGGCTGATGCTGTACGGCAACGCCTCCGCGCTCCAGATCGGCCTGTACATCTGGAACCGCCGGCACAATGTCTCCCCGCACGAGCCCGAGGGCTCCGGCGGTGTGGCGGGCATGGTGATGTCGGCACTGTCCGCGCCGATCTACGCCCGCTCCCTGATGGACGCCCTGCTGCGCCGCAAGAGCAAGTTCGTGGTGACGCCCAAGGGCGACTCGGCGAGCCCTGACACCCTGTTCGGGACCTTCCGCATCCATCTGTTCTTCATCGTGGTCTTCGGCGCCTCCATCGTCGCCGGATTCGTCCTCGGGCACGCCCACCCGGCGATGATCATCTGGGCCTCGTTCGCGTTGCTGATCACCGCGTCACCGGTCTTCGCCTGGCGCTGGACGCTGCGGGCCGCGAGGCGGCAGCCCGCCGCCCCGGAGCCGCGGGACACGGTCCCGGCACCGGCACCGGCTCCCACGGTGGCCGCGCCGTACGCACCGCCGGCTGCGGCGCACACGCCCGGACGGGACGGGGCGGGCGGGGACCCGACCCTGCAGATCGCGCTGGGGGGACTGGGCGGACTGGGCGGACTGGGGGGACGTAAGGAATGAGCGACCGTGCCGGGCACCGTCGGGCCCGTCGTCTCGCGATCGGTACGGCGGTCGCACTCGCGCTGGCCGGGATGAACGGGCCGTGGCTCTACCGCGTCGGAACACAGAAGTACCACGAGTACCAGATCAACAGACCCGAGTACAAAGCGGACAACGGCCACTGGGAGATCGTGGAGTTCCCCGAGGAGTACCGCCAGAACACCATCCACGCCGCACTGCTGCGCACCGGCAAGGTGCTGCTCGTCGCCGGTTCGGGCAACAACCAGGACAACTTCGACGCGAAGAGGTTCGACACCCGGATCTGGGACCCCGTCAGGGGCACGATCAAGAAGGTCCCGACACCCAGCGACCTGTTCTGCACCGGCCACACCCAGCTCGCCGACGGCAAGCTGCTGATCGCGGGCGGCACCAAGCGGTACGAGAAGCTGAAGGGCGACGTCACCAAGGCCGGCGGCCTGATGATCGTCCACAACGAGAACCCGGACAGACCGATCACCCTGCCCGCGGGCACCGGATTCACCGGCAGGGAGAACGGCAGAACATTCGTCTCGAAGGACCCGGTGCTCGTCCCGCGCGCGAAGAAGGTGTTCGACCAGCAGACCGGCAGGTTCCTGCGCAACGACCCCGGCCTCGGCCGTATCTACGTCGAAGCGCAAAGGAGCGGCTCCCGATACGAGACCGGCACCCAGGACAACTACCGGGTCCAGGGACTGACCGGCGTCGACGCCCGCAACACCTACGGCATCGCGCAGAAGCTCGCCCTCGACAAGAAGGACTTCCAGGGAATCCGGGACGCCTTCGAGTTCGACCCGGTCGCCGAGAGGTACATCAAGGTCGACCCGATGAAGGAGGCGCGCTGGTATTCGACACTCACCACCCTGAGCGACGGGAAGATCCTCAGCGTCTCCGGGCTCGACGACATCGGCCAGCTGGTCCCGGGCAAGAACGAGCTCTTCGACCCGGCGACCAGGAAGTGGACGTACACGCCGAAGATCCGTCAGTTCCCGACCTATCCCGCACTGTTCCTGATGCAGAACGGCAAGATCTTCTACTCGGGTTCCAACGCGGGCTACGGACCCGACGACGTCGGCCGTGACCCCGGCGTCTGGGACGTGGACAGCAACAGGTTCACCAAGCTGCCCGGGCTGAGCGACGCCGACAGGATGGAGACGTCCGGGACGGTGCTGCTGGCGCCGGCGCAGGACGAGAAGTACATGGTGATCGGCGGCGGCGGGGTCGGCGAGTCCAAGCTGTCCAGCAAGCGGACTCGGATCATCGACCTGAAGGCCGCACACCCGAGGTTCGTCGACGGGCCCCGCCTGGAGAAGGGCACACGCTATCCGCAGGCCTCGGTCCTGCCCGACGACTCCGTGCTGGTGTCGGGCGGCTCGGAGGACTACCGCGGGCGCGGCGACTCGGACATCCTCCAGGCGCGGATCTACCACCCGGACACGAACAGGTTCGACCGGGTCGCCGATCCTCTGGTGGGCCGCAACTACCACTCCGGGTCGATCCTGCTGCCCGACGGGCGCGTGATGTTCTTCGGCTCGGACTCGCTGTACGGCGACAAGGCGAACACGAAGCCGGGGAAGTTCGAGCAGCGTGTCGAGATCTACTCGCCGCCGTATCTGTACGGGCGGCAGCGGCCCTCGCTGTCGGGCGGGCCGCAGACCATCGAGCGGGGTGGGTCGGGGACGTTCACCTCGAAGGGGGCCTCGGCCATCAAGAAGGTCCGGCTTGTGCGGCCGAGTGCGTCCACGCATGTCACGGATGTGGATCAGCGCTCTGTCGAGCTGGACTTCAAGGGGGCCGGGGACAAGGTGACGGTGACGGTGCCGAAGAACAGGAACCTCGTTCAGGCGGGGTGGTACATGCTGTTCGTGGTTGATGGGAAAGGGACGCCGAGCAAGGCGCAGTGGGTTCGCGTGCCGTAGCTGTCCGTTCGGCTTCCCTGCGCTCCTAGGTGGGTGACTCCTCCGCCAGCTTCAGAGCGTAGGTGGGCCACCATTCCCCCGCCTTCGGGCCGCCCTTGCACTCGCCGTCCGACTCTCCCGGGCGTTTGACCCAGAGGTATGCGTCCACAACGGTGTCCGCCGTCTTCGTTGTCGGGGTTTCTCCCAGTGCGCGGCCCGGGGGGTTGCACCAGCGCTCGTCGGGGTCGCCCTCGGTGTACGGGCCGTTGCCGTTGCGGCTGGTGTCGATGACGAAGTGCTTGGCGCCGACCTTCGCGGACAGCTGCTTGCCGTACGCGAGGGAGTCCTCGGTGGAGTAGAAGTTGGAGACGTTGACCGCGAAGCCGTCGGCCTGGTCGATGCCCGCCCGGCGGAGCGGCTCGAAGATCTGGTCGGGATGGCCCCAGCCGGCGTTGCCCGCGTCGATGTAGACCTTGGTGTTCTTCAGGGACTTGAGCTTGGTGACGGCGCCCTTCAGGAGGTCGTAGCGCTCGTCGTGGAACTCGGCCGGAGTGCAGCCGTCCACCAGGTGCAGTACGGCGTCCGGCTCCAGGATCACCGTCGCGCCCCGGTCCCCGATGCCGGCGGCCACGCCGTCGATCCAGGTGCGGTAGGCGTCGCCGTCGGCGGCGCCGCCCTGGGAGTACTGGCCGCAGTCGCGGTGCGGGATGTTGTAGAGGACCAGGAGCGCGGTACGGCCGGCCCGGTCGGCGGCCTCGGTGAAGCCGCGGGCTTCCTGCTCGGGGTTCTCCGGGCCGATCCACTCGCCGGTCGGCTGTTCGGCGATCTTGCGGATCTGCCGGGCGTCGTCCTTCTTGCCGGCCTTCACAAAGGCCGCCACCTGCCGGGCCGCGTTGCCGTCCGGGTTCACCCAGAACGGGTCGGCTTCCTTGGGCTGTTGGGTGATCCGGGCGCCGACGTCCGGATCGTCGTCACCTCCGGAGCCCCCGGAGCATCCCGCGATCAGCAGTGCCGCCCCAAGCACCGCCGCCGACACTCGCGCATGCGCGGAGAACGCGTCCCCCCTGCTGCCGTACATCCAACTCCCCCTTGGGTGTAACGGTCCAAGTCTCAATCCTGACATACGTGTTGTGATGCCCACGAGATCGTCCGGGGCTTGTCGGACACCTGTTACAGCCTTCAAGGTCGGGGTAGGCGCGTAGCGCGTACCTGGGACGGGGCGCGGCGCTCGTCACCGGAAAGGGAGTGCGCGGTCATGCACCACACCACCCGGGAGGCCCGGCTGGCTGCGGCACTGGTGGAGGCGGCGGACACCCTCACCGACGGCTTCGAGGCCGCGGACCATCTGCAACGGGTCTGCGACCACTGTGTGGAGCTGCTGAACGCGCGGGCGGCCGGTTTCATGCTGATCGACGGCGGACGGGCCGTCTCGCTGGCCGGAAGCAGCGGGCACCGGGAGGTCGGGCTCGAACTGCTGGAGGCCCAGCACGGCGGCGGGCCCTGTCTGGACTGCTACGGCTCGGGGAAGGCGGTGCCGCCGGTCTCCATCCGGGTGGCTCACGCGGACTCCCGCTGGCCCGACTTCACCGAGCGGGCGCTGCGGTACGGCATCGCGGCGACCTTCGCGGTCCCGCTGCGCCGCCGCGAGACCATGCTGGGCGCGCTCAACGTGTTCGTGCCGACCCTGCCCGAGGACGACGCGTGCGGCGCGGCGCCGGAGGTGCGGATGGCGCAGGCCCTCGCCGATGCCGCCGCGATGGGGCTGCAGAACCACCGTGTGTTCACCAAGTACCGCACCCTGGCCGGGCAGTTGCAGGAGGCGTTGTCCAGCCGGGTGCGCATCGAGCAGGCGAAGGGCATGCTCGCCGAGCGCTGGAACACGAGCGCCGACGACGCGTTCATGGCGCTCAGGCGGTACGCGCGGCGGCGCCGGCTGCCGCTGGACCGGGTGGCGCGCGCGGTCGTCGAGCGGACCGAGGACGACGCGGAACTGCGCGGGGAGGGCGGGGAGGGATAGGGCAGGTCCGGGGAGGGACAGGGCAGGTCCGGCGGATCATGCGGAACGGCCCTAGGCCCAGGCGCTTGTACGTTCTACAGTCGTGTCGGACGGCCCCAGCCCCCGGCCAGTTCTGTCCCACCGTGGTTTCAGGCCTCCCGCGCCGGTCGCCGGGTTACTCCCGCATCCCGTGCGCCCGCGGTTGAGGACCAGCCCGGTCGGCGGCCCAAGGGGGAGCGGGTCGTCGACCGGGCCAGGTGAGACCCGCCAAGCAGGTCGAGCGAGTCCACCGCGGTTCGGCGGCGCCCTGAAGGGGCGCGGGGAACTGCGCGACCGGCCACGACGGTGCCGCAGACGACCGACGCCTAGCCCGACCCGCCGAGCAGGTCGAGCGAGTCCACCGCGGTTCGGCGGCGCCCTGAAGGGGCGCGGGGAACTGCGCGACCAGCCACGACGGTGCCCCAGACGATCGACGGCACACCCCGGCATGTGGAGCGGAGCGCTCAGGCGCGGATTCCGGTCAGGTACGCCGACACGATCACGTTCGCCGTGTAGCTGCGGGTCGCGCGGTCGAAGGTGCCTCCGCAGGTGATCAGCCGCAGTTCGGCCCGCCCCGACTGCCGGGGCCCGTACACCTGTTGGGCGTCGAAGCGGTCGCGGGTGACGACCTCGACATCGTCGACCGTGAACTCGGCGACCTGGCCGTCGTCGCGGACCACGCGGACCGTCTGGCCGGGCTTGAGCACGCTGATCTTGTAGAAGACGGCGGGCCGTGTCTCGGTGTCGACATGCCCCACCATCAGCGCGGTCCCGGCGGCCCCGGGTTTCGCCCCGTCCCGGTACCAGCCGACGACGCCGGGCTGGTCGAAGGGCGGCGGGTCGACGGCCCCCTGCCCGTCCAGGCCACGCGCCACCACCGGCGCCTGGACGCCGAGGCCGGGGATGTCGACACGCTGCGGCAGCGCGTCCCCGAGCGGCTTGAGCGCGGGCGGCAGCTTCACGTCCGGCGGCCGTCCGACCGCGGCCATGTCGCCGGTGGCCGGCGCGGACGAGCCCTGCCGTACGTCGGTCGCCTCACGGCCCCACAGCCACAGCCCGAGCAGCAGGACCGCCCAGGCCACACCGGTCACCAGCCGGCCGGAACCGGCGGAGCGTTCATGGTCGGACATGCCGGTCAGCCCGTCCCGCGGCTCCGGCGGGCGCTCCGGAGCGCGACGGCCACCGCGGCGGCGCCGGCGAGGACCAACCCGGTCACCGCGTGGGCGGTGCCGGGGCCGTCCAAGCGGGCGTCCGCGGCGGAGAGCTGGTGACGGGCGGTGCCGCCACCGCCGGCGTGGACGGGAGCGACGGGTGTGGAGGGGGCCGACGGATGGACCGTGCCGTGCCCGACGGTGAACGTGCCCTTGCGGTCGGCACCACCGCAGCGGACCTTCACCTCGAACGTGCCGGCGCTGACCGTGGTGCGGATGCGGCTCTCGCCGACGAGCGTGCCGTCGGTCCCGGTGAGCCGGATGTCGGCGACGAAGGCGGCGGAGACGGCGGTGCCGGTCTTCTCCGTGCAGTCGCTGACGCGCATCGAGACATCGCTGCCGGGGACCGGGGACGACGGGCTGACCGAGAAGCCTCCGTCCTGCGCGTACGCCGTGGGGGCGTACGCCGTGGGGGCGAAGGCTGCGGCGGCCAGGAGTCCTGCACAGAGAGTGATTTTCACTGAACCCATCGTGAACCTCCAGACACCTGGAGCCTCCCCCGCACGGCCGGGCCCCGCATCCTCAGCGGGACCCGGATGCTCCATACGGGTGGGGAAGGGTTTCAGGTGGCGCTCAGACGCGGTCGACGAGGTCGGCGATCGAGTCGACGACATGCGACGGCCGGTACGGGAAGTCCTCGACCTGCTCGGGCCGGGTCAGGCCGGTGAGCACCAGGAACGTCCGCATCCCGGCCTCCATGCCGGCCAGCACATCGGTGTCCATACGGTCGCCGATCATGGCGCTGGTCTCGGAGTGGGCGCCGATCGCGTTCAGCCCGGTCCGCATCATCAGGGGGTTCGGCTTGCCCGCGAAGTACGGCTGCTTGCCGGTCGCCTTGGTGATCAGCGCGGCGACGGCCCCGGTCGCCGGGAGGGGGCCCTCGGTGGAGGGGCCGGTCTCGTCGGGGTTGGTGCAGATGAAACGGGCGCCGTCATTGATCAGCCGGACCGCCTTCGTCATCGCCTCGAAGGAGTAGGTGCGGGTCTCGCCGAGGACGACGTAGTCGGGCTCGTGGTCGGTGAGGATGTAGCCGATGTCGTGCAGCGCGGTCGTCAGACCCGCCTCGCCGATCACATACGCCGAGCCGGCGGGCCGCTGATCGTCCAGGAACTGGGCGGTGGCCAGCGCCGAGGTCCAGATGGACTCGACCGGCACGTCCAGCCCCATGCGCAGCAGGCGGGCGTGCAGATCGCGCGGGGTGTAGATCGAGTTGTTGGTGAGGACGAGGAACGGCTTCCCGGACTCGCGCAGTTTCTTGAGGAAGGCGTCGGCGCCGGGGATCGGTACGCCCTCGTGGATCAGCACACCGTCCATGTCGGTGAGCCAGGACTCGATGGGCCTGCGGTCTGCCATGTGCAAGATCTCCTGCCGTACGCATGTAGGCGGTGCGCGCCCCAGCCTAAGCGCGGGCCGGATCTTGAGGGAATGGCCTGCTTCCGATCACCTCCGCCGGTTTTGCGTGCGTCAGCGGCGTCTGCGGGCGACCAGCAGTGCGCCGAGGGTGGCGAGGAACACGGCTGTGGCCGCGGCGAGAGCGCCGCCCGCCGGGCCGAGTCCGGTGTCGGCAAGTTCGTCGGCGAAGGGCACGCCGGCGCCCGGGGCGACGGAGGCGGGGCCGTCGGGGTGCGGCTCCCGGCCCGGCTCCGGCTCGGGCGTCGGCTCCGGCGGGACGGGGTCGGCGTCGATGCCGAAGCGGTACGCGTTCGACTCGCCGATCCAGTCTCCGTCGTCGTCGTGGCGCTGTACGACGGCTGCGTTGACGGTGATCTCGTTGGGTACGGCGTCCGAGGTGACCGCGAGCCGCACCTTCACGGTGACGGTCCGGCCGGGGCCGACGGTGAACCCGGGAAAGCCGTCGTCGAAGGCGCCGACCAGTTCGTCCTCGTCGGTGGTCTCCAGGCGGACGGGGTGCGGGCGCGTGCCGTTGCCCTCGAAGAACTCCAGGCGGGGCTGCTCGGGCTTCAGGGCACGCTTCTCGTCGACGAGGACGACGACGGGGTGAACACCGGAGCAGGTGCGCCGTGTGGTGTTCGTGAGGTCGAGATACCAGGTTCCGAAGCCGCCGCCGGCCTCGTAGGAGCGGGGGCCGCCACGGATCCGCGTGGTGAGCGGAAAGTCCCGCCCACCACCGGCACACTCCGGCTCACCCTGCGCGAACGCCGGACCGGCTCCGGGCACAAGACCGACGGCACCGGCGAGGCAGAGAGACACGGGCAAGAACAGTCGCATGAACACATGACCATGCCGGACGGACCCGTGCGGCCGACTGCGCCGCTCCGTGGGCCGGCGGAAGTCCCCTCGATTGGGTGCGCGGCCAGGTCGCAGCCACGCCCCACGCAGCTGCGGGCAGTCGTGCCGCTAGGGGCGGCACGGGTGGGCGCAGCGGCACCCCGCCAGCGCCGGTGAGCGCCCCCCAGCCCCCCGCCGACAGCCGAGCTCGCCTCACCCCTCACCCCGCCCGAACAGCGGCGCAAGCAGCAGTTGGGCCGCGCCCTCCGCGACCCCGCGCGCCCCGCCAGGGGCAACCCGCACCGGTACAGCACCCTCCCGAACCCCCTCACGCCGAGCCCGAGCCCCCAGCACACCCCCAACCCCGCGAACAAACACCTCCGGCTCGGCCGCCACCGTACGACCACCCAGCAGCACGAGATCGATGTCCAGCAGCCCCACCAGATTCGCCGCCCCCACCCCCAACACCCGAGCCGCCTCATCGACCTCCCCCCGCGCCACCGCCCCCAGACACAACGCCTCGATGCACCCACGGTCCCCACAGCCGCACAACGCCCCGCCCAGCTGAATGACCTGATGCCCGAACTCCCCCGCCCCGGTCCTCGCCCCCCGATGCACGGCCCCGTCGATCACAAGCCCGGCCCCGAGCCCCGTACCAAGATGCAGATAAGCAAAGGACCCCCCACCGGCCCCGGACTCGGCCCCGGACCCGAACCCGGAGCCCCCACCCACTTCCCCACCCACCGCCAGCCCCAACGCAGCCGCATTCGTGTCCTTGTCCACCACCACCGGCACCCCCAACCGCCGCGCCAGCACATCCCGCAACGGAAACCCCTCCCACTGCGGAAATCCGGTGACCCGCTGCAACACACCACGCCGATGATCGAGCGGCCCAGGCAGCGCCACCCCGACCCCGAGCACGGAACCCCCACGCCCGCCCGGCAACGCCTCCACCTCCCGCGCCGCCGCCTCGATCACGACATCGGCCCCCGCACCGAAGTCCAACGGCGCCCGCCGCTCGGCCACCACCGCCCCGGTCAAGTCGCACAGCACCACCGTCGACTCGTCCCGCTCCAGATGCAGCCCCACCGCATGCCCCGCATCCCGCACCAGCCGCAGCACGGTGCGCGGCTTGCCCCCCGTGGACGCCCGCCGCCCCGCCTCCGCGACCAGCCCGTCCTCCCGCAGCCGCGCGGTGATCTTGCTGACCGCCTGCGGGGTGAGCCCGGTCCGCTCGGCGAGTTCGAGGCGGCTGATGCCCTCCGTACCGGATCTGCGCAGCAGGTCGAGTACCAGCGCGGCGTTGTGGTTGCGCGGAGCGAGCAGATTGGCGGCGCCGTTCGTCCTGTTCACGCCGCCCATTCTCCCCCGCGCTTGCACTTTGGCAACAGCGTTGCGAAAGTGGGCGCATGACAGGCACAGGCACAGATACAGGCACAAGCGCAGGCACGACTCGTACGACCCGCACCCCCGGCGCCCCCCTCCGCGTGGGCCTCATCGGCTACGGCCTCGCGGGCTCCGTCTTCCATGCCCCGCTGGTCGCCGCCACCGAGGGCCTCGCCCTGGACACGGTGGTCACCTCGAACCCGGAGCGGCAGGCACAGGCCCGCGCCGAGTTCCCGGACGTACGCGTCGCCACCGCCCCGGACGAGCTGTTCGACCGGGCCGCCGAACTGGACCTGATCGTCGTGGCGTCCCCGAACAAGACGCACGTCCCGCTCGCGACCGCCGCCCTGAAGGCCGGCCTGCCCGTGGTCGTGGACAAGCCGGTCGCCGGCACAGCTGCCGAGGCACGCGAGCTGGCCGCGAGGGCCGAGGAGCGCGGACTGCTGCTCTCCGTCTTCCAGAACCGCCGCTGGGACAACGACTTCCTGACCCTGCGCGGACTGCTGGCCGAGGGCGGTCTGGGCGACGTATGGCGCTTCGAGTCGCGCTTCGAGCGCTGGCGCCCGCAGCCGAAGGGCGGCTGGCGGGAGTCCGGGGACCCCGCAGAGATCGGAGGTCTCCTGTACGACCTCGGCAGCCATGTCGTCGACCAGGCGCTCGTCCTGTTCGGCCCCGTGACCACGGTGTACGCCGAGTCGGTCGTCCGCCGCCCGGGCGCGGAGACCGACGACGACACGTTCATCGCGCTCACCCACGCGAACGGCGTGCGCTCCCACCTCTACGTCTCCGCGACCGCGGCCCAACTCGGCCCCCGCTTCCGGGTACTGGGCTCGCGGGCCGGTTACGTCAAGTACGGCCTCGACCCCCAGGAGGAGGACCTGCGCGAGGGCAGGCGCCCCGGGGACCCGGAAGGGTGGGGTGCGGAGCCCGAGTCCATGTGGGGCCACATCGGCGCTGGGGGTCACCCCTGTGGGGGAGAGTCCCCGCTGACCGGCGGCGGCAGCCCCGTACCGACCCTTCCGGGCGACTATCCGGCCTACTATGCCGCGGTGGCCGCCGCCCTCCGTGGCACCGGCGAGAACCCCGTGACCGCGCTGGAGGCGGCCGCGGCTCTCGACGTACTGGAGGCGGCCCGCCGTTCGGCCCACGACCAGGTGGCGGTGACGCTGTGACGCACAACCAGGGAATCACCCCGAAGTTTCACCCGGAGATCACCCCCACGGTGGAGGAGCTGGAGGCACAGGAACGCCGCCTGGTGTTCCGCCGGTTCACCCACGACGACGCCTGGGCTCTCGGCTCCCTCCTGGTCGACCTGGCCCGCGAGCGGCAGGCCCCCGTCGCCATCGACATCCACCGCGCGGGCCAGCAGCTCTTCCATGCGGCACTGCCGGGCTCGGCCCCCGACAACGACGCCTGGATCGCCCGCAAGCGCCGGGTCGTGGAACGCTACGGCTCGGCCTCGTACCTGGTGGGCGCCCGCTGCCGGGCCAAGGGCACGACGTTCGAGGACTCGTCACGCCTGAACCCGGACGAGTACGCGGCCCACGGCGGCTCCTTCCCCATCACGGTGGAGGGGGTGGGCGTCATCGGCGCCGTCACCGTGAGCGGCCTCCCCCAACTCCAGGACCACAGATTCGTGGTGGAGGCCCTGGAGCAATTCCTGAACTTGTCGGAGACGTGAGTGAACCCACCTGGGGGCGCGGGGAACTGCGCGACAAGCCACGCCAGACCCGCAGCCGCCGAACACCGCAGCTCCCGACCCCTCAGGCGTTTTTCATCACTTGCCGCTGCCGCCCAAGCCCCTCAATCTCCAGCTCCACCACATCCCCCGCCCGGAGAAACGGCTTGGGCTCGGGCCGCCCCAACGCCACCCCCGCCGGCGTCCCCGTATTGATCACATCCCCGGGATACAAGGTCATGAACTGACTGACGTACCACACGACTTCCCCCACGGGAAAGATCTGCTCCGCCGTGGTCCCGTCCTGCTTCAACTCGCCGTTGACCCACAGCTTCAGCGGGAGATCCTGCGGATCGGCAACGTCCTCCGCCGTCACGAGCCAGGGCCCCAGCGGATTGAACGTCTCGCAGTTCTTCCCCTTGTCCCAGGTCCCGCCCCGCTCGATCTGGAACTCCCGCTCGGACACATCGTGCGCCACCGCGTACCCCGCGACATGCGCGAGCCCGTCCTCGGCCGACTCCAGATACCGGGCCGTGCGCCCGATGACGACCGCGAGCTCGACCTCCCAGTCGGTCTTCACCGACCCGCGAGGGATCAGCACCGTGTCATGGGGCCCGACCACCGTGTCCGGCGCCTTGAAGAAGATCACCGGCTCGGCGGGCGGCTCGGCGCCCGTCTCGCGCGCGTGATCGTGGTAGTTCAGCCCGATGCACACGATCTTGCCGATACGGCCCAGCGGCGGCCCGATCCGCAGCCCGGCCGCCACGTCCAGCACGGGCAACTCCCCGGAATCGGCCGCCGCACGGATCCGGGCGAGCGCGGTGTCATCGGCGAGCAGCGGTCCGTCGATGTCCGGGACGATGCCGGACAGCTCCCGCAGGGTCCCATCGGCGTCGAGCAGCGCGGGCCGCTCCGATCCCGCCGTACCGACTCGCAGCAGCTTCATGATCACAATCTCCCTCGATCGCGGGATCGTCGACCGACGGGTGCAGCCATCGGAGGACTGGCCGATCCTCCAAGGCCGGCGTCCAGTCCGCAAGACCCCGTTCACGGACTGGACCGACGCCCTGCCGCTCAGCTCAGCGGTACAGCACAGCCCGCTCCGCCGCGCTCCACGCCGTACTGGTCACCACGTACAGCGCGGCGGCCGGCGGCACCACCGCCACGGTGACGAGCGTGAAGAAGGACATGAACGGCGCGAGCCTGTTGACCGCACCGAGCCCGGGAATCCCCGCGCCGTCCCCCACCGGCACCGCCGACTCCGCGGCGACGGCCAGCATCACCTTCGCCCGGCGGTAGTTGAAGGCGGCCACGACGGCGACGACCGGCTGGTGAACATGTACGGCTGCCCGCTCCCCGGGGCGTCATCGCGGCCGCATGGAGACCAACCGCCCCCAGACCACGAGCCGGTAGCGGGAGGTGTACTCCGGTGTGCAGGTGGTGAGGGTGAGGTAGTAGCCGGGGTCCCGGTAGCCGTAGGAGGGCCTGACGGTGGAGCGGGGGACGGGCCGGAGCACCCCGGCGTCGCGGGCCGAGGTCTGCGGCAGCGTCCTGTCGACGGCGTACGTGTAGACCGCGCTCTTGGTCTCGACCTGAACGGTGTCGCCGCGCGCGAGGCGGTTGATGTACCGGAAGGGCTCCCCCTGGGTGTTCCGGTGCCCGGCGAGCGCGAAGTTCCCGGCGCGGCCCGGCTGTTGGGTGCCGGGGTAGTGGCCGACGTACCCCTTGTCGAGGACGCTCGGCTTGCCGATGCCCTCGGCGACGGGGACGCGGAGGTGGAGGCGGGGGATGGTGAGGATGGCGTAGGCCTGGGACCAGCGGGGTGGGGACGAGGACGTACGGGCGTCCCGGTCGTCGTGGGCCTCGTGGCTGTCACGGGTGCCGTCGTTGTCGCCATAGTCGTCGCTGTCGTCACCGCTGTCGTCGCCGTCGCTGTCGCCGTCGCCGCTACGGATGCCGCTGTGGATGTCGGCGGCGCCCGCGCCCCACTCCCGTTCCAGCGCCTCCACCTTCCGTTCGGCGCCTGCCCTGGCCTCCCGGTTGGTCCACCACAGCTGATGGACGACGAGGAGCAGGAGCAGCACCCCGACGGTGACGAGGACCTCTCCGCCGGTCCACAGGACGAGCCGGCGGCGGGCACGGCGCCGCCGGATGCCGTGGTGCACGACGTGCAGCCGCATACGTACACCTCCCGGTCCGGAGCCGCCCGCACGATAAGGGCCCAGCCTCCAAGTCACCAGCCTCAGACGCCGCGAGGGCGCCCCGGCGCCCGGAACTGCCTGTCGGCGCCCTTCAGCAACGACAACGCGGCCGGGCTGGAAGCCTGCAGCGGCGTCGGAGGGACCGGCCATGTGCGGGGAACCGACTATGCAAGTCCTACGCCGTAGGCCCAGCAGGCTCACCCGATGCCCCGAAGCGAGTGACTCGCCTCCCGTCCCCGCTGGCCTGCGCGTATCTCTCCTTTGTCATGGGTCGGCAGTACGGTGTCCCCCATGCGCCCCGACACGCCTGCCGAGAACGTCGACCACACCTCCGAAGCGGCACGCCTGGAGCGGACCGCCGGCCTGTATCCCGAGGACGCGGAAGCCCTGCTGCTGCAGGCCGCCGCCCACCTGGAACTGGCCGACGACCGCCCCGCCGCGACCGCGCTCTACGACCACCTGCTGTCCTGGCCGGATGGGCTTGAGGACCCCTACTTGGTGCGGGCCCTGAAGGCCTCGAACCTCTGGGAGTACGACCATGAGGCGGAGGCCAGAGCAATCATCGAGGGCGTCCGCGCGGCCTCCCCACGGGACCCGGCACCGTGGGTGATCGTGGCGGAGGCGCTGGAGGCGCACGACGAGCTGGAGCAGGCGCAGGAGACGTTCTCGGAGGGGGTACGGCTGCTGCTGACGAACGCCGCGGAGCCGCCGCACTCGACGCACCCGCTGCTGTTCGGCCGCCACCGGGTACGTCGCATGCTGGGCGTGGACCACGACGAGTGGGACACGCTGGCGGACACGCTGCATGCGTCGCCGCATTCGTCCCCGATTTCGCTGGACGAACTCCACGACCCGAAGCGGATCTGGTCCCTGGGCTCGGACAACCCGGCGGAACTGGAGGCGGAGATCTCCCGCCTGCGAGCGGAGCTGGGCGCATACCGGCAGGAGCTGTCCCGCCCGTTCCCGGTGGCGGTCCTGCACTGGCCGGCGAGCGAACTGACGGAACTGGTGGGTGCGTATCCCTCGCTGGCGTCGGAGTACCCGTCGCATGAGGAGCACCTGGCGGTGATAGAGGCTGCGCTCCGGGAACTGGCGGCCTCCGGCACACCGAACCTGGGCATCGTCTCAGGCACGGTCCCTTCCTACGAGGCCTTCGCGGCATCGGAGGGCGCGTCCCCGGACGACGCGGCGCTGCTCCCGCAGTACGCGACGACCCTGGCGGCACGGGGGCGAGCGGTGGCTTGGCCGCCGCAGCGGGGGGTTGATTGCTGGTGTGGGGCGGGGCGGGGTTATGAGGGGTGCCACGGGGTGTAGGGGGCGGGGGCGCCGGTTCCAGGGAAGGCGGAGGGTTGGTTTCGGAAACGATCCGCTTTCCCTGGAATGCCTTCGATTGTCAGTGGCTGCTGTTAGAACTGAATCATCTCGAAATAGGTGATCAAGGGGGCAGTCGTGGCGCAGCGGGGGGACCTCGGGGAGCCGGTCGCGGGCATCTACGAGAAGCTGATCACCCATGGCATGCACGATGAGCTTGAGCAGCTCGAGGCCGCAGGCTGGAAGGCCATCGATGCCGAGGTCAGCGCCGAATCTTCCCCTCGTGTACTGGCTCGACACATCAGTGAGGCCGTCGAGCGGCGCCTGAATCAGCTGCCGCATGACCGGCAGGTCACCGTCGCCAACCGCATCCTCCAATCTTTGGCTGCCGCGACGCCTGATGAGCAGGATGCCGAGGCGGCGAGCACAATCGTCGACGGTCCCCGACAGCTCCTCGCCCTCGCCGAGCAGGAAGCTCCTGGCGTCTTTGCGGTGCGCCCCCTCACGCCACTCTCCGAGACCTCACTGATCACGAACTCCCCCGAAGACCCCAGTCTGGGCGCAGAGTTGAGAGCGGAGCTCGCCACCGCAGACCGCATTGATCTGCTCTGCGCTTTCGTGAAGTGGTACGGCATTCGCGTCCTGGAGGACTCCCTACGCGCCGCGAAGGAACGCGGCGTACCGATCCGTGTCATCACGACGACCTATATCGGCGCCACTGACCGCCACGCCCTCGACCGTCTCGTCCGCGATTTCGGTGCTGAGGTCAAGGTCAACTACGAGCTTCGATCCACACGGCTGCATGCGAAGGCATGGCTGTTTCGCAGGAAGAGCGGCTTCGACACCGCGTACGTCGGAAGCTCCAACCTGTCGAAGGCTGCGCTCCTCGACGGCCTGGAGTGGAACGTCAGGCTGTCATCGATCGCCACGCCGGCTGTCCTTAACAAGTTCGAGGCGACCTTCGACGCGTACTGGAACGACATAGCCTTCGAGTCGTACGACCCCGACAACCACGGCGAACGCCTCGATCAGGCCTTGGCTCAGGCAAGTGGCCACACCTCGACGACCGACCTGAAGATCAATCTCTCGGGTCTTGAAGTACGCCCCTTCCCGCACCAACAGGACATGCTCGAACGCCTCCGTGTCGAGCGCGAGATCCGAGGGCGGAACCGCAACCTCCTCGTCGCAGCCACCGGCACCGGTAAGACCGTGATGGCAGCCCTGGACTACCGCAATCTGTCCGGGGCCTACGACACCGAGCAGCCGAGGCTGCTGTTCGTTGCCCATCGCAAGGAGATTCTCCGGCAGTCCCTACGCACGTACCAGGAGGTCCTGGACAACGCCTCCTTCGGAGAACTGCTCCACAGCGGCCAGGAGCCGCAGGCGTGGGAGCAGGTCTTCGCGAGCGTCCAGTCCCTCAATGTCCGGCGCCTGGAGCAGCTCGCCCCAGACCACTTCGACATCATCGTCATTGACGAGTTCCATCACGCCACCGCGGCCACGTATCGGCGGGTCATCGACCACTTCAAGCCGAAGGAACTGCTTGGACTCACCGCCACCCCCGAGCGGATGGACGGGCTGAATGTGCAGGACGAGTTCTTCGAAGGTCGCATCGCAGCCGAGCTGCGCCTCTGGGAGGCGCTCGAAAACGACCTGCTGTGCCCCTTCCACTACTTCGGCATCCCGGACGGCACGGATCTGACGAATCTCGGCTGGAGCAAGGGCACATACGCCGATCAAGATCTCGGAAACCTCTATACGGGCAACCACGCCCGAGCACGCATCGTCGTCAAGCAGATCCGAGACAAGGTCTCCCAGCCCGGCGCCATGCGCGCCCTGGGCTTCTGTGTCACCAAGTCCCATGCTCACTTCATGGCCGACTTCTTCCGCAAGGCCGGCTTCAAAACCGTCGCTCTGGACAGCGACTCGCCGTCCGGAGTGCGCACACAGGCGCTCGCCGACCTGGGCGATGGCAAGCTCCAAGTCATCTTCTCCGTCGACCTGTTCAACGAGGGCCTCGACATCCCTGACGTCGACACTCTGCTCCTGCTGCGTCCCACCAACAGCGCCACGATCTTCCTTCAGCAGCTTGGCCGAGGGCTGCGCCGCACGCAGACGAAGCCGGTGCTCACCGTCCTTGATTTCATCGGCCAGCACAGAGCAGAGTTCCGCTTCGAAGAGCAGTTCCGGGCGCTGACGAATCTGTCGCGGAACCGACTCGTCGACCACATCGAGCATGACTTCCCGCAGCTCCCCTCCGGATGCCAGATCATCCTGGAAGGCAAGTCCAAGGACCTCGTGCTCGACAACATCCGCACTCAGTTGGGCGCCACGGTCAAGACGCTGGTCAACGAGGTCAGGGCGTACAGCACGGAGCAACTCGCCGAGTACCTCCATGAAAGCCGACGGGAGATTAAGGAGCTCTACAAGAGCGACAACTCGTGGACGACCGTGCTGCGGAAGGCAGGTGTCCTCAAGGACGTAGCGCCCTCAGGAGAGGCGGCGCTACTCAAGCGCGTCCACGCTTTCCTTCACGTCGACGACCCCGACCGGGCCGAGGCATATCTGCGCCTCCTCGCCGATGACGCTCCGTCCTACGAAGCGCTGAGTCCAACCGACCAGACGTATGCCCGCATGCTCTTCTTCAACCTGTGGGACAACGCGGGCGGCTTCACTAGCTACTGGGAAGGCCTGGAGTCACTGCGCGACCAACCCGTGCTCCGTGACGAGCTGCGGCAGGTGCTGTCCTACGTGATGGAACAGGCCGACCACTTCCCGATCCCCCTTCCGGACAGCCATAGCCACATCCCTCTGAAGGTCCACAGCTCCTACAACCGTTCAGAAATCCTGGCGGCACTGGGCGTGGCCCGCTTGGGCGGCCAGATGCCTCGGTCCTTCGCTCAGGGCGTCCAGTGGGTCGAGGAGATCCGGACCGATGCCCTCCTGATCACCCTGGAGAAGAACGAGAAGGACTTCTCCCCCACCGTGCGCTACAAGGACTATGCCCTGAGCCCAACGCTCTTCCACTGGGAGTCCCAGAACGCGACCGCCGACAACTCTCCAACTGGGCTCCGATACCAGCACCACAGCCAACAGGGCAGCCACGTCCTCCTGTTCATGCGCCGGTACAAGAACACGGACATCGGCAAGTCCCAGCCGTGGATGCTTCTGGGACCTGCGACCTACGAGGACCACACGGGCAGCAAGCCGATGGCGATCACGTGGCGTTTGGATCAGGAACTTCCGGCGGACGTTTGGTCGTATGCGGCCATCACCGCAAGCTAAATGGGTTAGTTGAGAGGCTCGGCCCCGTGAGTCTGGGCGACCCCGTCAATGCGCTTCGCGAGAGGTCGAAATCGGCGGTGGTGAGTTTGTGGCCGGCATCATGAGTGGTGCTCCTACACGAGGACCCCTCACAAGACCCTCTTCCGTCAGGTCCTCGAACAGCAAGATAATCCGTCGCCGTAGCCATCCAGTCCAGCTTCGTAACGGGTTTGAGCACGATCCAAGACCTCGTCCACGTCGCAGCCATGCGCACGAAGCCAGTGAAGGAAGTCCGTGATGACCTCAATTACCGACTCCTCGGCTACTGCCCTCCCCACCTGTCCCGAGGCGAGCCTGAGCGGGGGCTTCGCACCCCCGTAAAACTCCAAAAGGTCTTGTGCCCGCTGCACGCCGGGGCCCTCCACATGTCCATTCGGCGATGTAAGACCCGTTGCCAGCTCACACCAAGTCACCTTCCGGTCGAGACAGAGCTGAACACCCCAGCGGGCGGCAACGGCATCGACGAGGGCCATGCCCCGCCCGGCCTCTGAGTCGGCGTTCACGTCGAGGAGAGTGGGCAGGGCACGCGTATCGGGATCATGGACTTCGATCCGCAGATGAACGCCGTTCATCGAGACCGACAGCGTGGCCGGGGTTCCGGGGCCGAGGTGCGTGATGACGTTGGACACCAACTCGCTCACGCAGAGCTGGGCATCGTCGATGAGGTCGTGCAATCCCCAGATGCTCAAATGCAGCCGCATGACGCGGCGCAGACCGGCCACCTCAGTGGGTTCGGCCGTGAAAGCAAGGTCCCACGGCTTACGCGCCACGCATGTTTCCTGGGTCACGAAGTCCCCTCTCGTCGCAGTTGAGGCCCTGGGCAGCACAGCGTCACGGGTTCTCACAATGAGTTGCTTTCGGCACCCAGAGTGCTTCGAGCGGATCCCGTTGTGCAATGTGCACGGCGGGATTCCCACTTACGAGTGATTGGCAAGCACAGCCCTTGGCGCGAGACTGAACGCCCGCTATCCGAAATGGGGTTGAGATGGCCGGATCACCCACGGCACGCCGTCGCCGCCTGTCGATCGAGCTGAAAAAGCTCCGTGAGAAGAGCGCGCTCACATGCGCCCAGGTCGGCGAAGCGCTCGACTGGAGCGGCTCCAAGGTCAACCGTATGGAGACGGGCACCGGCCGCGTCCAGCCGTCGGACATCGATGCCCTCTGCCGGTTCTACGGCACCGACGACGAACTGCGGGAGTTCCTCAAGTCGCTGGCCCGGCAAGCCAAGGTACGTGGTTGGTGGCAGCAGCATGGCGCCGGAGTTCCGGAGTGGTTCAACATCTACATCGGCCTGGAACAGGACGCGTCCACCTTCCGCCAGTACCAGTGCGAGCTCGTGCCTGGCCTCATGCAGACGCAGGCGTACGTTGCCGAGATCCACAAGACCGGTGCACACATGTCCGCCGAAGACATCGACAGAGCCGTACGTGTACGCATGGAACGTCAGGCCATGCTGAGTCGACCGAACGCCCCCGACGCCTGGTTCGTCCTGAACGAAGGAGCGTTGCGCAATGTCATCGGGGACCGTGCGCTGATGCGAGAACAGATCGAACGCGTGATGGAGTCCGCTGCGTTGCCGACCGTGACTCTCCAGGTCCTCCCATTCGACTCAGGCTCCTACCCGGCCACGGGCTCGTTCACCATGCTGGGCTTTCCCGCTCCAGAAGATCGGGACCTCGTGTACCGGGACGGCATCACCGATGCAATGTACCTGGAAGGCGAGCATCATGTGCGTGAGTACACCAGGGCGTTCGACGGCCTGCGCGCCGCAGCCCTGAGTCCTCAACGTTCGACCCAGTTGATCGAGTCCGTTTTGAAGGAATATGCAAAGTGAGAATTGCAGAGCTCAGCGGGAGCAACCGTCTGGTGTGGTTCACGTCGTCATACAGCAACGGTGCCGGCGGGGAGTGTGTCGAATGTGCGCTGGCCGATGACGGCGCCCTGATCAGGGACTCGAAGGATGCGTATGGGCCTGTCGTCAGAGTTGGCAACCAGACCTGGCTCTCCTTCATACGCAGCGTGAAGGGGAAAGGAATCGGCAGGCCGAGGAACCACGAAGCGTAACGCTTGTGCACAGGCAGTTAGCAGAGGTCGTCCGTTCCCCCACCGATGAATGTCTGACGCCGATCTGACGAGGAACCTCCAATTCAGGCTGAGCGTCAGTGCAGCGCCTCGACCGCCTTCACGATCAGCGCGCGTGCCTCGGCACCATAGACCGCCATTCTCCGCAACCGCTCGAAGGCCTTGATGTACAGGGCGATCTCGGTGGGCTGTGTGATGTTCACTTCCGCCGAGAGCAGCTCGATCGATACGAAAGTGTCCTGCAGCTTGCGCAGGCTCGTATGAACACGCTGCCGCCACTCGCGGTAGAGAGATTCGGCAGCTGGCCAGTGTTGCCTTCCGTTCAGTGAATCTCGTACTCGTCATGCGGGATGGCGCGCTCCCAGACTGCTTCGAATGCGTCGGAGCACTGCTCGACGATGCCTGGTTCAGTCCGCAGTTCCATGGGCGGCTCGCCCCAGTTGCCAACCGCTGTGAAGTGGTTGAAGAGGACCTGCGAACCGTCGAAGATCCACAGGTCGGCCCCCGGCAGCATCAGGTCGACCGCGCGCTGACGAGACAGCCACCGCACCTGCTCACCGGCGACGACATTGACGACCGTACCGGCGTGCTCGTATCGGATGTAGTCGGTGACCGGTTCGGACACGATGCGGGCACGCCGTACCACCACCCCGCGGGCCACCGCACGGGAGACCATGTCCACCCACGGCGCCCAGTACTCCGAAGCAGGGTCGGCGTCCCTGCGACCGGTGCGCAGCCAGTCGCTGAAGTCGTCGGCCTCATCACCGACGCCGTAGTGGTCACGCATTTCGAGGTGCACGGCAGAACGCTGTGCAGCCTCCATGAGCTCATCAAAGCTGGGCACACTCTGCGCCATCTTCGGTCCCCTCAAGGATCGGCACGAGACATGCGACACGGATCACCGTCTCATGGTCAGGGATGCCTCGGGCGTGTCCGGGCACCATGTGGTCCACACAGTCGCGCGGCGAGTCGGTTAACGCCTGCTATAGGCGAGCTCAGGCCGACGACCAGGGCGAGGGCCCGCTTCGGGGGCTGCACGGGAACAGTGAGTCGCAAGAGGCCGCTGGTCGTACACGCTTGCGCGCAATCGCAGACAGCTGCCCAGGATGCGCAATCTGCTGCAATCCTAGGGTGCACACGGGGCCCCCACACGCATCCTGGATCTCCAGCAACCAGAGACGGAGGGTCATATGACGCTCAAGTTCCTCGGCACGACCAGCGACGACGGTGACTGCCCCACCCTGTACGAGATCGAGGGTACGGACGAGATCCTTGTGCAGGGTGAACGGGAGACCGATCCGGAGCACCTCACTCAGCTGCGGGACGTCAAAGAGTCCGAGACCTTCGTCCGCGTCCCGCGCAGCTTACTGACTCGCTATGCGCCCAAGGGCGACGCCCCCGAGCTCCAGCCATTCGCCTCGATCTCCCATCTTTTCCGCGACTTCAAGCACACTGCATGGCGCCTGGAGACGCGCCGTGGCTACGCCTCGGACCGCAACAGCCCCAAGTGGACCCAGTTCCTCGCTGGCCAGGACATCGCCCACGGCCCAGAAAACACATGGCGTGAGAACGTCCGGGTGCAGACCGCGCTGGGCAAGCGTTTCGAACGTGTACGTCTCGTCGATGAACCGCCCACTCAGGGGCAGGAGTTCCTCCTGGCCAGTGCGCCTAGCAACGTCGCCGCCGGCGAGGACATCCGCAACCTCACGCGCGCGCAAGCACAGCAACTGCGATTGCCGGACTACGACTTCTGGCTCTTCGACTCCAAGATCCTCGCCCGTTTCGCGTTCGACGACGTTGACACCACCCTGGGCGTGTACGTCACCGAGGACCCAGCCGAACTCCTCGCCGCCTGCCAGGCCCGGGACGCCGCCTGGCACCATGCGGTGCGTACCAAAGAGTTCGCCAGGCGGGTACGTTCCACCATGTGAGCACGGACTACCAGACCGCCAGAGAAGCCCTCGGCGCGCGGCTGCGCGAACTGCGCACCGAGGCCGGTCTGGATGGCAAGGATCTTGCCGCCAAGTTCGGCTGCCAGCCCTCGAAGATCTCCCGGCTCCAGAACGGCAAACAGACGCCGACCGCAGCCGACCTGACGGCGTGGGCGCAAGCCTGCGGCCGACCGGAGGTTGAGGCGGAGCTCCAGGGGCTGCGGGCCGGGCTGGAGATGAAGCAGCGGCATCGCTCTTGGCGGCGCCAGCTGGCTGGCGGGCACCGCGGACGCCAGGAGATCGCCGTCCGCCAGACCGAGTCCACGAAGTCGATTCGCGGGCTTGAGGTTTCGCGCGTTCCCGGGCTGTTCCAGACGCCGGAGTACGCCCGCGTCATCTTCGATGCCAACGCGGAGTTCCGGGGCATTCCGTCGACCACCGAGGCTGCCGTCGAGGTCCGGATGCGCCGCCAGGAGGCGCTGTACGACCCCGCGAAGACCTTCCGGTTCCTCGTCTGCGAGGCCGCGCTGTACCACCGCTCGTGCCCGGTGGACGTGATGGCCGAGCAATTGGACCGGCTGTACAACCTGGTGGGCCAGCGCCGGGTTGAGCTCGGCATCCTCCCGTTCGGCGCACAGTTGCGTCGTACGGCCCCGCATGCCTTTTGGATCTACGATCGCCGGCTGGTCATCGTCGAGACAATCAGCGAGGAGCTCTGGCTCACCGGTGAGGAGGACATCCAGTTGTACGAGCGTGCGTGGGACTGGCTCTCCGAGTCCGCAGAGTACGGGGCGCCCGCACGTCGGCTGATTGGCCGGGCGAGGGCTTCTTTGAATCTCTCGTAGGCAATCCGCCGCAAGGGCCGCGCCCGGGTGCGCAATCACGCGCAATCGTCACGCAGGCCCGCAATTGCAATGCCTAACGTCGTGGTCATGGCAGCAAAGTTCGCCCGGTCGATCCGGCAGGCAGGCCAGGACTGGCTCCTGTCCTGCGCTCGAAACCCCGCTGATGTGCTTCGCTGGTGGGCCGCTGGGAAGTCGGCCTCGATCGCAAGCGGTGAGCACTGGCGCGTAGCCGAGGGCCCGCTGCTGCGGTCCGTCGTGGCCATGAAATGCGTCTGCAGTCGGCGACTCGGCCCAGTCCTGGCGGATGCGTCGGCCGAGCGGGCCTGGTGGCTCCTACCTCCAGAGCTCGGTGACGATCTGGACAGTGTGCCTCAGTTGATGGTCCATCCGATCGGCTGGCCGCTCACCTGCCCACCTGTTCTCTATGCGATCGACGAGTGCTTCTGGCTGGAGCCCCCGGACGGCTCCAGCCACCTCACCGACCCACCAGCGCTCACCGCCGCGTTCGCAGCAGGTGGACGACTTTCTGCGGAGGCCCTCGGATGACGCGCAGCACAACTTCCTGCCACACGTCGATCGCTGAGCCCGATGCCCCGTCGCTTGGCGAGCTCCTCGTACGGTCAGCAACCGGGCTGCGCTATCGCACCGCGGTACAGGCTCTTGTCGAAGAACAGCAGATCCTCGCCCGGGACAACGTCCGTACGGCGCTCGTGACGAAGGAAGACGGCGTCATGACGTGCCGGTGGGAAGGGATGGCTGGACGCCTCTACGCACTCGGTCTCGACGACGGTGAGCGGGCGTTTCTCGGACTGGTGCTGTCGATCGTCGGTGTCCGGCAGAGCTACCTGGCAGCCGTGGAGTACCTCGACGAGCGCCGACTGGAGATCGTGCTTCGCGCGATGACGCGGCTGGCCGGCAACGATCGGATCGCTATCGGCACGCGGCTGTAGGCACTCTAGTTCAACGGTCCCAGGCCAGCCATCCGGCCCTGCGCCGACATCTCTCACTCTCGCCGTTCCCACTGTGCTCGAGCCCGTTCCACGCCGCGGGACGCTCCGCAAACTCCCTCTCCCCGAGTCCGCAAGAGGCCTTGTCAGTCGGGGAGAGGGCTGCCCCAAGGTCCTCCAACAGTGAGGTGAATTGGTGTTACACACAACCCTGCCCGAACGGCCGCCCGGCCCGACCCCGCCCAGGAGCGGCGAGAGTCGGACGGAGGTCGCGCGATGACAACCGCCCTCGCCGCCGGAACCCGCACCGGCCGATCCCTCGTCACCGACGCCGAGTTCGAGAGGCTCGCTGCCTTCTGCGCAGACGAATACGGCCTGGAACGCTGCGTCGCCGACCAGGTCATCGACCAGGCCCTCGCCCTGGTCCACGTGATGGGCACGACCCGCTCCGGCGCCAGCATGGCCCCGTCCCAGCAGGTCGATCCCGGATGGCACGCGCTCATCCTTCACACCGACTGGTACGCCACCTGGTGTCAGGAGCAGTTCGGCTATTTCCTTCATCACCAGCCGAACAGCAAGACCCGTACACGCGGCCTGATGACCGCAGTCGTCGAGAAGATCCGCGCGGCGGGCTTCGAGATCGACGAGCGGCTGTGGGGCACCGCCGCCGACTGCAACCCGCCCGCCTGCTGCGGCGACGGTCCCTGCTGCTGAGCCATCCCCTACGGGCGGGCCGGCCTCACCCCCGGGGCCGGCCCGCCCACCCCCGTACCCACGCCCAAGAACGGATGCATCCCCGTGCGACCTACAGAGTTGACTGGGACGAGCCGCGTAACCGTCTTCCCGCTCGAAGGCCTTGCCGTCGCCTACACCACCCAGTCCGGCGACGAGCGCGGCCTTGGCGACATCGGCCTCGTCGCCGTCGTGGACGACGACGGTGACAGCGACGGTGAGGAGCTGTGGTTGCTGGCTCGCGACCTCGGTGGCCGTGTCCACAGTGGAGATCAGGCCCGATGGATCCTCACCCAGGCAAGCCGTGCCCGGATGGTGAAGTCCGGCGATCTGCCGCGCACGACGTGGACGGCTCACATCCGAAGACGCTTCGAACTCGACGCGCTCTTCGCGAATCACGAAGTGCTGCTGACCGGGCGGATCTCTCTGCCGAACCAGTGACCAAGTGGTTTACCCAACAAGCGCTTTGGCAAATGCTCGCGGCGGCGGCCGACCTGATCCAAACGACAGGCCCTAGCCGAACAGGTGGTTGATGCCGCCCTGGCCGTCCGTGCCGTTCCAGAGCACGGCCCCCCAGTAGATCGGATACCAGAGCACGCGCTCCGGCAAGAAAGCAGCGGCGAGGAGCCAGGCGATGGGCAGGCAGGCAGGGAGCAGACAGCAGCACCAGCCGCGCCCGCCCGTGTCGGCCGGCTGCGGTGTCGAGTTCGTGGGCACCTGACGACGCTAGGTCATGTCCACTGCCCGGGCATGAGTACTCGTACCTACGACTCCGGTGCCGCCCGCGCGCTACCGGGCCGCCGCCTCGGTGTCGTATTCCTGCCGGGCCTCCTCGACCTTCATCAAGTTGGTGGCGGACCATTCCGCGAGGTGGGCGAAGAGTGGGGCGAGGCTGTTGCCGAGTTCGGTGATCTCGTACTCGACTCGTGGGGGGACCTCTGGGTGATACGTGCGCATGATCAAGCCGTCGCGTTCCAGTTGGCGCAGGCGCTGGGTCAGCACCTTTGGGGTGATGTTGGTGATGCGTCGTTCCAGTTCTACGAAGCGCTGGCGGCCGTATGCGTGGAGGGTCCACAGGATCGGTGTGGTCCAGCGGCTGAAGACCAAGTCCACGACCGGGCTGATGGGGCAGGCGAGTTGGGGGTCGTCGGAGGCCGTGGGTGGTGCGGTGGGTGGCGTCCAGGTTGTGTCGCCGGCCATCTGCGTGCATCCCTTCGGGATAGCCACTTTCCTGTAGGTACCTACTATATCGGCGGTGTTAGCGTCCCCGTGCAATGCCAACCGCGCTGGAAATACAGGGGAGTTAATCGTGATTGTTGTTACGGGGGCGACCGGCAACGTCGGCCGGGCGCTCGTGCGGGTGCTCGCGGCGGCGGGCGAGCAGGTGACGGCTACGTCCCGGGGGATTTCGGGCGCTGATGTGCCCGGGAGTGTTCGGCCGTTGCAGGCCGATCTGACCGATACCGAAAGCCTTCGGGGGGTGTTCGACGGGGGTGACGGGCTGTTTCTGCAGAACGGGGGGCCCAGCGCGCATCAGTTGAATCCGCGGGGCATCCTCGATGTCGCCAAGGCCGGGGGGATACGGCGGGTCGTCCTGCTGTCCTCGCAGGGGGTCGCGACCCGGCCGCGGTCCGTCTCGCACGGGGATACGGCACGGGCCATCGAGGACGCCGTACGGGAATCGGGGCTGGAGTGGACGATTCTGCGTCCCGGCGGGTTTCACTCCAACGCGTTTGCCTGGATCGAGTCCGTGCGGGAGCGGCGGACCGTCTTCTCGCCGTTCGGTGATGTCGGGCTGCCGATCATCGATCCGGCCGATATCGCCGAGGTTGCCGCTTCCGCACTGCGCGACGGTCGTCACGAGGGTCATATCTACGAGTTGACCGGTCCGGAGCTCAGCACTCCGCGGCAGCGGGCCGCGGCGATCGGTGAGGCGCTGGGCGAATCCGTTCGCTTTGTCGAGCAGACCCGGGGCGAAGCGCATGCTCAGATGCTGCGGTTCATGCCTGAGCCCGTTGTGGAGACCACGCTCGAGATCCTGGGCCGGCCCACTGCTGAAGAGCGCCGTGTCAGTCCTGACGTCGAGAGTGTTCTCGGCCGCGCGCCTCGCGCCTTCGCCGACTGGGCTCGGGATCACGTCGCCGCATTCCGGTAGGGCTCCGCGATCCACGGTCCTGATGATCGTCCGGCCCGGGTCGACCACCGGCGCCTGACCGGGAGCCCCCTGGGCCCCGTCGTGGGGTTACCCCCCGACCGCCCGCGACACCGTGTGGATCAGCAGCCCGACCAGCGAGCCGACCACCGTGCCGTTGATCCGGATGAACTGCAGGTCACGGCCGATGTTCGCCTCGATCTTCCGGGTCGTGTGCTCGGCGTCCCAGCCCGCCACCGTGTCCGAGATCAGGGAGGTGATCTCCTTGCGGTAGGTGGTGACGACGTAGACCGCGGCGCCCTCCACCCAGCTGTCGACCTTGCCCTGTATTTTCGGTTCGGCCGCCATCCGGGCGCCCAGCGACAGCAGCGAGGCCCGTACCCGCAGCCGCAGCTCGCTGCGCTCGTCCTCGGCGGCCGAGACGATCATGGATCGTACGGCGGTCCAGGCGGACGCGATCAGGTCTTGGACCTCGCCGCGGCCCAGCACCTCGCCTTTGAGCCGCTCGACCCGCGTGCGGGTGTCGGTGTCGGACTGGAGGTCGGAGGCGAAGTCGGTGAGGAACCGGTCCAGGGCGCCGCGGGCGGGGTGGGAGGGCATGTCGCGCATCTCGGCGGTGAAGCGCAGCAGCTCCTTGTAGACCCGTTCGCCGACCTTTCTGTCGACGAACTTCGGGGTCCAGCCGGGCGCGCCGCCCTGCACCGCGTCCATGACCTGGTCGTCGTGCAGGACGAGCCAGTCGTGCGCGCGCGTGACGATCAGGTCGACGACCCGTTTGTGACCGCCGTCGGCGACGATCTTCTCCAGCATCTTTCCTATGCCGGGCGCGATCTCCTGCGCGTCGGCGCGCCGGGTGATGGCCTCGCCGACCACGGCCTGGACGTCGGAGTCCCGCAGGACCGTCAGCGCTCCGCGCAGGGCGGCCGACAGCTCCGAGGTCACGCGGTCCGCGTGGTCCGGCACGGCGAGCCAGGCGCCGAGCCGGCTGCCGATGCCGACGGCGCGCAGCCGCTGCCGTACGACGTCCTCGGAGAGGAAGTTCTCGCCGACGAACTCACCGAGCGAGGCGCCGAGCTGGTCCTTCTTGGTGGGGATGATCGCGGTGTGCGGGATGGGCAGGCCGAGCGGGCGGCGGAAGAGGGCGGTGACCGCGAACCAGTCGGCCATCGCGCCGACCATGCCGGCCTCGGCGGCCGCGGCGACATAGCCCGCCCAGGGGCCCGCGCCCGTGTTCGACGCCCACTCGGCGAGGACGTAGACGACCGCCACGAACAGCAGCAGCCCGAGCGCGGTGAGCTTCATCCGGCGCACTCCGCGCTGTTTCTCCTCGTCGGCCGCGGTGAACGCCGTCATGGCGCGGGCGGCCGCGGCGGGGATTCCGACCGACTCGGCAGGTTCTGTGCGTTCCATCCGCTCCACCCGTTCGTGATCTCCTGCACACATTGTCCCTTCCTGACCGACTCCTGGAACGGATCAGGAGTTCCCGGCGTCTGTCCGGTGGGGGTAATCCACGGGGGAACTCCGGCGCGGCCCAATGGGGGGTCTGGTTGGGCATCCCCCTTCCTCATGACGCATCATGAGGTGATCACATCGGAGCCTCGGGCTCCCATCCGCCGAGGAGACACGCACCGCATGACCAAGCGTCACGGTTATGCCCTGCTTTCCGCGATCGTCGCCGTGATCGTGGCGCTGTCCGCCGCTCTGTACTTCGGAGTCGCCGCCGACGACGGCAGCGGCAGGAGCACCCTCGCCGGGCCGCGCACCCCGCACAACTCCGCCGCCCCCGCCGCCACCGGGGTCTGGGTCGGCTCCTGGTCCGCGTCCCCGGCCGGCGGCGAGCCCGGAACGGAAGCGGCCGGTCTGGCGGGCCGCTCGGTGCGCAATGTCGTCCACGCGAGCACCGGCGGTACGGGTGCCCGTGTCACGGTGTCCAATCTCTACGGCCGTACAGAGCTGACGATCACGCACGCCTCCATCGCCCTCGCCGCGGGCTCCGGCTCCGCGGCCGCGACGACGGACACCATGCGGCGCCTCACCTTCGGCGGCCGGCCCACCGTCGTCATCCCGGCCGGGCGGCAGGTGCTCAGCGACGCGGTCGCCCTCCGGGTCCCCAGCGGCGGTGACGTCCTGGTGACGACCTACTCCCCCGCCCCGTCCGGCCCGGTCACCTACCACCCGCATGCCCGCCAGATCTCGTACGTCGCCGACGGCGACCGCACCGAGGACGTGACCTCGGCTGCGTACACCGAACAGACCGAGGCCTGGCGCTATCTGACCGCGCTGGACGTGTTCAGCAACGAGGCGGACGGCACCGTCGTCGTCCTCGGCGACTCGCTCACCGATGGCATCACCTCCACCGTGAACGCCAACCGCCGGTGGACCGACGTCCTGTCCGAGCGGTTGCGGGGGGCGGTCGCGGCCGGCCGGGACGTGCCCCGCTACAGCGTCGTCAACCAGGGCATCAGCGGCAACCGGGTCCTCGCCGACGGATACGTCCTGCCCCGCCCCCGCTCGGGCAGGGGCGCCGGCCCCGCTGACAACCCGAGCGGCCTGGGCCGTTTCTCACGTGACGTGCTCGGCCGTACGAACGTCAAGGTCGTCGTCGTCGATCTCGGCGTCAACGACATCCTGCGCAACCCGCAGCTCGCCGACCCCGACACGATCCTCGACGGACTGCGCGCACTGGTCCGCCAGGCCCACGCCCGCGGCCTCAAGGTCGTCGGCGCGACCCTGATGCCGTTCCAGGGCCACCGCGGCTACACCGCCGCCCGTGAGTCCGTACGGCAGCGGATCAACGCCGAGATCCGCGCGGGCCATGTCTACGACGCCGTGGCCGACTTCGACAAGGCGCTGCAGGACCCGTACAACCCGCGCAGGTTCCGCCCCGACTACGACTCGGGCGACCACCTCCACCCCAGCGACAAGGGCTACGCCCGGATGGCCGAGGTGTTCGAGCTGGACGACTTGACGGGCTCGGCACCGGCGATGCTGTAGCGGCGCGGGGGCTCGTGGGGCTCTGGGGCTCATGAGGCTTGTGGGATCCTCTGGGGCCCGTGCGGCCGGTGGAAACCGTACGCCCGAAGGGAGCCCCGTCAGCCGCTTCCGCTCAGTTCAGTTCCCCGTGGGAGCCATGGGGCCCGTGTGGTCCTTGTGGTCCGTGGATTCCGTGTGGGTCGTGGGAGTCTTCGCCCTCCAGGCGTTCCCGGCGGCGCTCTTCCTTCAGGCGCTTCCGCTCCGCCTTCGGCAGCTTTCGTTCCACGGCGACCCCGCCCCAGAACGCGAACCCCTTCACGATCACCCGGGGCGCCCCCGGATCGCCGGGAGTGCCCGCCTCGCGCTGGTCGAAGCCGCCCATGATCCCGATACCGCGCACGTCGACCTCCACGCCCGGCGGCACGATGATCTGCACCCCGCCCATGATCGCGACGCAGTTGATCTCGACCTCGCGGTCCGCGAAGCTGGCCTCGCGCAGATCGATCTCGCCGCCGCCCCAGAACGCGAAGGCGGTGAACCGCCTGGGCACCGTCCAGCGCCCCCGGCGCTGGAACCCCGACATCACGCCGACCGCCCCGGTCGAGGTCCCTTCGCCCCCGACGATCCGCTCCGCCCAACTCCCGCGCTCCGCGGGCTCCTTCGTCATCGACAGCCGGGGGGCGTTCGCGGCCGGCAGATCCCGGGTGATCGGCGCCAGTTCCCCGTACGTCCGCGCGTTGTACGTCGCTTCCAGCCGGTCCTCGAACTCCGTCATGTCGAGCCTGCCCTCCGCGAGGGCGTCCCGCAGGACCTCGGCGACGCGTTCACGATCGGCGTCGGACGCTCGGAGCTCAGGAAGGTCGTCGGTCATGGACAGCAGCCTACGAGTTCTGCCCGCCCGAGGGCTACGAGACCACTCGCTCCGCCTGATCCGCGTACATTTTCGCGATCACCGCCTCGATGTCGGGCTCCCGCACCGACAGGTCCACCAGCGGGTACTCCGCGGCCACCCGTGCCACCAGCGCCGCCGCCGACTCCGCCGCCGGGAACGCCAGCCACTGCCGCGGGCCCTCCACCCTCACCACCCGCGCGGGGGCCGCGTCGATCGGCGGCAGCTCCCGCTCCAGGTCCACCACCAGGGTCCGCTCGCTCTCCCCCACCTCGTGAAGCCCGGCGAGCGGACCGTCGTACATGATCCGCCCGTGGTCGATGACCATCACGCGTGAGCACAACTGCTCGATGTCCTGCAGGTCGTGCGTGGTCAGCAGCACGGTCGTGCCGCGCTCGGCGTTCAGCTCCCGCAGGAATCCCCGCACCTTGGCCTTGGAGATCACATCGAGCCCGATCGTCGGCTCGTCCAGGTACAGCACCTCGGGATCGTGCAGCAGCGCCGCCGCGATGTCGCCCCGCATCCGCTGTCCCAGCGACAGCTGGCGCACGGGGACGTCCAACAGCGCGCCCAGGTCGAGGAGTTCGACGAGCCGGTCGAGGTTCTCGCGGTAACGGGCGTCCGGGATGCGGTACATGCGGTGCATCAGCCGGTACGAGTCGATGAGGGGCAGGTCCCACCAGAGGGTGGTCCGCTGCCCGAAGACCACGCCGATGCGGTGCGCGAGCCGCGTCCGCTCACGGGACGGGTCGATGCCCGCCACCCGCAGCCGGCCGCCGCTCGGCACCAGGATGCCGGTGAGCATCTTGACGGTCGTCGACTTGCCCGCGCCGTTCGGGCCGATGTAGCCGACCATCTCGCCGCGGGCCACGGTGAAGGAGACCGAGTCGACGGCCCGTACCTGCCGCCGCTCGCGCCGCAGGAATCCGGTCTTCCTGCGCACGTCGAAGACCTTCTCGACGCGGTCCACCTCGATGAAGCCACCCTCGGTCATGCTCAACTCCCCGTACTCCGATACGACCTGAGCCCCGCCCGCCACGCCAGCCCGGCCGCCGCACAGCACGCCACCGAAACGAGCGGCGGGGCGAACGCCACTTGGTCCGGCAGTCCGAGCGGCAGGGGACGGTCCAGCACATAGCTCGCCGGCAGCCAGTTGACGAAGGCCAGCGGCAGCACAAAGGTCGCCCCGCGCACCAGGTCCCGCCCGAACACGGTCGGCGGGAACTGCAGCAGCGTGTTCCCGCCGTAGGTGAACGCGTTCTGCGCCTCGGCGGCGTCCTGCGCCACGAACTGGAACGCCGCGCCCGCGACGAACAGCGCGGAGAAGATCGCGGCACCGCTGATCAGCGTCACCGGCAACAGCAGCGCCTTCGGCACGCTCCAGTCGACGTCGACCGTCAGCAGCCCCCAGCCCAGCACCAGCACGCCCTGGATGATCCGGCCCAGGCGGCGCAGCGCGAAGTGGTCCGCGGCGACCTGGGCGAGCACCGGGCCGGGGCGGACGAGCAGGATGTCGAAGGAGCCGTCGCGGATCCGGGCGCCGAGGACGTCCATGGAGCCCAGCACCAGGTCGGCGACCCCGAACGCGGTCGCGGCCAGACCGTAGAGGAAGGCGACCTCGGGCAGCGTCCAGCCGCCGAGCTCGTCGACCTGCGCGAACATCAGCAGGATCGCGACGAAGTCCAGCCCGGTCACGAGCAGGTTGCCGAAGGCCGTGAGCACGAAGGAGGTGCGGTAGGTCAGGAGGGACCGGATCCACATCCCGGCGATCAGCCGGTAGATCCGCAGGCCCTCTGCCAGCCGTGAGCGCTCACCCACCCTGGACCACCACCCGCCGGGTCGCCACCGACTGCACGAGCCGGCCGGCGGCCAGCAGCGCCACCGCCCACGCCGCCTGGAAGGCGTACGCGCCGAGCGGAGCGGCCTCGCCCATCAGCACGTCCGCCGGCATCTGGATCTGCGCGGCCCAGGGCAGCACCCGGACGATGTCGCCGAACGCGCCGGGGAAGGCGTTCAGCGGCAGGGTCATACCGGAGCAGAAGATCCCGGTGACCATCAGGGTCTGCGAGACGCCCCTGTCGTCCATGAGCCAGAACATGCTCAGGGCGGCCAGGTGGCGGATGCCGAAGCTGACGACCATCCCGAGCAGGACCGCGACCACGAAGGCCACCCAGGTGGTGACGTCGTTGGGCAGCGCCATCGGGAAGAACAGCGCCCCGAACACAAAGGGCACCACGCCCCGCCCCAGCATCTGGAACACGGCCCGCCCCAAGTCACTCGCCAGCCACCACAGTTGGAGGTCGGCCGGACGGTACAGGTCGATGGCGATCTCACCGGTGCGGATCCGTCCCATCAGCTCCTTCTCGGCGCCGCCGCCCTGGATGGCGAGCGTCGAGTACAGGGCCTGTCCCAGCCAGACGTACGTCACCGCCTGCGCTTGGTCGTACCCCCCGAGGTGCGGCTTCTCGTCCCACAACGCGAGGTACGTGTACACGAGGATCAGGCCGAAGACCGTGTTGGTGAACACCCCCGCCGCGGTGGCCGCCCGGTACGTCGCGTACCGCCTGAACCCGCCCGCCGCGACGGCCGCGTACAACCGGAGCGAGCCCGCACGCACTGGCCCTCCTCGCCCGAACCGACACCGAAGCGCAGGAGCTTAGCCGCCGAACGGTACAGCAAGCCAAGCATTTTTCCGGCCGGAAGCGTGCCGAAAACCGGGAACGGAACGCTTGGTGCGAGAGTCTTCAATGGGGGGCGCAGAAGGCGTACAAGGTCGTACGGGAACGTACGACGCGAAACAGGAGTCCGTGCACGAGATGAGCGACGAGCCGCAGCCGCAGCAGACGAACCAGGGCGGGGGGCCGGAACAGCCGGCAGCGGCCGCAGAACCGGAGGACAAGAAACCGAAGCGGCCCAGGCGTACCGGGTGGCGCCGGCTCATCCCGACCTGGCGCATGGTGCTCGGCACCTTCATCCTCTTCGTCGTGCTGCTCGCCGGCCTGTTCTTCCTCGGCTATTCGATGGTCAAGATCCCGCCGGCCAACGCGCTCGCCACCAAGCAGTCCAACCTCTACCTGTACGCGGACGGCACCGAGATCGCCCGCGACGGCGAGGTCAACCGCGAGAACGTCGAGCTCGCCCAGATCTCCCAGGACGCCCAGCACGCCGTACTGGCCGCCGAGGACCGCGACTTCTACACCGAGTCCGCCATCGACCCCAAGGCGATGGTCCGGGCCGGCTGGAACACCGCGACCGGCAAGGGCAGGCAGTCCGGCTCCACCATCACCCAGCAGTACGTCAAGAACTACTACCTGGCGCAGGAACAGACCGTCACCCGCAAGGTGAAGGAGTTCTTCATCGCGATCAAGCTGGACCGCACGGAGTCCAAGGACCAGATCCTCGAGGGCTACCTCAACACCAGCTACTTCGGCCGCAACGCCTACGGCATCCAGGCCGCCGCCCAGGCCTACTACGGCATCGACGCCACCGAACTCGACGCCGCCAAGGGCGCCTACCTCGCCGCGCTCGTCAACGCGCCCAGCGAGTACGACGTCGTCGCCCACCCCGAGAACAAGGCCGCCGCCAAGGACCGCTGGCAGTACGTCCTGAGCGGCATGGTCGACAAGGGCTGGCTGAGCGAGTCCGAACGGGCCGCCCTGAAGTTCCCGATGCCGAGGGAGACCAGCGGGGCCGCGACCGGGATGTCCGGGCAGCGCGGCTACATCGTCGAGGCGATCAAGGAGTATCTGAAGGACAACAAGATCGTCACCTCGCAGGAGCTCGACGCGGGCGGCTTCCGCTTCACCACCACCCTGCAGAAGAGCAAGCAGCAGGCCTTCGTCAAGGCCGTCGACGACCGGCTGATGTCCAAGCTCGACAGGAAGAACCGCAAGGTCGACACCTACGTCCGCGCCGGCGGCGCCGCCGTCGACCCGAGGACCGGCAAGGTCCTCGCCATGTACGGCGGCATCGACTACGTCAAGCAGTACACGAACAACGCCACCCGCGGCGACTTCCAGAACGGCTCCGTCTTCAAGCCGTTCGTCTTCACCTCGGCCGTCCAGAACGAGTCCGTGACCCAGGACGGCCGCACCATCACCCCGAACACGGTCTACGACGGCACCAACCAACGCCCCGTCCAGGGCTGGAGCGGCGGCGCCTACGACCCCGAGAACGAGGACGGCTGGTCCTACGGCGACATCACCGTACGCACCGCCACCGACAAGTCCGTCAACTCGGTGTACGCACAGATGGCCGTCGACGTCGGCCCCGACAAGGTCCGGCAGACCGCGGTCGACCTGGGCATCCCCGGGAACACCAAGGACCTCAACCCGTACCCGTCCATCGCGCTCGGCACCGCCACCGCGAGCGTCCTCGACATGGCCGAGGCCTACGCGACGCTCGCCAACCACGGCAAGCACGCCACGTACACCTTGATCGCCAAGGTCACCAAGGACGGCAAGAGCGTGCTGGACATGCCCAAGTCCACGGCCCGGCAGGCCGTCCCCCGCGAGGCCGCCGACACCACCACCTCGATCCTGCAGAGCGTCGTCGAGAAAGGCACCGCCACCGCCGCCCAGGCCGCCGGTCGCCCCGCCGCCGGCAAGACCGGCACCGCCGAGGAGGACACCGCGGCCTGGTTCGCCGGCTACACGCCCGAACTCGCCACCGTCGTCTCCGTCATGGGCCAGGACCCCGTCACCGCCGCCCACAAACCGCTGTACGGCGCGATGGGCCTGGACCGGATCAACGGCGGCGGGGCCCCCGCGGAGATCTGGGCCCAGTTCACCAGGGACGCCCTGAAGGGCAAGCCGGTCACCGAGTTCGACCTCCAGCTCCAGCCGGGCGCCGACGTGATCCAGACGCCTCCCTCCGACCCCGCAACCGAACCCGGCACGGACGACGAGGACGAGGACGAGGAGGACCCGGCCGGCGGTGCCACCGGAGGCGACACCCGCGGTCAGACCCAGGGCCAGACCGGCGGCACCACCACCGGCCCCACGGGCGGCACCACGACGGGCGGCACCACCACAGGCCCGACCACGGGCGGCACGACCGACGGCGGCACCACCACGGGCGGCACGACGGGCGGAGAGACCACCGGCGGGACGACCGACGGCGGGACCAGCACAGGCGGCACGGATGGCGGCACCACCTCAGGAACGGACGGCGGAACCACCACGGGCACCGAAGGCATTTTCGGCGGCAGGAGACCGTGACGGGCTCCCGGCCCCTCGGAGCCTGCGACACAGGCTCTCAGTGACCGGAGGTTGCCTTCAGCCCCACGACGGCGACCAGCAGCAGACACACGAAGAAGATCCGGGCGGCGGTCACCGGCTCCCCCAGCACCACCATGCCGAGCACCGCCGCCCCGGCCGCACCGATCCCCACCCACACACCGTAGGCGGTACCGATGGGCAGGGACCTGGCCGCATACGACAGCAGCAGCATGCTGGCGACGATCCCGGCGCCGGTCAGGAGGCTGGGCAGGGGCCGGGTGAAACCGTCGGTGTACTTCATCCCGATCGACCAGCCGACCTCGAGCAGACCGGCGACGACGAGCAGAACCCAGGCCATGACGGGCACCTCCGGGACGGACTTCGTGACAGGGGGTGCGTCGTCTTTTCCTGCTGTCCCGGTACGGCGCGTCTCGTCGGGCGGGCTGCTTCGAAGGTAACAAATCGAAGGCAACCGAACGGACGGCGAAGGGGCCGGTGACCATGGTCGCCGGCCCCTTCTGCCTGTCTCGTCGGCCGCCGGCCTACAGGTACAGGCCCGTCGAGTCCTCCGACCCCTCGAACCGGTCCGCGGCCACGGCGTGCAGATCACGCTCACGCATCAGGACGTACGCGATACCCCGCACCTCGACCTCGGCGCGGTCCTCCGGGTCGTACAGGACCCGGTCGCCCGGCTCCACCGTCCGCACGTTCTGGCCCACCGCGACGACCTCGGCCCATGCCAGCCGGCGGCCGACCGCCGCGGTGGCCGGAATCAGGATGCCGCCGCCCGAACGCCGCTCGCCCTCACTGGTGTCCTGCCGCACTAGTACACGGTCGTGCAGCATCCGGATGGGCAGCTTGTCGTGCTGGGTGCTGGGGTCGTTTCTCTTGGCGCTCACGTCACTGAACCTACCTGCCTTCGACGCCTGTGTACGCCGCCGGGTCAGCCCCTGCGGCGCCGGGTCCCCAGGGCGAGCAGCCCCACGACCCCGACCACCAGGAGCGCCACGGGCACGACCCGCTCCAGCCGGGGCGCCCCGTCCTCGTCGACGAACTGGGCCTTGACGTCGCTCACGGCCCGGTTGACTCCGACGTAGGCACGGCCGAGCGTGTGATCGATGTTGGAGACGACCTTGGCCCTGGCGTCCCCCACGATCGTCTTCGGGTGCACCCGCACCCCGATCTCGTCGAGCGTCTCGGCCAGCACCTCGCGGCGGCGCTTGATGTCCGCCTCGATCTGCGCCGGGGTTCTCGTGTCCGACGTGTCCGCCACCGTACGGCCTCCGAAGTCTGCTGATGCTTGTTCCGGACAGTCTGTCAGCTGTACGGGCCGCTGCACTGTCAGGACCCCCCGTTACGCTAGACCGATGAGCGAGCGACTCCAGCCCGGGGACGTGGCCCCCGCCTTCACCCTGCCCGACGCCGACGGCAACGAGGTCTCCCTGGCAGACCTCAAGGGCCGCAAGGTCATCGTCTACTTCTACCCGGCGGCGCTGACGCCCGGCTGCACCAAGCAGGCCTGCGACTTCACGGACAACCTGGAAGTCCTCGCCGGCGCGGGCTACGACGTCATCGGCATCTCCCCCGACAAGCCCGAGAAGCTCGCCAGGTTCCGCGAGAAGGAGTCCCTGAAGGTCACCCTGCTCGCCGACCCCGACAAGCAGGTCCTCGACGCGTACGGCGCGTTCGGCGAAAAGATGAACTATGGCAAGACGTACATGGGCGTCATCCGCTCCACGGTGATCGTGGACGCGGAGGGCAGGGTCGAACGGGCGCTGTACAACGTCCGGGCGACGGGTCACGTGGCGAAGATCATCAAGGACCTGGGGATCTGAGAGACGCACTGCTGACGGAAGCGGCCTGTACCGGGTTGACCGGTACAGGCCGCTTTACATGTCGGGCGTGACTGTCCGACAAGCGATTCGTTACTCCGTACGAGATCACGAACATGTGATCTTGACCGGAGGGGGCGGCGATGGGGACCAGCGCATACACGAGGGAGCGGCTGGAGGAGGCGGCTCAGGGGGCGCGGACGTTGTCGGAGGCGTTGGGGAGGTTGGGGGTGGATCCGGGAAGTTCCACCCGGCGGTACGTGATGGGGCGGATGAAGAGGCTGGGGGTGAACACGTCCCACTTCGAGCGCGAGGGGGTCAAGTGGAACAGGGAGATCCTCCAAGCGGCGGTCTCGGCCTCGACGAACATGTGCGAGGTGCTTCGGCATCTCGGCCTTGAAGTCGTCGGCGGGCACCACACGCACATCAGCCGACGGATCAGGGCGTACGGCATCGACATCTCGCACTTCCGGGTGCCGACACAGCGCGGCAAGCCCTGGCGTCCCCGGACGCCGGAGGGGCTGCTCGTGGAGCAGCCGACCGATCGGGCCCGTCGTATCCCGAGCGATCGGCTCAAGTGGGCGATGACGGCCTCGGGGCTGCCGGAACGGTGCGCGCTGTGGCGGTACGGAAGCGGTCTGGCGAGGGCATCCTCTCCCCCTTGAGGTAGACCACATGGACGGCAACTGGCGCAACAACCGGATTGAGAATCTGCGGTTCCTGTGCCCCAACTGCCACTCGACGACGGACAGTTACCGGGGGCGGGGCAAGGGCCGCACCAAGGGCGGCGCACTATGAGCGTGCAATACACCCGTGAGCGGTTGAGCGAAGCCGCAGCGCAGTGTGCCGACATCGACGAGGTCATCACGTTCTTCGGCACCTCGCCGTACGGCAAACTCCGCCGCTATCTCTTCAGCCGCTTCGACCACTTCCGCATCGACATCTCCCACATGCCACGTCGGACTCCGGCGACGCAGGAACCCGTCAAACCCACGGCCGACGAACTGCGGCGTGCGGTCAAGCAGGCGACGTCAATCGCTGGTGCCCTGCGTGCGCTGAGGCTGGAGCCCTACGACTAGCGACTGCGCGCCTCGTTGCGCACGTGGGCGGCCCAGGAAGGCCTGGACCTCTCCCACTTCCTGGGGCAGGCACATCAGCGGGGTAAGCAGGGCACGGTCCCCCTCCGCCGGCCCGAGGACATCCTGGTCAAACACGAGGGCATGCAGCGGACGAGGACACATCTCCTGCGTCGCGCCCTGCGCGAAGTCGGCGTGCCCGAGGAGTGCATCGAGTGCGGCGTCGGAGGTGAGTGGCTCGGCAGACCCATGACGCTCGAGGTCGACCACATCAACGGGGACTGGAGCGACGACCGGCGCGAGAACCTGCGGTTGTTGTGCCCGAACTGCCACGCCGTCACGAGCACCTGGTGCAGAGGGGGCCGACGGCGGAAGGCTCGGCCCAGTAAAGTAGCCCCAGCGCGGGCGCCCGTACGCCAACGGCCGAGCGGCGATCTTTAGGTGGTCGTGTTTGTCGGTTCGAATCCGACCGGGCGCACAAGCAAGAGGGGTCCCTCACCATCGTTTCAAAGGTGAGGGACCCTTGTGTTGAACTCAACCCAACAGCTCCCGCACCACAGGTACGAGCGCCCGGAACGCCTTGCCCCGATGGCTGATCGCGTTCTTCTCGTCCGGGGTCAGCTCCGCGCACGTCCGGGCCTCGCCGTCCGGCTGGAGGATCGGGTCGTAGCCGAAGCCGTTCGTGCCGGTGGGGGTGTGGCGGAGTACGCCGCGCAGTTGCCCCTCGACCACCCTCTCCCTGCCGTCCGGCAGCGCCAGGGCCGCAGCGCAGGCGAAGTGCGCGCCGCGGTGTTCGTCGGCGATGTCGGAGAGCTGCGCGAGGAGCAGCTCCAGGTTGGCCTTGTCGTCGCCGTGCTGGCCTGCCCAGCGGGCGGAGAAGATGCCGGGCGCGCCATTGAGGACATCGACGCACAGACCCGAGTCGTCGGCGATCGCGGGCAGGCCGGTGGCCCGGGCGAGGCCATGTGCCTTGAGGAGGGCGTTCTCGGCGAAGGTGACACCTGTTTCCTTGACGTCGGGGACATCCGGGTAGGCGTCCGCACCGACGAGGTCGTGAGGCAGGCCGGCGGCGGCGAGAATCGCCCTGAGTTCGGTGATCTTCCCGACGTTACGGGTGGCGAGGATCAGGCGTGTCATGGGGTTCAGTATCCCGGCCCAGGGTTCAGTATCCCGGGTCGGTCACTCGGCCCACTCCGGCGGCGCGGTCATGGGCCCACCCTCCCGGCCTGTCGTCCCGGGCCGCTGCCCCGGCCTCGCGGGCATGGCTCCGCCCGCCGGGCCCGACTGAGCCAACCTCGCCACCCGGCGGCTCCGCCAACCCGATCCCACCGGCTGGGCCCCGACCCGAGACCTTGCCAACCCGGCTCCGCCGACCCGGCGACACTGGCCGGGCCCTACCGCGTCGACCTCACCGACCCGACGTCACCAGTCCGGCCCCGCCAATCCGACCTCACCGGTCCGGCCCCGCGAGGCCGACACGGCATCCGGCCCCGCAAGGCCGGCGCGACATCAGGCCCCGCGAAACCGACCCCGGCGAGCCGAGCCCGTCGGCTCGGCCTCACAGCCGCCCCGGCGCAGCCGACCCCGCCCAACCGTCGTCGCCTTACGGCGTGCAAACCTTCGTCAGTTCGCCCGCCGCGTCCGTTACTCCGCTGATGTCGGGGGTCTCGTCGCCGTTCTTGATGGCGGTGTGGACCTCCTTCAGGGCCCGGCGCATGTCCTCCGTCGCCTTGTTCAGGTCGGCGTTGTCCGTCTTGTTGCCGATCTCGTCGAGGTTCTGCTCGATCGATTCGAGGGATTCGTCGACCTGGGTCGGGTCGTTCGACGCGTTCTCCACGGCCTGCTGGAGGTCGGTGACGCTGTCGGCGATGGCCTCGGCGGTCTGGACGCAGTCCAGGGCCTTGTTGACCGCGTCGCAACCGGTGGTGAGCCCGGCGGTGAGTGCGACGGCTGCCACGGTGGCGGCTATCGCGGTACTGCGGCGGACTCGACGTGCACGTCGGCTCGCGGCCATGTTCGTGTTCCTCCCCTTGGTGCAGGCCTCGGAGGCCCCCGTTGGTACCCGTACTGACGCGAAGGCGGGTGGCGCGGTTGCCCGCACCGTCCGCCTTTCTTGGGGCGTCCTTTACTTTGCGAGGACGGTATCAAGTGCCGCGCGCTGGATCGCGGCGAGCTCCGTACAGCCGGAAACGGCCAGGTCGAGAAGGGAGTTGAGCTCGTCCCGGGCGAAGGGCTCGGCCTCGGCGGTGCCCTGGACCTCGACGAAGCGTCCGTCGCCGGTGCAGACGACGTTCATGTCGGTCTCGGCGCGCACGTCCTCCTCGTAGCAGAGGTCGAGGAGGGGGACTCCGCCGACGATGCCGACGGACACGGCCGACACGCTCCCGGTCAGCGGCTGGCGGCCGGCCTTGATCAGTTTCTTGCCCTGGGCCCAGGAGACGGCGTCGGCAAGGGCCACATGGGCGCCGGTGATCGCGGCGGTGCGGGTGCCTCCGTCGGCCTGGAGCACGTCGCAGTCCAGGACGATGGTGTTCTCGCCGAGTGCCTTGTAGTCGATGACCGCGCGCAGGGAGCGGCCGATGAGCCGGCTGATCTCGTGGGTGCGGCCACCGATCTTGCCGCGGACGGATTCGCGGTCGCCGCGGGTGTTGGTGGCACGGGGCAGCATGGAGTACTCGGCGGTGACCCAGCCCTCGCCGCTGCCCTTGCGCCAGCGCGGGACGCCTTCGGTGACGGAGGCGGTGCAGAAGACCTTGGTGTCGCCGAAGGAGACGAGGACGGAGCCCTCGGCGTGCTTGCTCCAGCCGCGCTCGATGGTGATCGGGCGGAGTTGTTCGGGGGTGCGGCCGTCGATTCGAGACATGGCGACGAGCCTAGCCGCACCGAGGGAAGGGGCTCCTCCCCGTGGTGGTAACCCGGCGGGAAGAGCCCCTGACGGCGTCCGTGACGACGCTCCTGGCGACGCCCCGTGCGGGTGAGCCCACGAGGCTCACCCTGCTCACATCATGTCTTCGATCTCCGCGGCGATGGGATCGGCGTCGGTGCCGATGACGACCTGGATCGCGGTGCCCATCTTGACGACGCCGTGTGCTCCGGCGGCCTTGAGAGCGGCTTCGTCGACCTTGCTCGCGTCGGCGACCTCGGTCCGGAGGCGGGTGATGCAGCCTTCGATCTCTTCGATGTTGTCGATGCCGCCGAGCCCGGCAACGATCTTCTCAGCCTTGGTGGCCATGCTCTTTCTCCCTGATCCGAACCGCTTTGTCGCAGTAACCCACAGTTGGCCCATCTTTGCGAGCGGTCCTGTCGTGGGTGCCGAAGGATGGCGTTCACGACAGCGGAACCGCTCGCAACTGGTCTACACCACCCGCGGGCGGTAGCCAAGCGCGTCCCGCCCGGAGGAGCCCCCGATGAGTGCCGACAGCGCCGACAGCGCGGACAGCGCCGCCTCCGCAGGCAAGGGCATCAGCCCCGCGCGGGCCCGCCGGCACAGGCTGTTCCAGGGTCTGCAGAAGATGGGACGCAGCCTCCAGCTGCCCATCGCCGTGCTCCCGGCCGCGGGCATCCTCAACCGGCTGGGCCAGCCCGATGTCTTCGGGGACGAGGGACTTGGCTGGACCGACGTCTCGAAGGTGATGGCGGGCGCCGGCGGCGCACTGCTGGACGGCTCGTTCGGTCTGCCACTGCTGTTCTGTGTGGGCGTGGCCATCGGGATGGCGAAGAAGGCCGACGGGTCGACGGCGCTCGCGGCGGTGGTGGGCTTTCTCGTCTACTTCAATGTGCTGCGCCAGTTTCCGGAGGACTGTGCGGAGGGGTCGAAGCCGGTGGCGACCGGCTGTCAGGTGACCGAGGGAACGGTGACCGCGTTCACGTACCAGAATCCGGGGGTGTTCGGCGGAATCGTCCTGGGGCTGCTGGCCACGTTCTTCTGGGCCCGCTTCCACCGCACCAAGCTGGTGGACTGGCTCGGCTTCTTCAACGGCCGCCGGCTGGTGCCGATCATCATGGCGTTCGTGGCGATCGGGTTCGCGGCGCTGTGTCTGTGGGTCTGGCCGCCGGTCGGTGACGCGCTGGAGAACTTCAGCGACTGGCTGAGCGATCTGGGCGCCTGGGGTGCGGGGGTGTTCGGGATCGCGAACCGCGCCCTGCTGGTGGTCGGTCTGCACCAGTTCCTGAACGTGCCCGTCTGGTTCCAGTTCGGCACCTATGTGAAGCCGGACGGCACGGAGGTGCACGGTGACATCAACATGTTCCTGGCGGGCGACCCGAATGCGGGGCTGTTCACCTCGGGCTTCTTCCCGATCATGATGTTCGCGCTGCCGGCGGCGGCGCTCGCGATCACCCATTGTGCGCGGCCGAGCCGCCGCAAGGAGATCGGCGGTCTGATGCTGTCGGTGGCCCTGACGTCGTTCGTCACGGGCATCACCGAGCCGATCGAGTACTCGTTCCTGTTCGTCGCGCCGTTGCTGTACGTGGTGCATGCGGTGCTGACGGGTGTGTCGATGGCGGTGACCTGGGGGCTGGGGGTCCACGACGGCTTCAGCTTCTCGGCCGGCCTGATCGACTACATCATCAACTGGAATCTGGCGACGAAGCCGTGGGCGATCGTGCCGATCGGTCTGTGTTTCGCGGCGGTCTACTACGTGGTTTTCCGTTTCGCGATCACAAAGTTCGATCTGAGGACACCGGGCCGTGAGCCCGAGGAAGACGTCGAGGACGTCACAAAAGTCTGACCTTTTTCGGTCACTTCACGTAGCGAAACCTTCACGGGTTTTACGGGTTCCTTATCCCACCTCCATCGTGTACAACAGGTCTACACCACTGAGTGGTGTAGACCACGCACCACCCTGATGGAGGAAGTATGAGCTCCGCCACCGCCACCGCACCCCCAGCGAAGAAGCGGGGATCAGGCCTGTTCCAGGGCCTGCAGAAGGTCGGCCGAAGCCTGCAGCTCCCGATCGCCGTACTGCCGGCGGCGGGTCTTCTGCTCCGTTTCGGCCAGCAGGACATCCACGACAAGCTGCATCTGCCCGACAAGGTGACGGCGGTCTTCGCCACCGCAGGTGGTGCGATCTTCGACAACCTGCCGATGCTGTTCTGCATCGGTGTCGCGATCGGCTTTGCGAAGAAGTCGGACGGCTCGACCGCGCTGGCCGCGCTGGTCGGTTTCCTGGTCTACAGCAACGTCCTGAAGGCCTTCCCGGTCGCCGAGGCCAAGGTCCAGGCCGGTGCCGACGTGGCCGCCACGTACAACAACCCCGGTGTCCTCGGCGGCATCCTCATGGGTCTGCTGAGCGCGGTGATCTGGCAGCGCTTCCATCGCACCAAGCTGGTGGACTGGCTCGGCTTCTTCAACGGCCGCCGGCTGGTGCCGATCATCATGGCCTTCGTCGGCACGCTCGTCGGCGTCTTCTTCGGCCTGGTCTGGGAGCCCATCGGCGAGGGCATCTCGAACTTCGGCGAGTGGATCACCGGCCTCGGCGCCTTCGGCGCGGCCCTGTTCGGTCTCGTCAACCGCGCGCTGATCCCGGTCGGCATGCACCAGTTCGTGAACACCGTCTCCTGGTTCCAGATCGGTGACTTCAAGGACTCGGCCGGTGAGCTCGTCCACGGTGACCTCAACCGCTTCTTCGCCGGTGACCCGACGGCCGGTCAGTTCATGTCCGGCTTCTTCCCCATCATGATGTTCGGCCTCCCGGCCGCCGCGATCGCCATCGCGCACTCCGCCCGCCCGGAGCGCCGCAAGGCCGTGATGGGCATGATGGTCTCGGTGGCGCTGACCTCGTTCGTGACCGGTGTGACCGAGCCGATCGAATTCGCGTTCATGTTCATCGCGCCGCTGCTGTACGTGATCCACGCGGTCCTGACCGCCCTGTCCATGGCGATCACCTGGGCGCTCGGTGTGCACGCGGGCTTCACCTTCTCCGCGGGCTTCATCGACTACGCCCTCAACTGGAACCTCGCCACCAAGCCATGGATGATCATCCCGATCGGCCTGGTCTTCGCGGCGATCTACTACACGGTCTTCCGCTTCGCGATCGTCAAGTTCAACCTCCCCACCCCGGGCCGCGAGCCCGAGGAGGAGATAGAGGACCTCACCAAGGCGTGAGCCTCGGCCGTACGGCGTGACGAAGGCCCCGGGACCAGGAGGTTCCGGGGCCTCGTACGTTTCTAGATCTCGTACGTCCTAGATCTCGTACGTCTGCCGGGGCGCCGCCAGTTCCACCGGCCCGTCGTAGACGGCGCGCGCGTCGGCGAGGTTGACCTGGGGGTCGGTCCACGGGGGGATGTGGGTGAGCACCAGGCGGCGGGCGCCTGCCCGGGCCGCCGACTCACCCGCCTCGCGGCCGTTGAGGTGCAGGTCGGGGATGCTCTCCTTGCCGTGGGTGAAGGCGGCCTCGCACAGGAAAAGGTCGGTGTCGCGGGCGAGTTCGTCCAGCGCGGGGGTGGGGCCCGTGTCGCCGGAGTACGTCAGGGACTTCCCGCCGTGCTCGACGCGGATGCCGTACGCCTCCACGGGGTGCGCCACGCGTTCGGTGTGGACCGTGAACGGGCCGATGTCGAAGGTGGACGGCTTGACCGTGTGGAAGTCGAAGACCTCGCTCATGGAGGAGGCGGTGGGGGTGTCGGCGTAGGCGGTGGTCAGCCGGTGTTCCGTGCCCTCGGGTCCGTAGACGGGGAGCGGATCGCAGCGGCCGCCGTCGTGCCGGTAGTAGCGCGCGACGAAGTACGCGCACATGTCGATGCAGTGGTCGGTGTGCAGATGGCTGAGGAAGATCGCGTCGAGGTCGTAGAGACCGCAGTGGCGCTGCAGCTCGCCCAGGGCGCCGTTGCCCAGGTCGAGAAGCAGCCGGAAGCCGTCGGCCTCGACGAGGTAGCTCGAGCAGGCCGATTCCGCGGACGGGAACGACCCCGAGCAGCCGACGACGGTGAGCTTCATAAAGCAGAAACCTCCGCTGGCGGGAAAACGTTTCGAGAGGGGAGACGGGGGTCGTGCGGTTCGACGAGCGTAAGGCGCAAAAGGTCCTGTCGCTCCTCCGGCAAGGGCTGTTGTGGGCGAACTCACCTGTCCGGCGCCACCATCCGAGCTACTTGGTGTTCAGCTGTTCGGCCAAGATCCGAGGGCACAACGAGGGCACATCACGCTGCCTCGGACAGAAACTCCTCCACCGCCTCGCGGGTGTCCTTGTCCTCGTCAGGGAAAAAGCGGCCGTATGTCTCCATAGCTACCGTAACCGTGTCGCCGAGACGCGCGGCCACTGTCTTCGGCCCCTTCCCCTGTCTGATCAGGGGCGACGGCGTCGATGACGGCCTGGGGAACCAGCACCGTGCCGTACGACCGCTTCGTCCTGGGCGGGCACACCACCACGCCAGCGTAAGCCCGCTGTACCTGCTGCTCGACCTTTACGGTGCGCCGCAGCTCGCCCAGGGCGCCTGCACTGCCGTGAGCGGGGAGATCTCAGTGTGAGGGACCTCCACAGCCTTCAGCCCGGCGCAGGGGGCGCCGGTATCAGCTGATCACGGACCAGGTCGGTCAGCAGGGCTTGCAGCTCACCGGGCCGGATCGATGTCAGCCGCCGGTCGCCGAAGATCGGGTAGGCGTAGAGCCGCCGGACAGGTCGGCGCCTATTTCGGCCGCGCGACGGTCGGCGTCCGGCTTGCGCTCGAAGTTCTTTTGGCGCTGAGCCCCGGACGGATCGCGGTAGCGGACCTGCCACCGCTTGCCGCTGCCTGGCCGGCACTCGCCACGACCTTCTTGGTCTTGGTGCTGTGCTGCGCGCACACCTTCACACCCTCCGACGGGCGGGCCAGGTGCCACCGGCCAGGATCATGAGGCCTTCCAGGTATCTGCTTCTTCATCCGGGCTTATCCGGATGGCGCGGGCGAATTCGTCGATATCGTCGAGCGCTCGGAGGATCCGGCCGGCGTCAGGATCGGCCAGGATGATCAGGACGTCCGCGGCTTCCGTGCCCTTCTCGTAGCGCCTTGCATAGCGGAGGCCGACGTGCACCTCGTTGCTGTCTTCGTCCTGGTAGTAGCGCAGTACCCGCAAGCCGGTTCCCAGATGCGGGGAGTCGAAGTCCTCGACGATGGGGGGCTCGACGGTGTAGCTCGCGTCGGCGTGGGTCAGCTCACGCAGTGCCGTTTCCCGGTCCTCGCCCTCCTCGATCTCCACCAGGTCGACAAACGCGGGGAGCGGGATGCGGATCCAAGGGGAGAGATCCATGGCGTGCTTGACGTTGAGCCAGCTCACTCATAACTCCATCTGAACGTGCCGACCACCGCGTCGAACAACTCGACCAGCACTCCTGTGAATTCACTGTCGATATCGCCGTCACCCGGTGTGGAGAAGTTGATGCTGATCCAGCGACCGGGATCGTCCGGCACGGGGATCACATAGTCGACCCGCTGCGTCGGCAGGGCGGCCTGCTCTACGGCTTCGGGGGCGGAACTCGGCTTCTCCTCGTCAACGGTGGAGCGGTAGGCGCGGCGGAGTGCAGGTGCCCCTGCCACGTCAACCTTTGTCGCCCTTCCGCCGGGGACGTCCTCGTTGGCCAGTTGAGCGATCACTGCCTGTGGAGGAACGGCATGGTCCTGCTCGGCCCGCGGCGCGAAAGCAGTGCGCGCGAAGGATGCGCTGCGCCAGATCGGGGCGAGGGAAACACGGCCTGGGGCTACCCGACTGGAACGCCTGCTGGGTGGTGATGGGGAGGTCGTCAGCGCTACCAAGTTCGCCAAGGCCATGCGCGCTGAGTTCGGCAGGAATCCCGATGTGGTGAAGGCGGCCGATGCGGTGGGCAAGGCCGCAAACCTCGGGAACGCCAGGGCATACTCCGTGCCTGAATGTCGAGCCTCTCCGGTTCGGCTCGGTCGCGGCGTATGGGCAGCCCGAGACGGGTGGGCGAGGGTGCGGATCCTCGCGAGGGTGCGTGAGAGGGCGCGCGGCGGGGATTGCGCGCCGGTAACGTCGTCCGCATGGACACGTCCTGGTGGCTTGCGCTCGCGGCGGTGGTACTGCTCGCCCTGGTCGCCACGCTCATCGACGGCTGGGGACGCGGCCGTCGGCCGGAGGGTCGCCGGGGCCGGTCGCCCGGGCGGGCGACGGGACGGAGCGGGCGGGCCGCGCTGCCGCGGCCTACGGAGATCTGGTGGGCGAACGTCCCCCACGAGGACGGCCCGGGGGCGAAGGACCGGCCGTGCCTGGTCCTCTCGGTGCGCGGGCGGCGGGCGACCGTTGCGAAGATCACCAGCAGGTACCACGACGAGCGGACCGGGGTGATCCCGCTGCCGCCGGGCGCCGTGGGGGACGCCCGCGGCCGCCCCAGCTTCCTGGAGACGGGCGAGCTGCGCGAGGTCCCGGTGGGGGACTTCCGTCGGCGGGTGGGGGTGGTGGACCCGATCCTGTGGGACCAGGTCCGTCACCTCGCCGGGTAGGCCTCACGCCCAGAGCTGGCCCTGCAGGGTCTCGATTGCTTCCTCCGTGGTGGCGGCCGTGTAGACGCCCGTCGAGAGGTACTTCCAGCCGCCGTCGGCGACGACGAACACGATGTCCGCGCTCTCGCCCGCCTTGACGGCCTTGGTGCCGACGCCGATCGCCGCATGCAGCGCGGCGCCGGTGGAGACGCCCGCGAAGATGCCCTCCTGCTGGAGGAGTTCGCGGGTACGGGTGACCGCGTCGGCCGAGCCGACCGAGAAGCGGGTGGTGAGGACGGAGGCGTCGTACAGCTCGGGTACGAAGCCTTCGTCGAGGTTGCGCAGTCCGTAGACGAGGTCGTCGTAGCGCGGCTCGGCGGCGACGATCTTGACGTCCGGCTTGTGCTCGCGCAGATAGCGGCCGACGCCCATGAGGGTGCCCGTGGTGCCGAGACCGGCCACGAAGTGGGTGATGGACGGCAGGTCGGCGAGGATCTCGGGGCCGGTCGTCGCGTAGTGGGCGCCGGCGTTGTCCGGGTTGCCGTACTGGTAGAGCATCACCCAGTCGGGGTGCTCGGCGGCGAGTTCCTTGGCGACGCGTACGGCGGTGTTGGAGCCGCCCGCGGCCGGGGACGAGATGATCTCGGCGCCCCACATGCCGAGCAGGTCGCGGCGCTCCTGCGAGGTGTTCTCGGGCATCACGCACACGATGCGGTAGCCCTTGAGCTTGGCCGCCATGGCCAGGGAGATGCCGGTGTTGCCGGAGGTCGGCTCCAGGATGGTGCAGCCGGGCGTCAGACGGCCGTCCTTCTCCGCCTGCTCGATCATGTACAGGGCCGGACGGTCCTTGACGGAGCCGGTCGGGTTGCGGTCCTCCAGCTTCGCCCAGATACGGACGTCGGCGGACGGCGAGAGCCGCGGCAGGCGCACCAGAGGGGTGTTGCCCACCGCAGCCAGCGGGGAGTCGTAACGCATGAGCGCGCGGCTGCCTGTCAGGCCATGCCGCCGGCCACGGCCGGCAGGATCGTCACGTTGTCGCCGTCGGCGACCTTGGTGCTGATGCCGTCGAGGAAGCGGACGTCCTCGTCGTTCAGGTAGACGTTGACGAAGCGGCGCAGCTCGCCGCCGTCGACGATACGGGCCTGGATGCCGGCGTGCCGGGTCTCGAGGTCGGCGAAGAGCTCGGCGAGGGTGTCCCCCTTGGCCTCCACCGCCTTCTGACCGTCGGTGTGCTGGCGGAGGATGGTGGGGATGCGGACCTCGATGGCCATGGTGGCGGGCTCCTGTCGGGAAGGGTGTGGTCGGTGGGCGCGCGATGGAGGCACCCAGGCTTTCGCGCTGGGGGTGCGCCGCGGCTCACGGCCGTACGGCGGCAGGGAACGTCAACAGATGGCGCTGTTCAGCCTGCACAGGTCGACGTGCAGCCGCGCCACGAGCAGCACGCTCGGCGTCTTGGGGCTCACGTCGTTCACAACCATGGGGTCATCGTATCGATTCCCGGTCCGGATCCCGGAGTGTGATCTCGCATTGTGGAAGGCCGCTGACCGAAATGCGGGATCAGTAGGCCTCCACGACCTTGACCTCTTCCTCCGTGACCTCGCCCTCCACGATGCGGAACGAGCGGAACTGGAAGTCACCGGCCCCGTCGGTGTCCGCGGTGGACACCAGGACGTAGTGCGCGCCCGGCTCGTTGGCGTACGAGATGTCGGTCCGGGACGGGTAGGCCTCGGTCGCCGTGTGGGAGTGGTAGATGACCACCGGCTCCTCGTCGCGGTCGTCCATCTCGCGGTAGAGCTTGAGCAGGTCCTGGGAGTCGAACTCGTAGAAGGTGGGCGAGCGGGCGGCGTTCAGCATCGGGATGAAGCGCTCGGGGCGGCCCGAGCCCGCCGGGCCCGCGACCACTCCGCACGCCTCGTCGGGGTGGTCCTGGCGTGCGTGGGCGACGATCTGGTCGTGCAGGGCCTGGGTGATGGTCAGCATGGGGGTCAGGATAAGCAGAAGGCCGTTCCGTACCGATGGGTGGTACGGAACGGCCCGGATGCCGGACGTCCTGAGCGGCGGTCACACAGAGGGCGCCACGAGAGCTCCCTGCGGCCGGACGTCCTGGACGGTGGTCAGCCGACCTTCTCGAGCTCCGGCTCGCGGCGCTCGGTGACCTGCGGGTTGCGGCCCTTGAGGATCACCCAGCCGACACCGAGGGCGGCGGCCCAGCCGGCCATCACATACAGGCAGACGCGGGAGTCGGCGTCGTACGCGATGAGGCCCGTGACGAAGAGCAGGAACGCGATGGCGATGTACGAGCACACCGCGCCGCCCGGCGCCGGGAAGGACGAGGCGGGCAGGCGGCCCGCGACGACCGCTCGGCGGTAGAGGACATGGCTGACCAGGATCATCAGCCAGGTCCAGATGCCGGCCGCGGTGGCCACGGAGGTGACGTAGCCGAAGGCCTTCTCCGGGACGATGTAGTTCAGCACCACGCCGATGCCCATGAAGAGGACCGAGACCATGATGCCGAACGCGGGCGTCTTGGTGGCGGACAGCTTCTTGAAGACCGCGGGGGCCTCACCGCTGTCGGCCAGGGTGCGCAGCATGCGGCCCGTCGAGTACATGCCGGAGTTGCACGAGGACAGGGCCGCGGTGAGGACGACGAAGTTGACGATGCCGGCGCCGGCGGGGATGCCGATCATCGCGAAGGCCTTCACGAAGGGGCTGACGCCCTCCGCGAACTCGGTCCACTTCACCACGCAGAGGATGACGGTGAGGGCACCGACGTAGAACAGGGCGATGCGCCAGGGCAGGGTGTTGATCGCCTTGGGGAGGGTCTTCTCCGGGTCCTCGGACTCACCGGCGGTGACGCCGACGAGCTCGACGGCGAGGTAGGCGAACATGACGCCCTGGAGGGTCATCAGGGACGAGCCGATGCCCTTGGGGAAGAAGCCGTCGAAGGCCCACAGGTTGGAGACGGCGGCGGTGTCACCGGCGGAGCTGAAGCCGAAGGTCAGCACGCCCAGGCCGATGACGATCATGCCGATCAGTGCGGTGACCTTGACCATCGAGAACCAGAACTCGATCTCGCCGAAGAGCTTCACCGAGATCAGGTTGGCCACGAAGAGGACGACCAGGAAGACCAGCGCGGTCACCCACTGCGGGACGGCCGGGAACCAGTAGTTGACGTAGATCGCGGCGGCCGTCAGCTCGGCCATGCCCGTGACGACCCACATCAGCCAGTACGTCCAGCCCGTGAAGTAGCCGAAGAACGGGCCGAGGAACTCGCGGGAGTACTCCGCGAAGGAGCCCGAGACCGGGCGGTAGAGCAGGAGCTCGCCGAGCGCCCGCATGATGAAGAAGACGATGGCGCCCGCGAGGGCGTACATCAGGATGAGGCTGGGGCCGGCCTTGGCGATGTTCGCCCCGGCTCCCAGGAAGAGACCGACGCCGATGGCGCCGCCTATCGCGATCATCTGGACCTGGCGGCTGCCGAGTCCGCGCTCGTACCCCTCTTCGGAGGTCTTCTCCGTGTCGACCTGAGCGGAGGTCATATGGTGGTGCGCCCTTTCTCCATGCCGATCCGGGCCTCTCGTCGGCCTCGGATCGGGCCTCGATCCCCCCGGATTGATGGAGTTGAGCGGGCTCCGGGAGCCCGCTCACTGCCTGGCCGGCGATCGCCGGCTCGGTGGCGCACCCGGCTGGCACATGGGTGGTGTTCGCCGGGCGGTCGTGAAGATTTATCACGGCCGCATCATTGATCGACGGGGAGAGAAGTGGCGCATGCCACAAGAAGAAGGGGGTGAAGCGGACAGAACCGGGGCACTCCCGGCCGTCGCGGTGACATGATCGTTATCCGGATTTGAGCGTCCGCTGAGCGAACACAACACCGTCACAAGTCGGCGCAAGTCATTGCATAAGCGTGGCGACGAGGGTCTCCTGAAGCCCGCCCAGCCACAGATACGCCATCACCATCGGCTTGCGCGGGTCCTCCTCCGGGAGCCGGTAGAGGAGTTCGGTGTCGTCCTCGTCGGTGATCTCCAGCCGGGAGCCGATGGCCAGACGCAGGTCGTTGAGGGCGCTCAGCCACTGCATCGACTCCTGCGCCGACAGCTTGAGCACCGCCCCCGTGTCCCCCGCAGACGACAGCGCGTCCAGGGACCGGATCACCGCGAGCGCGTTCTCACGCTTGCCCGCTCGCAGGTCGTTCTCGGTGTAGCGGCGGAACTCGGCGGAGTAGGCCCGCCACTCCTCGGCCTCCTGGGGTCCCGGGGCCTCCTCCGGACCGCCGTAGGCGTCGGGGAAGAGCCGGCGCAGCACCGGGTCGGCGGGCGGTTCGCTCGGGCCCTCGGCGAACAGCTCGGCGAGCGGGTCGTCCGGCGCGTCCTCGGCGGGACCGGGACCGATGAGCTGCAGAAGCTGGACGGCCAGCGACCGGATGATGGAGATCTCGACGTCGTCGAGCGCGACGGCCGCGCCGCCGCCGGGGAGTGGTTCGAATTGTCCGGGCATGAAGAAAGTTCGCTACTTCCGGTCCTGCGCGCTGGGTCGGGTCATTTCCGGTCCTGCTGGAGGGTGGCCCACAAGCCGTAGCCGTGCATGGCCTGCACGTCGCGTTCCATCTCCTCGCGGGTACCGCTGGAGACGACCGCCCGGCCCTTGTGGTGGACGTCGAGCATGAGCTTGGTGGCCTTGTCCTTGGTGTAGCCGAAGTACGTCTGGAAGACGTACGTCACATAGCTCATCAGATTGACCGGGTCGTTGTGCACGATCGTGACCCAGGGGACGTCCGGCTCGGGTACGGCGAAGACCTCCTCCGCCGACTCGGTGCGTTCGATCTCAAGGGGAGCGGGTGACGTCACAGTGCCATGCTGCCACCCGAGGGGGGTGGACGCACAAACCGGCACCGCAGACAGGCACTCGACCTGAAATCGTCAGAGTGACGAAATGGGGGTAGTATCCGCGTCATGAACACAGCGGACCTGGGGCTGCCGGTGGACGTCCCCTCGACGGCGCTCTTCACCGACCAGTACGAGCTCACGATGCTGCAAGCCGCGCTGAAAGCGGGCACCGCCGAGCGGCGCAGCGTCTTCGAGGTCTTCACCCGCCGGCTGCCCGACGGGCGCCGCTACGGCGTGGTGGCGGGCACCGGGCGGGTGCTGGACGCCGTCGAGAACTTCCGCTTCGACGCGGACGTCCTCGGCTTCCTGCACGAGCGGAAGATCGTCGACGAGGACACCCTGGAGTGGCTGGCGTCGTACCGCTTCGGCGGTGACATCTGGGGCTACCCCGAGGGCGAGGTCTACTTCCCGGGCTCCCCGATCATGCGTGTGGAGGGCACCTTCGCCGAGTGCGTGCTGCTGGAGACCGTGATCCTGTCCGTCCTCAACCACGACTCGGCGATCGCCGCGGCGGCCTCCCGGATGGCCTCCGCCGCGGGCGACCGCTCGCTGATCGAGATGGGCGCCCGGCGCACCCACGAGCTGGCCGCTGTGGCCGCCGCGCGCGCCGCGTACATCGGCGGCTTCACCACCACCTCCGATCTGGCGGCGGGCTTCCGCTACGGCATCCCGACGGTCGGGACGAGCGCGCACGCCTTCACCCTGCTGCACGACCGCGAGCGCGACGCCTTCCGGGCCCAGGTCGACTCGCTGGGCCGGGGCACGACCCTGCTCGTCGACACGTACGACGTCGCCGAGGCCGTCCGCACGGCCGTCGAGATCGCCGGGCCCGAGCTGGGTGCCGTACGGATCGACTCCGGCGACCTGCTGCTGGTGGCGCACCGGGTGCGGCAGCAGCTGGACGAGCTGGGCGCGGCCGACACGAAGATCGTCGTGACTTCGGACCTGGACGAGTACGCGATCGCCTCACTGGCCGCGGCGCCCGTGGACGCGTACGGCGTCGGCACCCAGCTGGTGACCGGTTCCGGCCACCCGACCTGCTCGATGGTCTACAAGCTGGTCGCGCGCGCCGAGTCCGCCGACCGGAGGGCACCGCTGCTGCCCGTGGCGAAGAAGTCCACCGGCGGCAAGACGTCCATCGGCGGCCGCAAGTGGGCCGCGCGGCGGCTGGACGAGTACGGGGTGGCGGAGGCGGAGGTCGTCGGCACCGGGCCCGTTCCGTCCGCGCTCGCCGGCCAGGAGCTCCTGATCGAGCTGGTCAAGGGCGGCGAGGTGGTCGCCCGCGAACCGCTCGACGTGCCCCGCGAGCGGCACGCGGCCGCCCGCGCCGGCCTGCCGTTGTCGGCGACCCAGCTGTCGCGCGGGGAACCGGTCATTCCGACGGAGTACGTCCCGTCACGCTCGGGTAGCTAAAGCAGGTGCCCATCCGCATACAGCACGGAAAAGCGCCAGGAAACGCGCTCCGAAACACCCCTTCCCGCACCGTGCCCGAAGTCAATAGGCTCGGAAGTTCACCGACTGTCACCGCCTGGGCCCGCACCCCTTCCTCTCTCCCGAACCCATAGTCGAAGGACACCGACCATGCGCCGCGCCTTGATCGTCGTAGACGTGCAGAACGACTTCTGCGAGGGAGGCAGCCTCGCGGTGGCCGGGGGTGCCGATGTGGCCGCCGCCATCACCGAGCTGATCGGGCAGGCGCCCGCCGGATACCGGCATGTGGTGGCGACCCGCGACCACCACATCGCCCCGGGCGGACACTTCGCCGACAACCCCGACTATGTGCACTCCTGGCCCGCGCACTGCGTGGCCGGCACGGAGGGCGTGGGCTTCCACCCGAACTTCACCCCGGCCGTCGCCTCCGGCGCGATCGACGCCGTCTTCGACAAAGGGGCGTACGCGGCGGCGTACAGCGGATTCGAGGGCCAGGAGGAGAACGGGGTCCCACTGGGCGACTGGCTGCGGGCCCGCGGGATCGACGAGGTGGACATCGTGGGCATAGCGACCGACCACTGCGTACGCGCCACCGCACTGGACGCCGTCCGCGAGGGCTTCCGCACGACGGTCCTCCTCGACCTCACGGCCGGGGTGGCCGAGGACACCACGGACCGGGCGATGGAGGAGCTGCGGGAGGCGGGCGTGGAGCTCTCCGGGAAGCCCGTCGTCTAGGGCCTGTCGTTTGGATCAGCCCGGCGTCGCGGGGTCTGGCACGCACATCTGCCGCGTTGTCGTCGGTTGCCGACGCTCCGCGTCGACGCCCTCCTCCGCCTTGCAGCTGCACGCACCAGACCCCGCTCGGGTCGGCCGAACGGCTCCGTACCTCACGGCCGGCCTGATCCAAACGACAGGCCCTAGTGCTGCTCCGCGTTAGTTCGTGGAGGGTGGTGTGGTCCAGGCGGTGGGGTCGTTGAGGTAGAGGCCGCAGGCACAGTCGAGGGCTTCTTCGGGTGAGCCGAATGGCAG
>NZ_VZRB01000022.1 GCF_008806595.1 Streptomyces luteolifulvus | reverse complement strand
GTCACCCTCAACCCGATCGAAGGCGCAGCCTGACCGCTCACAGACCAAGTGCCCGGCGGCCTCGACGACCACCGGGCACCCAGCCCTGCCCAAACAGCCCCTGACCTGGACCTATTTACGCGTCAGAATCGCCACGCACTCCACATGATGCGTCATCGGAAACAGATCGAACGCCCTGAGCGTCCGCACCCGGTACCCCCCGTCCCGGAAATACGCCAAGTCCCGTGCCAGCGCCGCCGGATCGCAGGCGACGTAGGCGATGCGGCGTGCGCCCAGTGCGGTGAGGTGCTCGACCGTCTTCCGGCCCGCCCCCGCCCGCGGCGGGTCCAGGACGATGAGGTCGACCTCTGTGATGCCCGTGCGCGGGAGGACGGTTTCGACCTTGCCGTGTTCGATGCGGACCCGGTCGAAGGCGGCGAGGTTGTGCCGGGCGTCCTCCACCGCGCGCTTGCCGGACTCGATGCCGAGCACCGCGCCCTTCTCGCCGAGGCGGTCGGCGAGGGCGCCCGCGAACAGGCCCACGCCGCAGTACAGGTCGAGCGCCATCTCGCCCTTGCGCGGCAGCAGGCCCTGCATGACCGCCGTGACCAGAGTGTCCGCCGCCTTCGGGTGGACCTGCCAGAAGCCGCCGCTGCCGACCCGGTGGGTGCGGCCGTCGGCGCGCTCGCGGACGAAGGGGCGGCCGTGGACGCGGTGCACTCCCCCGTCCTTCTCCTCCACCCGCATCACCGACACCGGCTTGTCCAGTTCGACGATCGGCAGCCGTGCGCCCGGCCTGGGCGTCAGGATCACCTGCCGGTCCTGCGACCCCGTCGCCGCGATCGCCTCGACGGACGCCATGCCCGTCCAGTCGCGCTTCTCGATGCCCAGCTCGCTGACGCCCTCCGCCGCGATCATGCAGTGGTCGATCGGCTCGACCTCGTGCGAGCGGTGGCGGCGCAGACCCGCCCGTCCCGTGGAGGCGTCCACCGCGTACTGCACGCGCGTCCGCCAGGCCGGTACCTGTCCGGCGGGCAGCTTGTCGCCCTCGGCCGGCATCACGGTCCCGTCCCAGCCGGCCTCTTCGGGAGTGAGGCCCGCGAGCCGCTGGAGCTGTTCGGCGATCACCTCGCCCTTCAGCCGCCGCTGGGCGCCCGGCTTGGCGTGCTGCCAGTCGCAGCCGCCGCAGCGGCCGGGGCCGGCGTACGGGCAGGACGCCTCGACCCGGTCCTTGGACGCCGACAGCACCGTCACCGCGTCCGCGCGCAGGAACCGGGCGCCCTCCTCGCCCTCGGTCACCCGGGCCACGACCCGCTCACCGGGCAGCGCGTGCCGGACGAACAGCACCTGTCCAAGGGCCGTACGGGCGATGCAGTGCCCGCCGTGGGCGACGGGGCCGACCTCGACCTCGTACTCCTCCCCCACCAGCGACCCCGCCTGAGTGTTCTTCGGTTCTGCCTGCATGGCGGGGTGACTCCACAACGTCAAGAGAGATACGGCCGGACAACAGCCCACCAGTCTACGGGCTGAGCGGATACGTCAGTTCTTCGCGCTGGGCTCCTTCGGCCGCTCCTGGGCCGGCCCCCTGCGCACCGCACCGGGCGCGTTCCAGTCCTGCCGCTTGCGGGCCCGGATCTTGGCCGCCTCGGAGGACTGCAGCTGATAGGGCACCGAGGTCACCATGACACCCGGCGTGAAGAGCAGCCGGCCCTTCAGGCGCAGCGCGCTCTGGTTGTGCAGCAGATGCTCGTACCAGTGGCCGACCACGTACTCGGGAATGATCACGGACACCGCGTCGCGCGGCGACTCCTTGCGCAGCCCCTTCACATACTCGATGACCGGTCGCGTGACCTCGCGGTACGGCGAGTCCAGCACCTTCAGCGGTACGTCGATGTTCCGCCGCTCCCACTCGTCGCGCAGCGCCTTGGTCTCCGCCGGGTCGACGTTGACGCTGAGCGCCTCCAGCGTGTCCGAGCGCAGCAGCTTGGCATAGGCCAGCGCCCGCAGGGTCGGACGGTGGATCTTCGAGATCAGGACGACGGAGTGGACCCGGGACGGCCGTACGCTGTCGTCGCTCGGGCCCTCGGGGGCCGCGATCTCGTCGGCGACCCGGTCGTAGTGGCGCCGGATCGCCGACATCGTCACGTAGAAGATCACCATGCCGAGCAGCGCGACCCAGGCGCCGTGGGTGAACTTGGTGACCAGGACGACGACCAGCACCAGTCCGGTGAAGAACGCGCCGAAGGTGTTGATGGCCCGCGAGCGGATCATGTGGCGGCGCCTGGCCTGGTCCTTCTCCGTCCTCAGATGGCGGTTCCAGTGACGGACCATGCCGGTCTGGCTGAGCGTGAAGGACACGAACACGCCGACGATGTAGAGCTGGATCAGCCGGGTCGAGTCGGCTCCGTAGATCCACACGAGGAGTCCGGCCGCGCCGGCGAGGAGAACGATGCCGTTGGAGAAGGCGAGGCGGTCGCCGCGGGTGTGCAGCTGGCGCGGGAGGTAACGGTCCTGCGCGAGGATCGAGCCGAGCAGCGGGAAGCCGTTGTACGCGGTGTTCGCGGCCAGGAACAGCACCAGCGCGGTGGCCGCGGCCAGCACGATGAACAGGAAGCTGCCCTTGCCGAAGACGGCCTCGGCGACCTGCGAGATCACCGGGTTCTGGACGTAGTCGGAGCCGACCGCGACGCCGTTGTGGATCAGGTCGACGGCCGGGTTCTCGGCCATGCGGACGTTGGTCGCCATGGCCAGGGCGATGATGCCGCAGAACATGGTGACGGCGAGCAGGCCCATCATCGCCAGCGTGGTCGCCGCGTTCTTCGACTTGGGCTTGCGGAAGGCCGGGACGCCGTTGGAGATCGCCTCGACACCGGTGAGCGCGGCACAGCCGGAGGAGAAGGCGCGCAGCAGCAGGAACACCAGCGCGAAACCGGCCAGTCCCTGGTGCTCGGGCTTGATCTCGTACGACGCGGTCGGCGCCCGCATGGTGTCGTCGAGGACGAGCCCGCGGAACGCACCCCACGCGATCATGATGAAGACGCCCGCGACGAAGACGTACGTCGGAATCGCGAACAGCGAGCCCGACTCCTTGACCCCGCGCAGGTTCATCAGCGTCAGCAGCACGATCACGGCGATCGCGCAGAGCACCTTGTGCTCGACGACGAAGGGGACGGCGGAGCCGAGGTTCTCGATGCCGGAGGCGATGGAGACGGCGACGGTGAGGACGTAGTCGACGAGCAGCGCGCTGGCGACCGTGAGGCCCGCCCTGGGGCCGAGGTTGGTGTTCGCCACCTCGTAGTCGCCGCCGCCGCTCGGATAGGCGTGGACGTTCTGCCGGTAGGAGGCGACCACCGTGAACATCAGCACGACGACCGCCCCGGCGATCCACGGGCTGAAGTGGTACGCCGACACGCCCGCGATGGACAGGACCAGCAGCACCTCTCCCGGCGCGTACGCCACGGAGGACAGCGGGTCGGAGGCGAAGACGGGGAGTGCGATGCGCTTCGGCAGGAGCGTTTCGCCCAGCCGGTCGCTGCGCAGTGCGCGCCCGATCAGGATCCGCTTGGGCACGTCGGTCAGTTTGGACACAACAGAGGATCGTAAGGCTTCGAACAGGGGAGCGCCCACCCACCACCCTTCAACCGCGCGTCCTCTGCCTGACGAGTGAATTCACGGACGGTCCCCGCTGCGGATTCCGCAGGTGCGGCGGGCCCCATGCCTATATGACAAACCCCGCCCCGTCGCCGCCCTCGGAGGTTCCATGCACGCGACCGCAGAGCTGATCGGCGCCACGGCCGCTCTCGTCGGCCTCGGATTCCTGACCCTTGCCAGCGTCCGCAGCATCAGCCGCCGCTGACCCGCTGATATCGATCCCGGAGCAACCGTGCACAGGGGTGCCGTCGTCCTACCGCGCGTGTGTAGCTTGGGCGTCGGTCTGAGACCCTGATGTGGCTGAGCAGTAACTCTTGACACCGGAAGGACGGTCGTGCACATCGTCATCATGGGCTGCGGAAGAGTGGGTTCCGCACTGGCCCAGACCCTGGAGCAACAGGGGCACACGGTCGCCGTGATCGACCAGGACCCCACCGCCTTCCGACGACTGGGCTCCGGGTTCGGGGGCCGTCGCGTCACCGGCGTCGGTTTCGACCAGGACACCCTGCGCGAGGCGGGCATCGAGGAGGCCGGCGCCTTCGCCGCCGTCTCCAGCGGTGACAACTCGAACATCATCGCCGCACGCGTGGCCCGCGAGATGTTCGGGATCGAGAACGTCGCGGCCCGCATCTACGACCCCCGGCGCGCCGAGGTCTACCAGCGCCTGGGCATCCCCACCGTCGCGACCGTCCGCTGGACGGCCGACCAGATGCTGCGCCGGCTGCTGCCCTCGGGCGCCGAGCCGCTGTGGCGCGACCCCACCGGTGGCGTCCAGCTCGCCGAGGTGCACGCCTCCGCGTCCTGGGTCGGCCACAAGATCAGCAAGCTGCAGGAGGAGACGGGCGTCCGGGTCGCGTTCCTGACCCGGCTCGGCGAGGCGATCCTGCCCACCTCGCAGACGGTGCTGCAGGAGGGCGACCTGGTGCACGTGATGATGCGCACCGACGAGGTCGACAAGGTCGAGGCGGCGTTCGCCAAGGGTCCCGAAGAGGAAGGCGGTCACCGATGAGGGTCGCCATTGCCGGTGCCGGTGCGGTCGGCCGCTCGATCGCGGGCGAACTGCTGGAGAACGGCCACGAGGTCCTGCTCGTCGACAAGGCGCCGACCGCGATCTCGGTCGAGCGCGTCCCCCAGGCGGAGTGGCTGCTCGCCGACGCCTGCGAGATCACGTCCCTGGACGAGGCGGCGCTCCAGCGCTGCAACGTCGTGATCGCCGCGACCGGCGACGACAAGGTCAACCTGGTCGTCTCGCTCCTGGCCAAGACGGAGTACGGCGTTCCGCGCGTCGTCGCCCGGGTGAACAACCCGAAGAACGAGTGGCTGTTCAACGAGTCCTGGGGCGTGGACGTGGCGGTCTCCACCCCCCGCCTGATGTCGGCCCTGGTCGAGGAGGCGGTGAGCGTCGGCGACCTGGTCCGCCTGCTGCGCTTCAGCCACGGCGACGCCAACCTCGTGGAACTGACCCTGCCCGAGGAGTCGGCCCTGGCCGGCACCCAGGTCGGCGATGTCGAGTGGCCCGAGGACACGTCCCTGGTCACCATCATCCGCGGCACCCGTGTCCTGACCCCGTCCCAGGAGGACTCCCTGGAGGCGGGCGACGAACTCCTCTTCGTGGCCGCACAGGCCCGTGAGGAGCAGTTGGAGGACCTGCTGTCGGTCCGTCGGGAGGATGCGGCGGGCTGAGCCTGCCCTGCCGCCGAAGCGGCGGGGGTCGGGGTCTGGGGGCGACAGCCCCCAGGTCCTACGCCTCCCGCCGGTGGCGGCCGCCCGCCTCACCGCGCTCCGCGGCGAGCGCGGCCTCCCGCTCCTGCTCAGCCTTCTCCGCCGCCTCCAGCTCCGCGAACACATCGATCGGCGGCGGCGCCTTGGCCAGGAACACCCAGGTCAGCCACACCGCGAGCAGGAACGGCGGAATCTTCAGTGTGACGAGCACCCAGCCCAGCTGCTCGGTGTCGGCCCACCAGTACAGCGGAAACAGAATCGCGCACTTGGCCAGCAGAATCAGGCCCCAGGCCCAACTCGCCTTCGCGTACGCCTTCTTCCGGCCCGGGTTCCGCTTGCGCCAGGAGAGGTTCTCCTTGAAGACGGGCCCGAGGATCAGACCGATCAGCGGGACACCGCACAGGGTCGTGATGATGTACGCCAGCGCCAGACCCAGCGTGTAGAGCATGCCGGGCAGATAGAAGTCCTTCGCGTTGCCGGTCATCATCGCGAAGACGACACCGAAGGCCACGCCGAAGACCCCGCTGAAGGCGTGCTTGACGGTGTCCTTGCGCACGAGCCGGACCACGACCAGGACCAGCGACACGGCGAGCGCGGCGATGGCCGACCAGTGCAGATCCTTGTTGATCGTGTAGATGGTGACGAAGAGGAGACCGGGAAGGACGGTCTCCACCATGCCCCGCACTCCGCCGAACGCCTCGAACAGCGCCGCCTCGGTCACCGCCCGGGCGTCGTGCTGCTGAGTGTCTTCGGTCGGCTTGTCGAGCGACGTCACCGGCTACTCCCGTCCGAGGGGTCTCAGTTCGTACTTCGGATTGAACAGCACCCGGCGGCCCCGGCTCATCGAGATCCGCCCGGATGCGATCAGCTTGCGCCCCGGCTCTATCCCCAGGATGGAGCGTCTGCCGAGCCAGACCACGTCCAGTGCGGCGGAGCCGTCGAACAGCTCGGCCTCCAGGGCCGGTACCCCGGCGCGCGGCCGCAGGGTGACCGTGCGCAAGGTACCAGTAACCGTCACGATCTGCCGGTCGTGACAGTCGCCGATCTTGATACAGCCCGCGGTCTCGGCATCCTCCCGCAGCTCCTCCGACTCCAGGTCCTCCTGCGAGGAGGAAAGCCGGTCGAGCATGCGCCGGAACCGGCCTGCCGGCTTCTCCGATCGAGGAACAGCACTCATGTCTGAAGCGTACCGGGACGCACTGTCGGCAACGTACCCGCAGCCCCACCACTCGAACCGGTGGCCCGGGCTCACTTCTCGAACCGGTACCCCATCCCGGGTTCGGTGATGAAGTGTTTCGGATGCGAGGGGTCCGCCTCCAGCTTGCGGCGCAGTTGGGCCATGTACACCCGCAGGTAGTTCGTCTCTGTCCCGTACGACGGCCCCCACACCTCCTGCAGCAGCTGCTTCTGGCCGACCAGCCGGCCGGTGTTGCGGACCAGCACCTCCAGCAGATGCCACTCCGTGGGGGTGAGCCGTACGTCCTTCCCATCCCGGTTGACCTTCTTGGCGGCCAGGTCGACGGTGAACGCCTCGGTCTCGACCGTCACGGCGTCCTCGTCGCCCCCCGTGGGTTCGGCGCGGCGGACGGCGGCCCGCAGCCGGGCCAGCAGTTCGTCCATGCCGAAGGGCTTGGTGACGTAGTCGTCGGCGCCGGCGTCCAGCGCCTCGACCTTCTCGTCGGAGGAGTGCCGGGCGGACAGCACCAGGATCGGCACGCGTGTCCAGCCGCGCAGGCCCCGGATCACCTCGACACCGTCCATGTCCGGCAGGCCCAGGTCGAGGACGACCACATCGGGGTGGCGCGCGGCGGCGAGCCGGAGGGCGGTGGCGCCGTCGTGCGCCGCGTCGACCTCGTACGTGCGCGCCTTGAGGTTGATCACGAGGGCGCGCACGATCTGCGGCTCGTCGTCGATCACGAGCACCCGGGTCATGAAGCCTGCCTTTCGGATTCCACCGGCTGAACGAGCTCCGGGCGTCTTCCCGCCGCACGAAGGGAGAGGACCATGGTGAGGCCGCCGCCCGGAGTGTCCTCGGCGGCGAGGGTGCCGCCCATCGCCTCGACGAAGCCGCGGGCGACCGCGAGGCCGAGTCCGACGCCGGCTCCGCGCGGGGCGTCGCCGTAGCGCTGGAAGGGCTCGAAGATACGTTCCTTGGCGTCGTCCGGGACGCCCGGCCCCCGGTCCACCACCCGCACCTCGACCCGGTCGGCGATGGCGCTGGCGGACACCATGACGCCCTTGCCGGGCCTGCTGTACTTCACGGCGTTCTCGACCAGGTTCGCGACGGCCCGCTCCAGCAGCCCGGCATCCACCCGGACCATCGGCAGGACCTCCGGAATGTCCAGGTCCACGCTGCCCTCAAGAACCCCGCCGAGCGCCATCGGCACCACTTCGTCGAGGTCGGTGTCGCGGATCAGCGGGGTGACCGTGCCGGTCTGCAGCCGGGACATGTCGAGCAGATTGCCCACCAGGTGGTCCAGGCGGTCGGCGCCCTCCTCGATGCCCGCGAGCAGCTCCGCCCGGTCCTCCTCGGACCACGCCACGTCGTCGGAGCGCAGGCTGGAGACGGCCGCCTTGATCCCGGCCAGCGGCGTCCGCAGATCATGGCTGACCGCGGCCAGCAGGGCCGTACGGATGCGGTTGCCCTCCGCCAGCGTCCGGGCCCGCTCGGCCTCCTCCTGAAGCCGGCTGCGGTCCAGGACGACGGCCGCCTGGGCGGCGAAGGCGGCCAGCACCCGACGGTCCTCGGCGGGCAGCACCCGACCGGTCAGCGCGAGCGCCATGTGGTCCCCGGCCGGCACGTCCACGTCCGCCTCCTCGGGCCGGTCCACCTGCCGCCCCAGGCCCGCCCGCCCCGCGCAGGTCCAGGGGTCGACATCGCTCTGCCGCTCCAGCAGGGCCGCCGACTCCATGCCGAACGTCTCGCGCACCCGCTCCAGCAGCTCCTCCAGGCCGGTCTCGCCGCGCAGCACGTTGCCCGCGAGGAAGGAGAGGATCTCCGACTCCGCCCGGAGTCTGGCGGCCTGGTGGGTGCGGCGGGCGGCGAGGTCGACCACGGACGCCACCGACACGCCCACCGAGACGAAGATCGCGATGGCGACGATGTTCTTCGGGTCGGCGATCGTCCAGTGGTGCAGCGGCGGTGTGTAGAAGTAGTTCAGCAGCAGGGAGCCCACCGCGGCCGAGGCCAGCGCCGGGAAGAGCCCGCCGAGCAGCGCCGCCGCCACCGTCACGGTCAGGAACAGCAGCATGTCGTTGGCGAGGCCCAGGTCGACGGTGCTCAGCAGCAACGCCAGGACGACCGGCCCCAGCACGCCGACCAGCCAGCCCCCCACGAGCCGGGACCGGCCGAGCCGCGCGCCCCGGGCCACCGGCAGCCCCCGTCCCTTGGCGACCTCGCCGTGGGTGACGATGTGCACGTCGAGGTCGGGCCCCGACTCACGGGCGACCGTGGCGCCGACGCCGGGCCCGAAGACGTACTGCCAGGCCTTGCGGCGCGAGGAACCGAGGACGATCTGGGTGGCGTTCGCACCGCGCGCGAAGTCCAGCAGCGCGGCCGGTATGTCGTCGCCGACGACATGGTGGAAGGTGCCGCCGAGGTCCTCCACCAGCGTGCGCTGCAGGGCCAGTTCCTTGGGCGAGGCCGCGGTCAGCCCGTCACTGCGGGCTATGTAGACCGCCAGCACCTCGCCGCCGGCGCCCTTCTCCGCGAGGCGCGCCGCCCGGCGGATCAGCGTGCGGCCCTCCGGACCGCCGGTCAGGCCGACCACGATCCGCTCGCGCGAGCCCCAGATCTTCGACACGCGGTGGTCGCTGCGGTACTGCTTCAGGTACGCGTCGACCCGATCGGCCACCCACAGCAGCGCCAGCTCGCGCAGCGCGGTGAGGTTGCCGGGCCGGAAGTAGTTGGACAGGGCCGCGTCCACCTTGTCGGGCTGGTAGACGTTGCCGTGCGCCATCCGGCGGCGCAGCGCCTGTGGCGACATGTCGACCAGCTCGATCTGGTCCGCTCGCCGCACCACCTCGTCCGGCACGGTCTCCCGCTGCCGTACGCCCGTGATGGACTCGACGACGTCCCCCAGCGACTCCAGGTGCTGGATGTTCACCGTCGAGATCACGTCGATGCCGGCCGCCAGCAGCTCCTCCACGTCCTGCCAGCGCTTGGCGCTGCGCGAGCCCGGGATGTTGGTGTGGGCGAGTTCGTCCACCAGGGCGACGGCGGGGGCGCGCCGCAGCACGGCGTCGACGTCCATCTCGCCGAAGGTCGCGCCCCGGTACTCGATCTCCTTGCGCGGCACCTGTTCCAGGCCGTGCAGCAGCACTTCGGTGCGCGGCCGGTCGTAGTGCTCCACGAAGCCGATGACGCAGTCGGTGCCCCGCTCGACGCGGCGATGCGCCTCGGACAGCATCGCGTACGTCTTGCCGACGCCCGGTGCCGCACCGAGGTAGATCCGAAGCTTGCCGCGTCCCATGGCCCCATTGTCTTCCGGTCAGCTGCCTGCGCAGCGTCGACCATACGACCCACAATCACGCCATACGGCGCCGGAAGCGGCGCGTGGACAGTCTTTGACGCAACCCTGACGCGACGGCGACTTCACCACCCGACAGCCTCCCCGTCACTCAGCTCCAGCACCCGGTCCGCCGGATCGAGCACCGTTACGTCATGCGCGGCGGCCGGCGAGGGCGGCGAACAGTGCGGTTCTGTGCCTGCGTGGCCGTGCACGCAAAGAGCCGCACCTGTCGGGGTGCGGCTCTCGAACAGTTCTCCCGGCGGAGATGTTCAGCGGACCTCGGTGATCTCCGGTCCGCGCTGGAGCTGTCCCATGCCGCCGGAGAAGCGGGAACCCTCCTCCTGCTGAACGCCCTCGGGCACCATCTGCGCATCGTTCGGCAGCTTCAGGACGATCGGATCGCGCGGCGCCATCGGGCCCTCGCCGCGGACCACGACCGTGTCCCGGAAGATCTGCTCCAGCAGGCCCGCGGCCTGCGGCTGCACCGCGCCCTGGCCGGAGATCACCCCGCGCAGGAACCAGCGGGGCCCGTCCACGCCGACGAACCGCACGACCTGGAAGCCGCCCGTGCCGTCCGGCAGCTGCACCGGCACCTGGGCCCGGAGCTCCCAGCCCAGCGGACCCTCGACCTCGTCGATGATGCCGCCCTGCTGGGTGATACCGGAGCCGATCTCCTCGCGGACCTCGCCCCAGATGCCCTCCCGCTTGGGAGCGGCAAAGGCCTGCAACTGGATCGCGCTGTCGCGCAGCACGACCGTCGCCGCGACGATCGCGTCGCCCGCGACCTCCACCCGCAGCTCCATGCCGTCGACGCCCGGCACGAACAGACCGCCCAGGTCCACCCGGCCCTCGCCCGGCTCACGGACCTCGGCGCTGTCCCAGGGCCCGTCGGGCCGCGGCTCCGGCTCGAGCCGCACGCGCTCGCGCGTATCGTCCACGTCCGCCTCAGTGTCGACACTGTCGACGACCTGCTCGGCCTCGCCGGCCGCGCCCTCGGCGGCATCCCTCTTCTTGCGACGTCCGAACACGTCACTGTCCTTCCCGGTCGGATACGACCGAAGCGTATCGATTCCCACCCGCCCCGCCGCCTGCGGCGGCCGGACCACTTGTGCCGCTGTCGCCGTCCACCGCGGCATGGCCTCCGGTGGACCCGAAGCCCCCCTCGGCCCGTGCCGAGCCGGGAAGTTCCGCGACCTCCTGGAAGCGGACCCTCTCGACCTGCTGGACGACCAGTTGGGCAATCCGGTCGAAGCGCTCGAACCGCACGGACTCGCGCGGGTCGAGATTCACCACGATCACCTTGATCTCCCCACGGTACCCGGCATCAACCGTCCCCGGGGCATTCACGAGAGCGACACCGCAGCGTGCGGCGAGACCGGATCGCGGGTGCACGAAGGCCGCGTACCCCTCAGGGAGCGCCACAGACACTCCCGTGGGCAGCACGGCCCGCTCCCCCGGCTTCAGTTCACAGCTCTCGGTCGTCCGCAGATCGGCTCCCGCGTCGCCGGGATGCTCATACGCCGGAAACGGTACGTCCGGGTCGACGCGCCGGATCAGCACCGGGAGTTCCCGGCGGGGGCCACCGCTCACGGGTTCACCTCGAAGGCCCTGGCCCGCCGGATCTGGTCCGGGTCACTCATGGCGGCCCGGATCTCCTCCGCGCGGCCGTTGTCGATGAAGTGGTCGACCTTCACCTCGACGAAGAGCGCGTCGGCACGGACGGCGACGGGTCCGTCGGGGCCGCCGATGCGTCCGGTGGCGGTCGAGTAGATCTTCCGCCGGGCCACCGCCGTCACCTCGGCCTCCAGGAACAGCACCGTGCCGACGGGCACGGGCAGGACGAAGTCGGTCTCCAGCCGCCCGGTCACGGCGATCGTCCGCAGCAGCCAGTTCAGCGAGCCGAGGGTCTCGTCGAGGGCGGTGGCGAGCACACCGCCGTGCGCGAGACCCGGAGCGCCCTGGTGGGCGGGCTGCACGGTGAACTCGGCGGTGAGCGACACGCCCTCCCCGGCCCGCGCCTCCAGATGCAGCCCGTGGGGCTGCTCGCCGCCACAGCCGAAACACTGCTCGTAGTGCGCACCGAGAAGCTCACCGGGCGCGGGGGCATCAGGGTGCCGCACGGGTTTCACGGCGTCGGCGGGAGGCTGAAGAGCTGCGGAAGTACGACTCACAGCCGCAGACCTTACCCGCGCGTCGGCATCGTCCGGACACCGTGCCAAGCTTGGCCTCATGCAGCCCTCCGCCACCCCGTACGAAGAACGTCTCACCGCCCCCCGCTCCTGGTGGCTGATCTCGTTCCTGGTCGGGGTCTCCATGGCCCTGATCCTGCTGCCCTTCGGCACCCTGCCGATGCTCGGCGGCCTGGTCGGCGGCACCGCGGCCGCGGCGGTCGTCGCCAGCGCGTACGGCTCCCCGCGCATCCGGGTCGTGGGCGGTTTCCTGATCGCGGGCGAGGCGAAGATCCCCGTGACGGCGCTCGGGAAGGCGGAGGTGCTGGACGCGGAGGAGGCCCGCGCCTGGCGGACGTACAAGGCCGACACCCGAGCATTCCTGCTGCTGCGGGCCTATATCCCCGGGGCCCTGCGCGTGGAGGTCACGGACCCGGACGACCCGACGCCGTACCTGTACCTGTCGACACGGAATCCGGAGCGCCTCGCCCAGGCGCTGGAGGCGGCGCGGGCGACGGCCTAAGCAGGTCGAGCGAACGCTACGGTTCGGGGGCTCTCTGAAGGGGCGCGGGGAACTGCGCGACCAGCCACGACGGCGACGCAGACGGCCGACGACGCATCGCGGCACTTCCAGCGGAGCGCTTAGCGGGACCTGCGGGCGTCGCCCGGCGGGCGACCGGACGGTCACTGCCCGAAGTGCTGGTGCCCGTGGCCGAGGCGGCCGGGCCGGTGACCGAGTTCCTTGGCGATCTCGCCCATCTGGAGCGGGTCCGGCGGAGGCTCCAGCCGGGGAAGGTCGGTCAGGGTGTCCCACGGCACCTGGATCTTGCGCAGATCGGCGCGGATCCGCGCGGCGAGTTTCCTGGTGTCCCGGCGGTTCATCACCGCTCCGACGGCGGCACCCACCAGGAAGGGCATCAGGTTCGGCAGGTTGCGCACCGTGCGCTTCATGATCTGCTGGCGCAGCTGGCTCTTCATGTGCCCGTTCAGCGCCGAGCCCACGGTCGACGGCCTGGTCACGTCGATCCCGCGCTCCCCCGACCAGGAGTTCAGATACGCGGTGCTGCGCTCCTTCAGATTTCCCGGTGGCCGCACGCCGTAGACCTCGTGGAGCTCGGCGATCAGCTTCAGCTCGATCGCGGCCACGCCGGTGATCTCCGTGGCCAGTTCCGTCGGCATCGCGGGCGGCACGGGCAGCATCGCCGCCGCCCCGATCCCCGCCCCGACCGTCGATGTCGCGTTCGCGGCGCCCGCCACGAGCTTGTCCGCCAGTTGCTCGGGCCCGAGGCCCGGGAACTGCCGGCGGAGCGTCGCAAGGTCCCGTACGGGGATACGCGGGGCCATCTCGATGATCCGGTCGGCGAGGTAGGCCAGGCCCGCCCTGGCGCGGCTGCCGCCCTTGCGGACGCCTTCCCTGGCCCTGTCCCGGATCACCGCCGCCCGTCGCCTGGCGACGGGCGCGGGGGTCTGGGCAGGTACCGGGAGGTGATCCACGCCGGCGGCCGGTTCGAGCGAGGCCGCTCCGGTACCGGATGAGCCCCGCTCGTCGTCATGCGCGCCGGGAGGGCCGTCGAACGGCCCTTGGTCCGCCTTCCTCAGGGAAAGGCGGCGCTTCCGAGGAGGGGTCGAGCCAGTCACGGCCGACCCGCCCTCAGTCGCAGTCGCGGCAGATCGGCTGGCCGTTCTTCTCCCGGGCCAGCTGGCTGCGGTGGTGCACCAGGAAGCAGCTCATGCAGGTGAACTCGTCCTGCTGCTTCGGGAGCACCCGGACCGCGAGCTCCTCGTTCGAGAGGTCGGCACCGGGCAGCTCAAGACCCTCGGCGGCCTCGAATTCGTCGACGTCCACCGAGGAGGTCGACTTGTCGTTCCGCCGGGCCTTCAGCTCTTCAAGGCTGTCCGAGTCGACGTCGTCGTCGGTCTTGCGTGGGGTGTCGTAATCCGTTGCCATGTCGCTCTCCCCCTCTGGGTGTCTGCGGTGTCTCCAGCGCACGTAACGCGTGAGAGGCCGGACTTGTGCCCGACCCGAGGCGGAGATTTTGCCTCACATCAAGGTCTGTTACTCAATCGACACCCAACCGGACTCCTCAAGAGTGATCGGCTTGGATGGCGAACGGGACCGTACACGGTCCCTGGGCCGCACTTCAAAGGCGCCTCACCCTGTACTTCCCGTGATCAGGACCCCCGAAAACCCGGATTTTCCCGGCTTTCCGACAGTCCACATGATCACGGAGAGTAGATGGCCGGAAAATCGCCCTTGTGATCGATCACACATGGGGTACCCAGGTCGGCGGGCTGGAAATTCCGCGCAAAGCGAACATCCCCGTATGTCGGCGCCATGATCTCAGACCGGCAGGGTGACTCGCAGCACGAGCCCTCCCCCCTCGCGCGGCTGGGCCGAGATGTGCCCGCCGTGCGCCCGGGCCACGGACCGGACGATGGACAGACCGAGGCCGACGCCCTTGTCGCTGCCCGTGCGCTCCGTCCGCAGCCGTCTGAACGGCTCGAAGAGATTGTCGACCTCGTACGCCGGCACGACCGGCCCCGTGTTGGCCACCACAAGGACCGCCTGACCGTGCTGGACCTCGGTGTTCACCTCGACCCAGCCGTCCTCGGGCACGTTGTACCGCACGGCGTTCTGTACGAGGTTCAGCGCGATCCGTTCCAGGAGCACACCGTTGCCCTGGACGACCGCCGGCTTCTGCTCGCCGCGGATGACGACGCCCTTGGCCGCCGCCTCGGCGTGCACCTGGTCGATCGCCTGCTCGGCCACCTCGGCGAGGTCCACCGGCTTGCGCTCGACGATCTGGTTGTCGCTGCGGGCGAGCAGCAGCAGGCCCTCGACGAGCTGCTCGCTGCGCTCGTTGGTGGCCAGCAGTGTCTTGCCGAGCTGCTGCAGCTCCACGGGGGCGTTCGGATCCGACAGATGCACTTCCAGGAGCGTCCGGTTGATCGCGAGCGGAGTCCTCAGCTCGTGCGAGGCGTTGCCCACGAAGCGCTGCTGGGCGGTGAAGGCCCGCTGCAGCCGCTCCAGCATGTCGTCGAAGGTGTCGGCCAGCTCCTTCAGCTCGTCGTCGGGGCCGTCCAGCTCGATCCGGCGCGACAGGTCCGAGCCCGCCACCGCGCGCGCGGTGCGGGTGATCCGGCCGAGCGGCGACAGAACGCGGCCCGCCATGGCGTAGCCGAAGGCGAAGGCGATGATCGCGAGGCCCAGCAGGGCCAGCAGCGAGCGGCTGAGGAGGCTGTCCAGGGCGTGCTGGCGCTGCTCGTTGACGCACTCGCTCATCGCGCGGTTGAACACGTCGGGCGAGGCCTGGCCGGGCAGATCGCAGACCTGGCTGGTGACCTTGCCCTCGGTGATCTTGAACGGCAGATCGCTGCCCACGTTCAGCGCCTGCGCGGCCAGCAGATAGATGATCGACAGCAGCAGGATGCCGGCGATCAGGAACATGCCGCCGTACAGCAGGGTGAGCCTTATCCGGATGGTCGGGCGCAGCCACGGAAAGGGCTGCTCCGGCCTCCGGGGGTCCCAGGTGGGCTTCGGGGGCGCCTGCGGAGGCGCGGGTGTCGTGGCCACGGGAGTCAGATCCGGTAGCCCGAGCCGGGCACGGTGACGATCACCGGGGGCTCGCCCAGCTTGCGGCGCAGGGTCATCACGGTGACCCGCACGACGTTCGTGAACGGGTCGGTGTTCTCGTCCCAGGCCTTCTCCAGGAGCTGCTCCGCCGAGACGACCGCGCCCTCGCTGCGCATCAGCACCTCCAGCACGGCGAACTCCTTGGGCGCGAGCTGGACCTCCTTGCCGTCCCGGAACACCTCTCGGCGATTGGGGTCGAGCTTGATGCCGGCGCGCTCCAGAACCGGCGGCAGCGGCATGCTGGTGCGCCGGCCCAGGGCACGCACGCGTGCCGTCAGCTCGCTGAACGCGAAGGGCTTGGGCAGATAGTCGTCGGCGCCGATCTCCAGGCCCTCGACACGGTCGCTGACGTCACCGGACGCCGTGAGCATCAGCACGCGGGTGGGCATGCCGAGCTCGACGATCTTGCGGCAGACGTCGTCACCGTGCACCAGCGGGAGGTCGCGGTCGAGGACCACCACGTCGTAGTCGTTGACGCCGATGCGCTCCAGGGCGGCCGCACCGTCGTACACGACGTCGACGGCCATGGCCTCCCGGCGCAGTCCGGTGGCCACCGCATCGGCGAGCAGCTGCTCGTCCTCGACGACGAGTACGCGCACGTCGCTTGTCCTTCCTGTGTCCACCCGCGGAGCGCTCTCGGGCATGCGCGGGCAGGGGGTACGGGTGAGTGTGTTGCCCTCCATCCTGCCCTTTTCGGCCATAAGTCGGCGGTAAGACGGGGGAGGGACCCTGACAGACGGGTGCGAAGCCCGGGAATGCCAGATTTTCTCGTGCGGTTGAGGTTTCCGTGGAAGAGAGCGGGGGGAGGACGCTTTACACCCCGCGATCACGCTCTGCACGTGCCGCACCACCATGCGGTACGGCGTTCCGCTTCCCGCAGAGCGGGCGTGGGTGTCCGGCACCGTCGCCGCCCAGCAGGGCAGCGCTGGGCACCTACCGGAGACGTGATCGTCCCTTCCGAACGGCACACCCCCGTGCCACCGACCCACGACCCAGGACGAGGGGGCGCAGCATGAACGCATTCACCGCAGGACTTCTGCAGCGCATAAGGGCGACCGAGTCCGACCTGACGCGGGCTCGCGACGAGGGCGACGACTTCCTCGTCGAGGTGGAACAGGCCGAGCTCGACGACCTGCACCGCCTCGCCGCAGAGCACGGTGTGGAGGTCGGCGCGTTCTAGCGTCTGTTCAGCTTGCAGTAACAGCAAACCCCGGCGAATCCAGCGCCGGGGTTTTTGCTGTTCCCCATGCGTCGGCCCGCGAGAGAGCCGCAGGGGCGGCCGGGGGGCGGGGGCGCCCCGTGGTGCGGGCGGGCGATGGCGGCCGCGAAGGAGCCCCCTTCAGTCGTGCCAGGCCCCCAGGTCCTCCAGGTGGCGCTGGAGGGGCTCGAAGACTCCGGGGGTGGCCGCGACCGTCAGGTCGCGAGTGGGGCGTTCTCCGGGGCGGCCGCCGGTCAGTGCGCCCGCCTCGCGGGCGATCAGGTCGCCCGCGGCCAGGTCCCAGGCGTGCAGGCCGCGCTCGTAGTAGCCGTCGAGGCGGCCCGCGGCGACGTCGCACAGGTCGACCGCGGCCGAGCCGCTGCGGCGGATGTCCCGGAGCAGGGGGATCAGCTTCCGGGCCACCTCGGCCTGGTGGGTGCGGACCTTCGAGACGTAGTTGAAGCCTGTCGAGACCAGCGCCTGGTCCAGGGGCGGCGCCGGTCGGCAGGCCAGCCTGCGTTCGCCCTCCCAGGCGCCGGTGGCCCAGGCGCCCTCGCCGCGGATCGCGTGGTACGTCTCGCCGCGCATCGGGGCCGCGACCACACCGACCACGGTCTCGCCGGCCTGCTCGGCGGCGATGGAGACGGCCCAAGTGGGCAGCCCGTACAGGTAGTTGACCGTGCCGTCGAGCGGGTCGATCACCCAGCGGACGCCGCTCGTGCCCTGTGTGGAGGCGCCCTCCTCACCGAGGAAGCCGTCGTCCGGGCGGTGGCCGGAGATCAGGTCCGTGATCAGTTTCTCCGCCGCGATGTCCATCTCGGTGACGACGTCGATCGGGCTGGACTTGGTGGCGGCGACCGCGAGGTCGGCCGGGCGGCCGTCCCGCAGCAGTTCGCCGGCGCGGCGGGCCGCCTCCTGGGCCAGCTTGAGCAGGTCCGAGTGCAGGGTGTCGGTCACGGGGGTCCTCACGCGTAGGGGCTGTCGGCACCCGCGGCGGCGGGCCGGGGGGCGCGGGCCGGGCAGCAGCCCACGGGGCAGAGGTGGTGGCTCGCGCCGAGCGTGCCCAGGGCGCACGGGGTGACCTGCTGCCCGCGCTCGACGGCGGCGCGCTCCAGGACGAGGTCGCGGATCGCCGCGGCGAACCGCGGGTCGGCTCCGACGGTGGCCGAACGGCGCACCGGCAGGCCCAGCTCGTCAGCCTTGGCAACGGCCTCCGTGTCGAGGTCGTAGAGGACCTCCATGTGATCGGAGACGAATCCGATGGGGGCCATCACGACGGCGGGGGCTCCGGCGGCGTGCCGTTCCTCGAGGTGGTCGCAGATGTCGGGCTCCAGCCACGGGATGTGCGGGGCTCCGGAGCGGGACTGGTAGACGAGCTGCCAGGGGTGGTCGACGCCGGTGCGCTCGCGGACCGTGTCGGCGATCAGCCGTGCGACGTCGAGGTGCTGCTCGACGTACGCGCCGCCGTCGCCGTGGCCCTCGGCCGGGCCGGAGGTGTCTGCGGAGGCGTTCGGGATGGAGTGGGTGGAGAAGGCGAGGTGCGCGCCGTCGCGGACGTCCTCGGGGAGGTCGGCGAGGGCACGCAGGACGCCCTCGGCCATGGGCTCCACGAAGCCCGGGTGGTTGAAGTAGTGCCGCAACTTGTCGATCTTCGGCAGCTCCAGTCCCTCGGCCTCCAGGGCCGCGAGCGAGTCGGCCAGGTTCTCGCGGTACTGCCGGCAGCCCGAGTACGAGGCGTAGGCGCTGGTGGCGAGGACCAGGATGCTGCGGCGACCGTCGGCGACCATCTCGCGCAGGGTGTCCGCCAGATACGGGGCCCAGTTGCGGTTGCCCCAGTAGACCGGCAGGTCCAGGCCGTGGTCCGCGAAGTCCTTGCGGAGGGCGTCCAGCAGGGCGCGGTTCTGGTCGTTGATCGGGCTGACGCCGCCGAAGAGGAAGTAGTGCTGCCCGACTTCCTTGAGGCGTTCGGTGGGGATGCCGCGCCCGCGCGTCACGTTCTCCAGGAACGGAACCACGTCGTCCGGGCCTTCCGGGCCGCCGAACGAGAGCAGGAGCAGGGCGTCGTAAGGAGTGACATCGAGCGCGTCTGGCATGAGTCGATCCTGCCACCCGGCACTGACAGCCGGGAAACCGCGGGGTGACGGACCGGAATCCCGGACCGCATACGGGGGTGCGCTAAGGGTCACCTAACTCGTAAGCTGTATCAGCCGCATTCACGCCTTACGGAGACTGCCGGCCGCCACTTCCCACGCCCGACCGGAGACCGACGTGCCCAGTCCCTACCGCGCCCTGTTCGCCGCTCCAGGCTCAAAGGGCTTCTCCGCCGCGGGCTTCGTCGGCCGGATGCCGCTGTCGATGATGGGCATCGGCGTGGTCACGATGGTCTCCCAGTTGACCGGACGGTACGGGCTGGCCGGTGTCCTGTCGGCCACCATCGCCCTCTCCGCCGCGGCGATCGGCCCGCAGATATCCCGGCTGGTGGATCTGTACGGGCAGCGGCGCGTGCTGCGCCCCGCGACGCTCTTCGCGCTCGTCTCGGCGGCCGGACTGCTGTTCGCCGCGCACTACGGATGGCAGGACTGGGTGCTGTTCGTGTGCGCCGCCGGCATCGGCTCCGTACCGAGCCTGGGTGCGATGATCCGCGCCCGCTGGGCCGCCCTGTACCGGGGAACGCCGCAGCTGCACACCGCGTACTCCTTCGAGTCCGTGGTCGACGAGGTCTGCTTCATCTTCGGGCCGATCATCTCCATCGGGCTGTCGACGGCCTGGTTCCCGGAGGCGGGTCCGCTGCTCGCCGCCTGCTTCCTGGCCGTGGGCGTCTTCTGGCTGACCGCACAGCGGGCCACGGAACCCGCCCCGCACCCCCGCGAGCACCACAGCGGCGGCACCGCGCTGCGCTCACCGGGTCTCCAGGTCCTGGTGGCCACCTTCGTGGCGACCGGCGCGATCTTCGGTGCGGTCGACGTGGTCACGGTGGCCTTCGCCGACGAGCAGGGCCACAAGGCCGCCGCGAGCGTCGTGCTCGCGCTGTACGCGGCCGGCTCCTGCACGGCGGGGATCGTGTTCGGGCTGCTGCACTTCAAGGGGGCGCCCGAACCTCGCTGGTTGCTGGGCGTATGTGCGATGGCCGTGAGTATGATCCCCCTCCTACTGGTCGGAAACTTGCCGTTTCTGGCCGTGGCGCTGTTCGCTGCGGGTCTGTCCATCGCACCCACGATGATCACGACGATGTCCCTCATCGAAAAGCACGTACCACGCGCGCAGCTGACCGAGGGCATGACCTGGGTGAGCACGGGGCTCGCGGTGGGGGTCGCGCTCGGCTCCTCCGTGGCCGGCTGGGTGATCGACGCGGCCGGCGCGCGCGCCGGGTACGGGGTTCCGGCGGCGTCCGGGGCCGTCGCGGTCGCGGTCGGTTTCCTCGGGTACCGCCGGCTCAGCAAGCCGGCTCCGCGTCGGGGAGGCACCGTTGAGCAGCACAGCGAGCGGGAAGAACGGCACGTGGCGTAACTGGGGAGGCAACGTCGCGGCCCGCCCCGCGCGGGTGGTCGCTCCCGCCTCGGTCGAGGAACTCTCCGCAGCCGTACGGAGGGCCGCCGAGGACGGTCTGAAGGTCAAGGCCGTCGGCTCGGGGCACTCCTTCACGGCGATCGCCGCCACCGACGGTGTATTGATCCGCCCTCAACTGTTGAGCGGCATCCGGCACATCGACCGTGAAGCCGGCACGGTCACTGTGGGCGCCGGCACCCAGCTCAAGAGACTCAACATGGCGCTCGCGCGCGAGGGCCTGTCGCTCACCAACATGGGCGACATCATGGAGCAGACGGTCTCGGGGGCCACCAGCACCGGCACCCACGGCACGGGCCGCGAGTCGGGATCCATCGCCGCCCAGATCACGGCACTGGAACTGGTCACGGCGGACGGCAGCGTCCTCACCTGCTCGGAGAAGGGGACCGAAGAAGAGCGCGCGGTGTTCGCGGCCGCCCGGATCGGCCTCGGCGCCCTCGGCATCGTCACCGCGATCACGTTCGCCGTGGAGCCGGTCTTCCTGCTGACGGCCCGCGAGGAGCCGATGCCCTTCGACAGGGTCCTCGCCGAGTTCGACGAACTGTGGGCCGAGAACGAGCACTTCGAGTTCTACTGGTTCCCGCACACCGACAGCACCAACACCAAGCGCAACAACCGCAGCGCGGGCCCGGAGCAGCCGGTGGGGCAGCTGGCGGGCTGGTTCGAGGACGAGTTCCTCTCCAACGGCGTCTTCCAGGTGGCCCAGTGGGTCGGCCGCGCGGCGCCCGCGGCCGTCCCGACGATCGCTCAGATCTCCAGCAAGGCCCTGTCCGCGCGGACGTACACCGACATCCCCTACAAGGTCTTCACCTCACCGCGCCGGGTGCGCTTCATGGAGATGGAGTACGCCGTCCCGCGCGGGGCCGTCACCGAGACGCTGCGTGAACTGAAGGCCATGGTCGACCGATCCGGTCTCCGGGTCAGCTTCCCGGTGGAGGTGCGCACCGCACCCGCCGACGACATCACCCTGTCCACGGCATCGGGCCGCGACAGCGCGTACATAGCCGTCCACATGTTCAAGGGCACCCCCTATCAGGCGTACTTCACCGCCGCCGAACGCATCTTCACCGCGCACGAGGGCCGGCCGCACTGGGGCAAGGTGCACACCCGGGACGCCGAGTACTTCGCCCGGGTGTATCCGCGATTCGGTGAGTTCACCGCGCTGCGGGACCGGCTGGACCCCGACCGGCTGTTCCAGAACGACTACTTGCGGAGGGTGTTGGGGGCGTAGTTCCCTTTCCGGCGATTGCGTGAAGTACGCCACTTTCAAGATCTCGAACACCCCGCCGGAGGCGGCCGGGTACGGCCTCTTGCAAGAAGTCGGGCGGCGTGCCAATCCACGCACGTGGCCCAAATGGAGTACTGTTGCGAGCCCTGGGTCCGGTCTCCCGCCTGGGCGTCCGCGGCCTTCAAGGAACGCCAGGAGGGGGCTAGTTGCACAGGGTGACGTAACTGGTCACTTAGCGTTGCGAATAGGTAACCGTGCCATAACGGCGATCCAGGGCCCGCGCCCGACACGCCGGGCAACTCGGCAAGGTTGTGGCAGGCTGCACCCGGGCAGGCCACACTCGACTAGCGGAAGCAGCGACGCACGTGACGTCGGCAGGCACCACCCGGGAGGTCCCCATGCCCGAACTGCGTGTCGTGGCCGTCTCGAATGACGGCACACGGCTGGTGCTGAAGGCTGCGGACAGCACGGAGTACACGCTTCCGATTGACGAGCGTCTGCGCGCCGCCGTCCGCGGCGACCGTCCCCGCCTCGGCCAGATCGAGATCGAGGTGGAGAGCCATCTCCGCCCCCGGGACATCCAGGCGCGGATACGCGCGGGTGCGACCGCGGAAGAGGTCGCCCAGCTCGCCGGTATCCCCGTCGACCGCGTACGGCGCTTCGAGGGCCCCGTGCTGGCCGAGCGCGCCTTCATGGCCGAGCGGGCCCGCAAGACCCCGGTCCGCCGGCCCGGCGAGAACGCCGGACCCCAGCTCGGCGAGGCGGTCCAGGAGCGGCTGTTGCTGCGCGGCGCCGAGAAGGACAGCGTCCAGTGGGACTCCTGGCGCCGCGACGACGGCACCTGGGAGGTCCTGCTGGTCTACCGGGTCGCGGGCGAACCGCACTCGGCGAGCTGGACCTACGACCCGCCCCGGCGGCTCGTCCAGGCCGTCGACGCCGAAGCACGGTCGCTGATCGGCGAGTCCGACGACCTCGCCGCGCCGGAGCCCAGCTTTCCCTTCGTACCGCGCATCGCACGGCTGCCGCGCGACCGGGCGATGGACCGCGCCCTGGAGCGCCAGGAGCGGCCCGTCCTGCCGTCGCCGTCCCCGGAACCCGCCGAGGAGAGCACGGGCGAACGGGACTCGCTGACCAGCCTGTTGGAGGCCGTGCCCAGCTTCCGCGGCGACCTGGTGGTCCCGGAGCGCCCGGCGGACCCCCCCGTCCCGGAGGAGCCCGCCGCCGAGGTGGAGGCGGAGGAACCCCCGGCACCCGCGGCCTCGGCCGGTTCGGCGTACGCGGACGTTCTGATGCCGCGCTCCGTCGGCAGCCACCGTGACCGCCTCATCGGCGCGACCGACCGCCAGGCCGAGGCGGACGGCGTCCGCCCGGGCCGCCGCGCGGCGGTCCCGAGCTGGGACGAGATCGTGTTCGGCACACGGCGCAAGAAGCAGGAGTAGCCGGCTTCGCGCGAGAGGGCCCGCTGCCGGTCGGCAGCGGGCCCTCTCGTCGTGCGGGCAACGGCTACTGCGGATCCGGTCCCACCGCGACCGGCCGCTCCGGATCCGAGGACCACTCGGACCACGACCCCACGTACAGCGCGGCCGGAATCCCGGCCACCGCGAGCGCCAGCACCTCGTGCGCGCCGGAGACGCCGGAACCGCAGTACACACCGACGTCCGCCCCGCCGGACGCGCCGAGTTCCTTGAAGCGCGCCGTCAGTTCCTCCGCGGGCAGGAACCGCCCGTCCGCCGCCACGTTCTCGTTCGTGGGCGCGGACACGGCCCCCGGAATGTGCCCGCCGACCCGGTCGATCGGCTCCACCTCGCCCCGGTACCGCTCGCCCGCGCGAGCGTCGAGCAGCACGCCGGAGCGCGCCAGCGCGGCGGCACCGTCCGCATCGAGCAGCCCCACGGCCCCCGGCTGCGGCTCGAAGTCCCCCTCCGCCGGCGCGGGTACGGAGGTGTCCAGCGCGCCCTCCCAGGCCGGCAACCCGCCGTCGAGGACCCGCACGTTCGGGTGACCCGTCCAGCGCAGCAGCCACCATGCACGGGCCGCCGCCCAGCCCTGCCCGCCGTCGTACACGACCACCGGCGTCCCGGACGACACGCCCGCCCGGCGCATGGCGGCGCCGAACTCCGCGACGTCGGGCAGCGGGTGCCGGCCGCGGGGCCCGGCCGCGGAGGCCAGTTCCCTGTCCAGGTCGACGAAGACGGCGCCGGGGATGTGCCCTGCTTCGTACTCGGCCCGGCCGTCGAAGGGCGGCTCACCGGCCGCCCTGGCCACGCTGAGCTGCCAGCGGACGTCGAGCAGCACCGGCGGCGTCCCCTCGCCCAGGTCGCTCGCGAGTCGGGATGCGGAGATGATGGCGTTCATGGCCACCATCCTTGCGCACGGGGTGGCCGCATCGTCCATGTCCGGCTACTGTGCTCGGCCGGACAGCACCGATCACGAGGCGTACGGGATCGGGCACGTGCTGTACAGCCGAACGACACCCGTCGGCCATCGCACGGAAACGGACGAGCGGCCGCACACGGGGCATTCTCCGGCCATGGGCCCAGCACACCTGCGGCGCGCCCGGAGCGCGCGGCACCGCGGGTGGTGCGAGCATCTGCTCGGGGTCCGGAGAGCGGACGCAACACGGCCACGGTGAGGGGCCGAGAAGAGAGAGTGGCGATGACCGAGGGACGGCGGTCGGCCGGCCTGAACGGCCACACGCACGCCCGGCACACGCCCGGCACACCCTGCTGGGTGAGTCTGATGGTGCACGGGATGGCCTCGACCCAGGAGTTCTACGGATCGCTGTTCGGCTGGGAGTTCCAGCCGGGCCCCCAGCAGCTCGGCCCCTATGTGCGGGCGCTGCTCGACGGCCAGGACGTGGCGGGTATCGGCCAGCTGCCGCCCGACCGGCAACTGCCCGTCGCCTGGACCCCCTACCTCGCCTCGGACGATGTGGACCTGACCGCTGAAACGGTACGGCTGTGCGGCGGCACGGTCGGTGTGGGCCCCCTCGACGCCGCCGAGGCGGGACGCATGGCGATCTGCTCCGACCCGTCCGGCGCGGTCTTCGGCATCTGGCAGGCGGCCGCGCACCTCGGTACGGCCGTCTCGGGCGTGCCCGGAACTCCGGCCTGGAACGAACTGCTGACCTTCGAGACGACCAGTGTCGCCAAGTTCTACGAGACGGTGTTCGGCCACGAGGAGGAGGCGGTGGTCTCCGCCGACTTCGACTACGTGACCCTGCACATCGGGGGCCGCCCGGTCGCCGGCATCCACGGCGTGGGCACCGCCCTGGCCCGTGACCGGGGCCCGCACTGGATGACGTACTTCGAAGTGGCCGAGACGGACGAGTCGGCCGCCCGGCTCGAGGAACTGGGCGGACACGTCCTCAAGCCGCCCCGGGACAGCGCCCACGGGCGCGTCGCCGAAGTGGCGGACCCCGAAGGGGCCAGATTCTCCCTGCTCCAGAAGCCCCGCTGACCCCAAAGAGATCCGGCTACGACCGCCCCGGGTCCGCCGCCTGCAGGGCCGTACGGACGACATCCTGGTGGAAGCCCCGGATGTGCGACTCCACGAGATCACCGGCCCGTTCGGCGTCTCCTTCCACGATGGCGTCGTAGATGGCGTGATGTTCCGCGCGCAGCCGGGCTGCGACAGGTTCCCAGTCCGGGAGGCTGTGGAAAGCGCTGAGCAGGGTGTGCCGCACCGCGTTGCGGACAGCGATCGTCATGTCGGCGATCATCCGGTTGCCCCCGGCCTCGGCGATCGCGACGTGGAAGTCGGTGTCGCAGTCGTTGAACTCCTCGCGGGCCACCCCTGCCGCGTCCATGCACGCGAGGTCCTCACGCATCCGGGCGAGATCGTCCTCGGTGGCCCGCTCTGCGGCGAGGCGGGCACTCGACCGCTCCAGCGTGGCGCGCACCTCGACGACGTCGCCGAGCGGGAAGTTGGCCAGTGCCATGTGCAGCCGCAGCAACTGGGTGAGGCCGTGGCTGGGCATGGCGGCGATCACGCTGCCCGAGTTCGATCCGGTGCCCACGCGGGACCGCAGCACCCCGTGCGCCTCCAGCACGCGCAGCGCCTCCCGTACGGCGGCCCGGCTCACGCCGAGCAGTTCGACCAGTTCCCGTTCCGGTGGCAGCTTGTCGCCCACGCGCAGATTCCCGGCCAGGATCTGCTCCTCGATCCGGGCCAGTACGAGCTCGAAGGTGCGGGAGCGCGGTACCGGCTCCCAGGCCGCGGTCGCCTCAGCCATTGAAAGCCCTTTCACCCTTGGATGGCCGCATGATTGCGGGCGGGGTGAGTCCCCTGCGTTCTCCACTTGATCCTAGCTTGAGTGGTCCAGCGATTGGTCAGACCAAGTTAAAAGGTCACGTCAGACGTCTGGACAGCCGACTTCGGAGGCTGCTTAGGTGAGCTATCCAAGACATGGTCTGACCAAGCCCCAATGATGTGAGGGTCCCATGTATCAACCCGATCTCTCTCCTGTCGCCGACAGCCTCGCGCTCTCCTCACTCGTAGCCGCCCTGCCGCTGCTCACCCTCTTCGTGCTGCTCGGCGGCCTGCGGCTGAAAGCCCACTGGGCCGGCCTGGCATCGCTCGCCGTGGCCGTCGTCGTCGCTGTGGCCGGCTATGGCATGCCCGCGGATCTCGCGCTGCTGTCGGCGAGCGAAGGCGCGACCTTCGGTCTGTTCCCGATCATGTGGATCGTCCTCACCGCGATCTGGGTCTACCAACTCACCGTGGTCAGCGGTCGCTTCGAGGATCTGCGCCGGGCCTTCGGCCTGATCAGCGACGATCCTCGGATCCAAGCATTGATCATCGCCTTCTGTTTCGGCGGGCTGCTGGAGGCGCTGGCCGGATTCGGTGCTCCCGTGGCGATCACGGGTGTCATGCTCATCGGGCTGGGTCTCGCTCCGGTACGCGCGGCGATCACCGTGCTGGTCGCCAACACGGCACCCGTCGCGTTCGGCGCCATCGCGATTCCGATCATCACGGCCGGCAATCTCACCAAGATCTCCTACACGGACATCGGCGCCTACGTGGGCCGCCAGACACCGCTGATCGCCCTGTTCGTGCCGCTGCTGCTGGTGGCGCTCGTGGACGGCAGACGCGGGATGCGGCAGACCTGGCCGGTTGCCCTGGTGTGCGGCGCGGTGTTCGCACTCGCCCAGTTCGTCAGCGCCAACTACATCTCGGTGGAGCTCACCGACATCATTGCCTCCCTCGCGGCTCTCGCGGCGGTCGTGCTCTTCCTCCGTGTATGGCAGCCGCAAGGTGGCGACCAGGCCAGGGCCGACCTGGTGGGCGACGGTGGGTCCGAGGGCGGATCTGCGCAGTCCACCGGCGGCTCGTCCGGCCCCGGAGCGCAGCATGACCGGCCCGTCGGCGGCCCGGCGCCGACAGGTCCCGGCACGCACACCCGGACCCGGCCCGTCCCCGCCGGCACAGTGACGGCCGAGGACCGCGCCGACGGGCACCGCATCTTCATGGCGTTCCTGCCGTACCTCATCGTGATCGCGGTCTTCTCGGTGGCCAAGCTGTGGACACCGGCCAAGGAGTTCCTCGCCGCCAGCGATCTCAAGATCGGCTGGCCGGGACTCGACGGACACGTCCTCACCGCCGCGGGCCAGCCGTCGACCTCCACGGTCTACACCTTCACCTGGCTGTCGTCCCCGGGCACGCTGCTGCTGCTCTCCGGCGTGGTGATCGCCGCCGTCTACCGGGTGAGTCCCCTGTCCGCGGCCCGCGAGTTCGCCGCCACGGTGGTCAAGCTGCGCTGGGCTCTCCTCACCGTCGCCGCCGTCCTCGCGCTCGCCTATGTGATGAACCAATCCGGGCAGACCATCACCATCGGCTCGTGGATCGCCGGCACCGGCGCCGCCTTCGCGTTCCTCTCCCCGATCCTCGGCTGGCTCGGCACCGCGGTCACCGGTTCGGACACCTCGGCCAACGCACTGTTCGCCACCCTCCAGCAGGCCGCGGCGGGCAAGGCCGGACTGGATCCGACCCTGCTCGTCGCCGCCAACACCTCCGGTGGCGTCGTCGGCAAGATGATCAGCCCGCAGAACCTCACCATCGCCGCCACCGCGGTCGGCCTCGCAGGCCGGGAGTCCGAGCTGTTCCGGGGCGCCATCAAGTGGAGTCTGCTGCTCCTGCTGGCCATGTGCGCCCTGGTCTTCCTTCAGTCCAACCTCCTTGCCTGGATGCTCCCGTGAGCGCCCCGGCGCCGCTGTCACGCACCGGAGAAGGCATGCGGATCGCGCTGTTCATCACCTGCTTCAACGACACCCTCTACCCGGCGACCGGCCGGGCGGTGGTGACGCTGCTGGAGCGGCTCGGCTGCACGGTGGAGTTCCCCATGGAACAGACCTGCTGCGGTCAGATGCACTTCAACACCGGCTACCAGCGGGAGTGCGTACCGCTCGTACGACGCTTCACCGAGGTCTTCGCCGGCTACGACGCGGTCGTGACACCGTCCGGCTCCTGCGCCGGCATGGTGCGCGAATACCACGGGCGGGTGGCCGAGGTGTCCGGCGACGCCCGGCTGGCCTCGGCGGTACAAGCCCTGCCGGAGGTATACGAGCTGTCCGAGTTCCTCGTCGACGTCCTTCAGGTCACCGACGTCGGCGCCTACTTCCCGCACCGGGTCACCTACCATCCGACCTGTCATTCGCTGCGCATGCTCGGCGTCGGTGACAAGCCGCTCACACTCCTCCGGGCGGTGCGCGGCATCGATCTGGTCGAATTGCCCGCGGCCGAGCAGTGCTGCGGTTTCGGCGGCACCTTCGCCGTGAAGAACTCCGACACCTCGGTGGCGATGTGCGCGGACAAGGTACGGCATGTGCTCGACACCGGGGCGGAGGTGCTGAGCGCGGGCGACAACTCCTGCCTGATGCACATCGGCGGAACCCTGTCCCGGCTGCGTACCGGCGTCCGCACCGTGCACCTGGCCGAGATCCTCGCCTCCACCGAGGAGAAACCGGCGACGGACGGACCACAGCCCTCGCCCCTGCCCCGGCGCACCACTGAAGGAGTGAGATCCCGATGAGCGATGCCGCATTCCTGGGCATGCCCTCCTTCCCGAAGGCCGCGCGGAACGCTCTCGCCGATACGCAGCTGCGGCGCAATCTGGCGCATGCCACCGGCACCATCCGCCAGAAGCGGGCTGACGTGGTGGGCGAACTGGACGACTGGGAGGAGCTGCGCGAGGCCGGGCGCGCCATCAAGGAGCGCACCCTTCGCCATCTGGACCACTATCTGCTGCAACTGGAGGAGCGAGTGACCGCGGCGGGCGGCCAGGTGCACTGGGCGCGCGACGGCGAGGAGGCGTGCCGCATCGTCACCGACCTCATCCGGGCCACCGGGGAACGCGAGGTGGTCAAGGTCAAGTCGATGGCCACCCAGGAGATCGGTCTGAACGAGGCGCTGGCCGACGCGGGCATCGCGGCGTACGAGACCGATCTCGCCGAACTGATCGTTCAGCTCGGCGAGGACCATCCCTCGCACATCCTGGTGCCGGCCATCCACCGCAACCGGGCCGAGATCAGGGAGATCTTCCTGCGCGCGATGGCCGAGTACGGGGCGGCCGCACCCGCCGATCTGGGTGACGACCCGCGCCAGCTCGCCGAAGCGGCCCGGCAGCATCTGCGGGAAAAGTTCCTGCGGGCGAAGGTCGGCATCTCGGGAGCCAACTTCCTGGTCGCGGACACCGGCACGGCGGTGGTGGTGGAGTCCGAGGGCAACGGACGGATGTGTCTGACCCTCCCCGAGACCCTCATCTCCGTGGTCGGCATCGAGAAGACCGTGCCCACCTGGCAGGACCTGGAGGTGTTCCTGCAGTTGCTGCCCCGCTCCTCCACGGGTGAGCGGATGAACCCGTACACCTCGACCTGGACCGGCACGGCCGCCGATGACGGTCCCCGCGCCTTCCACCTGGTGCTGCTGGACGGCGGACGGACCGACACCCTCGCCGACCCGATCGGCCGTCAGGCGCTGAACTGCATCCGCTGTTCGGCCTGCCTCAATGTCTGTCCGGTCTACGAGCGAGTCGGCGGACATGCCTACGGATCGGTCTATCCCGGTCCGATCGGTGCCATCCTCGGCCCCCAACTGCGCGGCACCTCCTCGGAGGTGGACCGCTCACTGCCCTTCGCCTCGACGCTGTGCGGCGCGTGCTACGACGTCTGCCCGGTGAAGATCAATATTCCGGAGGTGCTCGTCCACCTCCGGGCCAGGGTGGTGGACGAGAGCCGCGAACGCCGGATGCCGACGCCCGAACGGCTGGCGATGACGGCCGCGCGCTGGGTGCTCTCCGAACCCTCCCGGCTGGGGACGGCGCAGCGTGCGGCATCCGCGGGCGGGCGGCTGCTGAGCCGGCGCGGACGCATCGGCCGGCTGCCCGGTCCGCTGTCCGCGTGGACCGACGCCCGGGACGCACCGGTCCCGGCCGAGGAGAGCTTCCGGACCTGGTGGAGGAGAACGCGCGATGAGCGCACGTGAGGACGTACTGAGCCGCATCCGCCGCGCGCTGGCGGATGTGGGGGACACCGAAGCACCGGCGGACGTACCGGTGCCGCGGCACTACTCCCCGGGCGGCACCCCGCCCGCCGGATCGCAGGAAGCGGTGAAGCTGCTCGCCGAACGGCTGGCCGACTACGGGGCAGCGGTGCAGCGGGTGACCGCCGAGACGGTCGCGACGGCCGTCGCGCGGGCCATCGCCGTTCGCGGCGGCGACTGTGTGGTGGTGCCCCGGGGATTTCCGCGGGAGTGGCAGGCGGGACTGGCGCCGGAGCGGGTGCTGAGCGACGCCCCACGGTTGTCCGTCCATGAACTGGACCGGGCCGACGGCGTGGTCACCACCGCAGCCGCCGCCATCGCCGGCACCGGCACGCTGGTCCTCGACGGTGGGCCCGGGCAGGGGCGGCGGGCGCTGACCTTGGTGCCCGACTACCACCTGTGCGTGGTGCGGGCCGAACAGGTCGTGGCGTCGGTACCGGAGGCGTTGGCCAGGCTGGATCCCCTGCGACCGCTGACCTTCGTCTCCGGCCCGTCGGCGACCAGCGACATCGAACTGGACCGGGTCGAGGGCGTGCACGGACCGCGCACGCTGGAGGTCCTCCTGATCGGCTGACGGCATCTTCGCCGCCAGTCGTGCCGACGAGTCGTGCGACGGGGCCGGGTCGCCGTCCCGTGCGCCATCGGCGGGAGGCGCGCAGGAGGAGCGCACACCCCGGTCCGCGAGGGCGAGCGCCGCCCGCGCCGGGAGGCTGCGCCCGCCGCCGGGCCGGACGGCGTCCGGCACCTCGTCCTCCGTCGCGAGCTCGCCGGGCCGGAGCCCGGCCAGTCCGGGGGCGATGACCAGCGGCCGGTCGGGGCCCGCCAGGACGCCTCGTCCAGGCCGCGACACGTCCCTGAACAGCCGCTGCCGGCAACCGGGGTCAGCTCATCGCAGACACAGATGACTCGAATCGCGCCTGCCCGGGGCAGAACAAGAGCCGCGAAGAAGCCGCCCCGTCAGGCTGATGTCACCGGCAGGACATCCGGGGACAGCGCACCCACGCGGGCCGACGCGCTCGTCATGCGGCGGCGGTGGTGACGGCGGCAGAGGACCTCGTAGCCGATCTCCTCCGCCGGGCGGTTGACATCACCGACGACGACCTGGGCGCCCTCCACCACCATCTCGCCGCCCACCGTACGGGCGTTGTGCGTGGCACGGGCGCCGCACCAGCACAGGGCCTCGACCTGGAGCTGTTCGATCCGGTCGGCCAGCTCGATCAGGCGCTGAGAACCGGGGAAGAGCTTGGTGCGGAAGTCGGTGGTGATCCCGAAGGCGAAGACGTCCATGTCGAGGTCGTCCACGATGCGGGCCAGCTGGTCGATCTGGCCAGGGGCCAGGAACTGCGCCTCGTCCACGATCACGTAGTCCGCCTTGCCGCCCTTGGACAGCTGGTCGACGAGGTACGCGTACAGGTCCATGCCCTCGGTGGCCTCGACCGCCTCCGTCACCAGGCCCAGGCGGGAGGAAAGCTTGCCTTCACCCGCCCGGTCGTCCCGCGTGAAGATCACGCCCTGAAGCCCGCGAGCAGAACGGTTGTGTCCGATCTGGAGAGCCAGCGTCGACTTCCCGCAGTCCATGGTTCCGGAGAAGAACACCAGCTCGGGCATGTGGAGTTGAGCACCTTTCGGCGAAGGAGTCCAAGGGCGGGCTTCAGGAGCGTACTTCGAGCAGCGGGACCAGCTGCTCGGCGGGGGTCAGCGAACCGTGGTTGCCGACCATCGCCGACTCCTTCGGCTCCCGCTCGGAGGCGATGATCAGGACGTCGTCACGCGCGGCGGCAACCACGTCGCCGATGCGCGCGTACACACGGTCGTCGATGCGCGGGCCGAACCAGCCCGCCGCGATCGCCTCGTCCCGCGAGGCCACCCAGAACTGCTCGCCCAGGACCTCACGCCAGCAGGTCAGCACGTCGCTCTCGGCACCCGGCACCGCGTAGACGTGCCGCGCACGGCCCTCGCCGCCCAGCAGCGCGACCCCGGCGCGCAGCTCCCAGTCGGCGTCGAAGTCGATGCGGTGGTGCTCGTCGAACGGGATGTCGACCATGCCGTGGTCGGCGGTGATGTAGAGCGCGGTGCGCGGCGGGAGCTGCTCGGCCAGGCGCTGGACCAGGCGGTCCACGTACATGAGCTGGCCGCGCCAGGTGTCGGAGGCGACGCCGTAGCGGTGCCCGGCGCCGTCCAGTTCGGCGTAGTACGTGTAGATCAGCGAGCGGTCGCCGAGGGCCAGCTGCTCGGCAGCGAAGTCCACTCGGTCCTCGCCCGACAGCCGCCCGTGGAAGGTGCCGCCGCTCAGCGCCACCTGCGTCAGCGGGGTGTTCTGGAACGTGGGCGACGACACCTGGGCGGCATGCACACCCGCCGCGTGCGCCAGCTCGAACACCGTCGGATAGGGCTGCCAGACGCCCGGCGGGGTCCAGGGCTGCCAGCGCAGCTGGTTCATCAGCTCGCCGGTGGCCGGATCGCGCACGGTGTACCCCGGCAGACCGTGGGCGCCCGGCGGCAGGCCCGTGCCGACGGAGGCGAGGGAGGTCGCGGTGGTCGCCGGATAGCCGGTGGTCAGGGGGCGGCCGGTGCCGCCGCGCGAGCCGGCGAGGAGCGACGTCATGAAGGGGGCCTCGTCCGGGTGTGTCCTGAGCTGCTCCCAGCCGAGACCGTCGATCAGGAACACGCAGTTCCGGTCGGCGGCGGTCAGCTCGGTGATCGCGGCGGTCATGCCCGGTACGCCCATGCCCGCGGCCAGTGTGGGCAGGAGATCCGCGAGCGAGCCCGAGCCGTACTCCGGCAGGGGCGCGGAGTCGACGGCGAGGGGTTCCGGGTGGGAGTCCCAGGTGGTGGGCTGCGCCATCAGCGTGTGACGTCCGCGGTCGCCTCGGAGATGGCCTGGGCGAAGACGAGCGTCTGGCGCACCGTCTCCGGGCCGTCCCCGGCCTCGCTGACCCGCAGGCTGAGGTCGTCCGCCGTCGAGTTGCCGGTGTAGCCGTGGTCGGCCTCGCAGTTGGGGTCGCCGCAGGCGGCGGGCTCCAGGTCGATGCGGGAGACGGCGCCCCAGCCGATGGTCAGCACGACCTCGCGGGGCAGCGTGCCCGGTGTGTACGACTCCGGGTTGGCGACCACACGGCTGACCACGACCGACGAGATCCGGCCGAGCTTCACCGACTCCGTGGACGTCGTGGCGTACGGCGTCGGGGAGGTGCTGTCCGCGGCCTGCTCGTCGGTGTGGCTGACGATGAAGCGGTTGCCGGTGAGGACGAGCACGGTCACATGCCGCCGCACCTCGTTCTGGTCGAACGTCGTCTCCTGATGGACCAGGTACGACCGGATGGGCTCGCCGCCCACAGCGGCCTCCACCGCCTCGGCCACGAGGGCCGGGTAGTAGCCGCTGCGCTCGATCGCCGCACGCAGCCCCTGGGTCGTCGTACTGGTCTTGGCCATGACGCCCATCCTACGGGGGCGCACTGACTACGAGGCACCGCTCCGCGCACAGGAGACGTCGCTCAGTAGATCGTTCAGTAGACCGGAAGCGTCCTCGGGCCGAGGTCGTCGCGGGCGGGCGGCGGCGCCAGGCGCACGGTGGCGCCGAGCACGCTCAGGCCGTGCGGGGCGACGACGACCGGCTCCAGGGTGACCGCGACGACCTCCGGATGGTCGTCGACCAGCCGCGACACCCGCAGCAGCAGCTCCTCCAGCGCAGGCGTGTCGACCGGGGTCGAGCCGCGCCAGCCGAACAGGAGCGGTGCCGTCCGGATCGACCGCACGAGCGAGGCCGCCTCCCGGTCGGTGACCGGAACCAGCCGGTGCGCCATGTCCCCGAGCAGCTGCGAGGCGGCCCCGGCGAGCCCGAACGAGAGCACCGCCCCCGCCGCCGGGTCGATGACGGCCCGGATCACCGTGTCCACCCCGCGCGGCGCCATCCCCTGCACCACCGGCCGCAGCTCCTCCGGCTGCCCGAACAGCTGGGTCAACTCGGTGTACGCGCGCCGCAGTTGCTCCTCGTCCGCGAGATCCAGTCGTACGCCGCCCAGGTCGGCGCGGTGCCGCAGGTGCGGGGCGGTTGCCTTGAGGGCCACCGGGTAGCCGAGGGTGCGTGCGGCTTCGGCGGCGGCGTCCGGGGTGGGGGCGGGCAGGGCGCGGTGCACCTCGATGCCGTACATGCCGAGCAGGTCGCACGTCTCGTCGCCGCCGAGCGTGAGCCCCTGTCCGCGCGCGAGCAGCCCGCCGATCAGCTCGGCGGCCCCCTTCTCGCGGATGTCCTCGAACTCGGGCACCTTCCCGGGCTCAGCGGCCTCCCTCCGCCACTGCCCGTACTTCACCGCCTCGGCAAGCGCCCGAACGGCCCGCTCGGCGGCGGGGTAGGCGGGGATGAGCCGGGAGCCGGCCGACGGCTCCCCACCACCCTTCGGCTTGGCCGCACCTCCGCCGGCCGCGGCCTTCTGCTCCACTCCCGCGGCCGCGGCCGTCCGCTCCGCTCCAGCCGCCGCGGCGGTCAGTCGTTCCGCAGGGCGACGGGAGTCCCCCGGCTCGAGCGAAGCCGAGCGTGGACGAGGGTGGGCGCCGCCTGCAGTGCCGGGTGCGTCGGCACCCGCCTGTGCTGCAGTACCGGCACCCGCCTGCGGAGCAGTACTCGCCGCCGCCGACAGCGCATCCGCAAGCCCCCCTAGCTCCACATGCACCACCAGCACCGGCTTCCCGGGAACCTCGTCCGCGGCCGACCTCAACGCCTCGGCCAACGCCGCATCCCCGGCCGACCCCTCCCCCACCGCCGGGATCGCCGTGACCACCACCGCATCGCACGCGTCGTCCCTCAACTCCCGCAGCAACGCCGCATGGAAGTCCTCCGCGGACGCCCCCGTCGTCAGATCCAGCGGAGCCAGCGGCTTCAGCCCTTCCGCGAGACAGGCGTCGTAGGTCAGCAGCCCCAGCGACTCGGAGTTCCCGAGGATGCCCACCCGCGGCCCGGCCGGCAGCGGCTGCCGCGCCAGCAGGAGCCCCGTGTCGACCAGCTCGGTGATCGTGCCCACGCGGATCACCCCGGCCTGCCGGAGCAGCGCGGACACCGTCGCGTGCGGCAGCCGTGTGGCCCGTACGGCGTGCCCCTGCGGAGCGGATCCCGCGCCCTGTACCACGACCAGCGGCTTCGCCGCCGCCGTGCGCCGCGCGAGACGGGTGAACTTGCGGGGGTTGCCGATGCTCTCCAGGTACATGAGCACGACGTCGGTGTCCGGATCGTCGTACCAGTACTGGATCAGGTCGTTGCCGGACACGTCCGCGCGGTTGCCCGAAGACACGAAGGTGGACACGCCGGTGACCCCGGTGACCCCTCCTCCGCGCCGGTGCAGCCGGGACAGCAGCGCGATGCCGATGGCGCCGGACTGCGCGAACAGCCCGATCCGCCCGGGCCGCGGCATCTCGGGGGCGAGAGAGGCGTTGAGCTGTACGTCCGGGGCGGTGTTGATGACGCCGAACGCGTTGGGCCCGATGATCCGCATGCCGTACGCGCGCGCGTGGCGCACGAGTTCACGTTGGCGCTCGCGTCCCTCGGGGCCGCTCTCGGCATAGCCCGCGGAGAGCACGACGAGTCCCTGCACGCCGTGCGCACCGCATTCGGCGACGGCCTCGGGGACGTACTCGGCCGGCACGGCGACGACCGCGACATCCACGTGACCGTCGATGTCGCCCACCGAGCGGTACGCCGGGACCCCGTCGAGTTCCTTCTGCCCTGCGGGGAAGGCCCTGTTCACGGCGTACAGACGGCCGGTGAACCCGGCGTCCCGGATGTTGCCGAGCACGCTGCGGCCGACGCCGCCGGGGGCACGGCCGGTCCCGATGACGGCGACGGAGCCGGGCGCCAGCAGCCGTCGTACCGACCGCGCCTCGGCGCGCTGTTCCCGCGCGCGCTGCACCGCGAGCGAGCGGTCGGTGGGTTCGAGGTCAAACTCCAGGCGTACGACGCCGTCCTCGAAGCTGCGCTTCTGGGTGTACCCGGCGTCCGTGAACACCTTGATCATCTTGGTGTTGGCGGGCAGCACCTCGGCGGCGAAGCGGCGGATGTCGCGTTCGCGCGCGACGGCGGCGATGTGTTCGAGGAGGGCCGAGGCGACCCCGCGTCCCTGGTGGGCGTCCTGCACCAGGAAGGCGACCTCGGCCTCGTCGGCGGGCGCGGAGGCGGGCATGCCGTCGGTACCAATGCGGTCATAGCGTACGGTGGCGATGAACTCGCCGCCGATCGTGGCCGCGAGTCCCACCCGGTCCACAAAGTCGTGGTGCGTGAAGCGGTGGACGTCCTTGGCGGACAGACGAGGGTAGGGCGCGAAGAAGCGGTAGTACTTCGACTCGTCCGAGACCTGCTCGTAGAAGCTGACCAGGCGGTCCGCGTCATCAGCGGTGATGGGGCGGATGCGCGCGGTGCCGCCGTCGCGCAGCACCACGTCGGCTTCCCAGTGGGCGGGGTACTCGTGCCTGTCCGACGAGGTCTGCATGGGCCCCAGAGTACGGCTCGCGTACGACAACGGCGCGAGGCAGTCTGTGCAGGACGCACGCCGGACCGAGGCCGCGGTCCGGCGCCACCGGGGAGGGACCGACGACCCCCCTCCCGGCATGGATGACGATATGGGAAACTGGTCTAGACAACCCTGAGACACTGAAGGGCAGCATCACATGGCTGAGCGCCGCGTCAACGTCGGCTGGGCCGAGGGCCTCCACGCCCGCCCCGCATCCATCTTCGTCCGGGCCGCCACGGCCGCAGGTATCCCGGTGACGATCGCCAAGGCCGACGGCAACCCCGTCAACGCGGCCTCCATGCTGGCCGTTCTGGGCCTGGGCGCCCAGGGCGGCGAGGAGATCGTCCTCGCCTCCGACGCCGAGGGTGCGGACGCCGCGCTCGACCGCCTCGCGAAGCTGGTCTCCGAGGGCCTCGAGGAACTCCCCGAGACCGTCTGAGGACCCTCTTGACGGCCTCCGGCCGTCAGCGATTCGCAGAAGGGCTCGCTCGAATTATCGGGCGAGCCCCTCACATTTCCCTCTCGCGGGCAGCAGAAATAATCCCCCGCGAATTACGTCTTCTTTGTATACGGCGCCTTTGTTAATGCCGCACGCTCGACATGTTTACGGGATGTTGCGAGTTCCTCACACGGTCGGAACGGTCCCCGCCCCCGGTGAAGCGCAGCCGGTGCGCCGTCGTCGAGCGCTCCGTGTGCAGCGTGGCCACCGACCGCGCGCGCTCGCTGTCACCACGCGCCACCGCGTCCACGATCGCCCCGTGCTCGGCCCAGGACTCCACGGGGTCGGCCGGCGCCTCCACCGAGTAGATCCAGGCGATCTTGTGTCGCAGCTGGGTCAGCATCGAGGAGAGCGCTGGGCTGCCGGAGGCCTGGGAGAGCGTTTCGTGGAACCAGCTGCCCAGGGAGCGCAGATCATCGCTGTTGCCGCCCCTGGCCCGCTCCTGGCCCAGCCGCACGAGGCCGCGCAGCACCTTGAGATGCGCCTCCGTGCGGCGCTGGGCGGCGCGGGAGGCGCCGAGCGGCTCCAGGAGCATGCGCATCTCCAGGAGGTCGGCACCCTCCTGCTCGGTGGGTTCGGCGACGCACGCGCCCGCGTGCCGCCGGGTCACCACGAAGCCCTCGGCCTCCAGCGTGCGCAGGGCTTCACGGACGGGGACGCGGGAGACGCCGTAGCGGCGGGCGAGCAGTTCCTCGGTGAGCCGGCTGCCGCGCTCGTAGACACCCTCGACGATGTCGTCCCGGATCGCCGTGCATACCGAGTGCGCCGGAACACGCATGACCGACCTCCGCTTTAATCCCCGTGAAACGTCGATGATTGACGTGTGTTCAGTGACTCTATTGCAATGAGCGGGAATTTCCGACGGCGGTTCGGAATCCGGGGATATTTTTTGGACAGCGTTGGCCGAGCCGGCCGTGAAACGCCGAAAGCCCCGGCTCGGTGAGCCGGGGCCTCGGGATGCCGTGCCGTGTGGACGACCGGACGGGTCAGACGTTCACGCCGTGCGAGCGGAGGTAGGTGACGGGGTCGATGTCCGAGCCGTACTCCGCGGTCGTACGGGCCTCGAAGTGCAGATGCGGTCCGGTGACGTTGCCGGTCGCACCGGAGAGGCCTATCTGCTGGCCCGGGGTGACCTGCTGGCCCACCGAGACGGCGATGGACGACAGGTGGCCGTACTGGGTGTACGTGCCGTCGTGCATCTTGATCACGATCTGGTTGCCGTAGGAGCCGCCCCAGCCGGCCTCGACGACGGTGCCGGAGCCGACCGCGTGCACGGTGGTGCCGCTCGCGGCGTGGAAGTCGACGCCGGTGTGGCTGCCCGAGGACCAGACGCCGCCGCCAGCCAGGTAGCCGGTCGAGACGTAGGAGCCGGAGATCGGAGCGACGAAGGAGTTGAGGCGCTTGCGCTCGGCCTCGCGGGCGGCGCGTTCCTTGGCCTCGCGCGCCTTCTCGCGCGCCTCCTCCGCCTCCGCGGCCGCCTTCTTGCGCGCAGCCTCCTCGGCCGCCTTCTTGTAGGCGGCCAGCTGGGCGGCCTCCCGCTGGGCGTCGGCCTGGGCGTCGATCTGCTCGGCGACCGAGTCGCCGATCTTGATGACCGGGGTGAGGCCGGTCTGCTCGGCGGAGGTCTCCGCGGCGAGCGCCGGGGCGGCGAGGGTGCCGACGACACCGGTCGTGGCGAGGGCCGCGACGCCCGCGGCGCGGGCGGAGGTGCGGTGCATCCGGCTGGGACGACGGTGCTTCCCGGTGGCGCGGGTGAACGCCATGGAGTGGCTGGTCCTTTCCTTCCTTCTCGCCTACCGGGTTAGCTGACGGGTTCGGAGCAGGAAGGTCTCCTACGGACCCCCTCGCGGTGCGCGGGCGTCCGATTCACCCCAGGGACTGCGATGGGTCCCCGGCTCCCCTGGCTCGCGCCGTACGGGGACTCGGCGATGGCTGTCCGGTGCCGCGGGTGCGGCGCACTGCCTGACGAACAGCCCGACCGACGCTAGACGCGGTCTCTTTCAATCCCCAAACGGATCACGCCTTTTGTAGCGCATGCCACAGGGCAGACAGGCAACCTCTCCCTCAATTCGGACATACGGGGGCCCTGATGACGCCTGCGTCACCAGGGCCCCTGTACGCGCGTGTCCCTACTCGGCCGTAACAACGGTGACTTCACCGATTCCGAGCGCCTCGACGGGCTCCTTGATCTGGGCCGCATCGCCGACCAGCACCGTCACCAGACGGTCCACCGGGAAGGCGCTCACGGCCGCCGCGGTGGCCTCCACGGTGCCGGTCGCGGCGAGCTGCTGGTACAGCGTCGCCTGGTAGTCGTCGGGCAGATGCTGCTCGACCTGGTCGGCCAGCGTGCTCGCCACGGCCGCGGCGGTCTCGTACTTCAGCGGCGCCACACCGACGAGGTTCTGCACGGCGACGTCGCGCTCGGCATCGGTGAGCCCTCCTTCGGCGAGCGTGCGCAGCACCGTCCACAGGTCCTGCAGCGCCGGGCCCGTGTTCGGGGTGTCCACCGAACCGCTGATGGCGAGCATCGCCGCGCCCGTGCCGTCCGGGGCGGACCGCAGGACCTGGCCGAACGCCCGCACGCCGTAGGTGTAGCCCTTCTCCTCACGCAGGACACGGTCCAGGCGGGAGGTGAGGGTGCCGCCGAGGCAGTACGTGCCGAGCACCTGCGCGGGCCACACACGGTCGTGCCGGTCGGAGCCGACGCGGCCGATGAGCAGCTGCGTCTGGACCGCGCCGGGCCGGTCCACGATCACGACCCGGCCGGTGTCGTCGGCGGTCACCGGCGGTACCGGCCGCGGCTCGGCCGGGGAGCCGGTCCAGGCGCCGAGGGTGTCGCCGAGCAGCGCGTCCAGCTCGATCCCGGTGAGGTCGCCGACGACGACGGCGGTGGCGGTGACGGGGCGGACGTGCTTCTCGTAGAAGGCGCGTACGGCAGCGGAGTCGATCGCGGCGACCGTCTCCTCGGTGCCCTGACGCGGACGCGACATGCGCGCGGTCGCCGGGAACAGCTCCTTGGAGAGCTCCTTGGCGGCCCGGCGGGACGGGTTGGCCAGCTCGTGCGGGATCTCGTCCAGCCGGTTGCGGACGAGCCGCTCGACCTCGCTGTCGGCGAAGGCGGGCGCCCTGAGAGCGTCGGCCAGCAGACCCAGCGCCTTCGGCAGACGCGAGACCGGGACTTCCAGGCTCAGGCGGACGCCGGGGTGGTCGGCGTGCGAGTCGAGGGTGGCGCCGCAGCGCTCCAGCTCGGCGGCGAACTCCTCCGCCGAGTGCTTGTCGGTGCCCTCGGAGAAGGCCCGCGCCATGATCGTGGCCACGCCGTCGAGGCCGGCCGGCTCGGCGTCCAGCGGGGCGTCCAGGAGCACCTCCACGGCGACGACCTGCTGGCCGGGGCGGTGGCAGCGCAGCAGCGTCAGGCCGTTGTCGAGCGTCCCGCGCTCGGGGGCCGGAAACGCCCACGGCCTGGCCTCGCCCGCCTGGGGCCGGGGGTGGAAGTCCATGTTGGCGAGCTCGGTCACTTGGCCGCCTCCTCGTTCTCGTCCTCGTCGGCGGTGTTCTCGGTGCTGTCGGGGCCCTCGGCGCCTTCGGTGCCGTCGGTGCCGTTGACGGGCTCGTAGACCAGTACGGCCCGGTTGTCGGGGCGCAGGCGGGCCTTGGCGACCTCCTGGACCTCCTCGGCCGTCACCTCGAGCACACGGCGGACCGCGGTGAGGGCGAGCTGAGGGTCGCCGAACAGGACGGCGTAGCGGCACAGTTCGTCGGCGCGGCCCGCGACCGTGCCGAGACGGTCCAGCCATTCGCGCTCCAACTGGGCCTGGGCGCGCTCCATTTCCTCGGCCGTGGGGCCCTCCTCGGCGAACCGGGCGAGCTCCTCGTCGATGGCGGCCTCGATGACCGGCACCTCGACGTCACCGGAGGTCTTCACATCCAGCCATCCCAGCGAGGGCGCGCCCGCCAGCCGCAGCAGGCCGAAGCCGGCCGCGACGGCGGTACGGTCGCGTCGTACGAGCCGGTTGTAGAGGCGGGAGGACTCGCCGCCGCCGAGGACGGTGAGCGCCAGGTCGGCCGCGTCGCACGCGCGTGTGCCGTCGTTCGGCAGCCGGTAGGCGGCCATCAGGGCGCGGGCCGGGACCTCCTCCTCGACGACCTCGCGCAGCTGCTCGCCGATGGTCACGGGCAGTGAACCGTCGCGCGGGGCGGGCTTGCCGTCGTGGGACGGGATGGAGCCGAAGTACTTCTCGATCCAGGCGAGAGTCTGCTCCGGGTCGATGTCTCCGACGACCGACAGCACGGCGTTGTTGGGCGCGTAGTACGTACGGAAGAAGGCGCGCGCGTCCTCCAGGGTCGCGGCGTCCAGGTCGGCCATCGAGCCGATCGGGGTGTGGTGGTAGGGGTGGCCCTCCGGGTAGGAGAGGGCGGTCAGCTTCTCGAACGCCGTGCCGTAGGGGACGTTGTCGTAGCGCTGCCGGCGCTCGTTCTTGACGACGTCCCGCTGGTTCTCCATGGACTCGTCGTCCAGGGCCATGAGCAGCGAGCCCATGCGGTCGGCCTCCAGCCAGAGGGCGAGTTCCAGCTGGTGGGTGGGCATGGTCTCGAAGTAGTTGGTGCGCTCGAAGCTCGTGGTGCCGTTGAGCGAGCCGCCCGCGCCCTGGACCAGCTCGAAGTGGCCGTTGCCCGTCACCTGGCCGGAACCCTGGAACATCAGGTGCTCGAAAAGGTGAGCCAGGCCGGTACGGCCCTTGACCTCGTGACGCGAGCCGACGTCGTACCAGAGGCACACCGCCGCGACGGGGGTCAGGTGGTCCTCGGAGAGCACCACGCGCAGGCCGTTGGCCAGGCGGTGCTCGGTCGCTGTCAGACCGCCGGAGTCTGCCTGGTCTGTGGCCGTGTGACCCATGGGCATGTCGTCCCTTCGATCGCGGACGCGGTCGTTGAAACCGCGTTTTTCCTGCTGTCCTGCCACTGTATGCAAGCGTGCGCGGCCTCGGCGAAGTTCCGGCGGGACGTACGCCGACAGCGGATCGCGTAGCCTGCGCACGTGCCGCCCCTCCCAGCGCGGGCGGCACCGGCGCACGCCGGGCGGGGCCGGCCGAGGTCGGGTCGTCGTCCGGGTTGTCAGTGCCGCGGTCCACAATGGTCCGCGTCAGATCCCGTCACACGCTCGAGCGACCAGAGAACAGAAGGAGCCGGCAGCGATGGCCCGCCGCAGCACGAAGACCCCGCCGCCCGACGACTCGTACGAGGAGAAGATCCTCGACATCGACGTCGTCGACGAGATGCAGGGCTCCTTCCTCGAGTACGCGTACTCGGTCATCTACTCCCGCGCCCTGCCGGACGCCCGCGACGGCCTCAAGCCGGTGCATCGCCGCATCGTGTACCAGATGAACGAGATGGGGCTGCGCCCCGACCGCGGTTATGTGAAGTGCGCCCGTGTCGTCGGCGAGGTCATGGGCAAGCTGCACCCGCACGGCGACGCGTCGATCTACGACGCCCTGGTGCGTATGGCGCAGCCCTTCTCCATGCGCGTCCCGCTGGTCGACGGCCACGGCAACTTCGGCTCGCTGGGCAACGACGACCCGCCGGCCGCCATGCGGTACACCGAATGCCGGGCGGCCGACCCCGCGAGCCTGATGACGGAGTCGATCGACGAGGACACGGTCGACTTCGCCCCAAACTACGACGGCCAGGAGCGGGAGCCGGTCGCCCTGCCCGCCGCTTTCCCGAATCTCCTGGTCAACGGCGCGTCGGGCATCGCGGTCGGCATGGCGACGAACATGCCGCCGCACAACCTGGCCGAGGTCATCGCGGCCGCCCGCCATCTGATCCGCCACCCGAACGCGGACCTCGACGCCCTGATGAGACACGTCCCGGGCCCCGACCTGCCCACGGGCGGCCGGATCGTCGGCCTCTCCGGCATCCGGGACGCGTACGAGACGGGCCGCGGCACCTTCAAGATCCGCGCGACGGTGTCGGTGGAGACGGTGACGGCGCGCCGCAAGGGCCTCGTCGTCACCGAGCTGCCCTTCACGGTCGGCCCGGAGAAGGTGATCGCCAAGATCAAGGACCTGGTCGGCGCGAAGAAGCTGCAGGGCATCGCCGACGTCAAGGACCTCACCGACCGTGAGCACGGACTGCGCCTGGTCATCGAGGTCAAGAACGGCTTCGTGCCGGAGGCGGTCCTGGAGCAGCTCTACAAGCTGACGCCGATGGAAGAGTCCTTCGGCGTGAACAACGTGGCGCTGGTCGACGGCCAGCCCCTGACGCTGGGCCTCAAGGAACTCCTGGAGGTCTATCTCGACCACCGCTTCGAGGTCGTGCGCCGCCGCTCCGAGTTCCGGCGGGGGAAGCGGCGCGACCGTCTGCACCTGGTCGAGGGCCTGCTCACCGCGCTGGTCGACATCGACGAGGTCATCCGCCTCATCCGCTCCAGCGAGAACTCCGCGCAGGCGAAGGAGCGCCTGATGGAGCGCTTCTCGCTGTCGGAGGTCCAGACCCAGTACATCCTCGACACCCCGCTGCGCCGTCTCACCAAGTACGACCGCATCGAGCTGGAGTCCGAGAAGGAGCGGCTGAACGCGGAGATCGCGGAGCTGACGCGGATCCTCGAGTCGGACGCCGAGCTGCGCAAGCTGGTCTCCGGCGAACTGGCCGCGGTCGCCAAGAAGTACGGCACCGCGCGGCGGACGGTCCTGCTGGAGTCGGCCGGCGCCCCGGTGGCCGCCGTGCCGCTCCAGGTGGCGGACGATCCGTGCCGGGTGCTCCTGTCCTCGACGGGGCTGCTGGCCCGTACGGCGAACGGCGAGCCCCTCCCGCAGGACACCGGCGCCAGGCGCGCCAAGCACGACGTGATCGTCTCGGCGGTGCCGGCCACGGCCCGCGGCGAGGTGGGCGTGGTGACCTCGGCCGGCCGTCTGCTGCGGCTCAACGTCGTCGACCTGCCGCAGCTCCCGGACACGGCGACGGCGCCGAACCTCGCGGGCGGCGCACCGCTGGCGGAGTTCGTCTCCCTGGAGGACGACGAGACGGCGGTCTGCCTGACCACACTCGACGAGTCGTCCCCGGGCCTGGCGCTCGGCACCGCACAGGGCGTCGTCAAGCGTGTGGTCCCCGACTACCCTTCCAACAAGGAGGAGTTGGAGGTCATCACCCTCAAGGAGGGTGACCGGATCGTCGGTGCGGTGGAGCTGCGCACAGGCGAGGAGGACCTGGTCTTCATCACGGACGACGCGCAACTGCTGCGCTACCAGGCCTCGCAGGTGCGTCCGCAGGGCCGCCCGGCCGGTGGCATGGCCGGCATCAAGCTCACCGCGGGCGCGAAGGTCATCTCCTTCACCGCGGTCGACCCGGCCGCCGACGCGGTGGTGTTCACGGTCGCCGGCTCGCGCGGCACGCTGGACGACTCCGTCCAGACGACGGCCAAGCTGACCCCGTTCGACCAGTACCCGCGCAAGGGCCGCGCCACCGGCGGCGTCCGCTGCCAGCGTTTCCTGAAGGGCGAGGACTGTCTGTCTCTGGCCTGGGCGGGCCCCGTCCCCGCCCGGGCCGCCCAGAAGAACGGCACCCCGGCCGAGCTGCCCGAGATCGACCCGCGCCGTGACGGCTCGGGCGTGTCGCTGGCGAAGACGGTGTCGGCGGTGGCGGGTCCGGTCTAGGCGGCTGAGTCTTCCGGGTCCGGTACGTAGCGCAGGACGCCCCACATGCCGTGCTCGTCGGCGTGCGGGGCGTCGCTCTTGCACGCCTCGAGTTCCTTGGCCAGTGCGGGCGCGTCGATGCCGGAGCCGATCAGGACGAGCTGCGTGAGGCGTTCGGCACCGGGCGGCCAGGCCTCGGGATAGAACCGCAGGAACCGCCCGACGGCATGGACGGCGTACCGGTTCGCCGGGTCGTGCGGGCCGAAGCCGATGGACCCCTTGATCCGGTACAGCCCCTCGGGCCTGGTGTCGAGGAACTGCATCAACCGGCGTGGGTCCAGGGGGACTTCGGAGGTGAAGGACAGGCTGTCGTAGCCGGTGTGCAGATGACCGGCGTGCTCGTGGCCGGAGCTTGCGGTGCGGTCGTGCAGGTCGTCGAAGGACAGCTGGCCGATGCGCTCCTCGCTCGGCCTGCAGTCGAAGAGGAATTCGGGGTCGATGCGTCCGTAGGAGGCGGGGACGACGGCCGCCCGGTCGACGAGGGACCGGACGAGTCCGAGGACCCGCTCACCATCGGCGGCCCGGTCGAGCTTGTTGACCACGACGAGGTCGGCGAGCGCCAGATGCCGGTCGAGTTCGGGATGGCGCGCCCGGGTGGCGTCGAACTCGGCGGCGTCGACGACCTCGACGAGTCCGCCGTACACGATCCCCGGGTGCTCACTGGCGAGGACCATGCGGACGAGTTCCTGGGGTTCGGCGAGACCGCTGGCCTCGATGACGATCACGTCGATGCCGGCGGAGGGCCGGGCGAGCCGCTCCAGGTAGCCGTCGAGCTCGCTCGCGTCCACGGCACAGCACAGGCACCCGTTCCCGAGGGAGACGGTGGAGTCGCCGAGCGCTCCCGCGACGGCCATCGCGTCGATCTCGATGGCACCGAAGTCGTTGACAAGGGCCCCGATGCGGCTGCCGCCGCTGCGGTGGAGAAGGTGGTTGAGGAGAGTGGTCTTGCCGGAGCCGAGAAAACCGGCGAGCACGACGACCGGGACCTGCCGGTTCAATGGGCGCCCTCTCTCACGAATTTCACGCTGTACGACCTCTCTCACGCCGACGCGTGCACCGGATCGCGGGTTCGGCGCACGGACGAAGGTTGAATGCCGACCCAGGATACGAGCCGGAACAATCACGACGAAGTGAACGATTGTTAGCAGCACTTGCGGGGCAGACGTTGGGCAAGGCGCCGGTTCGTGCGACCCTCGCTTCCCTCCGTGCGCCTCCTCTCCGCCTCCCCGCCGATCAGAGCCGCTCGGCATCCTGGGAGACGGCAAGCGCCGCCCACCGCTCGCCGGTCCGCTGCCCGTTGTCCACACCCGACGACCGGCGGACGGCCGCCTGACTCGGGGGTTGACATGTCCACTTATGGAAAGCGGGGGTGGGGTCCTGTGGCGATGGCAGGTCTCGCCTTCGCGGCAGGGGCTTTCGCGGCTCTTGCCGTGCAGCGCCTGCACGGGGAGGCCATGCTGCTCGCACGGCTCGAGCTGATGCACGAGGAACAGCGGCAGCACCACTGGCGCACCGACATGGCAGACAAACACCGGCTCCACTTCGACCTGCTGTGCAAAGCGGTCCAGGATCCGGACCTGGCGGCCGTGCTCGACACCTACGAAATCGAGATAACTCCGACGCAGTTGAAGCAGTACCTGTTCGCCAACGCCCTGTACGGAAACCTCCTGCATGCCTTTCGCTCAGGCACGGTCAGCCTCGAGGAAGCCCTCGGCCATATGCGGGGCATATGCCAGAGCTCGATCTTCCGTGAGTACTGGGAAGTCACCGGACACCACCGGGAGAGCCTGCCGGCCGGCTCGCAGGAACGATTGCTCGCCCGACATGTGGACGAGATCGTCGCCCGGGCCAACGACGAGAACGACCAGTGGTGGGTCGCCTGACGATCGACGCCGCTTTCCTTCACCTGCCGGGCCCGCATTAGGCACCCTGGCTGAAAAATTTCGTCACATCCGACATGGACGATTACTTTTGGTGAGGAGTTCCGCTAGACAAACCCGGACAAAACAGAACAACTCACCCGAATGGAACTCCCCGTTGAAGATCGTCCGCAGAATCGGCGTACCTCCCACGGCCCGGGGCAGCATGTCGGGGCAGACCTGCCCCGACATCTTCGAGCTCAGTGATGGAAATTTCGCCATTATCGGTACAGACGCCACCGAGACCCTGGACGGGAAGCTTCCTCCGGATGCCGCGCGAGCTGAATACGAGCGCATCGTGGTCATTGATCGCAAAACACTGATTCACGCCAAGACGGACATCCCCGATGTGTGACCAGCCGATCAAGGCCGAAAGCCGTCTGCGGCAGGCAGAGGCGCGATGACGCCACCGGGCCGTCGAGGTCCGCGTTCTTCCTTGTTGAGGACGTCACAAACGTCATGGCCCCCCTCGCGGGAGCCACACCGGGCCGCACTCCCGGCCCCCCTGAAAGCTACGGTGAGGTCCGCACCCGATCGGTGCCGGGCCTCGCAGTCATTTCAGGCCAACTTCGGGCCTCTGCGGGGTTCCGGTGAGGGCGGCACGCCCCGCCCGTCATGCCGCCTCGGGGACGGCCTGAGGTGCGGGAAGCCCCACATAGCGCGCCGCGGGCCTGATGATCTTCGATTCCGCCGCCTGCTCCAGGATGTTCGCGCTCCAGCCCACCACTCGCGCGGCCGCGAACGTCGGCGTGAACATCTCCCGCGGCAGACCGCACAGTTCCATGACGACGCCCGCGTAGAACTCGACATTGGTGTGGAGTTCGCGGCCGGGCTTCAGCTCGGCGAGGATCGCCTCGACATGGCGCTCGACCTCGACGGCGAACTCCACCCGCGGGCCGCCGAAGCTCCGGGCGACGTCGCGCAGCATCCGGGAGCGCGGGTCCTCCGTGCGGTAGACCGCGTGACCGAAGCCCATGATCCGCTCGCCGGCGAGGACACGCTCCCGGATCCACGGGTCGATGCGGTCGGGAGTGCCGATCGCATCCAGAGTGTCCAACGCGCGGCTGGGTGCGCCGCCGTGGAGCGGACCCGAGAGCGCCCCCACCGCTCCCACGAGGCAGGCCGCCACGTCCGCCCCCGTGGACGCGATGACGCGTGCGGTGAATGTTGACGCATTGAATCCATGGTCAATGGTGGAGATCAGATATTGCTCGACCGCGCGGGCCTGTCGCGGGTCGGGCTCCGAACCCGTCAGCATGTACAGGTAGTTCGCCGCACCGGACAGATCCGTGCGCGGCTCCACCGGATCGAGTCCCCGGCCGAGCCGGTACAGCGCCGTGAGCAGGGTGGGTACGGCCGCTGCCGCCACGAGGGAGTCCTGCCGCCGCCGGTCGGCGTCGATGTCGTACAGCGGGCGGAAGCCCTTCGCGGCGCCGAGCAGCGACAGCGCCGTGCGCATCCCGGCCAGCGGGCCGGACCGTCCGCTCGCCGCGGCGATGGCGGGCAGGGCGGCCCGTACCTCGTCCGGCAGTCGGCGCAGCGCGGCCGTCTCCTCGGCGAAGGCGGCGGAGCGTGCGGCGTCCGGCAGTTCACCGTGGACGAGGAGATGCCAGACGTCCTCGAAACCCCGGGTTTGTGCGAGGTCGACGGCCGAGTACTGGCGGTAGTGGTAGAAGCCCTCAAGGCCCCGGACGTCACCGATCTCCGTGTCGGTGACGACGACACCCGCGAGTCCCCGCGGTACGTCGACAAGTGTGGCTGCTGACCTCTTGACGGACATGATTTCCTCCCTGGACTTGATTCGACTGTCCATGCTTGACTATTTCCCTGTCAATATTGATTGAGTCAATGCATCGGATGCGGATACCGTGACCTCCATGCGCGATCAAGAGCCCGACCCCGGCGACGCGGGGCGGCGGCTGAGCACCAAAGAGGCCGCCGAACTCCTGGGCGTGAAGCCCGAAACCGTGTACGCGTACGTCAGCCGCGGCCAGCTCACCAGCCGACGGGTGCCGGGCGGCCGGGGCAGCACCTTCGACGCCGGGGAGGTGGAGGCGCTCGCCCTGCGCAACAGGCGGGAGAGCGGCGGGAGTCCGGGCAGCAGCGGTGAACTGTCCGTCCGGACCCGGATCACGCTCATCAACAAGGACCGGTACTACTTCCGGGGTGTCGACGCGACGGAACTGGCGGCACGCCGCTCCTACGAAGAGGTCGCCGAGTGGCTGTGGACGGGGCAGTTGCGCCCGGGCATCACCTTCGCCGCACCCGACGCCTCCGTCGCCGTCGCCCGACAGGCCGCGGACTCACTGCCCGAACACACCAGCCCCACCGACCGGTTGCGGGTCGCCGCGGTCGCCGCGGCGGCCGCGGATCCGCTGCGCTTCGACCTGTCGGTGGAGGCCGTGCTCGGCACCGCGCGCGTGCTCATCCCCACGCTCGTCGCCTCACTGCCACCGGTACGGCACAGTCACCGTGACACCGGCCCGCTGGCCCACCGGCTGTGGGGGCGGCTCAGCGGGAAGCCCGCCGACGACGACTCGCTGCGCGCCCTGGACACCGCGCTCGCCCTGCTCGTCGACCACGACCTGGCCGCCTCCACCCTCGCGGTGCGCGTGGCCGCGTCGGCCCGCGCGCACATCTACGCGGCCGTCTCCGCCGGGCTGGGCGTCATCGAGGGCCCCCTGCACGGCGCGGCCAGCGGCCTGGCCCACCGGCTGCTGCTCGACGTGCTCGACCACGGCGACGCGGCCCCCGTGATCGCGGACGAACTGCGCGCGGGCCGCCGCATCCCGGGCCTCGGCCACCGGCTCTACACCGGCGAGGACCCACGCGCGCGTGCCCTGTTCGCCCTGCTGGAGGAGATGCCGCACACGGCGCCGGCCCTCGCCGCGGCCCGCGACATCGTGGCCACCACCGCCCGGCACACCCCGTTGCACGCCAACGTCGACCTGGCTCTCGCCGTCTTCACCGCGTCGTCGGGCATGCCGTCGACAGCGGGCGAAACGATCTTCGCCGTGGCCCGTACGGCGGGCTGGATCGCGCACGCCCTGGAGGAGTACGGCGAACGCCCGCTGCGCATGCGCCCGAGCGGCCACTACGTGGGTCCCAGGCCGCCACGGCCGCTGCCTGAGTAGACACACACAGGGCCGGGAGCGGGTTCTGCCTCAAGTCAGGTTAGGCTCACCTTTGTGAGTACGTGCTCAACCGTCTCCCGGGGCCTCGACGAGCCCCTGTCGGGAACCGCGGCCACCGCGAGGACCTGGCTGCTGCTCGAGCAGCCCGGCCCATGGGGTGCCCAGGCGCTCACGTCGAGCCACCTGGACCCCGCGCTGGGCCGCGCCCTGGAGGCGGCCACGGAGGGCACCGGCGTACGCATCGCGCTCATCCGCCGCCCCGGCCGCCACGCCGACAGCCGGACGCCCACCGTGCGTCAGGTGTACGCGGCCCACACCAGGCCCGGAAACGCCTGGCTGCACGCCGCCACGACCCGCGACCCCCGCCGGCTGCTCGATCTCGACTTCGCGGAGCTCGGCGCGGGCGACCACCACACCTTCGGCTCGGCGCTCCATGGCAGACCCCACGCCGGCGACCCGCTCGCGCTGGTGTGCACCAACGGCAAGCGCGACCAATGCTGTGCACTCCTCGGCCGGCCCCTCGCGGCCGAGCTGGCCGCCTCCGGTGTGGAGGGCACCTGGGAGGTCACGCATCTGGGCGGTCACCGCTTCTCGCCGACCCTGCTCGTCCTGCCCTACGGCTACGCCTACGGCCGGGCCGAGGCCCATGCCGTCAAGGAGGTCCTGCACGGGGTCCAGGAGGGGCGGATCGTCGTGGAGGGGTGTCGCGGCAGCTCGGCCTGGGAGCGTCCCGGGCAGGCCGCCGAACTGGCCGTGCGCGCGTACGCGGACGAACACGCGGCGGACGCCCTGGCCGTCGTACGGACGGAGGGTGCGGCTCCGCGCTGGGAGGTGACCGTCGCCCATGCCGACGGGCGCCGCTGGAGCGTCGTCGTGGCCCAGGGCGCGTCCCTGCCGCCGCGGCCGGAGAGTTGCGGCACCTCGGTGCTCGGCTCACCCGCGCGGATGGACGTGGTGGCCGTGCGCGAGCTGACGACGACGGCACTCGCGGGTTGACGACCGCAACGCTCGCGAGCTGACCGGGAGTATCCGGGCCACACCCCCTACGGCAGCTCCGGCACGCCCCCGTACCGTCTCGGGTATGAGCCCCGCTCCCCCCGCTCGCCGCCTGCGCCTCGGACTGCCTCGGCGGGTCTTCTCGCAGGTGCTGATGATGCAGCTGGCCATCGCCGCGGGAGTCGTGGTGCTCGCCACCGGGTTGTTCCTCGCGCCGCTCAGTCACCAGCTGGACGACCAGGCGATGCGCCGCGCGCTCGCCATCGCGCAGACGACCGCCGCGCAGCCGCGGATCGCGCAGGACGTCACCACCACGCCTCCCACGGCCGAGGGGCCCGTCCAGCAGGAGGCGGAGCGGATCCGCCTGGCCACCGGTGCCGAGTACATCGTGGTCATGGACCGACGAGGTATCCGCTGGTCGCACACCGAGCCCAAGCAGATCGGGAGGAAGGTCTCGACCGACCCAAGCCGGGCCCTCGCCGGCGAAGAGGTCATGGAGATCGACAGCGGCACCCTGGGCCGCTCGGCACGCGGGAAGGTGCCCCTGCGCGACGGTCGGGGCGACATCGTCGGCGCGGTCTCGGTCGGCATCGCGTACGACAGCGTGCGGGCCCGGCTGATCCACGCGATCCCGGGGCTGCTCGCGTACGAGGGCGGTGCCCTGGCCGTCGGCGCGCTCGCCGCCTGGTTCATCGCCCGCCGGGTCCAGCGGCAGACGCGGGACCTGGCCTTCTCGGACATCTCGGGGCTGCTCGCGGAGCGCGAGGCCATGCTGCACGGCATTCGGGAGGGCGTCGTCGCCCTGGATCGCACCGGCCGCGTCCGACTGCTCAACGACGAGGCGCAGCGCCTGCTCGGCCTGGGGGACGAGGCCGTCGGCCGGTCCCCCGACGAGGCGCTCGGGGAGGGCCGTACGGCCGACGTCCTGGCCGGCCGGGTGGCGGGCACCGATCTGCTCACCGTCCGCGGCCGGCGCGTCCTGGTCGCCAACCGCATGCCCACCGACGACGGCGGCGCCGTCGCCACCCTGCGCGACCGCACGGAGCTGGAGCAGCTGGGCCGGGAGCTGGACTCGACACGCGGTCTGATCGACGCCCTGCGCGCCCAGGACCACGAGCACGCCAACCGCATGCACACCGTCCTGGGCCTGCTCGAACTGGAGATGTACGACGACGCCGTGGAGTTCGTCGGGGAGGTGGTCGGCGATCACCGGGCGACCTCGGAACAGGTCACCGAGAAGATCCAGGACCCCCTGCTGGCCGCTCTGCTCGTCGGCAAGGCGACGGTCGCGGCCGAGCGTGGAGTCGCCCTGTGGATCTCGGACCGGACCCGGCTCCCGGACCGGCTGGTGGATCCCCAGGGACTCGTGACGGTGGCGGGCAACCTGGTGGACAACGCGCTGGACGCCGTCGCGGGCTCTCCGCACGCGCGCGTGGAGGTCGAACTGCGCGCGGAGGGACGTACCGCCGTCCTGCGCGTCCGGGACACCGGGCCCGGGATACCTGTGGAGCAGCGTGAACTGGTCTTCACCGAGGGCTGGTCCACGAAGGAGCCCCCGGCGCACCGCAAGCGGGGAATCGGGCTCTCCCTGGTGCGCAGGCTCGCCGAGCGGCAGGGCGGCAGCGCCACCGTCGGCGAGGCGGCCGGCGGAGGCGCCGAGTTCACCGTCGTGCTGCCCGAGGCGCTGGCCGGGCCGGATCTGGAGCCGGCCCTCACCATGCCGTCCGCACCGCAGTCCGCCACCGAGGAGGAGTCGTGATGATCGAGGTCCTGGTCGTGGACGACGACACCAGGGTTGCGCGGGTCAACGCCGCCTATGTCGAGAAGGTGCCCGGCTTCCACGTGGCCGGCGAGGCGCACAGTGCCCGGGAGGCGCTGCAGCAGCTGGAGATGCTGCCCCGGCTGGATCTGGTGCTCATGGACCACTATCTGCCCGACGAGACGGGCCTGGCGGTCGTCCAGGAGATGCGCCGGCGCGGCCACCAGACCGACGTGATCATGGTGACAGGGGCCCGGGACGTGACGACCGTGCAGGCGGCGATGCGTCAGGGCGCCCTGCAGTACTTGATCAAGCCGTTCGCCTTCGCCGGGCTGCGGGCCAAGCTGGAGGCGTACGCGGAGCTGCGCCGCACGCTCGACAGCGGCGGAGAGGCGGAACAGGCCGAGGTGGACCGGATCTTCGGCGCCCTGTCGGCGCCGTCGGAGCCCCACCTGCCCAAGGGCCACTCCCCCACCACCGCGGAGCTGGTGCGGCAGTCCCTGATGAACGCCGAAGGCCCCCTGTCGGCCCAGGAGATAGCCGGGCGGACGGGAGTGAGCCGTCAGACCGCCCAGCGCTACCTGAAGCTTCTGGAGCGCACGGGCCGGGCCCGGCTCACGCTCAGATACGGCGACGCGGGCCGCCCGGAACACCGTTATGTGTGGGCGACCCGCGCCTGAGGCACGGCCCGTGGGGGCGGGGGAAGTGACCGTGCCCCCTCTGTGTACGGATGGCAGGCGTCCTGGTGTCAGCCGGTCGCCTTCTCCACGAACTCCGTCGTGTAGGTCTTGTCCAGGTCCACGTCGGCATTCTTGATGTTGGGGTTGAACGCCTTGAGCACCTTCTCGACGGTCTCGGGGCCGTCCTTGGGCATCACACCGTCCCTGGTGAACATCGGCAGCGTGCTCTTGATCGCCGCCGCGTAGAGGAGCTTGTTCCCCTGGGAGTACTCGGCCGGCATCTTCTCGGCGATCTCGCTCGCGCTGTGCGAGGACATCCAACGCAGCGTCCTGACGAACGCGTTGGCCAGCTTCTGGACGGTGTCCTTGTGGCTGTTGACCCAGTCCGTCTGCATGTACAGGCTCGACGAGGGGTACGGTCCGCCGAGCGCCTCCTGGGACCCGCGGGGCGTCCTCATGTCCAGCAGGATCTTCCCCGCCTTCTTGTCCAGGATCGTGGCCACGGTCGGGTCGGTCGTCATACCGCCGTCGATGGCGCCTTGCTGGAGCGCCGAGATGAAGGTCGGTCCGGCGCCGACGGCGACCGGCACGACGACTTCCGTGTCGCCGAGATCAACGCCAAGTACGTGGGAAGGGTTCCCGGGTTCCAGGTGACCGCCCGCGCGCACAGCGCTGTCCAGGCGCTGGCCACCGTGCAGCGCGGAACGATCGACCTGGTGCTGCTCGACCACTACCTGCCCGACGGGACGGGCCTCGAACTCGTCCACCGCATGCGGGAACAGGGTCACGGCACCGACGTCATCATGATCACGGCGGCCGGGGATGTGGCGACCGTGCAGGCCGCGATGCGCCTGGGTGCCCTGCACTACCTCGTCAAGCCGTTCACCTTCGCCGCACTGCGCACCCGCCTCGACTCGTACGCCGCGCTGCGCCGCACCGTCGACCGCGTCGGCGGCCGCGGCATCGCCGGCCAGGAGCAGGTCGACCGGATCTTCGGCGCCCTGCGCACCTCACCGGCGCCTTCTTCACCGGGGCTGCCGAGCGGCCACTCGGAGCCGACGACGGATCTCATCTGCCGTGTCCTGCACGGCGCGGACCGTCCGCTCTCGGCCCACGAGGTCGCCGCCGAAACGGGCCTCAGCCGCTCCACAGCCCAGCGCGGAACAGGCCGGCCGCCTCCGCCTCTCCCTCAAGTACGGCGACACGGGGCGCCCCGAACACCGCTACGCGTGGGTGGCGCCATAGCCCCGGAGCACGCGGCCCGTAGGGACGCCCTTCCTATGCGGCTCCCGCCCCCGTCAGCGAGCGCACTTCCGTCTCCGCGTGCTTGGCCTCGTCGGGCACCTCCGCCGAGGTGACCGTGCCGAGCCAGCCCGCCAGGAAGCCGATCGGGATCGAGACAAGGCCGGGGTTCTGCAGCGGGAAGTACTGGAAGTCCACGTCGGGGAACAGCGATTCGGGGCTCCCCGACACCACCGGCGACAACAGGACAAGCACCAGGGCCGGGGCCAGACCGCCGTAGACGGCCCAGACGGCGCCGCGGGTGGTGAAGGCGGGCCAGAACAGGGAGTAGAGCAGCGCCGGCAGATTGGCGGACGCCGCGACGGCGAACGCGAGGCCCACCAGGAAGGCGACATTGAGGTCCCGGGCCAGCAGACCGAGAGCGATCGCCACCACACCGATACCGACGGCGGCGGCACGCGCCACGGCCACCTCGCTGCGTGCCTTGCCGCGGCGGTGACGCAGGGACGCATAGAGGTCGTGGGCCACCGATGCCGACGAGGCGAGCGTGACCCCGGCGACCACCGCGAGGATCGTGGCGAAGGCGACGGCGGCGACGATCGCAAACAGAACCGTTCCACCCGTGGACTGCGCTCCGCCGCCCAGATCGAGCGCCAGCAACGGGACGGCCGTGTTACCGGCCGCGTTCGATCCGCGTACGGCGTCCGGCCCCACGATCGCCGCCGCACCGAAGCCGAGGACGATCGTCATCAGATAGAAGCCGCCGATCAGCCCGATCGCCCAGACCACCGAGCGTCGTGCGGCCCGTGCGGTGGGCACGGTGTAGAAGCGGGACAGGATGTGCGGCAGCCCGGCCGTGCCCAGCACGAGCGCGAGTCCCAGGCTGATGAAGTCGAGGCGGGCGCTCCAGTCCCTGCCGTACTTCAGCCCGGGCGCCAGGAAGGCGTCGCCGTGGCCGCTGCGTTCCGCCGCCGTGAGCAGCAGCCGGTCGACGTCGCCATGGAAACGCATCAGGACGAGCACGGTCAGCGCGACGGTGCCACTGAGCAGCAGGACCGCCTTGACGATCTGAATCCAGGTGGTGGCCCGCATCCCTCCCAACGACACATAGATCACCATGAGCGCGCCGACACCGATGACCGTCCAGGCCCGTGCCGCCTCGTCGGTGCCGCCGAGCAGCAACGCCACCAGACTGCCCGCACCCACCATCTGCGCCACCAGATACAGAACGGACACCGTGACCGACGAAGTTCCCGCGGCGATCCGCACGGGCCGCTCACTCATCCGTGCCGCCACCACGTCGGCCAATGTGAACCGCCCGCAGTTGCGCACCAGTTCGGCGACGAGGAACAGCACCAGCAGCCAGGCCACCAGGAAACCCACGACATAGAGCAGCCCGTCGTAGCCGAACAGCGCGATGAGCCCCGTGACCCCCAGGAAGGAGGCGGCCGACATGTAGTCCCCTGCGATGGCAAAACCATTCTCTATCGGCGAGAAGAGCCGGCCGCCCGCATAGAACTCCTCGGCCGAACCACGCCGGTGGCGACCCACCCATGTCGTGATCGCCAGCGTGACCGCAATGAACACGCTGAACAGCAGCAACGCCAGTGTCTGATGGTCACCGGTCACAAAGCACCGCCCCGCAATCCACGCGCCAGTTCCTGGGTCTCCCACCGCAGTTCGAGTGCGAGTCGATCCCTGCGGAGCCTCGCGTGCCGGGCGTAGGCCCAGGTGAGCAGAAAGGTCGTGAGGAACTGGCCGAGCCCCGCGAGCATCGCGACGTTCACGGCACCCACCACGGGCCGCGCCATCAGCCCGGGCACGGTCGTGGCGGTCACCACATAGGCCACGTACCAGACGAGGAACAGCGCAACCGCCGGCCCCACGAACCTCCGGTACCGGGTGCGCACCTCCTGAAAGGCGGCGCTGCGCTGCACCTCGAGGTAGACATCGGCCGCGACAGCAGCCCTCTCCTCGCCCTCCCTGCTCGACGGCACGACCGCGGCCACAGGCACGGGCACGCCCGCCGCGTCCAACTCACCCCATCCGGAAGCGAGTGCGTCGTACCACGGGTCGTCGTATCTCACTCTGCCGGACGGCTCGGCGGGGGGCGATCCCTGATCTTCGTGGTGCTCGGCCGAACCCTCGGCACCACCCCCGCCTCCGCGGGGACGGCTGTTGCTTGACTGCATACCCAAGGATGGACAGACCGCGAAGCTCCCCGAACCTCCTTCCCCACGCTCTTCACCCCATCAGGTGACTCACCCCCGCGCAGGGCCGCACCAGGCCCTTCGCGTACGCGTAACACACCGCCTGAGCTCGGTCTTTGAGGCCCGCCTTGGCGAAGAGGTTGTTGATATGGGTCTTCACCGTGGCCGTCGAGACATGCAGCTTGCGGGCGATCTCCTGATCGCTGAGGCCTTCGGCGATCAGTACCAGCACCTCGGTCTCCTGCGCGGTGAGCCCGTCCGGCGCATCGGCCGACTCCGTGGGCCGGGGCTCGGGCTCGGACAGTCGCTCCAGAAGCCGCCGTTGGATACGCGGCGACAGACCCGCATCCCCGGACAGCACGCTCTCCACGGCCCGCACGATCTCGTCACCGCCCGCGTCCTTGGTGAGACAGCCGCGCGCTCCCGCTTTCAACGCGGGGAACAGGGAATGCCGACCCGGCGCCCGAGCAGCAACCGGAGCCCCGCCCCCTCAACCGACCACGGGGCGGGTACCCCGATCTCGAGCCCGAGCAGAAAAGCCGGAGCCCGAGCAGAAGCCGAGCCCCCCGACACCGCACCCGACGACAGGCCGCCGCTACCTCATCCGGAGCCCGAGCGGACGCCAGTACTCCGGCTCCAAGCCGGTACCCCGGCCCATCGCCCGACTGCAGTCCCGTACACGGCCCAGCGGCAGCCGGCCCCGCCAAGGAACTGCGCGTGCCACCCCCACCGCCCGGCCACGCACAGCGCAACGGCTACGCGTCGATGCGCGACCGGTCCAGCGTCGCCGCCGAGCTGGAGATGAACTCCTTGCGCGGTGCCACGTCGTTGCCCATCAGAAGGTCGAAGACGCTCTCGGCGGACTCCAGGTCGGAGAGGTTGATCCGGCGCAGCGTGCGGTGGCGCGGGTCCATGGTCGTCTCGGCCAGCTGGTCGGCGTCCATCTCGCCGAGACCCTTGTAGCGCTGGATGGAGTCCTTGTACCGGATGCCCTTGCTCTGGAACTCCAGGAGTGTGTCCCTCAGTTCACGGTCCGAGTACGTGTAGACGTATTTGTCCTGGCCCTTCTTCGGCTGGACGAGCTCGATGCGGTGCAGCGGCGGCACGGCCGCGAACACCCGGCCGGCCTCGACCATCGGCCGCATGTAGCGGTGGAACAGCGTCAGCAGCAGGGTCCGGATGTGGGAGCCGTCCACATCGGCGTCGGTCATCATGATGATCTTGCCGTAGCGGGCGGCGTCGATGTCGAACGTCCGGCCCGATCCCGCTCCTATGACCTGGATGATCGCTCCGCACTCGGCGTTCTTGAGCATGTCCGTGACGGACGACTTCTGGACGTTGAGGATCTTGCCGCGGATCGGCAGCAGCGCCTGGAACTCGGAGTTCCGGGCGAGCTTCGCGGTGCCGAGCGCGGAGTCTCCCTCGACGATGAACAGCTCGCTGCGGTCGACGTCGTCGCTGCGGCAGTCGGCGAGCTTGGCGGGCAGCGACGAGGACTCCAGGGCCGTCTTGCGGCGCTGCGCGTCCTTGTGCTGGCGGGCGGCGATGCGCGTACGGGCCGCGGCAACGGCCTTCTCCAGGACGACCCTGGCCTGGGCCGCCGCATCACGCTTGGTGGAGGTCAGGAAGGCCTTGAGTTCCTTGGAGACCACGGTGTTCACGATGCGGCGGGCCGCGGACGTGCCGAGGACCTCCTTGGTCTGCCCCTCGAACTGCGGTTCGGCGAGGCGGACGGTGACGACCGCGGTGAGGCCCTCGAGGGCGTCGTCCTTGACGATGTCGTCCTCGGCGACACGCAGCAGCTTCTTGGTCCGCAGCACGTCGTTGAGCGTGCGGGCCACAGCCTGCTCGAAGCCCGAGACGTGGGTGCCGCCCTTGGGGGTGGCGATGATGTTGACGAACGACTTGAGCGTCGTGTCGTAGCCCGTCCCCCAGCGCAGGGCGACGTCCACGCCGAGCTCTCGGGTGACCTCGGTGGGCGTCATCTGGCCGTGGTCGTCCAGGACCGGCACCGTCTCCTTGAAGGTGCCGTGGCCCGAGAAGCGGAGGATGTCGCAGACGGGCTTGTCGCCGGCCAGGTAGTCGCAGAACTCGCTGATGCCGCCGTCGAAGCGGAAGGACTCCTCGCCCTTGCTGCCGCCCTCGCCGAGACCGTACTCGTCGCGGACGACGATGGTCAGGCCGGGCACCAGGAACGCCGTCTGGCGCGCACGCTGGTGCAGCGTGTCCAGGGAGAGCTTGGCGTCCTTGAGGAAGATCTGGCGGTCGGCCCAGTACCGCACACGCGTGCCGGTGCGGGTCCTCGGGATCTTCTTGGCCTTGCGCAGGCCGCCGGTCGCATCGAACTTGGCGTCCGGGCCGTTCGCGGCGAAGGCGCCCGGCACACCGCGCCGGAAGCTGATGGCGTGGGTGTGGCCGCTGCGGTCCACCTCGACGTCGAGCCGGGCGGACAGGGCGTTCACCACGGAGGCGCCGACGCCGTGCAGACCGCCGGAGGCGGCGTACGAGCCGCCGCCGAACTTGCCGCCGGCGTGCAGCTTGGTCATGACGACCTCGACACCGGACAGACCGGTCTTGGGCTCGACGTCGACCGGGATGCCACGGCCGTTGTCCCGCACCTCCACCGAGCCGTCGTCGTGGAGGATCACGTCGATGTGGTCGCAGTGACCGCCGAGTGCCTCGTCCACGGAATTGTCGATGATCTCCCACAGGCAGTGCATCAGACCGCGGCTGTCGGTCGATCCGATGTACATGCCGGGGCGCTTGCGCACGGCCTCGAGGCCCTCGAGGACGAGCAGGTGCCGCGCGGTGTAGTTGGAACCGTCCCGGTCTGCTCCTGCCAGCAGCGCTGTGGACGGCACGGACGTCTCGGCGGTCACGCGGTTCGCTCCTCGCTGAATTTCAGGTGGGGCCCTTCTGGGTAAGGGCGCGGCTTCGGTAGCCGCTCAGAGGGTACCGAGGCCTGGTAGAGCCGTTGTAACGCAACCCTCGTCTGAACTCAGAGTAGTCCAGAGTCGCATGCATGTTCGATCCCTCGATGGAGTGAAGTACATATCACGTTCCCTTCGGGGCATGAACCATTTAGGCTCCGGGCACGTCCTCATGAACAACCGGCAACCCGGCCGGGAGGGCGACGATATTGATAGACAGCGCGAAACCGTAAGACACACAGACACGCAATACGGCACATTCGCCGCCAACCGGCAACAGACAGCCGGCCTCGGAAGATTTTTCCGAGGGAAAGCCCCGAGCGGGAACACGTCGGGGCTGGTTGGATGTTGACCCTGGTACGACAGCTCGTCGAGCTAGAGAAGAGGCGACGTGACTACTGTTCTGACCCCCGCGAGCCCGTTGACGGCCGCCGATCGCTGCGACCGCTGCGGCGCCCAGGCATACCTGCGCGTCGTCCTGCTCAGCGGCGGTGAACTGCTCTTCTGCGCCCACCACGGACGCAAGTTCGAGCCGGAACTCAAGAAGATCGCCGCCGAGATACAGGACGAGACGGAGCGGCTGACGACCGTTCCCGCAACCGCCACGGAAGACGAGCGCTGACACCTCGCATCCACGACGAGCCAGCCCGGCACAGGCCGGAACGGGCGGCTGTCCCTGAAGGGGCAGCCGCCCGGCTCGTGCCGGCGAAACCCGCTCAGGCGCGGCCAGGCGCCCTTTCGGCTCCCCGCGCGGCGCGGCCCCACCCCAGCTTCCTCACAACGTCCGACACGCGCGTGTAGACACCCGGGCTGCCCGGGCGCCCACAGCCACTCCCCCAGGACACGAGCCCGATCAGCTTCCCCCGGGCGACCAACGGGCCTCCGCTGTCCCCCTGACACGCGTCACGGCTGCCTGTGGGCTCCCCGGCGCACACCATGGCGCCAGGGACGTATGTGCCGTCGCCGCCGCCTGGATAGGCGCCCTTGCAGAGGGCGTCGGACAACACGTGCAGCGGTGCCGCCCGCAGACTGTGCACGTAGTCGCCGGCACCCGTCATGTCGCCCCAGCCGTAGACCATCGCCCTCGTACCCGGCCCGTAGGCAGGATCACCGGCCGCGGCCATGGGGATGACAGAGGACTGGGCAAGAGGCGTGGCAAGAGTGATCACGGCGAAGTCCCCGGCATTACTGCCGGCGTCGTAGCCCGGGTTCACCCAGGTGTCACGCACGGCGATCTCCTGGCCCTGATTCGAGAGCAGGTCGGTCCTGCCGGTGATGACCCTGAGGTCCTTCACGCGGTCCGGTGGCCCTCCCAGCACCTCCTCGTTCAGGCAGTGGGCGGCGGTGAGCACGGTGGTGCGACCGACGGCCACACCCCCGCAGAACTGACCGCCCCGCGTACCTCCGAACCGGTCACGGCTGGACAGCGCCACCGTCCACGGGCTCTGGGACACGTCCACGGGAAAGCCGCCGACGACCACGCTGTCGGCAGCGGCCGGGGCAGTGGTCACCAGCGGTATCGCGGCCGCCACGGCCGCCAGAACCAGCGGCCGGGACAGGGTTCGGGCAATGCGACGGTACATGCATCCTCCTCACTCCGGGGTGATGATCGGACACCCAGAGTGATGCAGAGTGCGGTGGTCCGCAGCACGAAGGCCCGGCTCCCACGCGGGGAACCGGGCCTTCGGTGTCGTACGAACGCGACCTAGTCGAGGTAGTCGCGCAGCACCTGCGAACGGGACGGGTGGCGCAGCTTCGACATCGTCTTGGACTCGATCTGGCGGATGCGCTCGCGCGTGACGCCGTACACCTTGCCGATCTCGTCGAGGGTCTTCGGCTGACCGTCGGTGAGACCGAAACGCATGGAGACGACGCCCGCCTCGCGCTCGGACAGGGTGTCGAGGACCGAGTGCAGCTGCTCCTGCAGAAGCGTGAAGCTCACGGCGTCGGCCGGGACGACCGCCTCGGAGTCCTCGATGAGGTCACCGAACTCGCTGTCACCGTCCTCGCCGAGCGGGGTGTGCAGCGAGATGGGCTCACGGCCGTACTTCTGGACCTCGATGACCTTCTCGGGGGTCATGTCGAGCTCCTTGGCCAGCTCCTCCGGGGTGGGCTCGCGGCCCAGGTCCTGGAGCATCTGGCGCTGCACGCGCGCGAGCTTGTTGATGACCTCGACCATGTGCACCGGGATACGGATGGTGCGGGCCTGGTCGGCCATGGCGCGGGTGATCGCCTGACGGATCCACCAGGTGGCGTACGTGGAGAACTTGTAGCCCTTGGTGTAGTCGAACTTCTCGACCGCGCGGATCAGACCGAGGTTGCCCTCCTGGATGAGGTCCAGGAACAGCATGCCGCGGCCGGTGTAGCGCTTGGCCAGGGAGACCACCAGACGGAGGTTGGCCTCCAGGAGGTGGTTCTTGGCGCGGCGGCCGTCCTCGGCGATGATCTCCAGCTCGCGCTTGAGCTTGGGGGCGAGCTTGTCGGCATTGGCCAGCTTGTCCTCGGCGAACAGGCCGGCCTCGATGCGCTTGGCGAGCTCGACCTCCTGCTCGGCGTTGAGCAGCGGGACCTTGCCGATCTGCTTGAGGTAGTCCTTGACCGGGTCGGCGGTGGCGCCGGCCGCGGCGACCTGCTGGGCGGGCGCGTCGTCCTCGTCCTCGTCGGAGAGCACGAAGCCCGCGCTCTCGGTGCCCTCGGGCTCCTCGCCGGGCTTGGCGTCCTCGAGGACCTCTTCCTCGATGACCTCGGCGTCGTCCTTCTTGGCGGTCGTCTTCTTGGCCGCCGTCTTCTTGGCGACGGTCTTCTTCGCGACCGCCTTCTTGGCGGTCGTCGTCTTCTTGGCCGCAGCGGCCTTCTTGGCAGGCGTTTCTTCCTCGACGGTGGCCTCGACGGCGGGTGCCGCCGGAGCGGCGGCGGTGGTGGCCTTCTTGGCGGTCGCCGTCTTCGCCGCGACCGTCTTGGTGGCGGTGCGCTTGGCCGGACTCTTCGCTGCGACGCTCTTTCGGGTGCGCTTGGGCTCCGCGGCACTGACCATCAGCGTCACACCCTCTTCCTCGAGGATCTGGTTGAGGCTGCGCAGTACGTTCTTCCACTGAGTGGCCGGAATCTGGTCAGCTTCGAAGGCCCGACGCACATCGTCGCCGGCGATCTGCCCCTCAGCCTTTCCCCGCTCAATGAGAGCCATGACAGAGACGGACTCGGCGATCTCCGGCGGGAGCGTACGGGATGTGCTGGCCGACACGAACAACCTCTCGGAACGTTGGAAAACGGCTTCCGGCCCCGTCCACGGCGGACAGGAGCCGACCACCGGCTTGGGGATGGGCCGACGGTGCGGGCGGGGGCCGGGAAGATGCACAGCGCCGTGAGCGGCGTCCGTATTCCCTCCTCGGCTGTCACCTCTTAGGTCATCGCACTGTCTCCACGAGCGTTACGCCCAATCTGCGTGGCCCGAGTCACACCCCGTAAGCACTCAAAATCGGTCAGGCACGGACAGAAGAGGTCACCTCCTATGGTGACCGGGTACATCCTCACAGCTCGGTCGCCTCGTCGCACCGTCGGACCCCGCAGGGTCCCTGAAGATCCTGCGGGGTCCGAGGGGAGACGGTTCGCCGGCCGAGCGGTGCCACAAGGAGGGGGGACACCCCCCGGCTGCGCCGTCCTCGGTGCGTGGTCAGTGCTCGCGCGGCGCAGGCACCACGCGCTCCACCTCGGGGTGGACGGTGAGCAGTTGCCGCATGGCTCCCTCGGCGGCCGGGCCGTCTCCGGTGGCGAGGGCGTCGACGATCCTGCTGTGGTGCCCCAGCGACGTGTCGTTCGGGCGGTCACAGCCGGTGACCGGGCCGCCGGACACCTGAAGGGCGGCCGACACGATCCCGGAGAGGTGCTCCAGCATCCGGTTGCCCGCGACCTGGATGAGCAGGGAGTGGAACTCGGCGTCGGCGCGGGAGAACGTGAGGGCGTCACCCTGACCCATGGCGTGGCCCATGATCTCGACCATGTCGGCGAGCCGCTGCTGGAGGTCCTCGCGCCCGTGCCCCGCGGCAAGACGCGCGGCGAGCGGCTCGATCGTCCAGCGCAGTTCGCTCAGCTCGCGGCGCTGGTCGTCACGCTGCGGGCCGAAGGCCCGCCACTCGATGATGTCCGGGTCGAGCAGATTCCAGTCGCTGACGGGGCGCACGCGCGTGCCGACGTTGGGGCGGGCACTGACCAGGCCCTTGGCCTCCAGGACACGGAGGGACTCACGGACGACGGTGCGGGAGACCTCGAAACGCTGGCCGATCTCCTCGGGCACGAGCGGCCGGTCGGCGCCCAGGTCACCGGAGACGATCATCTGGCCCAGTTGCTGGACGAGTTGGCCGTGCAGCCCGCGGCCACGGCTGCCTGCAGCGCGCCGGCCGGCGCGGCCCAGCTCCGGGTCCGCGCCCTCCCAGACGGGGGCCCCGACACGGTCGGCGGCCGGCGCCTCCGCGTACGGGTAGCGGTCGAGTTCGCCCGGGCCGGCGAGACCGGAGTCTGCGGAGCGGGCGGCGGTCATCATGGTGTGCGCAAGGGTACTCACGCATCCTTTGTCGGCGTTGGCTCCAACTCCCTTGAGGGCTTTGGTGAAAAGCACACGAAAGGGTGATCGCTCACCCCGTCGCAATTGACGCCTTATCGGAAAGAAATGGGCTTTCCCCGGGAAGTTGTGCGCAGTGCTGGATCCGAAGGGTGCCAGACGCCGTCATCGGACCCTGCTGCGCAGGGTCGTGAGCAGGTACGCCCCGAGGAGAGCCACGAGGGACAACATCAGCGCACCACCCACGGGTTGGACGAGCACCCGCGCCGCAGCAGCCACATAGCGGTCCCCGCCGAAGGGCCACTGCATCAGGAACACCTCGCGCAGCCGCGCGGGAATTCCGGCGGCCGTCCGCACGGACGGCCCCTCCACGGCCTTCTGTACGAGGGGCACGACCAGAACCGGTACGGCGACCACCGCCGCGAGCCCGGCCGTGGTGGACCGGAACGTGCCCGCCGCCAGTACACCGGCCCAGGCGCATCCGACCACGAACCCGATCCAACTCGCGCTCAGCGAAAGCCAGTCACCCGGAACTTCCACGAGCTCCCGACCGTAGAAGAGATAGAGCAATTCGGCGTCGCAGCCCACCGAGAGCAGGGCCAGCAGCAGCGCGGTGACCGCGGCGACGACGAGTTTCGCGGCCAGCAGCCCCAGCCGGCGGGGCACGGTGCCCCGGTCCGCCGCCAGGGCAGGATGGCGGAACTCGTCGCCGAAAGCGAGCGCCCCGAGCAGGCCCGCGCCGAGAGCCGCGGGCGGCAGCGGCAGCTCCCGCGGCCATGCGGCCAGCAGGCGCGGCTGGGGGGTGTGACCGACACGGGCCAGGAGTACGGCGGTGAGGGCGGAGGTGACGAGCACGGCGCCGCCCGTGAGGAACCCGGTGCGGATCCCGGCGGCGCGGCGCAGCTCGTAGCGCAGCGGGCGCAGAGGGCTGGGCGCGGAGCGTACGGAGATGGGCGGTGGGAGGGGAGAGGAGGTATCGGCCGCTGCGGGGGGTAGTGCCGGCGATACGGCTCCCCGGTCGTGGACTTCTCCTTCGGCGTCTTCCGTTCTCTCCGCGGCCGACCCGTCCTTACCGGTCACGGAGGGCTCAGCGGCGCCCCTCGCCGGGTCGTCCAGCTGTGCCCCCTGCACGCCTGGGACGTTCGAGGGGAGCGGAGCCGGTCCCATGTCCCCGATCTCGTCGGCGAGTTGGTGGACGAGGATGTTGTGCCGGAAGGCCGTTTCGCCGACCTCGGCGCACGTACTGCCATACACGGACAGGCGGTTGCCGCCCTCCCGTACGACTTCGACGGAGCGCCGCCCGGTACGGGCCTCCTTGGCGAGCTGTGCTGCGAGGCGGGCGGCGTGCGGGCTGCGGACGGCTACACGGGGGCGCAGCCGGGTGCGCGCGAAGTCCGCGGCCTCCTGGTCGGCGACCAGCCGGCCCTCGGCGAGCGTGACGACCTGGTCGGCGGTGCGCGCGGCCTCCTTGGGGTCGGCCGTCGTGAACAGGGCCGTGCCACCGTGGGTCGCGTGCGCCCGCAGCAAGCCGTGCAGCCAGTGACTTTCGCGCGTGGACAGGCCGCGGGCCGGGTCGTCGAGCACGAGCGTGTGCGGGTCGGGCAGCAGGGCACAGGCCAAGCCGAGGCGGCGGTCCATGCCGCGTGACAGGGTGCCGAGCCGTTCACCGCGCAGGCTGACGAGGCCGACCACCTCCAGGACTTCGTCGGCACGGCCGACCGGGACGCCCGTCGCGGCGCACAGCATGCGCAGGTGGCCGCGGACGGTGCGGGCGGGATGACCCGGCACGTCGCCCAGGAGTACGCCGACTTCGCGCGACGGGTGGGCGATACGGTGCAGCGGGCGGCCTCTGAAATGGGTGACACCCCGGCCCTGTTGGAGTTCGAGCATGAGCCTGAGGGCCGTCGACTTACCGGCGCCGGGAGCTCCGAGGAGCACGGTGACACGGCCTGCGCGCGCTTCGAAGGAGACATCGTCGAGGGCGGGCGGACGCTCCTTGCGGGGGGTGCTGGTCAGTCCGAAGGCCTGGATCACCCGCAGCAAGATAGCGCGCTATGTCCAGTTTTCAGGCATTTCAACGCCCGCCGCGGTTCGGGCGCGGACCCGTCCACCTTCCATCCCCACAGGGCCCCCGCCTCAGACCTCGGGGCGCAGCATCGGGGGGTTGAGCAGGGTGGCACCGCCGGCCCGGAAGAGCTGGGCCGGACGGCCGCCCTGGCGCGTGGTCGTGCCGCCGGTGGGGACGAGGAACCCCGGTGTGCCCGTGACCTTGCGGTGAAAGTTGCGCGGGTCGAGCGCCACTCCCCACACCGCCTCGTAGACGCGGCGCAGCTCCCCGACGGTGAACTCGGACGGGCAGAACGCGGTGGCCAGCGACGAGTACTCGATCTTGGACCGGGCCCGCTCCACGCCGTCCGCCAGGATCTGGTGATGATCGAAGGCGAGCGGTGCGACCGGCTCGCCGTCCCGACCGTAGCCGCCCTGCTGCAGCAGCTCCTCCACGGGCGCCCAGCGCGCGTTGCTCGCGTCGCCGCCCGCGCGCGGCGCCGGCAGGTCGGGGGCGAGCGCGAGGTGGGCGACGCTGACCACGCGCATCCGGGGATCGCGCTTGGGGTCGCCGTAGGTGGCGAGCTGTTCCAGGTGGGCGCCGTTGTCCTGGGCGGGCACGGACGGGTCGTGCGCGCGCAGCCCCGTCTCCTCGACCAACTCGCGCGCCGCTGCCTGCGCCAGATCCTCGTCGGGCCGTACGAAGCCACCAGGGAGCGCCCACCGCCCCTGGAACGGCGGCTCGCCCCTGCGCACCGCCAGCGCGCACAGGGCATGGCGGCGCACGGTCAGCACGACCAGGTCCACAGTGACGGCGAAGGGCGGAAAGGCTGACGGGTCGTAGGGCATGTCGCGATCATAGTCGTCTGCTTGACGATAAACACTCCCTTCCTCGGCCTCATCAACGGCTGATCCACATCGGTCCGAGAGCTGCGTCCCGAATGGCCGGCGATTGTTCTCCGCGACCACGTCTTACGAGGTCACGCCCCCGGTAATTGTCCGTCCGCCGCCTCCTCGAACACGGCGGACCGAGCGAGCCGACCGTACGGAGGAGCGGGCGTCCGACCCGCCGGCGGGTCAGCCCGATCTCTCGGGGGCACACTCCGCACCGCGGTCCGGACGGGTCAGCCTCGTGACGTACGTCGGCCGAACCGCACCCCATGATTGCTCATGTCTTGCCCCCAGGCGCATCGTTCCCCGGACTCAGGCTCCCGGAGCCGGTGCTGCTCCCCCGTGGAACCCCATTCCCGGAGACACGTCGACCTCCGCCTCCCGGCCTCCGCGCGCCCGAACGGGAACCGCCCGCCGCCCGGGTTCGCGGGCGAGATCCGCCCAGGCCCGGCTGTCGTTCTCGCGGCTGCCGTCCGCCCGCTGCCACGGAGCCGGGGCCGCTGTCCTGGCACGCGGCGGAACGCGTCCGGCGTCGACGACGGGAAGACGCACCCGACGAAGGAGCCGGTTGCACCCCGCCCGTACCGGTCGCCGCATCCTGCTGCGGCACCCCCTGCTCGTCGCTCTCCGCTTCCGCCCCCGTGCGCCGCTCGCGTTCCGCACGCAGGCAACGGCGGATCGACTCCGGGTCGAGATCCTCGTTGCACGCCTGGTGCAGGAGCCGGGCGAAGAAGTAGCCGGGATCCGCGGCGAGAGCCATGGCCAGCGCTTCCCGGGCTTCGATGCCGTCCCCGGCGGACCAGGCGACCCAACCGGCCAGAGTGAGGGGAGCCGCCGCGTGTTCGCCGTACGGACCGACACAGCGGCGGGCGAGGGCTCGCCACAGGCGCAGGGCCGGGTCTGCCTCGTCGCCCTCCATCCATTCGGCCGCGCGGTCCCGGGTCGTGCGGTCCTGCAGACCGAGGATCAGGGCGGCGGCTTCCTCGTGTCCGAGGAGTGTGTCGTCACGCAGGTCCGCCTGAAGGGAACCGGCGACAGGCGACGCTTCTGCGAAGCGTGTCAGTGCCCGCCAGGCGAGTTCCATGGTCTCCTCGGCCACGTCCGCCCGGCTCTCCTCGTCGAGCATCCTGGAGACCAGCGCCATGCTGGTGGTGTCCAGGACGACCTCCTGCTCCAGTGCCGCGGCGGTTTCCCAGGGCTGCAGCCTGGCCCGCATCTCGCGCAGCGTGCCCCGCACCTGAATCCCGGCGTAGGTCGCGGCGGCGGCCAGCACGGAGGTCCCGGGCAGTCCCATCGGCAGCCCGTCGGGAGGACAGCATCCCTCACTCGGGCAGCAGTACGACCAGAACCGGCCGTCCGAGATGCACAGTGCCTCGATCACCGGCACGTCGTGCCGCCCGCACTCCGTGCGCAGCATCCCGGCCAGTGAGGCCAGCCGCTCCTTGACCTGCCGGCCGGACTCGCCTTTCGCCGGTTCCTGGCAGAGGTAGGCGACCATCTGCTCCGGCTTGGCGCCCCTCCGCTCGCTGCCCGTGATCAAGCCGTGGGCCAGTTGCCGGGCCACGTCGGCCCAGTCGTCCATGTGGGAGGGAATGCCGAGCCGGGCCCGGCCGCCGAACCGGCCGCGCCCGCTCCGGTCGTGCAGAGCGACCAGGACGATGCTGTCCTCGGGGCGGTATCCGAGCAGATACGGGAGAGCGTCGGCCAGCTCGGCCGGCGTGCGCAGGGTGACCTGGTGCTCGCTTGCGTGTGCGTCGTATGTCAGGCAGCCGACGGGCCCATCGGAGCCGACAGGCATGTCGTCCGCACCTGCCGGTTCGCCGGTCTTGCGTGCGGATTGCTCATGAGTGTCCCTGATCTCGGAGGGTCGCCTGTTGATGTCGCCGTTGCCGGAGGATCCGGTCGTTTCGCCGTGATTCGTCATGCGCCGACGATCTCGCAGATCGCGATTTCTCGTTGCACCCTGTGGATAACCTCGATCAGGGACACACCAATCCGCACACGGGACGGCCCGGACGTCACCCGGGCCGCGCCCGTCTGTCAGTGCCGTCCTGTTGTATGGGATGCATGACGGACAGCGGCAAGGCGGAACTGCGCACGACGGCCGATGCGGTGCTCGCCCGGCTCGTGGGGGACGAGACCGGGTCGGCGCGGCTGCGCGAGGACCAGTGGCGGGCGATCGAGGCGCTGGTGGCCGACAAGCGGCGGGCCCTCGTCGTACAGCGCACCGGCTGGGGCAAGTCCGCGGTGTACTTCGTGGCGACCGCCCTGCTGCGCGAGCACGGTGCCGGGCCGACCGTCATCGTCTCCCCGCTGCTCGCGCTCATGCGCAACCAGGTCGAGGCGGCCGCCCGCGCCGGCATTCACGCCCGCACCATCAACTCGTCCAATCCCGAGGAGTGGCAGACCATCCAGGCCGAGGTGGCCGCGGGCGCGGTGGACGTGCTGCTCGTGAGCCCCGAGAGGCTCAACAATCCCGACTTCCGCGACAACGTACTGCCCGAACTGGCCGCCGCCACCGGACTCCTCGTCGTCGACGAAGCCCACTGCATCTCGGACTGGGGCCATGACTTCCGCCCCGACTACCGGCGGCTGCGCACGATGCTCGCGGATCTGCCGCCGGGCGTTCCGGTGCTCGCCACAACTGCCACGGCCAACGCACGGGTCACGGCGGACGTGGCCGAGCAGTTGGGCACGGGAACCGGCTCGGACGCGTTGGTGCTGCGCGGTCCGCTGGACCGCGAGAGCCTCAGCCTGGGCGTCGTGCAGTTGCCCGACGCGGCACATCGGCTGGCATGGCTCGCCGATCACCTGGGCGATCTGCCCGGCTCCGGCATCATCTACACCCTCACCGTCGCGGCCGCCGAGGAGGTCACCGCCTTCCTGCGGCAGTGCGGGCACACCGTCGTCTCCTACACGGGCAGGACGGAGAACGCCGAACGCCAGCAGGCCGAGGAAGCCCTTCTGGCGAACCGGGTCAAGGCACTGGTGGCCACCTCCGCGCTCGGGATGGGGTTCGACAAGCCAGACCTGGGCTTCGTCGTCCATCTCGGCTCGCCCTCCTCCCCCATTGCCTATTACCAGCAGGTCGGCCGTGCCGGACGCGGGGTCGAACATGCCGAGGTGCTGCTGCTGCCCGGCCGCGAGGACGAGGCGATCTGGGCCTACTTCGCCTCCGTGGCGTTTCCGCCCGAAAACATGGTCCGCCGCACCCTGGACGTACTCGCACGGGCAGACCGACCGCTGTCGCTGCCCGCGCTCGAACCGCTCGTGGAGCTGAACCGCACACGCTTGGAGACGATGCTCAAGGTCCTCGACGTGGACGGTGCCGTGCACCGGGTCAAGGGCGGCTGGATCGCGACCGGTGCCCCCTGGTCGTACGACACCGACCGCTATGCGTGGGTCGCCAAGCAGCGTGCCACGGAGCAGCAGGCCATGCGCGACTACGCCGGCACCACCGGCTGTCGTATGGAGTTCCTCCGGCGGCAGCTGGACGACGAGCAGGCCGAGCCCTGTGGCCGCTGCGACAACTGCGCGGGCGCCCGGTTCACGGCCGAGGTCTCCGCGGGCGCCCTCGAGTCCGCCGGTGGCTCGCTCGCCCGCGCCGGAGTCGTGGTGGAGCCCCGAAGGATGTGGCCGACGGGGCTGCCGGCCGTGGGCGTCGACCTCAAGGGCCGCATCCCGTCCGGCGAGCAGGCCGCCCCGGGCCGGGCGCTGGGCAGGCTTTCGGACATCGGCTGGGGCAACAGGCTGCGCCCCCTGCTCTCACCCCAGACCCCGGACGCGCCCGTGCCCGACGATGTGGCCAACGCGGTCGTGACCGTGCTGTCCGACTGGGCCAAGGGACCGGGCGGATGGGCCTCGGGCGCTCCGGACGCGGTGGCCCGTCCCATCGGTGTGATCACCGTGCCCTCGCGCGCCAGGCCACAGCTGATCGAGTCGCTCGGCACGAGGATCTCCGCCATCGGCCGCATCCCGTTGCTGGGGTCGCTCGCCTACACGGATCACTGCGACGCCCTGTCCATGCCCCGCTCCAACAGTGCCCAGCGTCTCCGGGCCCTCAGCGGGGCGCTTGCCGTCCCGCCGTCGCTGCAGGAGGCTCTCGATGCCGCCGACGGCCCCGTGCTGCTCGTCGACGACCTGACCGAGAGCGGCTGGACACTCGCGGTCGCCGCCCGCCTGCTTCTACGGGCAGGCGCCAAGGGGGTGTTGCCGCTGGTCCTGGCCGTGAGGAGCTGAGTCCGCGCCACACGCCGAGCTGAGTCCGCGCCGCACGCCGAACGGTGCTCGGCGGCATTCGGACATGTCCTGTCGTGCTCGCATGCCCCATGCGTTGTCAGGCAACACACAGGGTAGGGATATAAGCCATGAAGGACCCGATAAGGGTCGGTGGGCTCAATTGCTCGTTGCCGCAACCAAGTTCGACAGGAAGAATCGAAGTCCGCTCCCCGCACGGCTCGTCCGTGATCCGGTAGGGCTCTGCTGCGGTGCGCGCTCCCCCGAATCCGACCCCGCCCGCAGTGGGCGCGTAGCCGAAGGGAGGACCGTGACCTTCGGATTTACTCCGTCCTCCGCGGCATCAACCTCGTCGCCTGCCGAGTTGTCCGCCGCATCCGCCAACCCCCTGGCCCGCATGCTCGAACCCGCGGAGTGGGCCGCCGCCGGAATCCCTCTGCTGCGCAACCCCCGCCAGGTGGTCAGCGGGCTGCACTCACGACACCGCCCCGGGCCGGCGACCGCGATCCTGGCGGTCCTCGATCCGGACGAGCGGTTGTTGGCGAGCGCCTCGTTCACCCGCCGCCAGGCCCCGGCCGACGGCTGGATGTTCCGCAACTCGCTGCTCGCCCAGCTGCGCCGGGTGATCCCGCACGACCTGCGGCGCCGCACGCCGGTGCGCACCGCCGTGCTGCTCTACTGCCGTGAGGGTGACGCGCGTTGGACGCAGGAGGACGGCGCATGGATGTGGGGTCTGCGTGACGCCTGCACGCTGCATGGGCTGCGCTGCGGGGCATACATCACGCTGACGCGGGACGGCTGGCAGGTCCTCGGTGAGGGCCGCGGCGGACGCCGTCCGAACTCACACTCGGCGCCGGAGCCCTTCGCCCTGTCCGAAGCCCCGCCTCCGCTGCCGCGTACCGGCGGTGCCGTCTCCGAGGTTCTCCGCCGCGCAGCGGCGCGCTGAAGCCGAGAGCGCCGCGCCTCAGCCGCCTGGGCCTCGTACGGCGCAGGGTGCTGCGTGGCCCAGTACGACGGCGGCGGCAGCACAGCACGACCACTGCCCGCACCGTCAGGATGAACCTTCGGCGCTTACGGCCACTGGCCGCACCTCGGAACGAACCTCCGTGCCCGCACCTCGGAACGAACGTCCGGTTCGTACAGCCCCGCCCGCCACCCACGACGCACCGTGCCGCTGGCCAGCCCAGTCGTGCACGCAGGCCGAAGCGCCGCCGTGCAGATGCGTGCACGGCGGAACGCCACTGCCGTCCAGGTGCCGCCGCAACGGCACCTTCGTCGCCCCAGCCCCCTGAGTCCGCTGGACGTACCGGAGCGGACTCAGACGCCCGCGCCGAGCACCGAGTTGATCTGCTGCGGGTCACCGCAGACGATCAGCAAGGCGTCGGCCCGGGTATGGGCCAGCGGCAGGGCGGTGGCGGCAGCCGTGTCGGGACCGTCGTTGATGGCGACCACGACCACGGGACGGGACGCGGCGCGGGACGCCATGGTGGCGTCCGCGTAGAACACGTCGTCGCCCGCGTCGTGCTGGGCCCAGTAGGAGGCTTCGCCGAAGGACAGCTCGTGGGCAGCCCACGGGTGTGGTTCACCGGTAGTGATCACCAGCACCTCACCGGGGGCACGACCGGTCTCCAGCAGCAGGTCGACGGCTTCCTCCGCAGCGTCCAGCGCGCCCTGGGCCGAGGCCGGGATCAGCTGGATCTGCGGGGTCACCGACGCCGGAGCGGAGGCGGCAGGGGCGGCCGGACCCGACGGTGCGGGCGTGGCCGTGGCCACGTCGCGCGGCGTGCGCTGCATCGGCGGCGCGGGCCGGGGGCCCGGACGACCGGGGCGCGGCGGAGCCGCTGGGCGGGGGCCGGGTACGGGGCGAGGGGTCGGCGCGGTACGGCCGCTGGCCGGAGTAGCGCGGGGACCCTGGGCACTCTCGTGAATCTGAGGCTCCTCGGGAATGAGAGGCATGAGCTGATATCTATCAAACGTTGGTGCGGCTCGCGTCAGCGGGTGGCACATGAGTGCGAGCGGGTGCGTCAGAAATCGAAGCCGAGCTGACCCTCGATCTCCGGAACGCCTCCGTCCGCCCAGCTGCGGGCCTTCTTGAGATGCCGCCACTGGGGCAGCGCATCAAGATACGCCCACGACAACCGGTGGTACGGAGTGGGGCCCCATACCTCCAGCGCGGCCTTGTGCACGGGCGACGGATACCCCGCGTTGGCCGCAAAATCGAAGTCTGCATGGTCGATACCCAGTTCGGCCATCATTTTGTCGCGCTGAACCTTGGCGATCACCGAGGCCGCCGCGACCGCCACGCACGACTGGTCTCCTTTGATGACCGTACGGACCTTCCAGGGCGCTCCGAGGTAATCGTGCTTCCCGTCGAGGATCACGGCATCGGGGCGGACCGGCAGTGCCTCCAGGGCGCGTCCGGCGGCCAGCCGCAAGGCAGCGGTCATCCCGACGTTGTCGATCTCCTCCGGCGAGGCATGCCCCAGCGCGTACGAGGCCACCCACGTCCGGAGCGCCACGGCAAGCTCGGTGCGCCGCTTGACGGTGAGCAGCTTGGAGTCGGTGAGGCCCTCGGGAGGCCGACGCAGTCCGGTGATCGCCGCGCAGACGGTGACGGGACCGGCCCAGGCGCCGCGCCCCACCTCGTCGACACCGGCAATGACCTTCGCTCCGGTCGTCGCGCGAAGGGAGCGCTCGACGGTGTGAGTAGGTGGTTCGTACGGCATGGCGCCCTTAGCGTACGCCGCCCGGAACATCCTGCGACACCCCGGTTCCCGGAGCTCCGTCGCGGGCTCCACAGCGCACCGTCACACACCGCTCGGCCGCAGCAGTGGAAGCATCAGCTGGTCGATCATCTCCTCCAGCTCACCATCACTCCATTCGCATGCGCACATCTCGCCTTCCTGCCGGTGACGGTCGTGATCGCGCTCGGCGCGGGCCTGTCCCAGCGATTCCTGCCGGTGCTGGGCCCCAAACCGTTCATGGTCGCCGGCTCGGCGCTCGCGGTGGCCGGGCTGGGCTGGGCTGGCAGACCCTCATCAGCTCGGACAGCTCGTACGTCGGCGGAGTGCTCGGACCGATGCTGGTGTTCGGCTTCGGTATGGGCCTGAATTTCGTGGCGCTGACGGTCACCGCGGTCTCCGGAGTCGCCCAGCACGAGGCGGGCGCGGCATCCTGACTGCTCAACACCACGCAGCAGGTGGGCGGTTCGCTCGGCCTGTCCATCCTGACGACGGTCTTCGGCACGGCCAGCAAGGACGAGGCGGAGAAGCAGCTGCCGAGTTTCCTGTCCGACGGGTCGGCGGAGCAGAAGGCGGAGTTCGCCAAGTCGCATCAGTTGCCCGCCCCGTGGGGGCATGAGGTACTCGCCCAGGGCATCTCGACCGGCTTCGTCGCCGCCGCGGCGATGGCCGTACTCGCCCTGGCCACCGCCTGGTTCGTCATCCGGGTCCGCAAGAGCGACCTGGAGGCGCTCGCGGGGGCGGCGGGCCCGGGCATCGGCTGAGCCGGCCGGACCCGCCCGGAGCCGCGGATGGCCGGGCCACGTCCGAGGGACCGACGGCGAGGACGCCGGTCCGGTCATCCGCGCACCGCACGCCGGGCTCGGCGACGAACAGTCCGATCGAGCGGACTCCGACCGGGCCGCACCCAGACCTCTGAGCAGCGGGACCAGAACGGCCGCAACGGCCGATACGACCACCGCAGCGAGCCCGAACTGCATGACCACCAAAGACTGCATGACCACCCCCGTGCCTCTCACCTGCCACCTGGGCTGTGCGAGCCCATGCCTCACACAGCGGATGACACGACAACGCCCGAGTGGTCACGCAGAGTTCCCGAACATCACAGAAAGTGTCCGGGGGTGAGCCCGGACCACGGGTCAGCCGGAGGCGATCGCCCACTCCGGCAGCGGCTCCGTCTGTTCCGCCCACGCGGTCGGTGGGGCACCCGCCTTCCCACCGGCGATCACCCCGCCCACGATGGCGCAGGTCGTGTCGACGTCGCCGCCAACCTGTGCAGTCGTCCAGAAGGCCTGCTCGTAGTCGCCCAAGGCCCGCGCGGCCGACCAGAGCGCGAAGGGCACCGTGTCGTGGGCCGACGTGCGCCGTCCGCAGCCCAGCACGGCCGCGACGGTGCTCGGGTCGTCGTAGTCGAGCATGTCCCTGGCCCGCCGCAGTCCCGCCCCGACGGCGCTCTTCGGAACGAGCGCGACGACGTCGTCGAGGAGTGCCTCGGCCGTGGGCGGGCCGGCGGGGGCGGCGGCCAGTGCCGCGGCGGCCGCGACGGCCATCGCTCCGACCACGGCCTCACGGTGCTGGTGCGTCGGGTACGCCGAGATCTCAGCCTGATGGGTCGCCTGCTCCGGATCGTCGGCATACCAAGCGCCCAGAGGCGCGATCCGCATGGCCGCGCCATTGCCCCAGGAGCCCTGTCCGTTGAAGAGCTCGGCGGCCAGCTCGCGCCAGTCGCCGCCCTCCCGGATCAGCCGGAGCAGCCGGTTGACCGCGGGACCGTAGCCGCGGTCGAAGTCGTGGTGAGCGGCGAACGAGTGGGCCAGTGCGTCCTGGTCGATGCGGTGGTGGACGGTCAGGACGGCGAGCACGGAGCAGGCCATTTCGGTGTCGTCCGTCCACTGCCACGGGCCGGGAGGCAGGTCACGGCGCTTGAGCAGCGGATAGTTCGCCGGGACGAAGAACTGTGAGCCCAGCGCGTCCCCCACCGCAAGTCCGCGCAGGCTGGCCAAGGCGCGCTCCAGGCGCCCGACGAGAGAGGAATCAGGGGTCATCGCTCTGCCACTCTATCCGGTGATCCCGTACGGTTCCGGATCTCGCCAGCGTTCGAACGGCCGGTCGAGCACGTACTTGCCGTCGTCGCCGAGAACCAGCATCCGCATCTCCGCGTTCCCCGGGTTGGACAGCGACTCGAATTCCGCGACCGTCCAGTGGAACCAGCGCATGCAGAACAGCCTCATGGCCAGTCCGTGGGTCACCAGCAGCACGTTCGGCGGGTGGTCGGGGGCCTCGAAACTGCGGTAGAGGCTCTCCAGGAAGCCGCCTACCCGGTCGTAGACATCGGCACCGGACTCGCCCTGGGCGAAGCGGTAGAAGAAGTGCCCGTACGCGTCCCGGTATGCCTTCTGGAGCCGTACGTCGTCGCGGTCCTGCCAGTTTCCCCAGTCCTGCTCGCGCAGGCGGGGCTCCTCACGCACCCGTATGAGTTCCGGGTCCAGATGGAAGGAACGCAGCGTCTCGTGCGTACGGCGGTACGGGGAGACGTACACGCTGACGCGCTCGCGGCCGAACACCTCGCGAAGCCGCTTACCCGTCTCCTCGGCCTGCTGCCAGCCCCGCTCGGTGAGGGCCAGCGCATGGTCGGGTTCGCGCTCGTACACGGTGTCATCAACATTGCCCGTTGACTCTCCGTGCCGGACAAGGATGATGCGCCGTGGTCGTGCCATGCCGAAACCCTAGATCGAGTGACGGCCTGCCGAGCAGTCCTACGGGCTCCATACGGTGTAGGTCACACACTTCCTGCACCATGGGTCACACAAGGGCGCACGATTGACGAGTCCGGTTTTCAAACCGTCCAGGTGGGTTCGAGCTCCACGATGTCACCCGTGAGGGCCGCGACATCCGCCTCCGTCTGCGCCCTGAGGGCGAGTCGCTCCACCCGCTCGGTGCGGTACTTGCCGTGTTCGGCGGCAGACCGCCACATCGACAGCACCATGAACTCATGGCCCGGTGCCTCGCCGAACAGCCCACGGATCATGCCGGGCGAGCCGGCCATCGCCGGATTCCATACCTTCTCCTGCATCAGCGTGAAGTGCTCGGCACGCTCCTCGTGGACACGGCAGTGGGCGACCCGTACGAGGTCCGCGTCCGTGAAACGCGGCTCGAAGCCGGTCTTCACGTCGAAGCGGTAGTCGAACAGTTTGACCTGGGTGTCTTTGAAGGTGCCCGACTGGGATGCCGCGAGCCGGTCGTGGGAGCGGGCCATGAAGGAGTCGTAGAAGGCACGGCTCTCCCAGAAGGCGAAGATGTGCGCCACCCCCGGCCGCCCCCGGCTCCAGCCCCCGCCCTGTCCCCGAAACCCCGGCTCCCCCAGAAGCCCCGCCCACTTCCGCTGCCCCCGCTCGAAGCCGCGGCGGTCCACCACGGTGCAGCGAATCCACTTGACCAGCACCGCGCCATCGTAAGGCCAGGGAGCGTGGCGTCGGTCACTGTCTGCCGCAGAGCTCTTCCGCACGCGCGCCCCCGCGCGTGGCAGGATGGACAACCGGCCTTGCCCACCCGGCAGTTCGGGCCGAGGGCACACATGGGGACACGGAGAAGGGGAACGCATGGTGAGCGGCCTCAACAAGGGGATCCGCAAGGTGGAAGTCGCGATCAAGTGGGACCCCAGCCCGGCGGGGCAGCCGCCCACCGATCTGGACATCGTCGCCGCGACCTACCTGACGAGCGACCCTCACGGCGATCCCGCCTATGTGGTGCACTTCGACAGCCGCTCCCCCGACGGCACCATCTACCTCAACCGGGACAGCAAGGACGGCAAGGGCTTCGGCTGGGACGAGGTCATGACGCTGGAACTCGACCGGCTCGACGGCCGGTACGCGCGCGTGGTCGTCGGCGTCATCATCCAGCAGCGTTCCGCGCACCGGACCTTCGTCGGCGTGGTCAACCCCGGCCTGCGCATCCGGGAGGGGTACACGGTCCTGGCCGAGGACGACTTCGGCGGCGTGCTCGGTTCGACGGCGGCCACGGTCGGGGAGTTCGTGCGCGCAGGGACCGGTACATGGGATTTCCACCCCGGCATCCAGGGCTTCGAGGACGACCCGGCGCATTTCACGCGGACCATGGGCCAGGCACACCGGCCCTGAGCCTCAGGCAGGGTAGCGGGCCACGATCGCCAGGGTCTTCGTCAGGGCGGGTACCGGTCCCGGCCCGCCCGTCCGGAAGGCCGGTGCCATGGGGGTCGGCCACTCCGTGGACTGTGCCGCGGTGAGATCCGCGTGAGTGAGGATCTGGGCGAGTGCGTAGGCGAGGCGGTCGTCCTCCTGGGCATCGAAGAGGTGGTCGGTGGCGGCCAGGAGGCATGCGACCGCCAACTTGGCCGCCTGCGGAGGGTTCTGACCGGGCTGCCGGGCCAGGACGGCCAGCAGGTCGGCGCCGTGCGGCGCGGCGGGCAACCAGCCGAGGGCGGGGTCGTATCCGCTCAGAACGCTCGGCCGGATACCAGTCGGCGGACGCGTGCCACCACTCCTCGCTCCAGTCGCCCGCCTCGGCGATCCGCGCCAGGATCAGCGGGGCGAAGGCGCGGGCCTGGACTTCGGGATCGGTGAGCGCGCGGCCATCCGGTCACCGAGGTGCCGCCGCTCCGCCGTGCCCAGGGTGGGTAACAGGCGCACCGCGGCGACGTACGCCCGATCGTCGCGGACGGCCGGATCCGGGGAAGCGGAGATCCGCGAGGAGCACACCGAGGGCCGGTCCGGAGGGGGCGCGGACACCCCCGTCGTACTACTGCAGAAGAATCCATGATCGCATGGCTACGGACCCGTGGGAGCCGCCGAGTGCCTTACGGCGAGGAGGGGCGTCGGCACTTGGCCCGCGCCCCTCCTCCGGAGCTGCCTGTCAGTCAGGGACGTATGCCCGCTGCCCTGTGTCAGCTGCAGCCGCTGGTCGAGCCGCAGCCCTCGCAGATGTAGCAGGAGCCGGCCCGCTGCATCTTCGTACCGCAGGAGAAGCACAGCGGTGCGTCGGCCTGGATGCCCAGTTGCATCTCGACCAGCTCGGCGCTGGTGTGGGCCTGCTGCGGGGCGGGCTTGGCCGCCTCGACCTCCGCCTTCGGGGCGGCGACGGCCTTCAGCTCCTGGGCACGCGGCGCCGACTGGGCCAGGCCCTCGACGTCGACATCGTCGATGGACGGCTCGTACGAACCGGTCTCCAGGTGACGCTGGCGCTCCTCGGCGGAGTGGATGCCGAGCGCGGAACGCGTCTCGAAGGGCAGGAAGTCGAGCGCCAGGCGGCGGAAGATGTAGTCGACGATCGACTGGGCCATCCGCACGTCCGGGTCGTCCGTCATACCGGCCGGCTCGAAGCGCATGTTCGTGAACTTGGAGACGTAGGTCTCCAGCGGCACGCCGTACTGCAGACCCACCGAGACGGCGATGGAGAAGGCATCCATCATGCCGGCGAGGGTGGAGCCCTGCTTGGACATCTTCAGGAAGACCTCACCGAGACCGTCGTCCGGGTAGGAGTTGGCGGTCATGTAGCCCTCGGCGCCGCCGACCGTGAAGGACGTGGTGATGCCGGGACGGCCCTTGGGGAGGCGCTTGCGGACCGGGCGGTACTCGACGACCTTCTCGACCGTCTCGCGGATGGTGGCCTCGGCCTTCGCCGTGACCTCCGCCTTCTCCTTCGCCTTGGTCTTGGCGGAAAGGGGCTGGCCGACCTTGCAGTTGTCCCGGTAGATCGCGAGCGCCTTGACGCCCAACTTCCAGGCCTCGAAGTAGATCTCCTCGACCTCCTCGACGGTCGCCGACTCCGGCATGTTGACCGTCTTGGACAGGGCGCCGGAGATCCACGGCTGGATTGCGGCCATCATCCGGACGTGGCCCATCGCGGAGATGGAGCGCTCACCCATGGCGCAGTCGAAGACCTCGTAGTGCTCGTGCCTGAGGCCAGGCGCGTTGACGACATTGCCGTGCTCGGCGATGTGGGCGACGATCGCCTCGATCTGCTCCTCCTGGTAGCCCAGGCGGCGCAGGGCCTGCGGAACCGTGCCGTTGACGATCTGCATCGAGCCGCCGCCGACGAGTTTCTTGAACTTGACCAGCGCGAGGTCGGGCTCGAGGCCGGTGGTGTCGCAGGACATCGCGAGACCGATGGTGCCGGTCGGGGCGATGACGGACGCCTGGGAGTTACGGAAACCGTTCTTCTCGCCGAGGCGCCGCACGTCCTGCCAGGCCTCGGTGGCGGCGGCCCAGATCGGCGTGTCCAGGTCGTCCATGCGGACGGCCGCGGTGTTGGCGTCGGCGTGCTGCTTCATGACGCGCAGATGCGGCTCGGCGTTGCGGGCGTAGCCGTCGTACGCCCCGACGACCGCGGCGAGTTCGGCGGAACGGCGGTACGACGTGCCGGTCATCAGGGAGGTGATGGCACCGGCAAGCGCACGGCCGCCGTTGGAGTCGTAGGCGTGGCCGGTTGCCATCAGCAGGGCGCCGAGGTTGGCGTAGCCGATGCCGAGCTGGCGGAACGCGCGCGTGTTCTCGCCGATCTTCTGGGTCGGGAAGTCCGCGAAGCAGATGGAGATGTCCATCGCGGTGATGACGAGCTCGACGACCTTGGCGAAGCGCTCGACGTCGAAGGACTGGTTGCCCTTGCCGTCGTCCTTCAGGAACTTCATCAGGTTCAGTGAGGCGAGGTTGCAGGACGTGTTGTCCAGGTGCATGTACTCGCTGCACGGGTTCGAGCCGTTGATACGGCCGGACTCCGGGCACGTGTGCCAGTGGTTGATGGTGTCGTCGTACTGGATGCCGGGGTCGGCGCAGGCCCAGGCGGCCTCGGCCATCTTGCGGAAGAGGGTCTTGGCGTCGACCTCTTCGATGACCTCGCCGGTCATCCGCGCGCGCAGGCCGAACGTGCCACCCTGCTCGACCGCCTTCATGAACTCGTCGTTCACACGGACCGAGTTGTTGGCGTTCTGGTACTGGACGGAGGTGATGTCCTCGCCGCCGAGGTCCATGTCGAAGCCCGCGTCGCGCAGCGCGCGGATCTTCTCCTCTTCCTTCACCTTGGTCTGGATGAAGTCCTCGATGTCGGGGTGGTCGACGTCGAGGATGACCATCTTGGCGGCGCGGCGGGTGGCGCCGCCCGACTTGATCGTTCCTGCAGAGGCGTCCGCGCCGCGCATGAAGGAGACGGGCCCGGAGGCGTTGCCGCCGGAGGAGAGCAGTTCCTTGGAGGAGCGGATGCGGGAGAGGTTCAGGCCGGCGCCGGAGCCCCCCTTGAAGATCATGCCCTCTTCCTTGTACCAGTCGAGGATCGACTCCATGGAGTCGTCGACGGCCAGGATGAAGCAGGCGGAGACCTGCTGGGGCTGGGGCGTACCGACGTTGAACCAGACGGGGCTGTTGAAGCTGAAGATCTGGTGCAGGAGGGCGTACGCCAGCTCGTGCTCGAAGATCTCGGCGTCGGCGGGCGAGGCGAAGTACTTGTAGTCCTCACCGGCCTTCCGGTACGTCTTCACGATGCGGTCGATCAGCTGCTTGAGGCTGGTCTCGCGCTGTGGGGTGCCGACGGCACCGCGGAAGTACTTGCTGGTGACGATGTTGACCGCGTTCACCGACCAGAAGTCGGGGAATTCGACGCCACGCTGCTCGAAATTGACCGAGCCGTCGCGCCAGTTGGTCATGACGACGTCACGACGCTCCCACGCAACCTCGTCGTACGGGTGCACGCCGGGGGTGGTGTGGATGCGCTCGATACGCAGTCCCCTGGTCGCCTTGGTGCCCTTGGCTCGGGACCCTCGCGCCGGACCGCTCGCCGTCTCTGTCATGCCGCCTCCCTGTACGGGCGAAAACGCCCTGAAGTGCCCCGTTGTTCCCGTGGCACGGTGTTCTGTCTGGTGTTGCGGGCACCCTCTTCGCACCCCGCAACAGGTCTTCCCTCGCCGCCGCCCGGCCGGGCCCGGAGCCTCCGTCCGGGGCCGGCCCGCCGGTCAGTCGGCGGCGCCTGCGGGCTCCAGGGCCTGAGCAGTCCCCCCGGATCCGCGATCGTCTTCTTTTCGGCTCCCCGCGCCCGCACCTTCGCGGTCCTCGTCGTCCGCGGCGGGGCGTCCCGTCTGTTCCCTGAGTTCCACGATGGCGGCCTCGAAGTCCTCGAGCGAGTCGAACGCCCGGTAGACAGAGGCAAATCGCAGAAACGCGACGAGATCGAGCTCCTGCAATGGGCCGAGTATGGCCAGCCCCACGTCGTGGGTGGTCAGCTCGGCACTCCCGGTGGCCCGCACCGCCTCCTCGACCCGCTGGCCGAGCTGGGCGAGTGCGTCCTCGGTGACAGGCCGTCCCTGGCATGCCTTGCGCACACCGTTGATGACCTTGGTACGACTGAAAGGCTCAGTGACTCCGGACCGCTTGACCACCATGAGCGAGCACGTCTCCACGGTCGTGAAACGACGGGAGCAGTCAGGACACTGGCGGCGCCTGCGGATCGACGTGCCGTCGTCGGTCGTACGACTGTCGACGACACGGCTGTCGGGGTGCCTGCAGAAGGGACAGTGCATGATCTCCAACCCTCCTCACAGCAGACTCAATAGCCCCAAGAGGCCACTCGGGCCCCTCGAAGCAGCCCCAAGCATAGGCGATCAGTGAGGGCCCGAAGACCCGGGGGACCACAACTTCTGGGCTGCTGCTGCAATCCAACCACTAGATGTGGGGATTGGCTCATACATCCACACCATGCGCGCGTGTCGCGCGCATCGGGGCACGCGCCATGCCGCCTGTGCGGCCGCAGCGGATACGGGTATGCACGGCCGTATCCCGTGCGGCCGCGCGGAGATACGGTGGGCGCCGCAGGAGGTGGCGCGGGACTCCCGCACGGATGGGGGTCGGTCCACGGTTGACGGGGTGCCGGATGGCAGACTGGGTCAACGACCCATGAGGTCGCCACGCCGGCGGTGAAGAGTACAACAATGGACACCTTTGCTCGCCGGGCAGCGCGTCAGCCATACACCCGGACGCATGATCAAGTCAGGCACTTCGCGGTTTTTCACTCGAACGTGTGTTTGGCGCAACCTTTCGAAAGCAACTACCGTTGTCCAGCAGGGAGACCATCGAGAGGGGCCGACGTGACCACCACCGCAGACAGTGCCACCATCACCGCCCAGGACCGCTCCCAGGGCCGACTCGAGCCGGTGCATGCGATGAACGAAGCCGCGAATCCAGAGGGGCACAAGCGCTCTCTGCCGGGCCGACCTCCAGGCATCCGCGCGGACAGCTCGGGACTCACGGACCGGCAGCGCCGCGTGATCGAAGTCATCAGGGACTCGGTGCAGCGGCGCGGCTACCCGCCGTCCATGCGGGAGATCGGCCAGGCGGTCGGCCTGTCCAGCACATCGTCCGTCGCACACCAGCTGATGGCGCTGGAGCGCAAGGGCTTCCTGCGCCGCGATCCGCACCGCCCGCGCGCATACGAGGTGCGCGGCTCCGACCAGGGCGCCTCGGTCCAGCCCACGGACACCGCGGGCAAACCGGCCGCGTCCTACGTCCCTCTGGTCGGCCGCATCGCCGCCGGTGGCCCGATCCTCGCGGAGGAGTCCGTCGAGGACGTCTTCCCGTTGCCCCGGCAGCTGGTCGGTGACGGAGAACTGTTCGTGCTGAAGGTCGTGGGCGACTCGATGATCGAGGCCGCGATCTGCGACGGCGACTGGGTCACGGTCCGCCGCCAGCCGGTCGCCGAGAACGGCGACATCGTCGCCGCGATGCTCGACGGCGAGGCCACCGTCAAGCGCTTCAAGCGCGAGGACGGCCATGTCTGGCTCCTCCCGCACAACTCGGCGTACGAGCCGATTCCGGGTGACGACGCGACCATCCTCGGCAAGGTGGTGGCGGTGCTGCGGCGCGTGTGACGGCTGCGGCGGACGGGCCGGATCGGACCCCGTCCCCTGACCGGGCCCCGGGACCCCTGCGCCGGTTCCGGGGCCCTGTGCTGTCCGGCCCCGCCAGTCATCCGGCGCCCCGTCCCATTTCGCTCCCTGGCTGCGTGGCCACGCCGACGCAGCCAGGGGCGAAGTGGCTCAGCGGTCAGCCTCCTCCTTCTGCGCCACCGCATCGATCGCCGCCAGCGACTTACGGACCTGGTCGCGGTCCGTCGTGTACCAGAAGTCCGGCAGTGACGCCTTCAGATAGCTCCCGTATCGCGCCGTGGCCAGCCGCTGATCCAGTACGGCGACCACGCCCCGGTCTCCCATCGCCCGTACGAGACGGCCGGCGCCCTGGGCCATGAGCAATGCGGCGTGGGTCGCGGCGACTGCCATGAACCCGTTGCCGCCTGCGTCCTCCACCGCTTTCTGGCGGGCGCTCATCAGCGGGTCGTCCGGACGCGGGAACGGGATCTTGTCCATCACCACCAGCTGACAAGCGGGGCCGGGGACATCGACGCCCTGCCAGAGCGACAGCGTGCCGAAGAGGCAGGTCTTCGGGTCCGACGCGAAATTCTTGATCAGCTCACCGAGGGTCTCCTCGCCCTGGAGGAGGATCGGGAACTCGGGGATGCGCGAGCGCAACTCCTCCGCTGCGAGCTGAGCTGCCCGCATCGAGGAGAAGAGGCCCAGGGTGCGGCCGCCGGCCGCCTGGATCAACTCCGTGAGTTCATCCAGCATGTCCGCGCGGTCGCCGTCCCGCGCGGGGCGCGCCAGGTGCTTCGCGACGTACAGGATGCCCTGCTTGGGGTAGTCGAAGGGCGAACCGACGTCGACGCCCTGCCACTTCGGGAGATCGTCGCCCTCCGTCCCCTCGGGAGCAAGTCCCAGGGAGGCTCCGACGCCGTTGAAGTCCCCGCCCAGCTTCAGAGTCGCGGAGGTCAGAACGACGGAACGGTCCGTGAAGAGCTTCTCCCGCAGCAGACCCGAGACGGACATGGGGGCGACGCGGAGGGAGGCGCCGAAGCGGTCATGGCGTTCGTACCAGACAACGTCCCATGCCGACCCGTTCGTGATCCGCTCGGCCACATCGTGCACCGCCTCCACGGAGGCCAGCGCCTGTTTGCGGACCGCGTCCTCGTCCTGGACGGACTTGTCGCGGGTCGCTCCGATCGCGGAGATGACGGTGCGGGCGGCGTCGCGCAGCGCCATGAGCGCGTAGCCCAAGTCCTCCGGGATCTCCTCCAGGCGCCCGGGCAGGGCCAGTTCCATCAACCGCTCGAACCCCTCGGCGGCGGTCTGGAGCTGGTCGGCGGCCTTCTCGTTGACAAGCTTCGCGGCGCGCCGCACCGCGCGGTTGACCTGGCCGGGGGTGAGCTCGCCGGTCGCGACCCCGGTGACCCGTGAGACCAGTTCGTGCGCCTCGTCCACGATCAGCACCTCGTGCTGCGGGAGGACCGGCGCGCCCTCGATGGCGTCGATCGCGAGCAGTGCGTGGTTGGTGACGACGACATCGGCGAGCTTGGCACGCTCGCGGGCCATCTCCGCGAAGCACTCGGCGCCGTACGCGCACTTCGAGGCACCCAGGCATTCCCGGGACGAGACCGACACCTGGGCCCAGGCGCGGTCGGAGACTCCGGGCGTGAGGTCGTCGCGGTCGCCGTTCTCCGTCTCGTCCGACCAGTCGCGCAGCCGCAGCAGGTCCTGGCCGAGCTTGCTGGTGGGAGCGGCTGCCTCGAACGGGTCGAAGAGACCCTCCTCCTCGTCCTGCGGGACGCCCTCGTGGAGGCGGTGCAGACAGAGATAGTTGGATCTGCCCTTGAGCATCGCGAACTCCGGGCGGCGGCGTAGCTGCGGGTGCAGCGCCTCCACTGTGCGCGGAAGGTCCCGCTCCACGAGCTGGCGCTGGAGGGCCAGGGTGGCGGTCGCGACGACGACGCGCTCCCCGTGCGCGAGCGCCGGCACGAGATAGCCGAGCGACTTTCCGGTGCCGGTGCCGGCCTGGACCAGCAGATGCGAGCCGTCGTCGATCGCCTCCGCGACGGCTTCGGCCATGGTCACCTGGCCGGGGCGCTCCGTACCGCCGACGGCAGTAACGGCAGCATGCAGGAGCTCGGGGAGTGAGGGCTTCGTCATAGCCCGACCACCCTACGGCGCCCCACTGACAAACGGGCGATCAAGGCCGAAGCCGGGGGCAGGATCAAGTCCGGGGTGCCTTTCGTTTCGGATCGGATCAGCTCCGGTTGAGATGGGAACCGGTTCACGTGGGGGTGTGTTCGCCGTGTCCGGGGGACTCGGCCCGATCTCGAAGTCTGTGCGGCGCGATTGGGAACCGGATCGACGCGAGCGGTGTACCAAAAGTGATGGCGCTGTGACGCGGCGCTACATCACGTGGCGAAGGGACCGGTCCCGGACCACGAGGGCTGCCCGCTTGGCGGGCAGGTCGACCTCGGCGAAGAAATGAAAACCGGCACTCAGGAAGGAAGCGATGGACGGGATGTTGCGAAGGTCGGGCTCCGCGACGACGCGAGCGCAGGCGGGGCGCTTGTCGAGCACGAGATCGGCTACGGCTCTGAGCAGCGTGCCGCCGAGCCCACGCCCCCGGTCGGCCATGCTGCCGATGAGGAGGTGGATACCGGTGTCATGAGGTCGGGCGGGATAGTGGCGGGCCAGGGGATCGAGATCGGCCCGGTAGAGCTCCCAGTAGCTCATCGGAGTGCCCTCCAGCGTGCCCATGCACGGAACGCTGCGTCCGTCTTCGGCGAGCCGGGCCCGCACATGTTCCTCCGTCACGCTCTCGGGACCGGCCAACTTCCAGAACGCTGCGACGGCGGGGTCGTTCATCCATCGGCAGATGAGCGCACGGTCCCGTTCCAGGCGTACGGGGACGAGTTGGAACGCGCCCGCAGAAGTGGCGGTCGGACCCCAGTCGGCAATGCGGTCGAGCAGATCATCGCTGGTGTGATCGAAGGCCGACGCCGGGGTGCCCGTGCGACGGGGCCATGGTCTGTGGCCTCCGGTGCCCTCCTCCTCGAAGAGCGCGAGCAGTTCCTCGGGCAGCCGTAGGTCCAGCGTGTCCTCACTGTCTGCGCTCACGTCGTTGGGAGACACGGCGACGCTCCTCTCGGGGCTCGGTGGGTCAGGTTCTCGGGGCTGAAGGGGGCTGTTGGTGATCAAGAGGTCCGGGTCTGAGACCGGCGCCAGGGCGCAGGCCCGGTCCGTGGAAAGTGACGGGAACGGGTAGTGATCGGCCCAAGGACGTCAAGAGTGGAGGGGATTGGCGATGGTGACGTAGACGGACTGCGTGTCGACGGGGCCGGCGAGTTCGTCGAGGCCGTGCAGCCGGGTCAGCAGGTTGGCCTTGCAGCGCAGAGCGGGTGAGTCGAGCAGCAGGGCGGGAAGCGCGGTGCGCAGCCGGGTTGGGCCCGACGCACCATCGGAGAGGAAGCGCCGGAAAGCGGCGAGCAGTAGCTGTTCGTCGGCCAGGGACTGGGAGCCGAACGCGCCGATGAGTCCTAGCACGTTGTTGATGGCGAGGTAGTAGGCGAAGCGCTCGTCCGTGACCTCGTCGGAGACGAAGGTGTCGCTGCGCTCGCCGATACCGGGCAGTCGGGCATCGAGTTCGGCGCGACGGGACTCACGGAAGTAGTAACCCTGGTTGTCGCGGTAGCGGCCGCCCGTGGGCCAGCCGTTGGCGTCCAGCAGTAGCAAGGTGTTCTGCTGGTGTGCCTCCAGGGCGATGCCCGCCTCCGCGTCCAGCCACAGGACCGGGCGGACGACCTGCTCCAGATAGCGCAGGAACCACTCGGCGGCGACGGCCTCGCGGGGTCGGCTCGTCCGTTCGGCGAGGCGTGTGACGACCTCGTCCAGGCGGGATCGCAGAGCCGGCCGGTCGGACCCTGGTGGCCCTGCGGCGAGATCCTGCTCGGCACGGGGGCGCGGCGAGATGAGTCCGGCGACGCAGGAGACGTCGTCCGTCGGGCGGAACGGGTTGTGCCGGATCATCACGTCGAGCCCTGGCACGGGGTTGCCGTCCGGCCCGTCGACGGCGAGCCAGGCCGGGTCGCGGACGATGTCGAACCCGGGGTGCGAGGCCTGCCACTGCTTGGACAGACCGCTGCGCAGAAGCCGGTGCACCTCGACCCCGCGGTGAAGTTCCTTGCGGAGGTTCTCCCGACGCGAGTTGGTGATGCGCAGGCCGAGTGACAGCTTGAGCATGGCCGGAGCACCGGACCGATGAACAGTACGTACGGAGGAGGTGGGGTGCCAGGGAGAGCCCAGCGCGCCGAGATCGCGGATCAGCCCGGAGTCGAGCAGCGCCGCGGTGCCGGGACGGTGTCGGACCTCGCGCAGTTGCCAGGGGTGCAACGGCAGGGCCGTGTAGCCGTCGGGGAGGGGCAGTTCGGCCTCGGCGAGGCGTGCAGTGAGCTGGGCAGCGGGGATGAGCCGGCCACGTTCGGTCCAAGCCGAGTCGGTAGCGAGTACGGAAGGAGCGACAGCGAACCAGTGCAGGGGGAAGGAGCCACGCAACTCGGGTGAGTACAGCCGCGCTTCGGCCTCGGAGAGACCCTCGCGACTCTTCGGCGTGGGATGCAGCGGATGGCCGAGCACGAGTGCCTGCTCGGCGGCGAGGAAGAGATCGGGCTCATCGTCGGGACGTCTCCGGCGGTCGCTGATGAAAGCGGCGGTGCGGCGGAGCGAGTCGGCTACGCGGGCCACGAGGTCTGCGGCGTCGAGGATCCGGGGCGCGGGGGCAGGGTTGCTTGCTCCCCAGAACTCTCTGGTGAGCAGTGCAGCGACCGTGACCGCGTCGGCCGGCGGGGACTGTTCGGGGGTGTCGGCAAAGCGTGGGGGGCCGAAGCGGTGCCATCCCGTCGGGGACCAGTAGTGGACGGGGGCGAGCAGGGCAGTGCCGCTGGCGGGGAGGGGGATGCGAAGGGTCCTGCCGTCCGGGGCCGGAAGGTTGGACTCGCGTACCCAGCACCGCAGCAGGTTCTCCACAGCGGCGGCATCAGCAGCGGTGTGCGGGTCCGGGTGCTGGAAGAGGTCGGAGGTGGCACCAGGCAGCCGCTCGGAGTCCGGAGCCCCGCCCTGCTGTGGGGTGACTCCGCTGTGGGGAGCCGAGGGGATGTCCCGCCTGCGCGGTCGCTGCCGGGACACCTCTGTGTCTGCGGAGCGGGGAGAAGGTGCAGGGCTGGGGCCGTCGGAGCCGGGGGTGGGGTTCAAGGGTGAGTTCCTTGGGGGCTGGGGTGGTTCCGGTTGCTCGTGGGCTCGCTGAAGGGCCACGTCCTTCAACGGGAGGTGAGCCGCGATCGGGGTTCAGATCAGGCGGCGGGGGTGTGTGAAGTGACGGCACGTGCGTGCACGTACAGGAAGGAGGGAGCAGGCATGGCTGAGCAGACCCGATCGATGGGGCGGGGTCGCTGCTGACAGCCCCGGACGGCTTTCCGTGCGCAGGCTCGGTCACGGTCACGGCTCACTGTCCTCCTGCTGTCCACGGGCGAACAGGGGCTCGTGTCTCCCCGACCGACCCGGCATACGAATCCCGTATGCGTCGGCTGGACGCCCGGGCAACTGGACACAGGGGACCGGACACAGGCGGCGGGCCCCTCACCGCTACCAACCGCGGACCGCTCACCGGGTTACGGGTCGCCTCAAGATCCTTGTTCTGCCCTTTGCCGCACAACTCCCGTACCGGGTGTGCGGGTTCGTCGGACGTGTGCTCAACATGGTCGCCGTCCTCCTCGGAACGACGCTGCAATGGCCAGGTCAGACCGCTTGTAGCCGAACCGTTGCCGTTCCGTCGGAAGTCCCCCACAGCGAGCGCATAGTGTGTGGTGCCATTCGAGGTTGCCCATGTTGCCGTGAGATCGGGCGAGATCGCGGCGCCGCTCCAAGTGTGTCCATACCAGGGGGAGTAGACCATGCGTTCCATACGGCCGTCGTTCACCGCTCGCGGGGAGCATCGCGGGGGAAGGGGCGCGCGCCGCAGAACCTCCCCCGTGCTTGCCGCCCTGGCACTCGCTTCCGCGCTCGCGCTCACCGCAACCGCCTGCGAGTCGGGCGACACCCAGGCCGACGGCCAGGCCTCCGCCTCGGCCGCGTCCGGCGAGGACGGCAAGTTCACGATCCCGGACGGCATCAAGGACAAGCTCGAAGAGCACGGGATCGACATCGACAAGTGGAAGGACGGTGCCTGGAAGGACTGGGACAAGGACGACTGGCTGCGGGAGGCCCAGGACTACATCAACCCGATCATCGAGGGTCTGTGGGACCCGGAGCGGATGCGCGACGCCGATGACCCGGACACGGGCGTCGACGAGAACGATCTCTCCGGTGACCAGGGCGTGACCGACCCGACGCCCGAGCCGGTGGAGGCGAAGGCCGTGTCGCCTGCCTACCACGACAACGCCCCCGAGGCGGGCAAGGTGTTCTTCGACTCCCCCGAGGGCACGATGGTCTGCTCGGCGACGGTCGTGCAGGATCCGGCCCACCCAGGCAAGTCCAACCTGGTGTGGACGGCGGGCCACTGCGTGCACGCCGGCAAGAAGGGCGGCTGGTACCGCAATATCGCGTTCGTACCGTCGTACAACAATGCGGGTGAGACGGCTGAGCAGTTGCAGGACGTCACCAAGGAGCAGGTCGCTCCGTACGGTGTCTGGTGGGGTGACTGGGCGCAGACCTCCGCGCAGTGGATCGAGCAGGGCGGTGCAACGGGCGGGGACGGTGCCCCGTACGACTTCGCCGTCATCCATGTGACGCCGGAGAACGGCAGCGGCGGCAAGTCCCTGGAGGAGACGGTCGGTTCAGCGCTGCCGGTGGACTTCAACGCCCCGGCCGTGACGAAGGTCGACGGCATCACGGCGACCGGTTACCCGGCCGCGTCGCCGTACGACGGGCAGGCGCTGTACCAGTGCCAGGACAAGCCGGGCCGGCTGTCGATCAGCGCGTCCGACCCGACGATGTACCGCATCGGCTGCACCATGACCGGTGGTTCGTCCGGTGGCGGCTGGGTCGCGACGGGCTCGGACGGCAAGCAGGCACTCGTGTCGAACACCTCGATCGGCCCGGTGTCCGCAGGCTGGCTGGCCGGACCGCGACTGGGTGAGGCGGCCCAGGGGGTGTACGACTCCGTGAGCAAGAAGTTCGCAGGTCGGTGACCCGGGCATGCTGAAGGCCCGCTCCCTGCGAGAGGCAGGGAGCGGGCCTTCGGGCCGTGGTTGATGCGGCTCAGCCGAGTGCCGCCGGGATGTACGGCGCGAGGTCGGCCGCCAGTTCCTCGTGCACCCGCGCCTTCAGCAGCGTGCCCTCCGGGGTGTGCTCCTCGGAGATCACCTCGCCCTCGGTGTGGGCACGGGCCACCAGCTTGCCGTGGGTGTACGGGACAAGCGCCTCGATCTCGACCGACGGCCGGGGCAGCTCGTTGTCGATGAGCGCCAGCAGCTCGTCGATGCCCAGGCCGGTGCGGGCCGAGACCGCGATCGAACGCTTCTCGATCCGCAGCAGCCGCTGGAGCACCAGCGGGTCGGCCGCGTCCGCCTTGTTGATCACGACGATCTCGGGCACGTCGGTGGCGCCGACGTCCGTGATCACCTCGCGCACGGCGGCGAGCTGCTCCTCCGGGGCCGGGTGCGAGCCGTCCACCACGTGCAGGATCAGGTCGGATTCGCCGACCTCCTCCATGGTGGAGCGGAACGCCTCGACCAGGTGGTGCGGCAGGTGCCGGACGAAGCCGACCGTGTCGGCCAGCGTGTACAGCCGGCCGCTCGGGGTCTCGGCCCGGCGCACGGTCGGGTCGAGGGTCGCGAACAGCGCGTTCTCGACGAGGACGCCCGCGCCGGTCAACCGGTTCAGCAGCGAGGACTTGCCGGCGTTCGTATAGCCCGCGATGGCGACCGACGGCACCTTGTGGCGCTTGCGCTCCTGGCGCTTGATCTCGCGGCCGGTCTTCATCTCCGCGATCTCCCGGCGCATCTTCGCCATCTTCTCGCGGATCCGTCGCCGGTCCGTCTCGATCTTGGTCTCACCGGGACCACGGGTGGCGAGGCCGCCGCCCTTGCCGCCGCCCATCTGACGGGACAGCGACTGACCCCAGCCTCGCAGCCTCGGCAGCATGTACTGCATCTGCGCGAGCGCCACCTGCGCCTTGCCCTCCCGGGACTTGGCGTGCTGGGCGAAGATGTCCAGGATCAGGGCCGTACGGTCGATGACCTTGACCTTCACGACGTCTTCGAGGTGGATCAGCTGGCCGGGGCTCAGCTCACCGTCGCAGATGACGGTGTCCGCGCCCGTTTCGATCACGATGTCCCGCAGCTCCTCGGCCTTGCCGGAGCCGATGTAGGTGGCCGCGTCGGGCTTGTCGCGGCGCTGGATCACGCCGTCGAGCACGACCGCGCCCGCGGTCTCCGCGAGGGCGGCGAGCTCCGCGAGGGAGTTCTCCGCGTCCTGCACGGTCCCCGAGGTCCAGACGCCGACGAGGACGACCCGCTCCAGGCGGAGCTGGCGGTATTCGACCTCGGTGACGTCCTCGAGCTCCGTGGAGAGGCCCGCCACGCGGCGCAGGGCCGCGCGCTCGGAGCGGTCGAACTGGTCGCCGTCCCGCTCTCCGTCGATCTCGTGGCTCCAGGCGACGTCCTCTTCCATCAGGGCATCGGCCCGAAGACCTTCGGGGTAGGCGTGCGCGAAGCGCTGAGTGTCCTGGGAAGGGGATGAAGAGGAGGTCATTGGGTCCTTACGTCGTTGGGGATGCCGATTCGGCGGTCATGGTGGACAACGCACGAGCGTTCCGGGAGATTCCCGGGTCCCGTCTCGCGTATCGCGCCGACCTGACGATGGTCGCACGGTGCGCCCCGGGCGTCACCGCCTTATTCAGGGGCCGACAGGCCCTGTTCCGGATTCAGGGGCCGGCATCGCCCCTCCCGGGGCCCGCGCGGCCGGCGCCGCCGGCTTCCAGTCCGGGTGGCCGGGCATCGGCGGGGTCTTCTCGCCGTACAGCCAGGCCTGGAAGAAGCCGCCGAGGTCGCGTCCGGAGGTCACGGAGGCGAGCCGGACGAAGTCCGCGGTGGTGGCGGTGCGGTCGCGGTGGGTGGTCACCCAGGCCCGTTCCAGGCGCTCGAAGGCCGGGCGGCCGATCTCCTGGCGCAGGGCGTACAGGACCAGTGCGGCTCCGTCGTAGACGACCGGCCGGAAGATGCTGATCTTCCGGCCCGGGTCGGGTGGCTTGGGGGCCGCGGGCGGGCCGCCGGCGGCGCGCCAGACGTCGGACGCGCTGTACGCCGCCCTCATCCGCGTCTCCATGGGCTTGTCCGCCTTCTCCTCCGCGTACAGGGCCTCGTACCAGGTGGCGTGCCCTTCGTTGAGCCACAGGTCGGACCAGGTGCGCGGGCTGACGCTGTCGCCGAACCACTGGTGGGACAGCTCGTGCACCATGACCGAGTCGACGTACCACTCGGGGTAGGCGGGCTCGGTGAACAGGTCCTTCTCGAAGAGGGAGAGGGTCTGTGTCTCCAGCTCGAAACCGGTGGTCGCCTCGGCCATGAGCACGCCGTAGGTCTCGAAGGGGTACGGCCCGACCTTGCTTTCCATCCAGGCGATCTGGCCGGGCGTCTTCTTCAGCCACGGTTCCAGCGCGGTGGCGTCCGCGGCGGGTACGACGTCCCGTACGGGCAGTCCGTGCGGTCCGGTGCGGCGCAGCACGGCGGAGCGGCCGATGGACACCTGGGCGAGCTCGGTGGCCATGGGGTGCAGGGTGCGGTAGGTCCAGGTGGTCGTGCGGCCGGTCCGGTCGACGCCGGTCGCCAGGCCGTTGGCGACGGCCGTGTAGTCGTCGGGCGCGGTGACCCGGATGGTGAACATCGCCTTGTCGGAGGGGTGGTCGTTGCACGGGAACACCAGGTGGGCGGCGTCGGCCTGGTTGGCCAGGGCGAGGCCGTCCGCGGTCCGTACCCAGCCGCCGTCGCGGCCGTCGGGTGAGACGGGGTCGCTGGTGTGCCGGACGGTGATCCGCATCCAGCTGCCGTCGGGCAGCGGCTTCTCGGGCGTGATCACGAGGTCCTCGCCGGCGGCGGCGAAGGAGGCCGGCTCCCCGTCCAGCTCGACCGACTCGACGTCCCCGTGGGCGAAGTCGAGGTTGACGCTGTCCAGAGTGCTGGTCGTCCAGGCGTCGATGGTCGTGACCGCCTGGAGGGGCTTGTCGTTGGCGCCGGAGTAGGTGAGGGCGAGGTCGTACGACGCCACGTTGTAGCCGGGGTTGCCCAGCTGCGGGAAGAGGCGGTCACCGACGCCCAGCGGGACGGCGGGCGCGCTCGCGGCGAGGAGGCAGACGGAGACGGCCGAGGCGAGCAGCGCAGCCGCCTTGAGCCGTGGGCGGCGGGACGCCCGGGTGCGGGGGGTGAGCAGCATGGACCACCGCTACCAGCGCGCGCCCGCGGTACGGCGACGGCGCGCGCCCGGCCCACTCGAACGGGTACCGGGAGCGGTCCGGTCCGCCGCGCTCGGGCGCACGCCGGCGGGCGCGCGCCTCACACACCCGGTGTCTGCGCCCTGCTCACGTCGTACACGCCGGGCACGTTGCGCATCGCCCGCATGAGCGCGGGGAGGAGCGCCGCGTCGGGGAGCTGGACCGTGTATGTGTGGCGTACGCGCTGCTGGCTCGGGGGTTCCACGGTCGCCGAGACGATCTCGGCGCCCTCGAGGGCCATCGCCTCGGTGAGGTCGGCGAGCAGATGCGGGCGGCCGAACGATTCGGCGAACAGGGTGACCCGGCATGCGGTGGTGTCTCCCCAGCGCACGTCGACGTCCGCACGCCCCCCGCTCTTCATGCGCTCCACCCCGGGGCACTCGACGCGGTGGACGGTCACCACTCCCCCGCGGACGGCGAATCCGGTGATCTCGTCGGGCGGTACGGGCGTGCAGCAGCCGGCGAGCCGTACGGTCGCGCCGGGCAGATCGGTGACGGCGTTCGCGGCACCGGGGCGTGCGGCGGGGCCGTCGGCGGCGGGGCGGGACGGTACGTCGGACTGCGGTACCGGCGGACGGGACGGCGCCTCGGTCCGCGCCTCCGGAGCCGGTGAGGCCTCCTCCGGGCCGGTGGCCGCCGGATGCGTCGCGAGCCATCGCTGGATGGCGATCCGGGCGCCCGGCGTGTGCGCGTGCTCCAGCCATTCCCGCGAGGGCTCGGAAGCCGGGTCCTGGCCCATCAGGAGCTGAACGGTGTCACCGTCCTTCAGGACGGTACTCAGCGTCGCCAGGCGACCGTTGACGCGGGCGCCGATGCACGCGTGCGCGTCCTCGCCGTACTGCGCGTACGCGGCGTCCACACAGGTGGCGCCCTCGGGCAGGCCCAGCGTGCCGCCGTCGGGCCGGAAGACGGTGATCTCACGGTCTTGGGCGAGGTCCTCGCGCAGGGTGGACCAGAAGGTGTCCGGGTCGGGCGCGGCCTCCTGCCAGTCGAGCAGGCGGGACAGCCAGCCGGGGCGGGTGGGGTCGACGCGCTCGCCGTCGGCCGCGTGGTGCTGGTCCTCCGCAGGTGGAGCGTAGGGATTGCCCAGTGCGACGACTCCGGCCTCGGCGACCTTGTGCATCTGGTGGGTGCGGATGAGGACTTCGGCGACCTGGCCGTCCGCGCGGGCCACCGCCGTGTGCAGCGACTGGTACAGGTTGAACTTGGGGACGGCGATGAAGTCCTTGAACTCCGAGACGACCGGCGTCATACAGGTGTGCAGCTCGCCCAGGACGCCGTAACAGTCGGCGTCCTCGTTCACCAGCACCAGCACCCGGCCGAAGTCGGTGCCGCGCAGTCGGCCCCGCTTGCGGGCCACACGGTGCACCGAGACGAAGTGGCGTGGCCGGATGAGGACTTCGGCCGTGATGTCCGCCTCGCGCAGGACACCGCGCACCTCGTCGGCGATCTCGGCGAGCGGGTCGTCGCTGCGGGCGGTGTTGTCGACGATCATCTCCCGCGTGCGGGCGTACTCCTCGGGGTGCAGGATCGCAAAGACCAGGTCCTCCAGCTCGGTCTTGAGCGCCTGGACACCGAGCCGTTCGGCGAGCGGAATGAGCACGTCCCGGGTGACTTTGGCGATGCGGGCCTGTTTCTCGGGGCGCATCACACCGAGGGTGCGCATGTTGTGCAGCCGGTCGGCGAGTTTGATGGACATCACGCGGACGTCGTTGCCGGTGGCGACGAGCATCTTGCGGAAGGTCTCGGGCTCGGCGGCGGCGCCGTAGTCGACCTTCTCCAGCTTCGTCACGCCGTCGACCAAATAGCGGACCTCGGCGCCGAACTGCTCGCCGACCTGATCGAGGGTCACATCGGTGTCCTCGACGGTGTCGTGGAGCAGAGAGGCCGTCAGGGTCGTGGTCTCGGCGCCGAGTTCGGCGAGGATCAGAGTCACGGCGAGGGGGTGTGTGATGTACGGCTCGCCGCTCTTGCGCATCTGGCCGCGGTGCGAGGACTCGGCGAGGACATAGGCCCGTCGCAGGGGCTCCAGATCGGCGTCGGGGTGGTGGGCGCGGTGTGCCTCGGCCACATGGCCGATCGCGTCGGGCAGCCGGTCACGGGCGGCCGGGCCGAGCAGTGCGGCCCGGCCGAGGCGGCGCAGGTCGATCCGGGGGCGGGCCTTCCTGCGGGGCACTGTCGGGGCGACAGGGCCTGGGCTCGCAGGGTTCGTGGCCTCCGCACTCATGGGCACCTCCGGCTGCGTGGACCGGCGGACGGGGTGCCCCAGGGCGGACACGGCTCGGGGGGCGGCTTCGATCCCCCCGTCCGGGCCGGTGCTTGATGCTACCGAGCCCATCACGTGCGGCTGACCGCCTCTCGCCGAGCGTGAAACGGATCACCCAAACGAGCGTAGGTTTCCAGGTTTACGGTTTCACATCCCGTGACCAGGCGGGTACTCAGCGAGCGGCGCTTTCCAGCCACTCGACGTCGATTTCGCCCGTGGCGACGATCACCGCGGGTCCGGTCATCTCGATCTCGCCGTCGGGCCGCTCGGTGATCACCAGCGTGCCGCCGGGAACGTCGACGGTGTACGTCGCGGGCGTGCCGGTGACGGCCGGGTCGGCGCCGTCCCTGCGGGCCGCGGCCACGGCGACGGCGCACGCGCCGGTGCCGCACGAGCGGGTCTCGCCGGCACCGCGCTCATGCACCCGCAGGGCGACGTGCCGGGGTCCGCGGTCGACGACGAACTCGACGTTCACCCCGTCCGGGTAGGTACCGGCCGGGCTGAAGGGCGGCGGGGAGTGCAGGTTTCCGGCGTGCGCGAGGTCGTCCACGAAGGCGACCGCGTGGGGGTTGCCCATGTTCACGTTCAGCGCGGTCCAGCTGCGCTCACCGACGCTCACGGTGACCTCGCCCTCGGGGAGGCGTGCCTTGCCCATGCCGACGGTGATGTCGCCGTCCTTCGCAATGTGGACGGTCTTCACACCCCCGCGCGTGGCGACGGCGAGGTCGCCCTCTCCGGTGTACCCGGCGCACTGGAGGTAGCGAGCGAAGACCCGCACGCCGTTGCCGCACATCTCCGCGACGGAACCGTCGCCGTTGCGGTAGTCCATGAACCACTCCGCCTCGGCCGCCATCTCCTCGGCCTCGGGGTGCGCCGCGGACCGCACCACGTGCAGCAGCCCGTCACCGCCGATGCCCGCGCGGCGGTCGCACAGGGCGGCGACGGCGGCCGGGGGCAGGTCGATGACGTTGTCCGGGTCAGGGACGATCACGAAGTCGTTCTCCGTGCCATGACCCTTGAGGAAGCCGATCCGCGTGCTCATTCCTCGATCGTACGGGGTGGGTACGACAGACCGGGCGCCGGTCGCGTCAGCGCAGGCGGGCCACGCGCCAGACGGCCAGCACGACCACCGCGGCCACCAGCACGACGTACGCGATCACGATCCGCCAGTCCGGGCGCCGTCCGGAGCCACGCTGCGGCAGGCCCGGCCAGGTGTAGCCCACGCGGCGGGCGGCCATCATGCCCCAGCCGGCCGCGCACGAGCAGATCAGCAGGCCCAGCATGGCGATCACGGCGCCGCTGTCGCCGAAGTCGAAGGCCAGCGGGAAGGCGAACATCAGGGAGCCGACCGCGGCGAGGGCGACGATGGGGGCGAGCTGCCAGATGCGCAGCCGGCGCTGCGGACGCAGCTCGACCTCGACCTCCGGGCCGCTCGCGAACATCTCCTCGGGCTCGGGGCCGTCGGCGGTCACGCCGCCTTGCGCGTCGTCGGGCCCGTCGGGGCTCAGACGGTCGTCGTCCCGCTCCGGTTCACCGAGATCGGTGGTGAGCTGCTCGGTGTCTTGTGCGGTGTCGCGAGGGCCGGCCTCCATCGCCACGCGCCCTCCCAACTAGGACTCCACTTGGTCGATCGAAGCACGATGATGGCATGGCACCGGAGGGCCGGATGGCGGCCTGAGCGTCCCGATGCCATGACGTGATCAGGCTGTAACCGGTCGTTCGACCAACATCAGTGCGAGCCGGGGAAGTTCTGTGAGGTCCACCGAGGCCCCACTCAACCAGTGCACCCGCGGATCACGTCTGAACCATGAATCCTGACGGCGCGCGAAGCGTTTGGTGGCCCGCACGGTCTCGGCCCGCGCCTCGTCGAGCGTGCACTCCCCGGCGAGCGCCGTGAGTACCTGCTGGTAGCCGAGCGCGCGCGAGGCCGTACGCCCCTCGCGCAACCCCTGCGCCTCCAGCGAGCGCACTTCGTCCACCAGCCCGGCGTCCCACATCCGGTCCACCCGGCGCGTGATGCGCTCGTCGAGCTCGGGGCGGGCCACGTCCACCCCGATCTGGAACGTGTCGTAGACGGAGTCGTGGCCCGGGAGATTGGCGGTGAAGGGCCTGCCGGTGATCTCGATCACTTCGAGGGCCCGGACGATACGCCGGCCGTTGCTGGGCAGGATCGCCCGGCCGGCCTCGGGGTCGGCGGCGGCGAGACGCGCGTGCAGCGCCCCGGAACCGCGCAGCGTGAGCTCCTCCTCCAGCCGGGCCCTGACCTCGGGGTCGGTGCCGGGGAACTCCAGATGGTCGACGGCCCCGCGGACGTACAGGCCGGAGCCGCCGACCAGGATCGGCCAGCGGCCCTCGGCGAGCAGCGCGTCGATGCGCTCTCTCGCAAGCCGCTGGTACTCGGCGACGGACGCCGTGACCGTCACGTCCCAGATGTCGAGCAGGTGGTGCGGGACGCCGCCGCGCTCCTCGGGCGTCAGCTTGGCCGTACCGATGTCCATCCCTCGGTAGAGCTGCATGGAGTCGGCGTTGACGACCTCGCCGCCGAGCTGCTGGGCCAGAAAGACGCCCAGATCGGACTTTCCCGCGGCGGTGGGTCCGACGACGGCGATGACTCGGGGGGCGAGGGGTGCGCTGCTCACCGCCCCAGTCTCGCAAACCTTCCGTAGTGGTCTCGAACGAGTTACGTGACGGCGAACGCCCGGGTTCGTTGCCAGTTTCCGAGGTTCTCGCCGCCGGTTCACACAGGCGGCGACCGGGTGACGCAAACGGGCGCACCGGACGACGCGGGATTTCGCCCGCACGAGTAACGTATTGGAGTGGATATGGGCGTTTTTGCACGACTTCTCCGGAGGTCGAAGATCACGGAGGAGGCGCAGGCCACCGAGGCTCCAGCCGGTTCAGGGGCGGCGGCCGACGAGGACACGGCTGAGGCGCAGGGGTCGGCCGAGGCCGGGACCGTCCAGGAGCCGACGGCGACGGAGGCCGGCAGGACCGCCGCCGACGAGAGCGTCGAGATCCCGAAGCAGCAGTCCGCCGATACGGCGGCCGACAGCGAGGCCGCCGAGGACGCCCGCACGTAAGCAACTGCCCCGCGTGGGAAGGTGAACCATGGGTGTGATGAACAATCTGAAGGCCAAGCTCGCCCCGGCCAAGGGCAAGGTCTCCGACCTCGCGCACCAGCACGGGGGCAGGATCACACATGGCCTCGACAAGGCCGCCGAGGCCGTCGACAAGAAGACCAAGGGCAAGTACCGCGACAAGATCCATACGGGTACGGACAAGGCCAAGGGCGCCATGGACCGACTCGCGCACCGGCACGGTTCGCAGGAGCCGGGCGGCAAGACTCCGCCCGCCTCACCCCCGCCGGCTTCCTGAACGGCAGGGCACCCGCCGGACGGCCGCGGAGCGTCACAGCTCCCGGCCGTCCGCCGTTTCGCGGCGCCACCCGTCGCGGCCCTCGCGCCAGGTGTACGCCCCTACGACCACGTCGCGACCAGGTACCCCACCCCGTACGGAGCGTCCTCGTACAGCAGCGCCCCGCCGAGATCCGCGCCCTCGGCGGCACCGGCCAGCACCTGCCAGGGTGCCCGGCCCGACGCCTTCAGCTCGTACGCCAGCCCGGCGTCCAGTGCCCGGAGCGCCGCCACGTCCGCCGCCCCCAGCGCCCGCGCGACCTCCGCATCGAAGGGTGCCGCGCGCTCGTCGAGATACCCCGGCGCCTTGAGCGTCCGGCACGCGCTGGCGTCGCCCATCACCAGCAGCGCCACGCGCTCGGTCCGCGCCGCGATGTCCCTTCCCCTTTCGATACACCGCTCGGCGGCGAGCAGTTCCCCCACACCGAGTCCCTCGATCGGGGCGTCCGCCCATCCGGCCCGCTCCAGCAGCCATGCGGCCACGGTGAGCGAGGGCGGCAGCGCACGCTCGGACAGGGTGCCGTCGTCCGCGCCCGGCCGTACGGCGCCTGTGCGCTCCCCTTGGTCCGCCCCTTTGTTCGCGCCCAGCCGTACGTCCAGGTCCACGCCGAAGCCGCGGAAGGAGCCGCGCGCCCCTTCCGGGTAGGTGCTGTGCCCGCTCTGCCCGGCGGGTCCGACGATCACGAGCCGGTCGGGACGGGCGGCGGCGAGCACACCGAGCGCGTCCGTGCAGGCGGCACGCGCCGCGTTCAGTTCGGCTGCGGCGCTCGCGGCGACCGCGGGCACCAGAAGGGGCGGACAGGGGCACACTGCAGCAGCGACAAGCATGATCGGCAGGGTAACGCCGCAGGACCGGCTACGGGCAGCTCACGGGCACGACCGCCGACGGGCACCCGCCGAGCCCCACACCTGACCCCGCTCGTGCCCAGCCCGGACAGCCGGCCCCCTCTCGCCGAGCCCCGGCAGCCGGCCCCTGACCGCAAAGTCCCGGCAGCCGACCCCGACCGCCGCGTCAGTCGCAGCCGCAGCCGCTCCCCGTGGCCACCGACAGCGGAGCCGGTGCGCCGATGGTCGGCAGGCCCAGCATCACGCCGGCCGGCTTGTCCTCCGCGGCCTTCTCGATGTTCCGCTTCTCCCAGGCGTCACCCGCGCGCGTGGGGCGCACGTCCAGCACCGGGCCCTCGGCGAGGAGGTGGTGCGGGGCCGCGTAGGTGATCTCGACCGTGACGACATCGCCCGGGCGGACCTGCTCGTCCGGCTTGGTGAAGTGGACCAGGCGGTTGTCGGGGGCACGGCCGGAGAGGCGGTGGGTGGCGCCGTCCTTGCGGCCCTCGCCCTCGGCGACCATCAGCTCCAGCGTGCGGCCGACCTGCTTCTTGTTCTCCTCCCACGAGATCTCCTCCTGGAGGGCGACAAGACGCTCGTAGCGCGCCTGGACGACCTCCTTGGGGATCTGGTTCTCCATGGTCGCGGCGGGGGTGCCGGGGCGCTTGGAGTACTGGAAGGTGAAGGCCTGCGCGAACCGGGCCTCCCGGACGACCTGCAGGGTCTGCTCGAAGTCCTCCTCGGTCTCGCCGGGGAAGCCCACGATGATGTCGGTGGTGATCGCCGCGTGCGGGATGGCCGCGCGCACCTTCTCGATGATCCCGAGGTAGCGGTCCTGGCGGTACGAGCGGCGCATCGCCTTCAGGACGGTGTCCGAGCCGGACTGCAGGGGCATGTGCAGCTGCGGCATGACGTTCGGGGTCTCCGCCATGGCGGCGATCACGTCGTCCGTGAAGTCGCGCGGGTGCGGGGAGGTGAAGCGCACGCGCTCCAGCCCGTCGATGCCGCCGCAGGCCCGCAGCAGCTTGCTGAAGGCCTCGCGGTCGCCGATGTCGGAGCCGTAGGCGTTGACGTTCTGGCCGAGCAGGGTGATCTCGGAGACGCCCTCGGCGACCAGGGCCTCGATCTCGGCGAGGATGTCGCCGGTGCGGCGGTCCTTCTCCTTGCCGCGCAGCGCCGGGACGATGCAGAAGGTGCAGGTGTTGTTGCAGCCGACCGAGATGGAGACCCAGGCCGCGTACGCGCTCTCGCGGCGGGTGGGCAGCGTGGAGGGGAAGGCCTCCAGCGACTCGGCGATCTCGACCTGAGCCTCTTCCTGTACCCGTGCCCGCTCCAGCAGCACCGGCAGCTTGCCGATGTTGTGCGTGCCGAAGACGACGTCCACCCAGGGCGCCTTCTTCACGATGGTGTCGCGGTCCTTCTGCGCGAGACAGCCGCCGACCGCGATCTGCATGCCGGGGCGCGAGGCCTTCTTCGGGGCGAGGCGGCCGAGGTTGCCGTACAGCCGGTTGTCGGCGTTCTCTCGTACGGCGCAGGTGTTGAACACCACGACGTCCGCCTCGCCGTCCGATCCTTCGGGAGCGCGCACGTAACCGGCCTCTTCGAGCAGCCCCGACAATCGCTCGGAATCGTGGACGTTCATCTGGCACCCATAGGTGCGCACTTCGTACGTCTTGACGTCCACTGCCTGGCTCCGGTCGCTGCTGCTCATGTGACAAGGGTAGGCCGTGCCGGAAGTGGCTCCTGTCGGGTGAGTTCCGCTCGGGCGCCGCGTGATCCACGTCATATCCAGCCGTGGGCGGAACGTGGGATTCCGGTGGAGCTCAACTGGCATGCTCATGCACTACTACCCGCTGGTTCTACTCGCGGGTATACCTATGCCACCCCCCACCCCCACAGGACCGAACCTTGCGCAGACGCAAGAGGCACACGCGTGCCCTGCTGCCCGCCCTGTCCGTGACCGCCCTGCTCCTCGCCGCGGGCTGTTCCTCGCCCCCGGCGCAGGCCGACCACCCCGCCCCGGACCCCGGCCGGACCCGCACCGGCGAGGCGTCCCCGGCGGCCGACCGCCCGCTCGCCGTCGCTGCGGCCCCTTCCGGCACCACGGCCGCCACCGCGAGCCCGAGCGGCTCGGGCGGCCGGGCCCGCCCGACGACGCTCACCGTGAGCTCGTACGACAGCAAGACCCGGCGTGCCGTCATCTCGCCCAAGAACCCCAGGAGCCCCAAGAACACGGGGAGTTCGTCCTCCCCCGCCCCGGCCAAGGCCCCGCACCGGGCCGCCGTCGGCGACGTCATCGCCAGCGCCCCCGCACCCGGCGCCCCGCGCGGGCTGCTCGCCAAGGTCACCGAGGTGGTCGGCGAGACCGACGCGGGCACGGAGGTGCGGACCGAACCCGCCACCCTCGACGCCCTGCTCGGCGACGACACCGCGCGTGGAACCGTGCCGGTCGACCCCGCCGCCTTCGACGTCGACAAGCTGATTCCCGACGTCGACATCTCCTGGGCCAAGGCCGGCGACGTCCACGTGGGTCCCGAGGGCGCGACCGTGCCGCTCGGCAGCCTGCGGCTCGACGTCGAGGCAGACGTGCCCACGCCTCCGGGCACGCCCGTCTCCGCCGACGCGTCGGTCTCCGGCTTCGTGCAGGTCGCCCCGAAGGTCGACTTCCGGTACGGCGGTCAGGGCGCCGGCGACGCGCCCGGCTCGGCTTACCTGGGCGTGTCCGGCGACTGGACCTCGGGCTGGGCCCTGAAGGGGCGCGCCTCCGCCTCCACCTCGACCCCGCTGCGGATCCCGTTCGCCAAGCTGCATGCCGACCCCGTGCTTCAGGTCGGCCCGATTCCCGTCGTCGTGAACCTCGACCTGACCTGCTACTTCCAGATCAGCGCGGACGGCAGCGTCACCGTGGACATCCGGCAGGAGCTCAAGGGCGACTTCACTGCGGGCGGCACGTTCGGCCCGGTCTCGGGCTGGAAGCCGGTCAGCAGCGCGGACATGACGAGCACGCCGGTGCGGGCCACGATGACGGCCGCCGGGCAGGCGAAGGCGTCGCTCGGCGCGGAGGCCTCCGTCGGCCTGTACGGCACCGTGGGCGTCACCGCCGACCTCGCGCCGTATCTGCGCGCCGAGGCCGCGGGCAAGGTGTCCACACAGGACGGCGTGGACGGCTCCTGGGCCGTGTACGGCGGCGTGGACCTGAGCGGGACCCTGCGCCTGCAGCTGTCGATCTTCGGCACACCGGTGTTCCAGCGGAGCATTCCGCTGGGTGCGCTGAACCGGGAGTGGAAGCTCGCGGGCACGCCCTGAGGCCGCGGCACGCCCCGCGGTCTGTCCGACCCATTCCCGACGCCGCCGGGGCCGGCCCCGGCGGCGTCATGGGCCCCCCGCTTGAGCGCGCCGAGAGCGGGGCTCCTGCGACGGCAATGCGCCGGAGCGCCCGTCGTGGCGGAGCCATGGGGTGTTTCGGCAACGCCGCGCGCGTGCAGCCGCACTGCCCGCCAACGGTTGCGCGGCGCGCGGCGGTGCCGGGCGTCACGGGAGGGGGATCGCCGGGAGGCCGGGCGATCTCACGCGCCGCCAGGAGCCCAGCCCTGGCGGCGCAGCACGGCCGACACGTCCGGCGCCTCGTAGTGCTCGCCCTTGAGCACCTTGCCGTCCGCCCGGCGGGCCACACGGCCGTCGGGGCCGAGCTTGGTCATGTTGGAGCGGTGGATCTCGGCGATCACCGCGTCCAGGTCGATGCCGTGCACGAGGGCCGTGCCGTAGGCGACATAGACGACGTCAGCGAGTTCGTGCGCGAGCCGGTCGAGAGGGCCGGTCACCGCGACCTCGGCGACCTCCGCCGCTTCCTCGGCCAGCAGTTCGCCACGGTGTGCGGCGAGGTCCGGCGAGACCTCGGTCGGAGTGCCGCGGGTGTCGAGCCCGGTGGCGAGGTGGAATGCACGGACCAGATCGGCGGGCGATGAGCTCATGCGGCGACTGTAGCGACGCCCTCCGACAGCCCGCCCTGCCTGCCGCACTCCCGTCTCCTGGAGCCTGCCCCGCCTGCCGCGCTCCCGCCTCCCAGAGCCGGTCCAACCTGCCGCGCTCCCGCCCCCGAGCACCCCCGCCTGTGATCCCCGCCCTGGTCAGCATCGCCCGCGGGCTGGCAGGATCGCGCGCATGTCCACGATGTTCCCGCGTATCGGCAGACGCCGGGCCCTGCAGGGTGCGGCCGCCGGCTTCGTCGCCTTCGGGCTGCTGCTGTGGTGGCTGCTGCCCCTGGGCAAGGCTCCGCCGAGCGGGACGATCACCTTCAGCACGGGCACGCGCGCCGGGGTCTACCAGGAGTACGGCGTGCTCCTCCGCAAGGCACTCGCCAAGTCCATGCCCAACCTGAAGGTGAAGCTGCTGACGAGCGCGGGCTCACAGGAGAACGTCGCGCGCGTGGACGACGGCACGGCCGACTTCACCATCGCCGCGGCCGACGCGGTGGAGACGTACGAGCTCCTGCATCCCGAGAGCACCCAGCGGCTGCGCGGCGTCGCCCGCTTGTACGACGACTACCTTCAGCTCGCCGTCCCGAAGGACTCGGACATCCGCTCCGTCGCCGACCTGCGGGGCAAGCGCGTGGCCATAGGGCTGCCGCGTTCGGGCGTGCGGCTGATCGCCGACCGGGTGCTCCGGGCGGCGGGCATCGACCCGGAGAAGGACATCATTCCCTCCGCCGACGGCATCGACGTCGGACCCGAGCGGCTGGGGCACGAGATCGACGCGTTCTTCTGGTCGGGCGGGCTGCCCACGAAGGGGCTGAAGAGGGTCGCCGAGACCTCTGGCCTCCGGTTCGTGCCGATCAAGGCCGAACTGGTCGCCAAGCTGCACTACCAGGACGGACCGACCGCCTACTACCGCGCCACCAACATGCCGGCGTCGGCCTACCCCAAGGTGCAGATGGGGTCCACGGTGCCGACGATGGCGGTGTCCAACCTGCTGATGACGCGCAAGGACATGGATCCCCGGCTCACCGAGTGGGTGACGCGGACCGTACTCAAGAGCCGTGACGGCATCGGCGCGCACTTGCACTCGGCCCAGCTGGTCGACGTACGCACGGCGATCTACACCGACCCGCTGGCCCTGCACGAGGGCGCCCGGCGCTACTACCGGTCCGTCAAGCCGTAGGGCTGCGGGGAACCGTCACCGTCACGGTCAGCCCGTGCGGCTCGTGATGGCCGTACGAGATCGAGCCGCCGCCCGCCGCCAGCAGCACCCGGGAGATGGACAGGCCGAGGCCCGAGCCCTTGATGTTCTGGTGGCGGCCACTGCGCCAGAAGCGGTCGCCGATGCGGGCGAGTTCCTCGTCGGTGAGGCCGGGGCCGTGGTCGGTGACCACGACGGTCGAGGTGGCGCCGTTCGAGGCGACCGTGACCTCCACGGTCTTGTCCTCGGGCGTGAACTTCACGGCGTTGTCGATCACCGCGTCCAAGGCGCTGGACAAGGTGACGGGATCGGCCCAGGCGGTGGTGGGCGGGCAGTCGCCCAGCAGCCGTACGCCCTTGGCCCGGGCGGTGGGCGACCAGGCCGCGACGCGCTCGGCGGTCAGCGCACCGATGTCGGTGATCCCCAGATCGGCCTCGGTGTGCTCTGCCAGCGCCAGATCGAGCAGATCGTCCAGAACCTGCGCCAGACGCTTGCCCTCGGTTTGGACCGAGGCGATCTCCTCGTTGCCCTCCGGGAGTTCGAGGGCGAGCAGTTCGATGCGCAGCAGCAGCGCAGCGAGCGGGTTGCGCAGCTGGTGCGAGGCGTCGGCGACGAAGGCGCGCTGCTGCTCCAGGACGTCCTCGACGTTGTCCGCCATCTCGTTGAACGACCGGGCCAGGCGCCTGAGTTCCGGGGGTCCGCCGGCGGCGGCGACCCGGGACTTGAGCCGGCCGGTGGCGATGTCGTGGGTGGTGGCGTCGAGGATGCGCACGGGTCTGAGGACCCAGCCGGTCAGCCGCAGGGCCGCGCCGACGGCCAGCAGCATCGCGGCGATCTCGCCGGCGCCGACGATCAGCCAGCCGTGCAGGATGCGCGAACGCATCTGGCCGGTGGGCGAGTCGGTGACCACGACCGCGACGACATCACCGTCCCTGATGACCGGCGAGGCGACGACGAGACGGTTGCGCTGCCAGGGCCACACCTGCCGGGGATCGTGGCTGCGGCGGCTGAGCAGTGCCTCCTCGAAGGCCTCGCGCACCTCTCCCGCCTCGGGGAGGACCCAGGTGATGGGCGCATGGGCCATGGGTGTGCCGTTGCCGTAGAAGACGCCGGCCCTGATGCCGTAGACCTCGTAGTAGCTGGCGAGTTCGCGGCTCAGGGTGTCCTTGCGCTCGTTCTGGCCGTCCTCGGTGACGAACTGGGCGAGGGCCGCGAAACGCGCCGTGTCGTCGATCCGGTCGACGACCACGTTCTGCTGCTGGGCGGCGGCCACGCTCACGGCGAGCGGGACGCCGAGCGCGAGGAGCACGGCCGCCATCAGGACGATGAGCAGCGGGAGGAGACGTGTGCGCACCCGTCCCCGCTACGAGGCCGGGGCGACGAGGCGGTAGCCGACGCCGCGTACGGTCTCGATCAGGGCCGGCATCCGCAGCTTGGCGCGCAGGGACGCGACATGCACCTCCAGGGTCCGCCCGGTGCCCTCCCAGCTGGTGCGCCACACCTCGCTGATGATCTGCTCCCGGCGGAAGACTACGCCGGGGCGCTGGGCGAGGAGGGCGAGGAGATCGAACTCCTTGCGGGTCAGCTGGACGACCGCGCCGTCCACGCTGACCTGGCGGGTGGGCAGCTCTATCGTGACGGACCCGAGGCGCAGCGCGCTGTCCGCACCCGCGCCGGCCTCCTCATGGACGGTGCGCCGGCTGACGGCGTGGATACGGGCGAGCAGCTCTCCGGTGTCGTAAGGCTTCACCACGTAGTCGTCCGCGCCGAGGTTGAGGCCGTGGATGCGGGAGCGGACGTCGGAGCGGGCGGTGACCATGATCACCGGGATGCCGGTGCGCTTGCGGATCTTGCCGCAGACCTCGTAGCCGTCCTGGTCGGGAAGGCCCAGGTCGAGGAGGACGACCCCGAAGCCGGCGCCCTCCGGGACGAGCGCCTGGAGCGCCTCTTCACCGCTGCGCGCATGGGTGACCTCGAAACCGTGCCGCGCCAGGACCGCGGACAGCGCCGCGGCGACGTGGTTGTCGTCCTCGACAAGGAGGAGTCTCATCCCGGCCCCCTTCGGTTCATCGGTCGTACGCTGTCCCTGTGTAAACAAAACGCGTGCACGCGCGCGCGTGCACCATGGCAGTCACGCTGATGGACGACGACGGAGTCAAGCGGGTTCCGGTTGCGCGACGCTTCCGTTATCCGGCCGATACGCGTCCTGGTGACCAGCACTACGACACGTGTCCGATTGCTATCGGATCGTGATGCTCAGATTCCCCTCAGATGTAATGACGCTGCTCTGACGGGGTTACTACTGTCCTCCGAAACCGAGGAGGACGGAGCCTGAGAGCGATGACCGAAGTATCGGTGGCCAAGCAAGACATGGCCGCGACCGGCGAACTGGTCGTCCTGAAGAGCGTCAACAAGCACTTCGGCGCGTTGCACGTACTCCAGGACATCGATCTGACGATCTCCCGCGGCGAGGTCGTCGTGGTCATCGGACCCTCCGGGTCCGGGAAATCCACCCTGTGCCGCACCATCAACCGCCTGGAGACGATCGACTCCGGCGCGATCACGATCGACGGCAAGGCCCTGCCCGAGGAGGGCAAGGCGCTGGCCCGGCTGCGTGCCGACGTCGGCATGGTCTTCCAGTCCTTCAACCTGTTCGCGCACAAGACCGTGCTCGAGAACGTCATGCTGGGCCAGATGAAGGTCCGCAGGACCGACAAGAAGAAGGCCGAGGAGAAGGCCCGCGCCCTGCTCGACCGGGTCGGCGTGGCCACCCAGGCCGACAAGTACCCCGCCCAGCTGTCCGGCGGACAGCAGCAGCGCGTCGCCATCGCGCGGGCACTGGCCATGGACCCCAAGGTCATGCTCTTCGACGAGCCGACTTCGGCCCTCGACCCGGAAATGATCAACGAGGTCCTGGAGGTCATGCAGCAGCTCGCCCGCGACGGCATGACCATGATCGTCGTCACCCATGAGATGGGCTTCGCCCGTTCGGCTGCCAACCGAGTGGTGTTCATGGCCGACGGTCGCATCGTCGAAGAGGCTGTGCCGGACCAGTTCTTCAGCAATCCGCGCAGCGACCGCGCCAAGGACTTCCTGTCCAAGATCCTGCACCACTGACCGTCCGATCTTCCCTCGCTTCCGTCATCGACGGGCCGCATCCCTCCTCACCCAAAGGATGTTCATCATGAAGCTCCGCAAGGTCACCGCCGCTTCGGCTGCCGTGCTCGCCCTCGCCCTGTCGGCCACCGCGTGCGGTGGCGACGACAGCAAGGACTCCGACTCCGCCGCCACGGCAGGCGGCGGCGGCAAGATCAAGGTCGGCATCAAGTACGACCAGCCCGGTCTGGGTCTGAAGGAGCCGGACGGATCCTTCTCCGGCTTCGACGTGGACGTGGCGACCTACCTCGCCAAGGAGCTCGGCTACGAGCCCGGCCAGATCGAGTTCGTCGAGACCAAGAGCGCCGACCGTGAGAACGCGCTCGCCCGCGGCGACGTCAAGTTCATCGCGGCCACCTACTCGATCACCGACGAGCGCAAGCAGAAGGTCGACTTCGCCGGCCCGTACCTGCTGGCCCACCAGGACCTGCTCGTCAAGACCGACTCCGACATCACCAAGGGCACGGACCTCAACGGCAAGAAGCTGTGTTCCGTGACCGGCTCCACCTCGGCGCAGAACGTCCGCGACACGATCGCCCCTAAGGCCCAGCTGAAGGAGTACGGCGGTTACTCGGAGTGCATCGCCGCCCTCCAGAGCGGTGCCGTGGACGCGGTGACCACCGACGACTCGATCCTCGCGGGCTTCGCCGCGCAGGACAAGTACAAGGGTCAGTTCAAGCTCGCCGGCCTCAAGCTGAGCAACGAGAACTACGGCGTCGGTGTGAAGAAGGGTGACACCGAGACCCTGAACAAGATCAACACTGCGCTGGAGAAGATGGTCAGCGACAAGTCCTGGCAGAAGGCCGTCGAGGCGAACTTCGGTCCGGCGAACTACCAGAACGAGCCCGCGCCGACGATCGGCAACATCGTCAAGTAACGCAGGGCTCCGGCTGAGGGGCCTCAGCCACGCAGGGTTCCATGGGCGCGCCGCCGTCCGCCGCGATCAGGCGGCGGTGCGCCATGCCCTCCTCGTACGCCACACACCCGGAAGCGCGGGAGATCGTGTTCGACTTTCTTGAAGGTTACGACGTCCTCGGGGCGTTCTGGATGACGGTGAAACTCACCGCCCTCTCCGCCCTCGGCTCCCTGGTCTGGGGCACCCTGCTGGCCGCGATGCGGGTCAGCCCGGTCCCGCTGATGCGCGGGTTCGGCACCGCCTATGTGAACATCGTCCGGAACATCCCCCTGACGGTCATCATCGTCTTCACCTCGCTCGGCCTCGCCGACATCTTCGGGGTGACGATGGGCGCGCCCGACAACTTCGATGTGCAGGGCTTCCGCCTCGCGGTCCTCGGTCTCGTCGCCTACACCTCGGCGTTCGTGTGCGAGGCGCTTCGCTCCGGCATCAACACCGTGCCGGTCGGACAGGCCGAGGCCGCACGCGCCATCGGGCTGAGCTTCAGCCAGGTCCTCAGGCTCGTCGTCCTGCCGCAGGCCTTCCGTTCGGTGATCGGCCCGCTGGCCAACGTGCTGATCGCGCTGACCAAGAACACCACGGTCGCCGCCGCGATCGGCGTGGCCGAGGCGGCCTACCTGATGAAGGAGATGATCGAGAACGAGGCCCAGACGCTGGCCATCGGCGCGGTCTTCGCCCTCGGGTTCGTGGTACTGACCCTGCCCACCGGACTCATCCTCGGCTGGCTGAGCAAGCGACTGGCGGTGAAGCGATGACCTCCGTCCTCTACGACGCACCCGGCCCCCGGGCCAAGCGGCGCAACGCGCTCTTCACGGTGATCTTCCTCGTCCTGCTGGCCCTCGTGGCGTGGTGGGTGTGGCAGACAATGGACGACAAGGGGCAGCTCAAGTGGGATCTGTGGGAGCCGTTCACCACGTCCGAGGCGTGGACGACGTATCTGCTGCCCGGCCTCGGTGACACGCTCAAGGCCGCAGCCCTCGCCATGATCATCGCGCTCCCGCTGGGCGCTGTCTTCGGCATCGCGCGCCTGTCCGACCATCGGTGGGTGCGGCTCCCGGCCGCCTGGGTGGTCGAGTTCTTCCGGTCGATCCCGGTGCTGCTGCTGATGCTGTTCGCCAACGAGGTCTACGCCCGCTCCGGGAGCGTCGGCAGCGAGGATCGGCCCCTGTACGCGGTCGTCACCGGCCTGGTGCTCTACAACGCCTCGGTTCTTGCCGAGATCGTGCGGGCCGGCATCCTCGCGCTCCCCAGGGGACAGACGGAGGCCGCCTACGCCGTCGGTCTGCGCAAGGGCCAGACGATGAGCAGCATCCTGCTCCCGCAGGCGGTCACGGCGATGCTGCCGGCCATCGTCAGCCAGCTCGTGGTCATCGTGAAGGACACCGCGCTGGGCGGCGTGATGATCGGGTTCACCGAGCTGCTCAACACACGCAGCACCCTGGCGGCCAACTACGCCAACGTCATCCCCAGCTTCATCGTGGTGGCGGTCATCTTCATCGTGCTGAACTTCATCCTCACCAGCTTCGCGAGCTGGCTGGAGCGCAGGCTGCGGCGCAGCAAGAGGAGCACCGGTGCGGTGCTCCACGAGGACACGGTGGAGGTCAACCCCGCGGCGGTGGACGGCAGCTACGGGTCCGGTGCCGGCGGCGCCTTCGGCGGCACCGTGTGATGAACAGTCAAGTGACATGAACCTCCCGGAGGCAGTGGCATGATCGCCACTGCCTCCGTCGCTTGACGCAAACACCGCCAATGGGTTGCATACGTTCTGTGATCGTGCACCCTGCTCCAACTTCTTGTTCACAGACGTCCCTCAGGACGCAGCCGCGGGCAGGGGGCGCCGCGCCGTGGACCCGGTGATCATCGTCGGAGCGGGTCCCGTAGGGCTCACGCTCGCCCTCGCGCTGGCACGCCAGGAAGTGCCGTGCGTCGTCCTCGACGAGGGACCGGGCAAGGACGAACAACGCCCGGCCCGCACGGTCGTGCTGCGTGAGGACACCGCCGCCCTGGTGGCACGGCTGACCGGCGTGCCGCTCGCGGAGGCCGGCTCCCGCTGGGCCGGATGGCGGTCGCTGCGCCGCAAACAGGTGATGCGCGAGATCACGTTCGACGGCACCGATCCGTCCTCGCCGGGACCGGACGCCCCGCCACTGCACATCGCCCAGCATGTGCTGACCGGGGCCCTGCGTGCGGCCCTGGCCCGCGAGCGCCTCGTCAAGGTCGCCGTGGACAGCCGTCTCGACTCGGTCGAACAGGAGCCCTCGGGCGTCACCGCCCACACCCGCGGCGCCGAGGGAACCTGGTGGCGCGGCAGTTACCTGGTCGGCTGCGACGGCCCGCGCTCGACCGTGCGCAAGCTCCAGGACATCCGCTTCCCGGGCCGTACGGCGGTGGAACGGCACGCCGTCGCCGCCCTGCGCGCGGAACTTCCCTGGCCCGACAAGGCGTTGCTGCACCGGATGCCGCCCTGGCGCACATCCGGACCCACGGCCGGGGAGATCACCGCACGCCCCCTGCCCGACGGGGTGTGGCGCCTGGACTGGCTGCTGCCGCCGGGCAAGGACCTGGTCACGCCCGAACTGCTGGTGGCCCGCGTCCGGGAGACACTGGCGGGCTGGAGCGCGGGGCCGACTCCGCCGTACGAGCTCCTCGACACGGGCGTCCACACCGTGCACCACCGGCTCGCCCGGCGCTGGCGGGCCGGCCGGGTCTTTCTCGCCGGGGACGCGGCGCATCTGCTCGGCGCGCTCGGCACGCAGGGGCTCGACGAGGGACTGCGGGACGCCGACAACCTCGCCTGGAAGCTGGCCCTCGCCTGGCACCACGGGCCGCACGAGGCGCTCCTCGACAGTTATCAGACGGAGCGGCGCGCGGTCGTCGCGGCCCGGCTGCGCGCCGCCGACCAGGCGCTGCCGTTGCTGCGCGGCGGCGGAGGCCTGCGCGGGTATGTCCGCGGCTCGGCCCGCGGCCACGACACGCTGCTCACGGACGGTCACTTGGGGCGCGGAGCACTGGGTACGCCGGGGGCGTACGCCGACTCACCGCTCGCACCCCCGCACCTCGACGGAGAGACCCCCGTGGCCACGCTTCCCGGCGCACCGGTCGTGGATGTGCGGGTCACCGCGGAGGACGGCTCGTTCGTACGGCTGCGGGAACGGCTCGGCCGAGGTGCGCTGCTGGTCGTGCTGGTCGCGCCGGGCACCGGCGTGTGGGAGCGCAAGCACTGGGTGACCGCCGGGATCATGCCCCGGCTGGCGGCGGCGGTGACGGCGCTCCCGAACCCCGCCGAACTGCTCGTCGCCGAGAACTATCCGGGCGCCGCCCCGCACACCGTCCTCCTGGTACGGCCCGACGGCCACCTGGTCACGGCGCTGAGCGGGGTACGCCCGGCCGACCTGTACACGGCGGCGGAGGCCGCGCTCGGCGGGCCCGCCAAGGCCGGCGTGGAAGCGACGGTGAGTTGACCGCCCCTCACCGCCATGGTGTACTCCGCATCGTGACCGACACCTGTGTGCGCCTGTGGCGGAGGGTCCATATGGACCTCGTCCGCTATGCGGGCTGCGTGTGTCGTCCGTCCTGCTGACTTCGCATTCCATTCCCACCCGCGCGCGCCGCTCCTCTGCTGTCGCGCGCCCGCGCGAACGCTCTTCAGGACGGTGCCCGTGTCTTCTCCCTCCCCTGCTGTGTCTGTCGCCGCTTCCGCGCCGAGCCAGGCCGACCTCCTCGACTTCGTACGGCGTACGGCCGCCGACACCGAACTCATCGCCTCGCTCCCCCTCGACCCCGAGGGCCGCACCTGGGTGCGTCTGGAGGGGCCCGGCGGCAGCGAGGCCTGGCTGATCGGCTGGCCGCCCGGCACGGGCACCGGCTGGCACGACCACGCCGAGTCGGCCGGCGCGTTCGTGACCGCGGCGGGCGAGCTCAAGGAGTACTCGCTCGCCGCCCGGCTGCCCTCCGACGGCTGGAAGACCCTGGAGCTCACCGAGGGCGTGGACCGTGAGCGACTGCTGCCGGCCGGCGAGGGCCGCTCCTTCGGCCGCCACCATGTGCACGAGGTGCTCAACGAGTCCCCCGACCGACACGCCGTCTCCGTTCACGCCTACTACCCGCCTCTGCCGCAGATCCGCCGCTACAGCCGCAGCGGACAGATCCTGCGCCTGGAGCAGGTGGAGCGCCCGGAGGACTGGCAGTGAGCGGCGAGGGCGAACAGCCGGTGGGCATCGACGAGTTGCTGGATCGGGTGCGAGGGGCGTACGAGCGGATCGGCCCGCGCGAGGCCCACGCCGCCGCCGCGACGGGCGAAGCCCTCCTGGTCGACATCCGCTATGCCGCCCTGCGCGAGCGCGACGGCCTCATCCCCGGCGCACTCGTCATCGAACGCAACGAGCTGGAGTGGCGCCTCGACCCGCGCGGCAGTCACCGCGTCCCCGAGGCGACCGGCCACGACCTGCGCGTCGTGGTGATCTGCAACGAGGGTTACGCCTCCAGCCTTGCGGCCGACTCCCTGCACCGGCTGGGGCTGCACCGGGCCACCGACCTGGTCGGCGGGTTCCAGGCGTGGAAGGCGGCGGGGCTTCCGGTGGCGTCGTAGGCGGGCAGTCGCCCGTGCACGTGGGTCGTCAGAACCCCTCGTCGCCGAGGAAGTCCGTTTCCTCGCCCTCCTCCTCCAGCGCCTGCCGGACCACCCGCAGGGCCATGCCCTCGGAGTAGCCCTTGCGGGCGAGCATGCCGGCGAGGCGGCGCAGCCGCTTGTCGCGGTCGAGGCCGCGGGTGGAGCGCAGTTTGCGGGCGACGAGCTCGCGCGCGGTCGCCTCCTCCTGCTCGGAGTCGAGTTGGGACACGGCCGCGTCGATCAGCGTGGAGTCGACGCCCTTGGTTCTCAGCTCCTGGGCGAGCGCGCGCCGGGCCAGTCCCCGGCCGTGGTGCCGGGACTCCACCCAGGCGTCCGCGAACGCGCTGTCGTCGATCAGGCCGACCTCCTCGAACCGGGAGAGCACCTCCTCGGCCGCGTCCTGAGGAATCTCCCGTTTGCGCAGCGCGTCCGCGAGTTGCTTCCGCGTGCGCGGGGTCCCGGTGAGCAGGCGCAGACAGATCGCCCGTGCCTGCTCGACCGGGTCCCCTGGAGACTCCTCCTTCTCGGCCCTCGACGAGAAGGAGGAGCCCCCGTCCTGACCGGGCGGCTCGCCGAAGCCACGCCGACGGCGCCCGCGTCCCCCGCGTGAGCCGCCGTCGCCGCGTGACCTGCGGTCGCCAGGGAGCCGTTCGCCGCCGCCCGGAGCCTCACCGCCGTACCCGCCCCCGTACGAGCCGCCGTCCGGCCGACCGTCGTCCCGGGCGAAGCCCCCCTCACCTGCGCTCCCCCGCTCCTGCGGGACATCCGGGCAGGCGGCGTACTCGGCCCAGTCGGTTCGCCGTGTCACGGATCAGCTCTTGGCCGCCGCGGCCTTGCTCTTGGCCGCCTTGGCCGCCGGGGCCGGCACCGACTTCGCCGCGTCGTCGGTCGCGGTGGAGACCACGGCATCCGCACCCGGCTCGGCAGCCGGCTCCTCAGGCCGCACGCCGACGCCCAGCTTCTCCTTGATCTTCTTCTCGATCTCGTTGGCCAGGTCGGGGTTGTCCTTGAGGAAGTTGCGCGCGTTCTCCTTGCCCTGGCCGAGCTGGTCGCCCTCGTACGTGTACCAGGCGCCGGCCTTGCGGACGAAGCCGTGCTCCACACCCATGTCGATCAGGCCGCCCTCGCGGCTGATGCCCTGGCCGTAGAGGATGTCGAACTCGGCCTGCTTGAAGGGCGGCGCGACCTTGTTCTTGACGACCTTGCAGCGGGTGCGGTTGCCGACCGCCTCGGTGCCGTCCTTCAGGGTCTCGATACGGCGGATGTCGATGCGCACCGAGGCGTAGAACTTCAGCGCCCGGCCACCGGTCGTGGTCTCCGGGGAGCCGAACATCACGCCGATCTTCTCGCGGAGCTGGTTGATGAAGATCGCGGTGGTCTTGGACTGGTTGAGCGCGCTGGTGATCTTCCGCAGGGCCTGGCTCATCAGGCGGGCCTGGAGACCGACGTGGCTGTCGCCCATCTCGCCCTCGATCTCCGCGCGCGGGACGAGCGCGGCGACGGAGTCGATGACGATGAGGTCGAGGGCGCCGGAGCGGACCAGCATGTCCACGATCTCCAGGGCCTGTTCGCCGTTGTCCGGCTGGGACAGGATCAGGTTGTCGATGTCGACGCCGAGCTTGCGCGCGTACTCGGGGTCGAGGGCGTGCTCCGCGTCCACGAAGGCGACCTGGCCGCCCGCCTTCTGAGCGTTCGCCACCGCGTGCAGGGTCAGCGTGGTCTTACCGGACGACTCCGGTCCGTAGATCTCCACGACGCGGCCGCGCGGCAGACCGCCGACGCCGAGGGCCACGTCGAGCGCGGTCGACCCGGTCGGGATGACCTCGATGGGCTCCATCGACCGCTCGCCCATGCGCATGACCGCGCCCTTGCCGAATTGCCGTTCAATCTGTGCGAGCGCGGCGTCGAGGGCCTTCTCGCGGTCGGTTCCTGCCATGGGTTCCACCCGGTTTGCTTGAGTCGATCGCTTCACGTCAAAGACGCTAACGCCTGCCACTGACAATGCGCCCCGACGCCCGTCCGGCCTGTGGATAACTCGGGCACTTCTCCATCGAAACCGTGGTGAAACGGCCGTCGCCGACCTCGCCGGAGCTTCCATAAGAATGGATGTTCGATTTTCATGTCAAGCGCACCACGCGGCACCTCCGAGACTACGTCCGCGCTGTCCTGTGACGGTGGTCGAGCGAGTCCGCCACGGCTCGGTCCCAGGGATCCGGACGATTCCTCCGTCCGGAGCTCCTTCAACTCGGTCTGCTTGCCGGGCGGGAGACTCGCGTTCAGCTGCTCGAATCCGGTCGCTGATATCTGGCCCTGACGGGCGTGGTTCCTCCACGGCAGTAGGCCGGCCCGTCTGCGCGCAGCAACAACTGGTCGATGAAGGCCGGCACAGTCAACAGGACGCAGACCGCGCTGGCCGCGCCGGCGGTTCCGAGCGCACCCTCCAGGCCTGGCGCCGGGTGCCCTCGCATCTCGACATGGAGTCCGCCTTCGACACCGCGGTGTCCATGACGCTCGCGGTGGGCGACGGCGTGCTCGTGGTGCTGCTCGCCGTGTTCGGCCAGCGGGTCCCGAAGGAATGGCGCTCGCGGTGCGGTCCGGCTTCGCGATCCTGCTGGTGGGGCCGGCCTCGGGCACCGCGATGATCGCGCGTGGTGCTCGTCCGCACCGGCCATCAGGAAACGGCCTACCACTCGGCCGCCCCGCTCAAGCCACTGCACGGCGTGAGCCTGCATGCCGTCCTGGTCCTGCCCGCGCCGGCCTGGCTGCTGTCCCGTACGCCTTGGTCGGCGGCAGTCCAACGGCGGATCGTGAGGGGCGCCGACGGCGCGCCGTGCTCACGTACTGATCGGACCGCTCGTCAGGAGTCCTCTTCGGGCTGCTTCACACCCGGCCGCCGTGCCCACAGCATCCACGCGCGCGTGAACAGGCCGGACCCCGATGTGCCTCGGCGGTGGCCGTGGACGCGGGGGTCGTCGGTGACGGCGTACCGCTTCACGTACGCCCCCAGGAAAGCCTGCAGCGTGGCGACGGCCGGGATGGCTATCAGCGCGCCGACGGCGCCGAGGAGGGCGGTCCCCGCGACGACCGAGCCGAAGGCGACCGCGGGATGGATGTCGACGGTCTTGGAGGTGAGCTTGGGCTGCAGCACATAGTTCTCGAACTGCTGGTAGATCACGACGAAGATCAGCACCCACAGCGCGTACCAGGGGTCGACCGTGAAGGCGATCAGCATCGGCAGGGCGCCCGCAAGGTACGTGCCGATGGTGGGGATGAACTGCGACACCAGCCCCACCCAGACAGCGAGCACGGGCGCGTAGGGCACACCCAGGAATTCCAGCAGGATGTAGTGCGCCACTCCGGAGACGAGCGCCATCAGGCCGCGCGAGTAGAGGTAACCGCCGGTCTTGTTCACGGCGATCTCCCACGCGCGCAGCACCTCGGCCTGCTTCGCGGGCGGCAGGACCGAGCAGATCGCCCGCCGCAGCCGTGGGCCGTCTGCGGCGAAGTAGAACGAGAACAGCGTGATCGTCAGCAGCTGGAAGAGTCCTCCTAGGACCTGGGCGGACACGTCCAGGACGCCGGTGGCGCTGTTCCTGACGTAGTTGCGCAGCCAGTCCGAGCGGAGCAGGCCCTCCTGGACGTCCACCCGTTTCAGGTCGGTGTTGAAGTGGGTGTTGATCCAGTTGATGACGGAGTCGAGGTAGTTCGGGAAATCCTCGACGATCTTGATGATCTGGCCCGCGAGCATGGAGCCGAGGAGGGTGACGAAGCCCGCTGCCACGATCATCACCGTGAGGAAGACCAGGCCGGTGGCCAGCCCTCGGCGCATGCCGCGTGAGGCCATCCAGCTCACCGCGGGCTCGATGGCGAGCGCCAGGAAGAACGCGATCAGGATGTTGATCAGCAGGCCGGTGAGCTCGTGGAAGACCCAGCTGCCCAGCTGGAACACGGCTATGAGCGCGAGCGCGAGCACCATGGCGCGCGGCAGCCAGCGCGGCATGCCGGCGTTCGGCCCGGCCGGGGGCCCGGCGGGCGGCGTCGTGCCGATCGGAGATGTGTGCTGCGCTGCCTGCCCGGAGTCGTCAGTGGATGCCACGGTGCAAGTCTCGCCCACACATCCGACAATCAGCCCCGGTCCTGCGATCTTCGTGACCGATCAGCGCTTTTCCCCGGGAACGTTCATGACCGTGCAGACCACCCGCCAGACGTCCTTCGCCTCCCAGCCGGCGTCCAGCGCCTCGTGCACCGTCCGGCCGCCGAGCTCCGCCATCACATGGTCGCGCGCGAAGGTGTCGGCGTAGCCCGGACCGAAGTGTTCCGCCATCCGCTGCCAGAAGACCGTCAACCGCATGCCCTCAGTATCCCGCCCTGAGAGTGGGCCTGAGCCGGGACCCCTCGCCGGGACCTCTTTCCCCCCTACGGTCTGATCCATGGCCGAAACAGGAGCTTCCCCGCTCTCCCCGACGCCCCCGGCGCAGTCCCCGCTGTTCCGGGCCGAGCACTTCGTCTGGCTCACCGCGCGCGTGCTCGAGCAGCGGCTGTTCGCGTACCACTTCCTGAACGGCGGCGCCGATCCGGTGGAGACCGCGCTCGACGCCTATCTCAACGAGGACGGCGGGTACGGCCATGCGCTGGAGCCCGATCTGCGCGGCCTGGTCAGCCAGCCGCTGCACACCTCTCACGCCCTGCGGGTCCTGGACGCCGTCGGACGCTGCGGCGGACAGCGGGTGGAACGCGTGTGCCGCTATCTGACCTCCGTGTCCACCGCGGACGGTGCCCTGCCGGCGATCCACCCCAGCCAGCGCGGCTACCCGGCGGCACCGTTCATCCCGATCGTGGACGACCCGCCGAGCGAACTCCTGGCCACCGGGCCGGTCGTCGGTCTGCTGCACCGCAACGAGGTGTGGCACGCCTGGCTGTTCCGGGCCACGGACTTCTGCTGGCACAGGGTCGAGCACCTGGAGGAGTCGCACCCCTACGAGATCGAGGCCGCCGTGGCCTTCCTGGACTACGCACCCGACCGCCCGCGCGCGGAAGCGGCCGCCCACCGGCTCGGCGTGCTGGTGCGCCGGCACCGGCTCGCGGCGCTGGAACCGGACCGCCTCGACGCGTATCCGGTCGCGCCCGGCTACGCCCCCGGCGAGCACCACTTCCCGCACGACTACGCGCGGACGCCGGGCTCCCTCGCGCGCGCGTGGTTCACGGACGACGAGATGGCACGTTCCCTGGACTTCCTCGCGAGCGAGCAGCGGGAGGACGGCGGCTGGCCGATCCGCTGGCGCCAGTGGGCCCCGGGCACCGCCCTGGAGGCACGTCCCGTCGTGACCATCGGGGCCCTGCGCACGCTGCGGGCGTACGGCCGCTTCCTGGGGTGACCGCGGGGTCAGCCCGCGATGGCCCGTACCCCGGCCGTGACAAGGACCGCGGTCGCGACGACGAGCAGGAACGGCGCCCTCAGGACCAGCGCCACGGCGGCCGCGGCAAGCCCCGCGGCCCGTGCGTCGAGCACGAGCGCACGCCCGTCGGCGAAGGTCTGCTGGGCCGTGAGCGCGGCGAGGAGGGCCACGGGCAGCAGGGCGGCCAGCCGCCTGACCAGAGGCCGCTCCAGGGCGCCCGCGGGCACCATCAGGCCGGCGAGCTTGACGGCGTAGCAACCGAGGGCGGTCGCACCGATCGCGATCCAGGTGTTCAACGGTCTTCCTCTGGTGTGTCCTGCGCGTACGCGTCCGGGTGTGTGTCCTGTACGCCGTCATGTGTCCGTGTCCCGCCCCTGCGGCGGCCCTGGGCCCACAGGACGGCCGGAGCCGCGAGCGCGGCCACCAGGACGGGCACCCCGGCGGGCAGGACGGGCAGCAGACCGAGCCCCAGCACAACGGCGAGGGCCGCCACGGCCCGCTCGGTCGTGGTCTTCAGCATCGGCGCGAGCAGCGCGAGGAACACGGCGGGCCCGGCCGCGTCGAGGCCCCATGCCTCGGTGTCCCCGATGGCCTCGGCCCCCAGTGCACCGAGCAGTGTGGTGAGGTTCCACAGCAGGTAGAGGCTGAGCCCCGTCACGGCGAAGCCGATGCGTGCGCTGCGCCGGGTGGGCTGTGCCAGCGCGACGGCCGTGGTCTCGTCGATGACCCACTGGGCGGCGAACGGCCGCACCGCGCGCGGGAGGGCCAGCAACTGCGACAGACGCAGCCCGTAGAACGCGTTGCGCACTCCCAGGAAGAAGGCGCCGGCGGCCGCCGTGAGCGGGTTGCCACCGGCCGCGAGCGCCCCCACGAGGGCGAACTGGGACGCGCCGGTGAACACCAGGAGGCTCAGCGCACAGGTCTGCAGCAGCGTGAGGCCACTGCCGGCCGAGGTCACCCCGAAGGCGAACCCCGACAGTCCTACGGCGACCCCGACTCCAAGGGCGTCGCGTACGACCGCGGCGTCCGGCCTTCCTCCGTCGTCGGCGCGTATGTCTGCGAGAGCTGTCTGTTCTGCCACGCGTCGGACGGTACGAGCAGCCGCCCGCGCACGTCTTGTACGTTCTTGCGCTCGCGCTGGTACGACCCGGGAGGCACTCCGACGATCCGGGTGAAGTGCCGGTTGAGGTGCGGCTGGTCGGTGAACCCCACGGCGACGGCCGCCTCCGCGGGCGCCGTCCCCGCATCCAGCAGCCGCCGTGCCCGGCGCACCCGGGCATCCGTCAGCCACGTGTGCGGCGGCATGCCGTAGGCGTCCCGGAAGGCCCGCAGCAACGCGAACGGGCTCGTCCCGAGGTCGAGGGCGAGCCTCTCCAGCGTGGGCGGCTCGGCCATGCGTTCCTCCAGCACGGCACGCGCGCGTGCGGCGATCCGCGCTCCGGCGGTCCGTACCTCCCGCTGCGGAAGCGGCCCGCCGTTGAGCCGGAGCAGCCTGGTCACGGCGACCCGCAGCAACGTGTCGGCGGCCAGCGCGTTGCCCTCGTCCGCGGCCCGCAGCACCTGGTGCACCAGGTCCACCGCGTACGGATCGTCGAGCACCGGGCTGAGGAATCCCGGCGTCCCCCGGATCGCGGTGGTCTCGGCGGCGATCTCGGCCACGACCTCCGGCGAGGGATACACGGCCCCGTACCGCCAGCCCTCGGGGGTGCCGGCCCGCCCGGTGTGCGGGGTGTCCGGATTGACCAGCGCGAGCGCCCCCGCCCCGGCGTACTGGTCGACTCCGCGGTGACCGAAGACCTCGACGCCGTCGGCGATGGCGGCGATCACGAAGTTCTCGTGGGTGTGCCGCACGAACGTCTTGCGGACGTACCGGGCCCGCAGCAGATCGACACCCGGCAGTTCCTCGTACTGCCAGTGCCGCGCCCGCTCCGTGCCCGACCCCGTCATGCAGTCATTCTCCGTCACGGCGCCCGCGTCCGGAGGCGCACATCATCCCCGCAGGTCAGAGCCGTTGTCAGTGCGCGGGTGCAGGATGGACGCATGGTCAGCTCCGCACACCGAGCCCTCGACGGCTTCTCCCCCGCGACCCGCGGCTGGTTCACGGGGGCGTTCTCCGCGCCCACCGCGGCCCAGGCGGGCGCGTGGCAGGCCATCGGAGAGGGCTCGGACGTCCTGGTGGTCGCCCCCACCGGCTCCGGCAAGACCCTGGCCGCCTTCCTCGCCGCCCTCGACCAGCTTGCCTCGACACCCCCGCCCGCCGATCCCAGGAAACGCTGCCGCGTTCTGTACGTGTCCCCGCTCAAGGCCCTGGCCGTGGACGTCGAGCGCAACCTGCGCAGCCCGCTGACCGGCATCCGTCAGGAATCCATGCGACTGGGCCTGCCCGAGCCCGAGGTGAAGGTGGGCATCCGGTCCGGCGACAGCCCAGCCGCGGAGCGCCGTGCCCTGGCCACCCGGCCGCCGGACATCCTGATCACCACCCCCGAATCCCTGTTCCTGATGCTGACGTCGGCCACGCGCGATGCGCTGACCGGCGTGGAGACGGTGATCCTCGACGAGGTGCACGCGGTCGCGGGCACCAAGCGCGGCGCACACCTCGCACTCTCCCTGGAGCGGCTCGACGAGATCCTGCCGAAGCCGGCCCGGCGCATCGGCCTGTCGGCGACGGTCCGCCCGGTCGACGAGATCGCCCGCTATCTCTCCCCCCGCCGCAAGGTGGAGATCGTCCAGCCGGAATCCGGCAAGGAGTTCGACCTCTCGGTCGTCGTCCCGGTCGAGGACATGGGAGAGCTGGGCGGCTCCCCGGTCGCCGACGGCACCGAGGGGGCGGAGCGGCCCTCGATCTGGCCGCACGTCGAGGAGCGGATCGCGGACCTCGTCCAGGCCCACCGCTCCACGATCGTGTTCGCCAACTCGCGCCGCCTCGCGGAGCGCCTGTGCAACCGGCTCAACGAGATCGCCTACGAGCGGGCCACCGGCGAACCCCTCGACGAGCACCACGCCCCCGCCGAGCTCATGGGCGGCTCGGGAGCGGCCCAGGGCGCACCGGCCGTCATCGCGCGCGCCCACCACGGCTCGGTCTCCAAGGAGCAGCGCGCCCTGGTCGAGGAGGACCTCAAGGCCGGCCGCCTGCCCGCCGTGGTCGCCACCTCCAGCCTGGAGCTGGGCATCGACATGGGTGCCGTGGACCTCGTCGTCCAGGTGGAGTCCCCGCCGTCGGTTGCCTCCGGCCTGCAGCGCGTCGGCCGCGCGGGACACCAGGTCGGCGCGGTCTCCACGGGCGTGGTCTTCCCGAAGTACCGCGGTGACCTCGTGCAGGCCGCCGTGGTCACCGAGCGGATGCGCACCGGCTCCATCGAGTCCCTGAAGATACCCGCCAACCCCCTGGACGTCCTGGCGCAGCAGCTCGTCGCGATGACGGCCCTGGACACCTGGCAGGTCGACGACCTGCTCGCCACCGTCCGCCGCGCCGCCCCGTTCGCCTCGCTCCCCGAGTCGGCGTTCACCGCGGTCCTCGACATGCTCGCCGGCCGATATCCGTCCGACGCCTTCGCGGAGCTGCGTCCCCGCGTGGTGTGGGACCGCGTCACCGGCACGGTCACCGGCCGCCCCGGCGCACAGCGCCTCGCCGTCACCTCCGGGGGCACGATTCCGGACCGGGGCCTGTTCGGGGTCTTCCTCGCCGGAGCCGACCCCAAGAAGGGCGGCGGCCGGGTCGGCGAGCTGGACGAGGAGATGGTCTACGAGTCCCGTGTGGGGGACGTCTTCACGCTCGGCACCAGCTCCTGGCGCATCGAGGACATCACACGCGACCGCGTCCTGGTCTCGCCCGCCCCGGGAGTGCCCGGCAGGCTCCCCTTCTGGAAGGGCGACCAACTGGGCCGCCCGCTCGAACTGGGCCGTGCCGTGGGCGCGTTCCTGCGCGAGGTCGGCTCGCTGCCCAAGGAGGACGGCCGCCTGCGCCTGCTCGCCGCCGGACTGGACGCCTGGGCCGCGGACAACGTCCTGTCCTATCTGGACGAGCAGCGCGAGGCCTGCGGCCACGTCCCCGACGACCGCACCATCGTCGTGGAGCGCTTCCGCGACGAAATGGGCGACTGGCGGGTCGTCGTGCACTCCCCCTTCGGCGCCCAGGTACACGCCCCGTGGGCACTGGCACTCGGCGCCAAGCTCTCCGAGCGGTACGGCTTCGACGCTCAGGTCATGCATGCCGACGACGGCATCGTGTTGCGCCTTCCGGACGCCGACCTCCTCGGCCTCGACCTGCTCGACCAGGAGCCCCGGAAGGCCGGCACCGAATACGACGCCGAGCAGGCGCCGGTCGGCGCGGCGGACGTCGTCTTCGACAAGGGCGAGGTCGACCAGGTCGTCACCGACCAGGTGGGCAGCTCGGCCCTGTTCGCCTCCCGGTTCCGCGAGTGCGCCGCCCGCGCGCTGCTGCTGCCGCGCCGCAACCCGGGCAAGCGCACCCCACTGTGGCAGCAGCGCCAGCGCGCCTCCCAACTGCTCCAGGTGGCCAGCGAGTTCGGCTCGTTCCCGATCGTGCTTGAGGCGGTCCGCGAGTGCCTCCAGGACGTCTTCGACGTCCCCGGACTCGTCGAACTGATGGGCGACCTCGAATCCCGCAAGGTCCGTCTGGTCGAAGTCACCACCCCCGAGCCCTCCCCCTTCGCCCGCTCCCTCCTCTTCGGATACGTCGCCCAGTTCCTGTACGAGGGAGACTCACCGCTCGCCGAGCGCCGCGCCGCAGCACTGTCGCTGGACTCGCGGCTGCTGGCCGAGCTGCTCGGCCAGGCGGAGCTGCGCGAGCTGCTCGACGCGGAGGTGCTGACCGAGCTGGAGCGCGAGCTGCAGTGGCTCACGGAGGACCGCCGTGTCAAGGATGCGGAAGGCGTCGCCGACCTGCTGCGGCTGATCGGCCCGCTCACGGACGCCGAGCTGGCCGAGCGGGGCGCCGAGCCACAGTGGGCCCGGGAGCTCGCCTCGGCCCGGCGCACGATCCGGGTCCGTATCGCCGGCGCCGACCACTGGGCGGCGATCGAGGACGCGGGCCGACTGCGCGACGCGCTGGGAACGGCGCTGCCGGTCGGCGTCCCGGAAGCCTTCATGGAGCCCGTCAAGGACCCCCTGGGCGACCTCCTCGCGCGCCATGCCCGCACCCACGGCCCGTTCACATCGGCCACGGCCGCGGCCCGCTTCGGCCTGGGCGTGGCCGTCACGGAGGGCGCCCTGCAGCGGCTGGCGGCGAGCGGACGGGTCGTACAAGGGGAGTTCCACCCGGCCGGGATCGGCCAGGAGTGGTGCGACGCGGCGGTCCTGCGCCGTCTCCGTCGCCGCTCCCTCGCCGCCCTGCGGCACGAGCTGGAGCCGGTGCCGCTGGCCGCCCTCGCCCAGTTCCTCCCCCAGTGGCAGCACATCGGCAAGGGCCACGGGCTGCGCGGCATCGACGGACTGGTGCGTGCCGTCGAGCAGTTGCAGGGCGCATCGGTGCCCGCGTCGGCGCTGGAGAAGCTCGTCCTGCCGTCCCGGGTCGCCCACTTCACGCCCGCGATGCTCGACGAACTCACCGCCGCCGGGGAGGTCGTGTGGGCCGGAGCGGGCGCGCTCCCCGGCAAGGACGGCTGGATCTCCCTGTACCTGGCGGACGCGGCCCCACTGCTCCTGCCACCGCCGCACCCCCTGGAACTGACGGCGCTCCACCAGTCCGTCCTGGACGCCCTCTCCGGGGGCTACGGCCTGTTCTTCCGTCAGATCGCCGACCAGGTCCGTGCCACCACGCACCCCGAGGCAACCGATCCCCAACTGGCCGACGCAGTCTGGGACCTGGCCTGGTCGGGACGTCTCACCAATGACACGCTCGCGCCCCTGCGCTCCCTGCTCGGTTCGGGCCGTACCGCGGGCTCCACGGCTCACCGCGCCAAGCGCACCATCCCGCGCGGGCGATACGGCTCGCTCACGGCCGCCGCACGCCCCGCCTCCCGCAGCGGCCCGCCGACCGTCGCCGGCCGCTGGTCCCTCCTCCCGGAGCGCGAGGCCGACACCACCGTGCGGGCCCACGCACTGGCCCGCACACTCCTCGACCGGCACGGCGTGGTGACCCGGGGAGCGGTGTCCGCGGAGGGTGTCGAGGGCGGCTTCTCGGCGACGTACCGCATCCTGTCCGCCTTCGAGGAGAGCGGTCAGGCACGGCGCGGCTACGTCGTGGAGGGACTCGGCGCCGCACAGTTCGCGATGGACGGCGCGGTGGACCGCCTCCGCGCGGTGGCGAACGCCCGCGACCGCGGGGAGCCGCTGCCGGCCCCCGGCTTCGGAGATACGTCCGGCAGTTTCGAAAGCGCCTCCCACAGCTTCGGAAACCCGTCCCACGGCTTCGGTGCATCCGCCGCCCCACCCGACGGCAGCGGCTCCGCTCACCCCTTCGCCCCCGGACCCGACACCGACACCGACTTCGGCTCCGCAGCCGACGTCGACTGGACGGCGGATCTCGGCCCCGCAGACACCTCGGGCACCGACAGCGGCTCACGCCGGCCAGACGGCTCACGGCCGAGCAGCGGTCCCGGCTTCGTGCCACAGGGCGGCCCCGGCTTCACCCCCGCCTTCGCCGGCCGTACCCGTCCTCCCGCGTCCGCCCGGAGCGTCGTTCTCGCCGCGGCCGACCCCGCGAACGCGTACGGCGCCGCCCTCCCCTGGCCCGAGCCCCCGACCGGCGCCGGACACAAACCGGGCCGCAAGGCCGGCTCGCTGGTGGTCCTCGTCGACGGCGAGCTGACGCTCTACATGGAGCGCGGCGGCAGGACACTCCTGGCCTGGCCCGCGTCCCCGGACGATGCGGACGGCACAGCCACCGACGACCCACGCCTGCGTGCCGCGGCGGAGGCCCTGGCTGCCGCCGCCCAGGCGGGGTCGCTCGGCACGGTCACGGTGGAGCGGGTCAACGGCGTCTCGGCGCTGACGTCCCCGATAGGCACCCTGCTGGAGGGAGCAGGCTTCATCGCGACCCCGCGCGGGCTGAGGCTGCGGGCATGAGCCCCGCAGGGCCGCACCGGACACAGGGCCGGCTCCCGGCATGGCCAGCCGTGCAACCCTTGACCCATGCCCGAAGGAGACACGGTCTGGCAGGCCGCGAGCCGGCTGCACGGCGCCCTCGCGGGCAAGGTGCTGACCCAGAGCGATCTCCGGGTGCCCAAGTACGCCACGGCCGACCTCACCGGCCGTACCGTCCTGGACGTCACCCCCCGTGGCAAGCACCTCCTCACCCGGATCGAGGGCGGCCTGACCCTCCACTCGCACCTGCGGATGGACGGCTCCTGGAAGGTGTACGCGACCGGTCAGCGCTGGACCGGCGGCCCGGCCCACCAGATCCGCGCGATCCTGGGCACCGCCGATCGCACGGCCGTCGGCTACCGCCTGCCCGTACTGGAGCTCCTGCGCACCGCCGACGAACACCGCGCGGTCGGCCACCTCGGCCCCGACCTCCTGGGCCCGGACTGGGACCCGGACCAGGCCCTGGCCAACCTGCTCGCCGACCCCACCCGGCCGCTCGGCGAGGCTCTGCTCGACCAGCGGAATCTCGCCGGTATCGGCAACGTCTACAAGAGCGAGCTCTGCTTCCTGCTCGGCGCCACGCCCTGGCTCCCCGTGGGCGCACTGCCCGCCGAGCGGGCAGCCCGGCTGCCCGCACTCGCCAAACGACTCCTGGAGGCGAACCGGGACCGTCTGGTCCGCAGTACGACAGGCAGCCGCGGACAGGACCTGTTCGTGTACGGTCGTGCGCCCCGCCCCTGTCTGCGCTGCCACACTCCGGTCCGCGTGGCCGACCAGGGCGACGGCTCCCGCTAGCGCCCCACGTACTGGTGCCCCGGCTGCCAGTCGGGACCGGCCCCGGTCCCCACCGCATCCCGCAGAACCCCACGCCGTACGACGCATTGACGAGCCCACACCAAGACGCCGCCAACCAATTGACGATCCGTCAGAAATCCTCGTACCGTCCCCTCATGGCCGTCAGCGTGTACGACCTCACCGGACGCACCGCATTCGTCACCGGCGCCGCCGGCGGCATCGGCCGCGCCTCGGCGGTGCTGCTCGCCCGGGCCGGGGCCACCGTGCACTGCGCCGACCGCGACCCGCAGGGCCTGCACGAGACCGCAACCCTGATCAAGGGCGAGGGCGGCACCGCCCACACGCACCACCTCGACGTCACCGACCGCGTCCGGCTCCAGCAGGCCGTCGCGTCCTGCGAGCGCCTGGACGTGATGGCGGCGGTCGCCGGGATCATGCACAGCAGCCCGGTGCTGGAGACCCGGGACGAGGACCTGGACCGGGTGCTGGCCGTCAATTTCAAGGGCGTGCTGTACGCCTGCCAGGAGGCGGCCCGCCTGATGCTCGCCGGGAACAGCGGGGGCAGCATCATCACCATGGCGTCCGGCGCCGTGGACACCGGCGGCCCCGGTCTGCTCTGCTACGGCGCTGCCAAGGCGGCCGTGGTCCAGCTGACCAAGACGCTGGCGAACGAGGTCGGCCGGCGCGGCATCCGCGTCAACACGGTCGCGCCGGGCTGGATCCGCACCCCCATGACCGACCGACACGAGGGCGAGGCACAGGCGCGTACCGAGGCGATGATGACCCGGATGTCGCCGCTCGGCCGGGTCGGCGAACCGGAGGACGTCGCCCAGGCCGTGCTCTATCTGGCGTCCGACGCCTCGTCCTTCATGACCGGTCAGATCCTGCGTCCGAACGGCGGCGTGGCCATGCCCTGGTAGTCCGGGCCCCGGCGGGCCGGGCCCGGGTCGGCCCGGCCGCCGCCCGCCATGCCTCGGCCCACCGCCCGGCACCGACGGCACCCACGGCCCGATCCTTGGGCACACAGTGCACCGGCAGAAGGCTCAGGCCCCATCCCCCGGCCGCCACTGCGGCTTCCAGCACCCCCGCGTCCGGCGCCAGCGCGAGCCGGAGCACAGCCCACCACCACAGCGCTCCGAACCCGAGAACGGCTCCCCAGCGCACTGCCCGCCCCGACATGGCCGCCACCTCCAGCTCGACGCCAGACCGCCATGCCTACCCACAGGGAGGGCGCACCAACGGCACACGGGCCGACCGTGGACAGCCCGGCCGTCGGAGACACCCGCCCCTCCACGATGGGGGCAGCTCCCCGTACGGGCAAACGGACCAAGGAGGCACCCGCACCGACGGCAGATGCGAAAAACCCCGACCGCACCTCTCCGGGTCTCCCCGGAGAAGCCCTGGCCGGGGCCTCACACAGTTGCTCGGCGCCCAGGGCGCCCTCTCTGCGTCACACCCGCGCGAACGTCACGCGGCGACCACGTCCACCGCCTCGGTGGGCGCCTTGATGGTCACCCGTTCCGGTGGCACACCGGTCACCGATACGGAACCCAGCATCGGACGGACCGACGCCGGAACAGGCTCGCTGGGGGTGGCCGCAGCAGACTGGGCCAGCTCGGCGAGGGCGAGCTCGTCGCTCACCTCACGCATGAGCTCGGACATCCGTACGTCCAGCGCGTCGCAGATGGCGGAGAGCAGCTCGGAGGAAGCCTCCTTCTGCCCCCGCTCCACCTCGGAGAGATAGCCGAGTGAGACTCGGGCGGACGAGGAGACTTCGCGCAGAGTACGGCCCTGGCGTTGGCGCTGCCGACGCAGCACGTCACCAAGCAGGCGACGGAGCAGAATCATCGGTGGCTCCCTCCTCGGACCGCGTAGCCGCATCCTTCACGCCCCACCGTACCGCCTTGCGCCGCGGCCGTGCGGGGAGCGATGTCGTGTTCACTCAGGGCTGCAAACATCAAAACCCCCCGTTCTGTTCCGTATCCTGTGCGCGCTCATTCCCACTGTGTTCGCCCGCAAGCTCCCTCAGGAGCAGTGCGAGTACGCTCCGTACACTCTCCATACGAATTTCCGCGCGGTCGCCGTTCAACCTCAGGGCCTCCACTTTTCCGCCACCGGCGGAACCGGAATCCGCACGAAGCGGGCCGTCCACGGCCACGAAGACCGTCCCGACGGGCTTGTCGTCCTGCGGTTCCGGCCCTGCGACGCCGGTCGTCGCGATGCCCCAGTCGGCGTCGAGCGCCTTGCGCACGCCGGCCGCCATCTGGGCCGCGACCTGCGGATCCACCGCGCCGCGCTGCGCCAGCAGGGCGGCGTCCACGCCCAGCAGTCCCTGCTTGAGCTCGGTGGCGTAGGCGGTCACCGAACCGCGGAACACCTTGGACGCCCCGGAGACCGCTGTGATGTCCGCCGCAACCAGACCACCGGTCAGCGACTCGGCGACGGCGAGCGTCTCGCCCCTCACCGTGAGTAGTCGCACGACGTCGGCGGCCGTGGAGTTCACGCTTCCGTCTCCTCCGACGCGGCCTTGCGCTCGGCGATTCCCTGCCGGCGCAGCACAATGGCCTGTCTCACATAGTCGAGCCCGGTCACCACGGTCAGGACGACCGCCACGGCCATCACCCAGAACCTCGCGGTGGCCAGCCACCCCGTCAGCGCCAGGATGTACATCCCGACGGCCACGCCCTGGGTGAGGGTCTTGAGCTTGCCGCCGCGGCTCGCGGGGATGACGCCGTACCGGATGACGAGGAAACGCAGGAGTGTGATGCCGAGTTCCCGTCCGAGGATGACGCCCGTCACCCACCACGGCAGATCTCCGAGTGCGGACAGACAGATCAGCGCCGCTCCCATGATCGCCTTGTCGGCGATGGGGTCGGCGATCTTCCCGAAGTCGGTGACCAGGTTGTAGGTGCGCGCCAGATGCCCGTCGAACAGATCGGTGATCATGGCAATGGCGAAGGCCGCCCAGGCGAGCGAGCGCCACGCCGGGTCGTACCCGCCGTCGGCCAGCATCAGCGCGACGAAGCCGGGTACGAGGAGCAGCCGCAGCATCGTCAGCAGGTTCGCGACGTTCCACACACTGGCCTGGTTGACCGCGGCGGCCGCGATCTTCCCGCCGCGCGCGCTCTTCCCGCCGTTCTGCGGACCGGAGACGGCACCGGAAACTGCACCGGAGGCAGGACCCGAAGCCGCGCTCGCGGGCGCACCGTTCGTGCCGGAGGCGCCGCCCGCCGCCGATGCCGGTACTCCGGTCATCTGCCCGCCTCCTCACCGCACGCGAGCGAGCCCTGCAGCGGCTCGGCCACCAGGTCGACACCTTCCGTGCCGACCACCTTCGCCTCGACCATACGGCCGACGGCGAGGCCCGCGCCGCTCGTGAGCAGCACCTGGCCGTCCGTCTCCGGGGCCTGGTGCGTGGCGCGGCCGTAGACACCCTCCTCGTCCACCGACTCCACCAGCACCTGCACGGTCTCGCCCAGGCGCTCCTCGGCACGCTGCGAGACGAGTTCCTCGGCGAGCCGGGAGACATGCGCCAGCCGCTCGGCGACGACGTCCTCGTCGAGCTTGTCGTCGTACGTCGCCGCCTCGGTGCCCTCCTCGTCGGAGTACCCGAAGACACCGATGGCGTCCAGCCGCGCGCCGTTCAGGAAGCGCCCCAGCTCGGCCAGGTCGGCCTCGCTCTCGCCGGGGAAGCCGACGATGAAGTTGGAGCGCACGCCGGCCTGGGGGGCCTTGCTCCTGATGGTGTCGAGCAGTTCGAGGAAGCGGTCGGTGTCACCGAAGCGGCGCATCGCGCGCAGCACGCCGGGCGCGGAGTGCTGGAAGGACAGATCGAAGTACGGCGCGACCTTCGGGGTCGAGGTCAGGACGTCGATGAGCCCGGGGCGCATCTCGGCCGGCTGGAGATAGCTGACACGCACCCGCTCGAGGCCGTCGACCTCGGCGAGCTCGGGCAGCAGCGACTCTAGCAGCCGGATGTCGCCCAGGTCCTTGCCGTAGGAGGTGTTGTTCTCGGAGACCAGCATGATCTCCTTGACGCCCTGCTCGGCCAGCCACCGCGTCTCGTTCAGCACGTCGCTCGGGCGGCGGGAGATGAAGGAGCCGCGGAAGGACGGGATGGCGCAGAAGGAGCAGCGCCGGTCGCAGCCGGAGGCGAGCTTCACCGAGGCGACCGGCGCGCCGTCCAGACGGCGGCGCAGGGGCGCGCGCGGGCCGGAGGCCGGAGCCAGACCTTCCGGAAGGTCGGCCGCGGCGCCGTGCCCGGGAAGGGCGACGTCCGACACCGACTGCCGCTCGGCCGGGCTGATCGGTAGCAGTTTGCGCCGGTCGCGCGGGGTGTGCGCGGCGTGGATGCCGCCGCTGAGGATGGTCTGCAGGCGGTCCGAGATGTTCGAGTAGTCGTCGAAGCCGAGCACGCCGTCGGCCTCGGGGAGGGCCTCGGCGAGTTCCTTGCCGTACCGCTCGGCCATGCAGCCCACGGCCACGACGGCCTGGGTTCTGGCCTGCCCCTTGAGGTCGTTGGCCTCCAGCAGGGCGTCGACGGAGTCCTTCTTGGCGGCGTCGACGAAGCCACAGGTGTTGACGACGGCGACATCCGCGTCCGCGGCGTCCTCCACGAGGTCCCAGCCGTCCGCCTCCAAGCGGCCTGCGAGCTCCTCCGAGTCCACCTCGTTACGGGCGCAGCCAAGAGTGACGAGTGCGACGGTACGGCGTTCAGGCATGCGCTCAAGACTACTTTGTCTCACTGACAGCCCACGTCGACGGGGTTGGCCGATCTTGGCCAACCCCGTACCCGCTGCGATCCTTCAGGAGGACTTATCCGACCTGCGGGTCGCCCTTCGTGTACGTCAGGCGCTCCACCGCGCCCGGCTGAAAGTCGTCCTCGATCTTCTTGCCGTTGACGTGCAGCTGGATCGCCCCGGCGTCGCCGAGGACGAGGTTGATCTTCTCGCTGTCCTGGAAGGTCTTGGACTCGCCCTGCTTGAGCAGTCCGTCGAAGAGCAGCCGGCCGTTGTGGTCCTTGGCCGAGATCCAGCTGCGTCCGTCGTCGGCGCTCACCTGGACGGTCACCTTGTCCTGGGGGGCGGCCGCGATCGCGCTGTCGGACGGCTCCGGCTTGGGGTCGGCGGGCTTGCTGTTCTTGGGCGTGGGTGAGGAGGACTTGCCGGTCGCGGGCTTGGAGCCGTCGGCCACCTGGGTCTGTGTGCCGCCGTCGTCACCGCCCTTGACCGCGGTGAACCCGACGAAGCCGACCACGACGACGATCGCGGCGACCATGGCCGCGGTCCAGTTGGGTCCGCGCCGCTCGGGGCGGATGCGTTCCGCCTCGAAGAGGGGCGCCGCCGGTGTGGGGGCCGGACGCCCCCCGTGATCGGCGTCGTACTGGGCGAGGAGCGGGGCGGGATCGAGGCGGACCGCCTTGGCCAGGGTCCGGATGTGGCCGCGCGCGTAGACGTCGCCGCCGCACGGCGCGAAGTCGTCCGCCTCAATGGCGTGCACGATGGCGATGCGGACCCGGGTGGCGGAACTGACGTCGTCGACGGTCAGCCCGGCCTCGATGCGTGCCTGGTGCAGGGCACGTCCGATCGAGGGGCGGGCTTCCTCAGGGTCGTCTTCGAACGGACGCTCGTCTTCAGGGGAGTTGCCGATGGACACGGGGGCGCCTTTCGAGCGTTTAGCCGCCTGTGCTGGAAGTTCAGTCTAGGGGGGGTACGAAAGGGTGGGGCAACCGGGCGGTGGGACCTTTACTCCATCGGAATGGCCGGTCATCCCGAGGGTGGGGTATGTGCTTGTCGTTTCCCTCAACTTGACGTACGCCACGGGGAAACGGTTGCTCGATGATCCCTTACGGAACGGTCACGACGGAACGCTCCGGTCCTGGAACGCTCCTGTTCAAGACTCCCCGCGGATCACGGCGAGCACACCGTCCAGCTCGTCGGCCTTCACAAGAACGTCACGAGCCTTGGATCCTTCGCTCGGTCCCACGATTCCCCTGGACTCCATCAGGTCCATGAGCCGCCCGGCCTTGGCGAAGCCGACGCGCAGCTTGCGCTGGAGCATGGACGTGGACCCGAACTGTGTGGTGACGACCAGCTCGGCCGCCTGGCACAGCAGGTCGAGGTCGTCGCCGATCTCCTCGTCGATCTCCTTCTTCTGCTTGGTGCCCACCGTGACGTCGTCCCGGAAGACGGGCGCCATCTGGTCCTTGCAGTGCTGGACGACCGCCGCGACCTCGTCCTCGGTCACGAAGGCGCCCTGCATACGGGTCGGCTTGTTCGCCCCCATCGGCAGGAAGAGCCCGTCGCCCTTGCCGATCAGCTTCTCGGCCCCGGGCTGGTCGAGGATGACGCGGCTGTCGGCGAGCGAGGAGGTGGCGAAGGCGAGCCGGGACGGCACGTTCGCCTTGATCAGACCGGTGACGACGTCGACCGACGGCCGCTGGGTGGCGAGCACCAGGTGGATGCCGGCCGCGCGCGCGAGCTGCGTGATGCGCACGATGGCGTCCTCGACGTCGCGCGGGGCGACCATCATCAGGTCGGCGAGCTCGTCGACGATCACCAGCAGATAGGGGTACGGCTGGAGCTCGCGTTCGCTCCCCTCGGGAGCCTTGACCTTGCCGTTCCTTATGGCCTCGTTGAAGTCGTCGATGTGCCGGAAGCCGTACGCCGCGAGGTCGTCGTAACGCAGGTCCATCTCCCGTACGACCCACTGCAGCGCCTCGGCGGCCCGCTTGGGGTTGGTGATGATCGGCGTGATCAGGTGCGGGATGCCCTCGTACGCGGTCAGCTCGACCCGCTTGGGGTCGACGAGGACCATGCGGACGTCCTCGGGGGTCGCGCGGACCATGATCGACGTGATCAGACAGTTGATGCACGACGACTTTCCGGAACCGGTGGCTCCGGCCACCAGCACATGCGGCATCTTCGCGAGGTTGGCCATCACATAGCCGCCCTCGACGTCCTTGCCGAGCGCGACCAGCATCGGGTGCTCGTCCTCGGCGGCCGCCGCGAGGCGCAGCACGTCGCCGAGGTTGACCATCTCGCGGTCGGTGTTCGGGATCTCGATGCCGACGGCGGACTTGCCGGGGATCGGCGAGATGATCCGGACGTCGGGGCTGGCGACCGCGTAGGCGATGTTCTTGGTCAGCGCGGTGATCCGCTCGACCTTGACCGCGGGGCCGAGCTCGACCTCGTAGCGCGTGACCGTCGGCCCGCGCGTGAAGCCGGTGACGGCGGCGTCGACCTTGAACTCGGTGAAGACGTTGGTGAGCGAGGCGACCACCGCGTCGTTCGCGGCACTGCGCGCCTTGCCGGGGCCCCCGCGGGTGAGGAGGTCGAGCGAGGGCAGCGAGTAGGTGATGTCGCCGGACAGCTGGAGCTGCTCGGCACGCGGCGGCAGCTCGCGGGACGCCTCGGGCGGGGCCTTGGTGAGGTCCGGGACGGCAGCGTCCAGCTTCTCCTGCTTGGGCCGCGCGGCCGGCACCGGCGTCGGCGTCGGGGTGGGGGTCGGCTCCTCGCGGTCCCCCACGCTCACGCCCTGGGTGAGGTCGGCGACGACCGGCGAGGGCGGCATGCCGTGCAGCACCGCGCCGTCGAGCGCGGCCGCGGCCGCGGCGGCGACGTCCACGGCGTCGAGCCGGCGGTCCATGTCGGGCTGTGGCACGGCGGAGCGCCTGGGGCGGCCGCGGCGCCGGGAGAGTGCCTCCTGCTCCGCGCTGTCGGGGTCGTACGTCTCGGGGGCGGGCCCGCGACGGCGGCGGCTCGCGGGCAGCGCCTCGCGCCACTGGTCGTCGTAGCGCTCGTCGTCCTCGCTGGGCTCCTCCGCGGCCGGGTCGTGGACGATGCCCAGCTTCACCCCGAGCAGCCTCAGCCGCTGCGGGATGGCGTTGACCGGCGTGGCCGTGACGACCAGCAGACCGAACAGCGTGAGCAGCACGAGTAGCGGTACGGCGAGGACCTCGCCCATCGCGTACGTCAGCGGGGTCGCCGCACCCCAGCCGATGAGCCCGCCGGCGTCCCTTATCGCCTGCATGCCGTCGCTGCGGGCGGGCGCGCCGCAGGCGATGTGGACCTGGCCGAGCACGCCGATGACGAGCGCGGACAGACCGATCACGATGCGGCCGTTGGCGTCGGGCTTCTCGGGGTGCCGGATGAACCGTACGGCGATGACCGCGAGCAGGATCGGCACCAGCAGATCGAACCGGCCGAAGGCGCCGGTCACCAGCATCTCGACGAGGTCGCCGACCGGGCCGCGCAGGTTCGACCAGGTTCCGGCGGCGACGATCAGCCCGAGGCCGAGCAGGAGCAGCGCGATCCCGTCCTTGCGGTGCGCGGGGTCGAGGTTCTTCGCGCCCTGCCCTATTCCGCGGAACACCGCGCCGACGGCGTGCGCGATGCCGAGCCAGAGGGCGCGCACGAGCCGGTAGATGCCCCCGGTGGGGTTCGGCGCGGGTTTGGGCGCGGGCTTCTTGGCCGCGGCCTTCTTGGCCGGCGCCTTCTTCGCGGGGGCCTTCTTTGCAGCGGCCTTCTTCGCCGGTCCCTTCACGGGAGCGGCCGCCTTCTTCGCGGGCTGCTTCTTGGCTGCGGAGGGACGTGAGGCCATGGGTGTGAGATTACCGGTGGAGAGGGCAGTGGACACGCGTGCCCACTGCTTCACCCGTTCGTGTCGCCCTTGCCGGAGCGCGAAGCTGACGCGGGCTCATGCACACCGCCCGTCGCCGGTACGTCAGTTCTGCGACGACACCGAGGGAGAACTGCCCGTCCCCGGCTCCAGCGCATCGAGCGCCCGCCGCAACCCCGTGAGTTTGCGTTCGAGATGAGCCGCCGTGGCCACCGCGGCCGCGTCCGCCGACTCGTCGTCGAGCTGCTTGGACAGCGCCTCGGCCTGCTCCTCCACCGCCGCGAGCCGCGCCGACAGCTCGGCGAGCAGCCCCGCCGGCTCCTTCGCGTCCCCGGGCAGGGCTTTGCCGCCGCCACCGCCCTCCAACTGGAGCCGCAGCAGCGCTGCCTGCTCCCGAAGCTGGCAGTTCTTCATGTACAGCTCGACGAAGACCGAGACCTTCGCGCGCAGCACCCACGGGTCGAACGGCTTGGAGATGTAGTCGACCGCGCCCGCCGCATATCCGCGGAAGGTGTGGTGCGGCCCATGGTTGATCGCGGTGAGGAAGATGATCGGGATGTCCCGGGTCCGTTCTCGGCGCTTGATGTGCGCGGCGGTTTCAAAACCGTCCATCCCTGGCATCTGGACGTCCAGCAGAATGACCGCGAAGTCGTCCGTGAGCAGTGCTTTGAGCGCTTCCTCCCCGGACGATGCCCGCACCAGCATCTGATCGAGCGCAGAGAGGATGGCCTCCAGCGCCAGCAGATTCTCCGGCCGGTCATCCACCAGAAGGATCTTGGCCTTCTGCACCATGGCCCGCCCTCCTCGCCCCGGAAGTGCACCGGGCGCCGCCCCAGGGGACGACTCCCTTACGTCGCCCGTCCTTGTGCCGGTCATGGTAGCCGCACCCCGCTCGTCGCCACACCCTGTCACCGCGATGTCACTGTGGATATCACAGCGCACGTAGCAGAAACGCAGCGGGAGACCAGAAGGTTCCCCGAATCCCGTGCTTCTACACGGCCTCGGCCACACTGAGTCAGCAACTCCATGTGTACATCGACCGTTCCCGCCACATGCGAATGACATCTCAACGCATGAAACCCGAACGGAGTCTGACGGTTTTCGTCACGCCTCGCGCATCCACTGGTCCATCACCGCCAGCAGATGATCGGGATCGACCGGCTTCGTCACATAGTCGGTAGCGCCCGACTCGATCGCCTTCTCCCGGTCGCCCTTCATCGCCTTCGCGGTCAGCGCGATGATCGGGAGCCCGGCGAACTGCGGCATCCTGCGGATCGCCGTGGTCGTCGCATACCCGTCCATCTCCGGCATCATGATGTCCATCAGAACGACCGCCACATCGTCGTGCTGCTCCAGGACCTCGATGCCCTCACGGCCGTTCTCGGCGTACAGCACCGACAGCCCGTGCTGTTCCAGGACGCTGGTCAGCGCGAACACATTGCGGATGTCGTCGTCGACGATCAGCACCTTCTCCCCGCCGAACCGGATCCCGCGGCGCGCCTGCGCCGCGTCCTGCTCGGCCACGGCCCACTGCTCCCGCGCCGCCCGGTGCTCGGTGAAGGGCGCACCCCTGCGCCGGCGCCTGAAGAGCGCCGCGGCGCCGTTCTGCGTCTCCTGGTACGACTTCACCTCGGCCGGCGTCTCGATCTCCGCGTCGGACAGCTCGGACAGCTCGGCCCGGTCGTGCGCGGAGGCCACCAGGTCCCCGGCCTCCAGCGTGGGTGCGAGCTGCTGATAGCCCGTCGGCGGCAGTTCGCTCGGGTGCAGCGGCAGATACAGCGTGAACGTCGATCCGCGTCCCGGCTCGCTCTGCGCATGGATCTCACCGCCGAGCAGCTGGGCGATCTCCCGTGAGATGGACAGCCCGAGGCCCGTACCGCCGTATTTACGGCTCGTCGTACCGTCCGCCTGCTTGAACGCCTCGAAGATCACCCGCATCTTGCTGGCCGCGATGCCGATGCCGGTGTCCGTGACGGAGAAGGCGATCAGGTCAGCGTCCGCCTCGCGCAGCGAACCCGTCTCCAGGAGCTGCTCGCGGATCGCCATCGGCACGTCCTTGCCGGCGGGCCGGATGACCAGCTCCACCGCCCCGGAGTCGGTGAACTTCACCGCGTTGGACAGCAGGTTGCGCAGCACCTGCAGAAGCCGCTGCTCGTCCGTGTGCAGGGTGGCCGGCAGCTCCGGCGACACCCGTACGGACAGGTCGAGGCCCTTCTCCGCGGTCAGTGGCCGGAAGGTGGCCTCCACGTAGTCGACGAGCTGGACGAGCGCGATGCGCGTCGGGGAGACGTCCATCTTGCCCGCCTCGACCTTGGACAGGTCGAGGATGTCGTTGATCAGCTGAAGCAGGTCGGAGCCCGCCCCGTGGATGGTCTCGGCGAACTCGACCTGCTTCGGGGTGAGGTTGGAGTCGGCGTTGTCGGCGAGCAGCTTGGCGAGGATCAGGAGCGAGTTGAGCGGCGTACGCAGCTCGTGGGACATGTTGGCCAGGAACTCGCTCTTGTAGCGCATGGAGACGGCGAGTTGCTCGGCACGCTCCTCCAGGACCTGCCGCGCCTCCTCGATCTCGGTGTTCTTGACCTCGATGTCGCGGTTCTGCCGGGCCAGCAGCTCGGCCTTCTCCTCCAGTTCGGCATTCGACGCCTGAAGGGCCTTCTGCCGGTTCTCCAGCTCGGCCGACCGCTCACGCAACTGCTCCGTCAGCTCCTGCGACTGCTTCAGCAGCACCTCCGTCTTGGTGTTGACGGAGATCGTGTTGACGCTCGTCGCGATCATCTCGGCGATCTGGTTGAGGAAGTCCTTCTGGATCTGTGTGAACGGTGTGAACGACGCCAGCTCGATCACGCCGAGCACCTTGCCCTCGAACAGCACCGGAAGCACGATCACCTGCGCGGGCGGCGCCTCGCCGAGCCCCGAGGAGATCTTCAGATAGCCGCTGGGCGCGTTCTCCACCAGGATCGTGCGCTTCTCCATGGCGGCCGTCCCGATCAGCGCCTCACCCGGCCGGAACGACGTCGGCATGGAGCCCATCGAGTAGCCGTACGAACCGAGCATCCGCAGCTCGTACTGGTCCTCGGCCTCGGCGCTCAGGTCCTTGCCGTCGACCAGCGGCATCGCCAGGAAGAAGGCGCCGTGCTGCGCGGACACCACCGGGGTCAGCTCGCTCATGATGAGCGAGGCGACGTCCTCCAGATCCCGGCGGCCCTGCATCAGCGCCGAGATACGGGCGAGGTTGCCCTTGAGCCAGTCCTGCTCCTTGTTGGCGATCGTGGTGTCGCGCAGGTTGGCGATCATCTTGTTGATGTAGTCCTGGAGCTCCTGGATCTCGCCGGCGGCGTCCACGTCCAGCTTCAGGTTGAGGTCACCGCGGGTCACCGCGGTGGCGGCACGCGCGATGGCACGCACCTGCCGGGTGAGGTTCCCCGCCATCTCGTTCACCGACTCGGTCAGGTCCCGCCAGGTGCCGTCGACGTCACGCACGCGTGCCTGGCCGCCCAGCCGGCCTTCCGTGCCCACCTCGCGGGCGACCCGGGTGACCTCCCCCGCGAAGGACGACAGCTGGTCGACCATCGTGTTGATGGTGGTCTTCAGCTCCAGGATCTCGCCGCGCGCATCGATGTCGATCTTCTTGGTCAGATCGCCCTTGGCGATCGCGGTCGTGACCATGGCGATGTTGCGCACCTGGCCGGTCAGGTTGGACGCCATCTGGTTCACGGACTCCGTGAGGTCCTTCCACGTACCGGCCACGCCCGGCACGCGCGCCTGCCCTCCCAGGATGCCGTCCGTGCCCACCTCGCGGGCCACCTTGGTGACCTGGTCGGCGAACGAACTCAGCGTCTTCACCATGGTGTTGAAGGTGTCGGCGAGCTGCGCGACCTCACCGCGCGCCTCGATCGTCACCGTCCGCGTCAGATCGCCGTTGGCGACCGCCGCCGCGACCTGGGAGATGTTCCGCACCTGCACGGTCAGGTTGTTGGCCATCAGGTTCACGTTGTCGCTGAGGTCCTTCCAGATGCCCGTGACACCGGGCACCCGCGCCTGACCGCCCAGCTGGCCCTCGGTGCCCACCTCGCGGGCCACCCGGGTCACCTGCTCGGCGAAGGACGACAGCTGGTCCACCATCGTGTTGACGGTGGTGACGAGTTCGAGGATCTCGCCCTGCGCATCGACCGTGATCTTCTTCGAGAGGTCGCCCTTGGCGACCGCGGTCGTGACGTCGGCGATGCTGCGCACCTGGATCGTCAGGTTGTTCGCCATGAGGTTCACTGACTGCGTGAGGTCCTTCCAGGTACCGGAGACACCCTGCACCTCGGCCTGACCGCCGAGGATGCCCTCCGTACCCACCTCGCGGGCCACCCGCGTCACCTGGTCGGCGAAGCTGGACAGCTGGTCCACCATCGTGTTGAGCGTGTTCTTCAGCTCCAGGATCTCGCCGCGCGCGTCCACATCGATCTTCTGCGACAGGTCACCCCGGGCCACCGCGGTGGCGACCTGCGCGATATTGCGCACCTGGGCGGTGAGGTTGCCGGCCATGCCGTTCACGGAGTCGGTCAGGTCGCGCCACACACCGGCCACACCGGGCACCTGCGCCTGACCGCCGAGCCGGCCCTCCGTACCCACTTCACGGGCGACCCTCGTCACCTGGTCGGCGAAGGCGGAGAGCTGGTCGACCATCGTGTTGATGGTGTTCTTCAGCTCCAGGATCTCGCCGCGCGCGTCCACGTCGATCTTCTGCGACAGGTCACCCCGGGCCACCGCCGTCGTCACCTGGGCGATCTGCCGCACCTGTGAGGTGAGATTGCCCGCCATGAAGTTGACGGAGTCGGTCAGTTCCTTCCAGGTGCCGCTGACCCCGGACACCACGGCCTGACCGCCGAGCCGCCCCTCGGTGCCCACGTCACGGGCGACCCGCGTCACCTGGTCGGCGAAGGCCGACAGCTGGTCCACCATCGTGTTCACGGTGTTCTTCAGCTGCAGCATCTCGCCGGACACGTCCACGGTGACCTTCTGCGACAGATCACCGTTGGCCACGGCCGTCGTCACCTGGGCGATGTTCCGCACCTGTCCGGTGAGGTTGCGGAACGCCGTGTTGACGGAGTCCGTCAGGTCCTTCCACGTACCGGCCGCCCCCGGCACCTGCGCCTGCCCGCCCAGCTCACCCTCGACACCGACCTCACGCGCCACACGCGTGACCTCGGCACCGAAGGACGACAGCTGGTCGACCATCCCGTTGACGGTGTTCTTCAGCTCCAGCATCTCGCCGGCCACGTCCACCGTGACCTTCTGCGACAGGTCGCCGCTGGCCACGGCCGTCGTCACCGCGGCGATGTCCCGCACCTGAGTCGTGAGGTTCCGGAACACCGTGTTGACGGAGTCCGTCAGGTCCTTCCACGTACCGGCCGCCCCCGGCACGTTCGCCTGCCCGCCGAGCCGCCCCTCGGCACCCACCTCGTTGGCGACCCGCGTGACCTCGTCCGCGAAGGTCCGCAGCGTCTCGGTCATCTGGTTGATCGTGTCGGCGAGCTGCGCGACCTCACCGCGTGCCGACACCGTCACCTTCTGCGACAGGTCACCGCTGGCGACCGCCGTCGTCACCTGGGCGATCCCCCTCACCTGGGCCGTCAGATTGCCGGCCATCAGGTTCACCGAATCGGTGAGGTCCTTCCACACACCCGCCACACCGGGCACCTGCGCCTGGCCGCCCAGCTCGCCCTCGACACCCACCTCGCGCGCGACCCGGGTCACCTCGGAGGAGAAGGACGACAGCTGGTCCACCATCGTGTTGACGGTGTTCTTCAGCTCCAGCATCTCGCCGGCCACATGAACCGTCACCTTGCGTGACAGATCACCCTTGGCGACCGCCGTCGTCACCAGCGCGATGTCCCGCACCTGCGCCGTCAGCCGGTACGCCATCGTGTTGACGGACTCCGTGAGGTCCTTCCACGAGCCCGACATGCCACGCACGCGTGCCTGCCCGCCCAGCTTGCCCTCGGTACCCACCTCGCTGGCCACGCGCGTGACCTCGTCGGTGAACGTCGAGAGCTGGTCGACCAGATTGTTGACGGTCCGCCCGACCTTCAGGAACTCGCCCCGCAGCGGATGACCGGTTCCGTCCGGCGCCTGAGTCCGCAGTTCCATACGGGGCGACAGATCGCCCTCCGCCACCGCCGACAGCACGCGGCTGACCTCGGAGACGGGCCGTACGAGATCGTCCACGAGCGCGTTCGAGGCATCGATGGCAGTGGCCCAGGACCCCTCGGAGGCGCCTGTTTCCAGCCGTTCCGTGAGCTTTCCGTCACGGCCCACCACGCGCCGTACCCGGGACAGCTCGCCCGTCAGATGCAGATTGCGGTCGGCCACCTCGTTGAAGACGGCCGCGATCTCCGACATCACGCCGTCACCGGACACCGTGAGCCGCTTGCGGAAATTCCCGTCCCGCATCGCGACAAGTGCCGCCAGCAGACGGTTCAGGGCAGCCGTGTCCACCGCGGTGGTCCCATTGGCCGGTTTCCGCTTGTTACTCAGGGACTGTCCGCCTTTCGCGCGCGTCTTGGTGCTCCGCGTCGCTGCGCCAGACTCCACTGTGTCCCTCCCGCAGGGGTCGACCGTTACTGCTGTGGCCCGGTACTCCTGACCGGCCCACCGGATACTGCTGCATAGCTCTGCCTACTACTGCGTATTTTCAGTCAGGCACGACGAGCCGCACCACGGGCTGCTGCCCGTCTCACGCAAAAGACACTCGGCCTGCCCGGACCTTCAACAGAAGCTTGCCCAGTGTTTCACCCCGGCTGAACCAGGCCATAACAGTTCGGCAGCTTCGCACATCGTCCGCACACCCTCCGGACGGAAACACCGGCGACCGGCATCCGCATGGACGGGGAAGGTAAGTAACCTTGCATGCGGCTGTCCAGCCGCGCCGGTCCGTCCGGCCTGGGCGGTGGCACGAGAACGAGCGGGCATCGGAGGGGCGGCCGCACACATGACCACCGGACTGATCCCTGGGGAACAGCCCCCGGACCCCCGGCCGACGGACGGAATGCCGCACCAGCGGCACGAGCCGGTCGGCCACGCAATCCTGCACGCCGACCACAGGATGAGGAGCTCAGTGATCACCGCGCGCGCGGCCGCCAGCTTCGAGCCGCTCGGACGTTCGGTCGCGAGCGCGCGCTCCTTCGTCCGCGACACCCTCCAGGGCTGGGGCTTCGCGGACATCGTCGACGACGCGGTGGTCCTCACCAGCGAACTGGTGACCAACGCCGTCGTCCACGCGGGCACTTCCGCGGACGTCCTGTGCCTGCGCAGTGAAGACGGCGTAAGGATCGAGGTCGCCGACCGCTACCCGGAGCGCGAGATCCCGCTCCAGGGCTCGCCCGTCACCATGGGCAGCCCGGACCGCGAGGGCGGCCGCGGCCTCCAGCTCTGCGCGGCCCTCGCCGGCCGCTGGGGCGTCGAGTACACGCCCACCCACAAGCAGGTCTGGTTCCAACTCGCCCTCCCCGGTCGCCCGGTGGGCACCCGCGCCGCCGGCCCGTCACTGCCCGCCGACCTCCTTCCGCTCGCCGACGGCCGCGTCCGCGTCGCCGTCGTCCAGATCGACCGCACCGGCGCCATCACCGCCTGGAGCGAGGACGCCGAGGAACTGTTCGGCTACGCCTCCGAACAGGTCACCGGCAAGCCCCTGACCGACCTCGCCGCCTGGCCGCACACCCCGGGCACCGGCACCGGCATCGCGGAGGCGCTCCAACTCTCGCGCTGGGAAGGCAGTTACGGCATCAGGAGCGCGAGCGGCCGCGTCACCCCCGTCTACGCTTCCCACCTCCGCGTCCGTGACACGGCAGGCGAGCCGTCCACCGTGTGCCTGCTGGTACGGGACCACGAACGGGCCGTGCTCCAGACGCCGTTGCGCGTCCACGCCGCCGACCCGAAAACAGCCGACGGCCAGAGCGCCGACCCCTTCGAGGTGTTCATCGGCTCCCCCGCCCCGGACGATCTGGACGGTCTCCTCCAGCGCACGGTGGAACGCGCCCGCGACATGCTCGACGGCGACTCCGCCTTCCTGCTCCTCGCGACCGACGACGAGACGGAGCTGGAGGTCCGCGCCTCCACGGGCCTGCCCTCCGCCCGCCAGCGCTTCGCCCGCGTCCCCGTCGAGGCGGGCCCCGGCCGCTACGGCTCGGCACGCATGCCGGCCGTCCACGACGACCTCACGGCCGTACCGGGCGCCGTCCCGCTGCTCAGCGGCACCGGCATGCGCTCCGTGGTCACCGTCCCCCTGAAGGTGGAGGGCCGCCTCACCGGCTCGCTGGGCGTGGCCGCCGAGGGCCCCGGCCGCTACTCGAACGAGGAGGCCCTGCGCCTCCAGTTCGCCGCCGACCGCATCGCGCTGGCCGTCGAGTCCGCCCGCCTCGGCGAACTGGAACGCCTGCGCCGAGGCTCCCTGAGCTTCCTCGTCGAGGCCTCCGACCTGCTCGCGGGCACCCTGGACCGCGACCAGACCCTGGCCCTGATGGCCCAGATGACCGTCCCGACCCTGGCCACCTGGTGCGCCGTCTACACGATCGCCGACCAGGCCTCGGAGCCCTACCTGTCCTACGTCCTGCACGAGGACGAGGAACTCATCGACGGCATCAAGTCGTTGCTGTCGAAGATCCCCCCGCCGGACCCGGTACCCACCCCCGGCGCCCGCGTCTGGCCGGCCCCCGGCGAAGCGGCCCACCAGGCGGCCCTGCGCAGTTCCATGCGCAGCCTGGGCCTGAGCGGCGGCCACACCCACCAGGTCTCGTCGGGTATCGGGCCGACCCTGGCGACGGCATCCGCGGTGGGCGGCGAGACGGTCGTCCTGCCCCTGGTCGCCCGCAACCGGGTCATCGGCATGCTGACCCTCGGCAAGCCGACCGACGAACACTTCCGCCAGGAAATCCTGGAACTGGCCGAGGACTTGTCCCGCCGAGCCGCCCTGGCCCTGGACAACGCCCGCCTGTACTCCGAGCGCACGGCGATCAGCCAGTCCCTCCAGCGCAGTCTCCTGCCACCCGAACTCCCGGTCATCGAGGGCGTCGAGGTCGAGGTCATCTACCGCGCGGCCGGCGAGGGCAACGAAGTCGGCGGCGACTTCTACGACGTCTTCCCCATCCGCGACGGTGCATACGGCTTCGCCATCGGCGACGTCTGCGGTACGGGCCCCAACGCGGCTGCCGTGACAGGCCTCGCCCGCCACGCCCTCAGACTCCTTGCGAGAGAGGGCCTCAGCGGCCCGGCGGTCCTGGAGCGCCTCAACTCCGCGATCCTCGACGAGGGCGCCCGCAGCCGCTTCCTCACGCTCCTGTACGGCGAGTTGTGGCCTCAGCAGGACGGCAGCGCGAAGCTGAAGGTCGTCTGCGCCGGCCATCCGCTCCCGCTCCGCCTCCGCCAGGACGGCACGGTCGAACCGGCCGCCGAGCCCCAGCCGCTCCTGGGCGTCATGGAGGACCTGGAGCTGTACGAGGAGACGGTCACCCTCGACCCGGGCGACGTCCTGCTGTGCGTCACGGACGGCGTCACGGAACGCCGCGAAGGCACCCGTATGTTGGGCGACGACGGCCTCACCGACGTCCTCACCACATGCACCGGCCTGACCGCCGGCGCGGTCGCGGCCCGCATCATGCGCGCGGTGGAACGCTTCGCGTCGGACGCCCCGTCCGACGACATGGCGATCCTGGCAATGCGGGTACCGGGCCTCCATAAGGACTGAGGGCATACGAAAGGCCCCGCCCGAAGGGGCGGGGCCTTTGTCGCTGGAGCCCCCAAACGGAATCGAACCGTTGACCTTCTCCTTACCATGGAGACGCTCTACCGACTGAGCTATAGGGGCCTGTCACCTTTTCGAGGTTTCCCTCGCGCGGCAACGCAATAGATCATACCCCGAACAGACCCGTGCTCCCAACCTCGACCATCAGAAGGCAGGCTGCAGCAATCCGCCGAGCGCATTGCACGCACCCACGATGCGCTGCATGTCCCGCTTGGTCAAAGAGGCGTCCACGGGCAGCGCAAGGGTCTCGTCGGACGCGCGCTCGGTCTCCGGCAGGGACACACAGCGCCGGTACTCCGGCAACCGGTGCACGGGGGTCTTCGCGGGCACCCGGCAGTCAACTCCCCTGGCCCGCAAGGCCCGGGCGAAGGCATCGCGGTCCGGTCGCCCGTTTCCGGGCACCCGCACGACGTACTGCTGGTAGGTGTGCCCGTCACCGCCGTCGGGGGTGAGTACGCCCCTCAGCCGCGCATCGAGATAGGCGGCCCGCTGCCGGCGCTGGGCTATCTCGTCGTACGGCGCCTCGGACTCGCCGTGCTGCAGCACCAGAAGCCCGTGCCGCTGGCCGACACTGTGCAACCGCAGGAGGTCGGCAGGCCGTCCGAAACGGTGCACGACAACGACAGCCGCGGTCCGCGGAGTTATGGAGGCCTCGACGCCGGACGGATCGAGGCAGTACGTCGCCGGATCTATCTCGGCGAACACCGGAAGCGCACCGGCCAGGACCACGGCCTCGGCAACCTCTACGTTCCCGAAGGCCGGTACGACGACCTCGTCACCGACGCCGACGCCGGCAGCCCTGAGCATTGCAGCAGTACCCATGCTTGGATGCTGAGCGCGGAACGTGAACTTCTGGTGACGCATAGCAAAAAAGGGTTGGACCCTGAATCGAAGTTCAGGGTCCAACCCTTTGAATAATCGTTCGGCGGCGTCCTACTCTCCCACAGGGTCCCCCCTGCAGTACCATCGGCGCTGTAAGGCTTAGCTTCCGGGTTCGGAATGTGACCGGGCGTTTCCCTCACGCTATAACCACCGAAACACTATGAAACACGAACCGGAAAAACGGTCGTTGCCTCAGAACAAACACAGTGGACGCGAGCAACTGAGGACAAGCCCTCGGCCTATTAGTAC